>CAYJJX010000017.1:14177-58926 GCA_964370605.1 uncultured Oscillospiraceae bacterium | reverse complement strand
GCCAAACGCAGACGGAGGTGTGTCGATAACCTTTACCAATTCTTACGCAAGAACGTTGGCTTCAAGCGAAGAGTATCTGCTGCATTTTGTTTATAACGGCGGCTTTGGAATATTAAAATTCTTTAAAGATGAGGCTGCTGCTTCGACACTTGCACAAGAAACTGCAAGCACTTCTGATGCTAATTCCGAGGCTAACTCAGAAGAAACCGAGGAACAGCAGGCGGCAAGTTCTGAAGAAACAGAAGAGCAGCAGACGGTAAGTTCTGAAATTGAAGATATATCACAGACAGAGGCACCTACATCAAGCTCCGAGGCAATCGATACTGTGCAAGAGCAAGATGAGGGGCAATCAGGCAATTCAATGATAATGTTCATTGCTGTTTTGGCAATTGTTTGCATTGGCGGCGGTGTGCTTATATTTGTTAAAGCACGAAAAAACAAATAATAGTTTAGTATTTACTTTTATTTAATTTTATAAAGGGTGAAATCTTTCCAGCGTGACGCTGGACTCAATTATTAACGATTGGGTTCGGCGTTTTTGTTTGCTATCGTATATGCTGTATGTCAGCTCTTTCGACAGCAAAACCCACGGTATGCGGAAGATATGAGTATATAGTTGATTAAAATTTTATCAACCAGCATCGTTTTGTTTTTTCCATCCTCTTAAGTTTGTGTCAAAGCTTTTTTGCATCGCTTTTATTTCGCTTGCCAACACTTCGGCACGTTCTTTTTCTTGGTCAAGCAAGCTGTAAGATTCAAATGGGTCGTCGTTGATGTTGAAAAGATACGGGCCTTGCTTTAAATACCAAAAGAACGAATTATCCCTCTTATGACGTATTTGATATTTATATCTGTCTTTATCAACTATTGAAATTACCTCTTTGCCCATCGCAAGATGTAGGTGGTTATGTGGTGATTCTTCGCACTCTCTCGTTAGAAGCGGCAATACATTTTTACCGTCTATAATTCTGTCTTGCGGTGGCTCAACCCCGATTAAATTAAGAATAGTCGGGAATAGGTCGGTACCCATCATCAGTTTGTCGTTTTCCTGTCCTCTTGGAATAATGTTCGGCAAACTTGCAACAAAAAGTCCCCTTTGTTGCAAGTTTTCCAAAAGAAATTCCGGCAGGTAAAACTTTGGACATGGCTTCGATGAATATCGATTTCTTCCCTACATTTGCGCATCTCGCCGGCATAGACTTACCGCAAGATAGAGCAATTGACGGAAAAATATGATGAATATACTTAAAGGTGAGACAGATAGATCTAACCATGACGAGATGTTATTTATTAAGGGTAAAAAAATATACGGCATCAGAAATAGCGAAGATTATAAATACATTCTTCGCTCAGGAAGTGAAAATTCGGCTTACAATATGTTGCCACAAGGCGAGTTTTTATTTGATATGTCTATAGATGTATCGGAGGCGTATAATAAAGCGACTGTAATGCCCGAGAAGGCGAAGAAAATGAGGGGAACTATAGAACAAGTACAGGCTCAAATGAATAGTAATCCTCGTGGTTGGAAATAAATACAATTGCTTAAATAAGGGGTTTTCATCTCTAGCACTCGAAGGGGTTCTAAATTGTAGGCCCCTTGACTGCTTGACAAACTTGATTTTGTTTTAAAATAAAAATATTAATTGCATTGTTTTAATCAAATTTTAATAAACCTATGGTATAATAAAGCAAAATCAATTTGGGAGGGTTGTTTGTGCGAATTTTACTTGCCGAAGATGAGCGAGATATGAATAAAATTATCACAAAAAAATTAACATCGGAGGGGTATGCCGTTGATAGTTGCTACGACGGAGAAACAGCCCTTGATTATATTAGCAGCACAGAGTATGACGTAGTGATACTTGATGTTATGATGCCAAAACAGGATGGTTTTGAAGTCCTCAAAACCATGCGTTCGAAATGTATAGAAACGCCTGTGATTTTTCTAACGGCAAGAGATGCCGTATCGGACAGGGTAAAAGGACTCGATTTGGGTGCAAACGACTATCTCATAAAACCGTTCTCTTTCGAGGAACTTATGGCGCGAATTCGTGTTATGACAAGGCTCAAATCCGGGAAATCAACAAGCATCCTCTCAGTTTCGGACTTGACGCTTGATATTAGCTCTCATGTTGTAAAGCGCGGAGATACAGTGATAAGCCTATCGGCGAAAGAGTATGCTATTTTAAAATACATGATATATAATGTAGGCATAGTTCTCTCAAGAGAAAAAATTGAAAACCATATTTGGAATTATGACTATGAAGGCGGCACAAACGTAGTGGATGTGTACATACGATATCTCAGAAAGAAAATCGACAGCGATTTTGACACAAAACTTATTCACACGGTAAGGGGGAGTGGCTATGTGTTGAGGGAGGAATTATGAGAAAGGTATCGGCAAAAATAAGGCTCACACTTTTTACAACATTTCTCATGTTACTGATGGCAGGTGTTTTAATCGCTTTGATGTTTACAGTTAGCGATGATATAGTTTCAGCAAACAGCATTGCTCAGCTAACCAAAGTGGTGGACGATAATTCCGATGAGCTTGAGTATGATGATGGTAAGCTTGAAACCGATGATGTGGATTTTTTCAAAAATGGAGTATTTACTTTGTTATATTCACAGGACGGCGAACACATAGCTGGCGATTTTCCGGAGGAAAGTGTCGTTGCACTGCCATTAAGTGACAAAGAAACTGCCGAATTAACTGCCGACGGAACTCTTTATTTTGTCTATGACAGATTAGCATCGGTAGAGGACTCACGCTCTTTTGTGTGGATACGCGGTGTTATAGCGGTCGATGAGGTTGCGAATACCACAAATAATATCTTGCAAATGGCATTGTTTTCACTGCCTGTATTTGTGCTTTTCGGAGCGATAGGATGCTATTTTATTGCGAAAATCACGTTTCACCCTGTAGACAAAATTATAAAAATTGCCGAGCAAATAAGCGAGAGTGAAAACCTTGCGTTGCGTATTGATTTGCAAAGCGGAAGTCCCGAAATACGAAAGCTTGCTCAAACATTTGATAAAATGTTTGAGCGCTTAGAAAGCGCATTCGAAGCGGAAAAGCAATTTACCTCCGATGTTTCTCATGAACTCAGAACGCCAACTGCTGTTATTTTAGCGCAGTGTGAGTATGCTATAGGAGAGAACATCTCGCAGGAGGATAAAGAAGATGTGCTTGAAACAGTGCAAAGACAAGCGTTAAAGATGTCAAATCTTATTTCCGATTTGTTAAACCTTATACGTATGGACAGAGGTGTTCAAAAAGCAGAAATTCAGCAGATAAACCTCAGTTCTGTTGTGCGTGAAGTCTGTGAGGATCAGGAACTAATTGCCCCATCCGACTTGAAAATGACATATGATATTGCACCCAATATCAGTGGTTTTTTCGACCCTGCAATGATAAGCAGGCTGCTGGAAAATCTAATCAGCAACTCTTTTCGTTATAGAAAAGAAAATGGAAGCACCCATGTAAAACTTGATGAAACCGCTACAGAAATTATTCTGTCAGTTAAAGATGATGGAATAGGCATAGCGAAAGAACACCGAGAAAAGATCTGGCATAGGTTTTATCAGGTGGATAGTTCGCGCACGGCAAGTCAACATGGAAGCATGGGCCTAGGCCTGTCCATGGTGGCACAGATTGCTAAACTTCACCATGCAAAAACTCTGCTTGAAAGCGAGCTGAACAATGGCAGTTTGTTCACGGTAAAATTTCCGAAATAAAATTCAGCATTTTAATGTTACTTTAATTTTATAAATATAAAATTAAGTCATCAAAGAAAATCAAAATACGAGGAGGTATTCATAATGAAATCGAAGAAAACTATATTTATAACTATCGGTATTGTCTCTTGTGCTGTTCTTATTATAGCAGCATTGGCGGGTGGCATGATGGCGCTTGCAAGGCCTGTTACAGCTACACAACCCGAGCAATCGACTGTAGGACAAACTGAACCAGAAGCTATATTGTCAGCGCAACCCTTGGAAAATAGCACCGATGACTATATCGGCGAAGACGAGGCGAAATCCATAGCGCTTGCACATGTAGGATTGAGCGAAACCGATGTTTCGCATATGTTTTGTAAGTTTGATTATGACGATGGCATAGCGGAATATGAAGTGGAGTTTTGGGACGGCACAATCGAATATGACTATGAAATAAATGCAGTGAACGGTGAGATTATGGGCTATGATTACGACATGGAAAGCTATGATGCAAAGCCAGTCACTACTCCGGATACCGACACTTCGGCCGACTATATCGGTGAAGACAAGGCGAAATCCATAGCGCTTGCACACGCAGGCGTGACGGAAAGCGACGCAAGTCAGATTATATGCAAGTTCGACTTCGATGATGGCCATGCTGAATACGAGGTGGAATGGAAGATCGGCAGAATGGAGTACGAATACACAATCAGTGCTACCGATGGAACGATTTGGGAACATGATGTTGAGTATGATGATTAAGCAAATAATAGAAGCAGTGCATTACGTTAAAATACGTTGAGAAATTGTATGTAATCTGGGCGTAGGCACAAGAACAATAAGCTTAATATAGCGATGCAAATGAGCATAGTTTACGGAATTGAGTGTGCCCATCGACAACATTTCGATGACCGTAGGTGTATCCCATCGTTCTCGAAAAACGCTTGTGGCAATGTTTACAAACATATTATCAGGCTCGACAAAAAAGTGTGAGAATATCACATAAACTGTTGACTTGAATGATTAATTGATTTATAATTACTACAAGCAAGGAAAATTGGATAGATAGCTGTGTGATAAGGGATTTGTATTTTCTAAGAGACGATTTGCCGATACTGTCGGAAAGGGATTAAGAGATGAAAAACATGAAAATTCGTACTAAACTCATTGCTACAATCGCAATAATTGTGGTTTTGCTTACAACTAGCTCGCTTTTGTTAGTTTCTACGCTGAACTCTACCAGTGATTCGTTGGCCGTGATCGGAACAGAAAACCTGCCAAACATCGTTATGTTATGGGAGACCCAGACAGAACTTAATGCACTAAAAACCTCTATGGCGACCGCCTTGATGTCACCGACACAGGAGGAGACAGAGGCGATGCTTGCTCAGGCGACTGCCGAGGCTGGTCATGCGATAGGGATAATTAACGAGTATATGGAAAGCTATGAAGGTGATGATGCCGACTTTACGGCACTTAATGCCGCACTGGATTCCGCAGGAACAACAAGAGGTGAGGTGGTAGCGCTTGCCACCGAAAATACTGCGGCCTCCAACGCTCAAGCATATGAGCTATTGACCGAGGAATATTATCCATTGGTTGAGATCATCTTTTCTGAAATTGCGAAGCTTAGCGATAGTGAAGACACAGCAGCTCTCGGCGCCGTTGCCTCAACACAACAGACAACGCTCATTGTTGCCTCGGTAGCATACGGAGTTATCGCATTTTGCCTTGTGTTCAGTGTAGTGTTGTCTATAATACTTATTAAGGGCATACTAACACCGGTCAAAGAACTCACTACTATATCAGAGCAAATTTACAACGGCCACCTTGATATTGAGGTTACATACGACTCTAACGATGAGCTCGGAATTGTAATAAAGCAGTTCAAAGAATCGTGCGATACCATGAATTCATATATTAATGATGTAACCAGAGTGCTTGGATATTTTGTTCAGAAAAATTTCCAGATTCCGCAAGCTACCATTCCGTTCCGTGGCAACTTTTTACCGGTAGAAGCTTCGTTTGTTAAATTTACTGAAGAGATATCGGCTATCATGAGTCAGATCGGTAATGTGGCGTCACAGGTTGCCTCCGGTTCTGATCAAGTTTCGACCGGTTCACAAGCCTTGGCTCAGGGTGCAATTGAACAGGCAAGTTCACTTCAAGAACTTGCGGCGTCAATCGCCGACATTTCGGCTCAGGTTAAAAATAATGCCGCAAATTGTGATAAGGCTAGCGGCATGGCAGGTGGTGTGGTCGATGCGGTCAATACAAGCAATGCCCATATGGAAGAGTTGATGACCTCCATGAACGAGATTGATTCTAAATCTAAAGAGATCTCCAATATCATCAAGACCATTGAAGATATCGCATTTCAGACGAACATTTTGGCACTCAATGCGGCGGTAGAGGCGGCGCGCGCCGGTGCGGCAGGCAAAGGCTTTGCCGTTGTTGCCGATGAAGTTCGCAATCTCGCCGGAAAATCTGCCGAGGCGGCCAAAGACACTACTGAACTTATCGAAGGATCAATTCGTGCAATTGAAGCGGGTGTGAATCTCACTCAGGTTACTGCGGCAGATCTTGGAGCAGTTGTGGAAGGTGTTACCAGCACCACCGAAGTTATGCTTGATATTCAACAAGCGACAAACGACCAAGCTCTATCCATCGAACAAATCAATGTTGGCCTTGACCAGATTTCACAAGTTGTCCAGACCAACTCCGCCACCAGTGAAGAGAGTGCGGCGGCTAGCGAAGAGCTGTTCAGCCAATCGGATCTGCTCAAAAATCTGCTTTCCAGCTTTACGCTTGCGAATAGCGGTGCCGCAAGCAATAGTGTACCGATGAACATGCCGGAAAATGCCCCTCAACACACAATAAACGACATGAGCGACAAATACTAAATTTTTAACAAAAAGGGTATTACTGTCCGAGCTGGAAGTAATACCCTTTTTTAACTTTCTATTTTATGATTACATCATCATCATTTAAGTCAATCAAAATAGTGGGGATACCGTTCCATCAGGAGCGGTATTTTGTTTGCGCCGGAATAAAGATGGCTTTTATATATTTCCCGCAGCAGATTACAGTCTTTATCGTCGAGCGCTGTTACCAACAGTTGATGGTGTTCATATAATTCTTCTAGGTTTTGCAAGGTATGGATTTCGGCGGATATGGTTCGGTATCGAAGATAGTTGTGCAGGCGATCTCCTAGGATGTTCCATATCGATTTTCGACCGGTTACGGAATACAAAAGAAGGTGAAAGGTATTGTCTAAAGCTAAGAATTTAATACTTTTGCTATGTATATCAATTGAATCATCTCCAATGAGATTTTTCTGCTTGGCAAGCGAGATATGAAGCTGCATAGTCGGTATTTTTTTAAAGTTATCAATTGCTTCTTCTAAAATTCCAACCTCAAGTTTTTCACGAATAAACATGAGATCGGTTATGTCTTTAAAGTCGATATGCGATATAATCGTGTGACGTTGAGGCTGGATTTCAATGAGGCTGTTTGATGCCAACCTTTTAAATATATCGCGTACCGGGGTACGAGAAACGCCAAAACGTTTTGCAATTTCGGTTTCGCTGATTTGTTGCTTGGGAGGGAGGTCGAGCGATATGATTTCGTTTACCAGTGTATCATAGATTTCTTCGTTCGTGTAAACTGGTGCTTTTTTATTTGTTGTTGCGGTGTGCTGTTCCATCTCAACATCCTTTCATTATAGTTTGCGCCGGAGGTAAATCATTCAACTTGTATACATGTATAATTATAGCATTGTTTATTGTTATAATCAATTTGCAATGTTACTAAAAAACGTTGCCACAATTGTACAAGTTGCCAAATATCGATATTTATCGCTCAAAACCCATTGCAGGGCCGAAAAATCGCTCCACAATAAAATACTGTTCAAATAGCACAAAATTTTTTAATTTGTTGCTCAAAAGTGACGAATTTGACATTATCACAATATTATCACTTGTATACAAACAAATTTTGTGGTATTATAGTGTTGTAAGAACACACATCTATATGCTTGGAGCCGATCCAAGAATAGAAAGGAATGCGTAATGGAATCAAATACTATTGTTTACAATCGCGCAAAAATCTGGCAAATAGGGTTGTTTGCCCTTAACAACACCGCAACAAACATCTTTCTCTTCTTTATGATCTTCATCAACATCTTCGCGAGCAACATTGCCGGCATTCTGGTTGTGACTGTCGGAGTTTTGCTGACAGCAATGAGAATATTTGACGGTTTCACCGACCCGTTGATCGGATTCTTTATCGACAGAACTAACACAAAGTTTGGAAAATTCCGCCCCTCGATGCTCATCGGCTATGTAATCATGGTCATTGCAACCATTATCTTAATCAACACACTGTACGTTGTACCGGAAGGTTTCCGGGTCGTATATTTCATACTGATCTACGGCCTTTACATAATCGGCTACACCTTCCAAACAGCATGTACGAAGGCTGCACAGGCATGTCTGACCAACGACCCCGGTCAGCGTCCGACCTTCAGCCTTTTTGACGGAATTTATAACACGGTGCTGTTCACCGGATTGCAGATATATGTCACCACCTATCTTGTCCCGAAACACGGTGGTTATACCACTGCAATGTACAACGAATTTTTAATGGTTACCATTCTTGCCGCCGGTGTTTGCACCGCGCTTGCCATCTTTGGTATATGGCAAAAAGACCGTACCGAATTTTTCGGGCTGGGTGCAAAATCACCCAAGGTCAAGTTCAAAGACTATGTCGATGTTATCAAGAACAATCGTGCTATCCAGATGCTGATTTTCGCAGCCTCCACCGACAAACTTGCTTCCTCGACCATGGGCAACTCGGTAGTGCCGATCATCATCTATGCCATCGTGGCTCAAAACTATACACTTTCCGGACAGATTGCCGGCTGGACAATGATTCCGACTCTTGTGGTTTTGTTCATCGGTATTCAGTATGCAAGAAAGCTTGGTCAGAGAAAAGCCTTGGTGGTATTCACCTGGTTGCCGCTCGTATTTTCTTTTGTACAAGGTGCATTGATCTTGTTTGGAGACATGCAATCACTCAGCATTGAGGCATTGAACGTCTTCACCATAATCTATATGCTTATACTAATTCTTGTCAGCGGCACGAGAAATGTATCCGGCAATATTGTCATTCCGATGATTGCCGACTGTGCCGACTATGAGACCTATCGCAGCGGCAAATATGTTCCCGGTATGATGGGCACGCTTTTCTCCTTTATAGATAAGCTGATTTCATCGCTTGCAAACACTGTGGTTGCATTGACATTGGCGTTTATAGGATTCCGAGAGGCATTTCCGGTGCCGGAAACCCCATATTCCGACGAACTGCTCTATGCAGGTGTTTTCCTCCTTGTCGGACTTCCGATCTTGGGCTGGATTTGTTCACTTATTGCAATGAAGTTCTACCCACTTACCAAAGAGAAGATGGAAGAAATTCAGGTTGAAATTGAACGGATCAAAAAAGGAGGCTCCGTCGAAGAGCCCGCAGAGGTTGCGGAATAAAATAATAAGCAAGCACAATAGGTACGGTTTTGACCGTATCTATTGTGCGTAACAATCAATTGACACGAAAGGGAAAAGCAAATGAAGATGACATTCAGATGGTATGGTCCGGAGGATAAAGTTACTCTGCAGTATATTCGACAAATTCCGAATATGAGCGGTGTTGTTACTGCTGTTTATACTACTCCTGTAGGCGAAGTTTGGAGCAATGAAGAAATATTAGAACTGAAAAAACAGGTTGAGGACAGCGGACTTGAGATGGAGGTCATCGAGAGCGTTCCGGTGCATGAAGATATCAAACTCGGCAGAGGGGATTATCTGCGCTATATCGAAAACTACAAAGAAAACATAAGGCGTCTCGGTGCGGCAGGGGTGAAGGTCATTTGCTATAACTTTATGCCGGTGTTTGACTGGACAAGAAGTCAGCTTGACAAGGAACTGGAAGACGGCTCCACCGCCCTCGTATTCTATAAAGAGCAGGTGGACAAGATGGATCCGGTAGCGGGAGATCTTGCGCTTCCCGGCTGGGATTCAAGCTATTCTAAAGAAGAGATGAGCGAGCTTATCGGAGCTTATCAAGCGATCGGTGAAGACGGCCTTTGGAAGAACCTTGAGTTTTTTCTCTCCGAGGTCATTCCTGTTGCGGTGGAATCGGATGTGATGATGGCGATTCATCAGGACGATCCGCCCTGGAGCATCTTCGGAATACCAAGAATCATAACCAACGAGGCGAATATCGATCGCTTTTTGAAGCTGGTCGATGTCAAAAATAACGGTTTGACTCTCTGTGCCGGCTCGCTCGGCTGTGCCCACTTTAATGATTATGCCGCAATGGTGCGAAAATACGGTGCAATGGATAGAATCCACTTTGCACACCTTCGCAACGTAAAGCTGTTGGAAAATGGCTTTGAGGAAAGCGCTCATTACTCACCCTGTGGTTCGCTTGACATGGTAGAAATACTCAAAGCATATCACGATGTGGGGTATAAAGGCTACATTCGCCCCGACCACGGCAGAATGATCTGGGGTGAGACTGGACGTCCGGGATATGGACTTTATGATCGTGCACTCGGTGCATCTTACATTACAGGAATTTGGGAAACACTCTCAAAAACGAAATAATTATGTTTACAAGAAAGGGAAATAAGATATGAAAAAGGTAAGACTCGGAATAATCGGTGTTGGACAGCAAGGTGGATTCTATACATCGCTGTTGACAGGAGTGCAGATAAATCCCCAAGGCGGAATGGCGATGGACAAACTGGATTTTGATCAGCTAGAGGTGAGTGCATTTTGTGACATCGACCCCAAAAAGGTTGAGAGACTCAAAGAGCTTTTTCCGAACACTCCGGTATATACCGATTACATTGAACTATTGGACAGTGGCAATGTCGATGCGGTTGTGACTACGGTTCCCCATTACCTACACCCTGTTATCGGAATCGAAGCGTTAAAACGTGATATTCATGTTTTGCTTGAAAAGCCGGCAGGAGTTTATACAAAACAGGTGCAGGAAGTAAACGAGATGGCTGCGAGCAAGCCGGAACTCACCTTTGGAGTTTTCTTCAACCAACGCATGAATCCGCTCTATCGCAAATTGAAAGAGATCATAGATTCCGGCGCTATCGGTGAAATTCGTCGTACCAACTGGATTATTACCACATGGTATCGTCCACAAGCATACTACAACATGTCTGACTGGCGTGCCACCTGGAAAGGCGAGGGCGGCGGCGTGCTTGTCAATCAGGCACCGCACCAGATCGATCTTATCCAATGGCTTTGCGGTATGCCCAAAAAGGTCTACTCCAAGTGCCGCAACGGCTTCAAACGCGACATTGCCGTTGAGGATGAGGTCACAGCATTGTTTGAGTATGAAAACGGTGCGACCGGTGTGCTTGTAACTTGTACACACGATCTTCTTGGTACCGATAGGCTAGAAATATTTGGTGATAAGGGTAAAATCGTAGTCGATGGTTCCAAGACCGCCACCGTTCGAATATTGAAGAAGTCAGAGCAGGAGACAAATGCCGAGACGAAAGATCTTGCGACAGTCTTCAAGTTGATGAGTGGATCTGCCGCCGGCGGCGACGATCTGTATGACGAGGAAGTTATTGAGTTCCCGAACGCATGGGGAACACAGCATGCCGATATCCTCAAGAATTTTGCCGCAAACATTGTGGACAAAACTCCGCTCGTTGCGCCCGGTTCGGATGGCATACGAGGCGTTCGACTTGCAAACGCAATCCATCTGTCCGGCTGGCTGGGTGAAGAGGTGGATATCGATTTTGACGAGGACTTTTTCTTTGAAAAACTCAATGAGCTGATCGCTACCGAAAAATAGTAATTTAATAGTAGGAAGGGAATGTATTATGGCTAAAATTGGTGTTCAGATGATGATTTTCCGCAACCAAATTGCGGAAAACGGAGTTTATGACGTGCTAAAGCGTATAAAAGAGATTGGTTATAACTGTGTCGAAGTCTCACAGGTAGAGATGAGCGAGGAAAACGTCAAGGAAATAAAAAGAGCGTGCGACGAGATGGGCATCGAAATTGCGGCTTTGAGTGCAACTGTTGAACCGATGTTTCCGGGCATGGAGGCGCTCAGCACCCATTTTGCCAAGATAGTAGCCGATTGTAAAACATTGGATTGCGATTACCTGCGAATCGGAATGTTGCCGTTCTCTTATATCGGCTCGCTGGAAAAAGCATTGGAATTCTCAAAGATATGTGATGAATATGCAGAGAAGTTAGAGCCGCACGGAATAAAGCTATACTATCATAACCATCATATAGAGTTTGTAAAGTATGATGGCAAGTATCTGCTTGACATCATGCGAGACAACACCTCCAAAATTGGTTTTGAGATTGATGTGCACTGGGTACAAAGAGGGGGAGAGAACCCTGCCGAGTATATCAAGGCGTACAAAGGCAAGTTAGAACTGCTACATCTCAAAGATTATAAGATCGCAGAGCCGGATTTCAGCGGAATACAGCAGGGTGACATGGCGGGATTTTTCAAAGCTTTCACCGATGTTGTCAGGTTCGGTGAAGTGGGTGAAGGCACTCTTGATTTTCCGGCTATAATTAAGTCGGGACTGGAAACGGGAGCTAACTACATGATAGTTGAGCAGGACGACACCTATGGTAAAGACCCGTTCGATTGCCTTGCACTATCACGTCAAAATCTTGTGAAATTTGGCTTTGAAAACATGTTTTAAATAAGGAATACACATATATGAAAAAATTTTTAGGCGACGATTTTTTGTTGCAGAGCAAGACTGCCGAAAAGTTATACCATGAATATGCGGCAGATATGCCGATATTCGACTACCACAACCATCTCAATCCGAAAGAGATATACGATGACATCAATTTTGAGAATATTTCAAAATTATGGCTTGGAGGCGATCATTATAAATGGCGTATTATGCGCTCAAACGGCATAGATGAAAAGTATATTACCGGCGACGGTGATGATTATGAAAAATTTGTTGCCTTTGCCTCATCGTTGCCTTATGCAATCGGCAACCCGATGTATCACTGGAGTCATCTGGAGTTGAAAAGATACTTCGACATAGACGAGACGTTGTCGGAAAAGACGGCAAAGAGTATTTATGATCGCTGTAACGAGAAATTGCAATCAAAAGAATTTTCGGTGCGGAATCTGATAAAGCGTTCCGGTGTCAAGGCGCTTTGTACTACCGATGATCCCAAAGACGATCTTATGTATCACATAAATCTTGCAAAAGAGGGGTTTGAGGTAGCGGTTTTGCCAACATTTCGCCCCGACAATGCAATTCATGCGGAAAAACCGGCATTCTTGCCCTATATCAAGTTACTCGAGGAGCTCGGATACAGCGTCAAGACAATAGAGGAACTGCTTTGCTTCCTATCGTCGCGACTGCAATATTTCCATGAGGCGGGTTGTCGACTTTCCGATCATGGACTTGATGCGGTAATGTATCTTGCAGCAGAACAATCAGAGGTTGAATATATATATCAAAAAGCCCTTGCCGGTGATACGCTCACTGTCGATGAACTACGCAAGTATAAAGGTTTTATACTGTCTTATCTCGGCAAAGAGTATCACAAGCTCGGTTGGGTACAACAATATCATATTGGCGCAATGCGTAACAATTCTGAGCGAATGTTCAAGCAGATCGGAGCCGATACCGGATTTGATTCTATCAACGACTGCGCTGTTGCGGTGGATCTTTCGCGTTTGATGGATAGCATGGATCGAGAAGAACTGTTGCCGAGAACGGTTCTTTATTGCCTGAACCCCGCCGACAATGCGGTGCTCGCATCAATGCTCGGCAATTTTCAAGGCGGCGGCATAGTTGGCAAGATTCAGTTTGGAACCGGTTGGTGGTTCATGGACAATAAATACGGCATGATTAAGCAGATGGAAGACCTTGCCGCGATGGGCTTGCTGGGACGCTTTGTCGGCATGTTGACCGACTCCCGCAGTTTTTTGTCTTTCCCGCGGCATGAGTATTTCCGCAGAATCATGTGCAACGAGCTTGCAAATTTAGTGGAAAACGGAGAATATCCCGAAGATTACGAAACACTCAAAGAAATAGTTCAGGGCATTTGCTACAATAATATTGATAGATATATCACAAGATAAAAACCGAAAGGAATACAAAAATGCGAAACACAATTTCTTTTAATGACGGCTGGAGTTTTTCTAAAGATAATAAGTCTTTTGAAACGGTTACTCTGCCGCATACCTGGAACAATCTTGACGGTCAAGACGGCGGTTCCGATTATTTACGACAAACTTGTTACTACAAAAAGCAATTCACGCTTCAAAAATATGACGGCAGACGTTTTATCGAGTTTGGCGGTGTGAATCATCATGCAGTTGTCACTCTTAACGGCAAAACACTGGGCGAGCATAAAGGCGGATTTTCTACCTTTAGATTTGACATTACCGACGTCGTCATAGAGGGACAAAATGAGCTTTGTGTGAGTGCCGACAACAGCGACGGTCTAATGATATATCCGCAGGCCGCCGACTTCACCTTTTTCGGCGGAATCTATCGCAATGTCAAGTTGATTGAGGTTGGAAACACTTATTTTGATATCGAAACCTTCGGCGCACAGGGAATATTCGTCACACCGAAACGAGTCGGGAACTATGCCGAAGTATCGGTGCGTTGCAATATCAAGGGTGATTGTTCTTCCGCAAAGCTAAAACTTGAAATATTGGACGACAGCGGTGCAGTGGTCTGCGAAACTGAGTCTGCGGCGCAAGCGGTGACGGAAAACCGTCTTGAGCTTGCCGCTCCACGTCTTTGGAACGGCAATAAAGACCCATATATGTATTCACTGCGTGCCACAATTTTGCAGGGTGAGGCTTCTTGTGACGTTTCGGTCGTCCCATTCGGTGTACGTGATTTTAGGGTCGACAATGAGCGTGGCTTTATTTTGAACGGCGAAGAGTATCACCTGCACGGTGTTTCACGCCATCAGGACAAACAGGACAAAGGTTGGGCAATATCTCCGGCCGACCATGAGCAGGACATGGCACTGATAAAAGAGGTGGGTGCCACCACCATCCGACTTGCGCACTATCAGCATGATCAATATTTTTATGACCTTTGTGACAAAGAGGGCATGGTGATTTGGGCAGAGATTCCGTTTATTACTACCTTTATGGAGGGCGCCGAGGCAAGAGAAAACACACTTTCTCAAATGGCGGAGCTGGTAAATCAAAACTACAATCACCCCGGCATCTTTTTCTGGGGCATCACCAACGAGATCACCATCGGCGGTGAAACCGATGCCCTTGTTGAAAACCAAAAAGCACTTGTTGACCTTGTGAAAAAATATGACACCACAAGGCTTACGACGCTTGCAAATGTTTCATTTGTCGAGATGGATTCACCACAGAATTTCTTGACAGATATACTCTCCTATAACCACTATTATGGATGGTATGGCGGCAAACTGACCGACAATGAGGAATGGATCGATGAATTCCATGCAAAATATCCCGACCGTCCGCTCGGCATATCGGAATATGGCGCAGAGGGCATAATGACACTTCATTCCGATACTCCGAAAGTTCGGGATTATTCCGAAGAATATCATGCGGTATACCATGAGCATATGCTGAAAATATTTGCAGAGCGTCCCTTCATTTGGTCCACCCACCAGTGGAACATGTTTGACTTTGCGGCGGATGCCCGTGATGAGGGCGGTGTGCAAGGTAGAAACAACAAAGGCCTTGTGAGTTATGACCGCACCACCAAAAAAGATGCCTATTTCATTTATAAGGCATACTGGAACGCCGCCGACGAATTTGTCCATATCACCGGCAGACGCTATTTTGATCGCCCGAGTGAGACGGTTACTATCAAGGTTTACAGCAATCAAGACGAGGTTTGCCTTACTGTAAACGGAACACAGTACGGGCCGCTTAAAGGTGACAAAATATTCCTCTTTGAAAATGTTGCTTTGAACATGGGTGAGAATACACTTGTTGCCACCACGAAAGGTGCGACAGACGAAATCAAACTCAACCGTGTCACCACCGCAAATGAGAGTTATGCACTGCCGCAAGAAGAGCCGAGTGAGGGCGCAAAAAACTGGTTCCTTGACATCATGAAAGACGGAGCACCGGCCGAGATGACGTTTGATCCGCAATATTACTCAATAAAGGACAAACTTAACGATATTCTCGCAAACCCCGAGGCTACCGAGATGCTGATGAATATCATGCAGTCAAACGGCAAGTCGGTGGCAAATCCCGGAATGCTGAAGATGGTCGGCAACATGAAGATGGAAATAATTCTCAAGATGGCAGGCGACAAGATGCCGGAAGGCTTTGCAACGGTGATAAATGCCAAGCTTCAAAAGATCAAAAAATAACGTTTGCTGTAATTCCGCAATCGAATGATGAATCAAGAAAGGAACAGCCACAATATGAAGTTGAATATCAAAAGCATTTCAAACAAAACAGACTGGGAGAAAATCGGTGTGAAACTCCCCACCTTTTCGATTGAAGAGGTGGCAAAAAACACCGATGTCCGCCCAAAATGGGTTCATTTTGGTGCCGGAAATATTTTCCGAGGCTTTATAGCAAGAATAAACCAAAGCATGTTGGATGCCGGTGTTGAAGACACCGGAATTATCGCAGTCGATACCTTTGACTATGATATCATCGACAAGATTTATACCCCTTATGATAGTCTGACCATGCTTGTGCGGCTTCGTGCGGACGGAAAGATGGACAAAGAGGTGGTTGCCGGTGTCAGCCGTGCCTATCGTGCAAATCCTGAATTCCCCGACTTTGCCGAGATCGTGAAGGCTTTTGAAAATCCGAGCCTTCAGATGGTGAGCATGACTATCACAGAAAAGGGTTACAACCTCAAAACCACTGACGGTGACTATCTCGGTATAGTGAAGTCCGACATCGAAAACGGGCCGGAAAAACCAAACCATGTGATGAGCATATTGACTGCTCTTCTTTTCAAACGCTTTGAAAAAGGCAACTATCCGATCGCAATGTGCAGTATGGATAATTGTAGTCACAACGGTGCGCTTTTGCGCTCCTCGGTACTGGAGATTGCCAAGCTTTGGTGCGAAAAAGGTTTTGTTTCGCAAGAGTTTCTTGCCTATCTCGGCGATGAAGCCCGTGTTGGGTTCCCGTGGTCGATGATCGATAAGATCACCCCTCGTCCTGCAAAGAGCGTAGAAGAAGAACTGGAGAAACTCGATATAGAGGACATGGCACCGATAATTACCTCACGCAACACCTTTATTGCGCCGTTTGTCAATGCAGAGATACCGGAATACCTTGTTATTGAGGACAAGTTCCCGAATGGACGTCCCGAGCTTGAAAAGGGCGGTGTTTATGTTACCGATCGTGAGACGGTTAACAAAACGGAGACCATGAAGGTTACCACCTGCCTCAATCCGCTTCACACTGCACTGTCGGTCTATGCCTGTGTGCTGGGAATCAACCGTGTGTACGAGGCCATGCGTGATCCGCAACTGCTTGCGCTGGTAGAGAATATCGGATATAAAGAAGGCATGCCGGTGGTGGTAGATCCCAAGATAATCAGTCCGGAAAAATTTATCGACGAGGTGGTAAACGAGCGACTGAAAAACCCATTTATTCCGGACGAACCACAGCGTATTGTTACAGACACTTCGCAAAAAGTGGGCATTCGTTTCGGCGAGACGATCAAGTCTTATATTGCGGATGAAAAATTGAACGTCACCGACCTTGTCTATATACCGCTTGCCATTGCAGGGTGGTTCCGTTATCTCCTTGCGGTAGACGATAACGACGAATCTTTCCCGCTCAGCCCCGACCCGCTGGCAGAAGAGTTGACAGGCAAGCTCAAAGGCATAAGTCTTGGAGGCAGTTATGGCGGTGAACTACAATCAATTCTTTCGAATGAGAAAATTTTCGGAGTCGATCTTGTAAAGTGTGGCTTGTCTGAAAAAATCGAAGGAATGTTCTGCGAATTGATCGCAGGAAAAGGCGCAGTGAGGAACACGTTGAGTAAATATCTATAATAAATAGTAATGCAAACAAACGGCCGGCAAGTTATGAAGTGACCCCAGAAATTACACACAACAATTAAATAAATTATTCAAATCGAATAATTATACAGCAATAAGGGCTTGGTATTTGTGATTAGCAGGTGTCAAGCCTTTAATTTTTGAATTTATTTTGCAACTATTGTTATATTACAAATCTAAACAAAAAAATGATACTTGTGTTTTAATAATACATAATTTATAAATTACAATGAACTCTATAATGAATTAAACATTGATTTCAGCAAAGATTTTAAAGATGATGGGCATATGAACATTTATGGTATGGAAAAGATATCAACACATTTTGGATTGTTTCTTAAAGATAACGTTGATATACCTGATAGGCGCGGCGACACAAGATATAGTCATTATGACTTAGCTGATGAAAAAGAACTGATTCAGATGTCATATTAATTATAGGCATATAAAGTCATTTTCAATAATATAATGAAGCAATACCTAGAAATTGATCACAAAATATTCATCAGTCTCAATAGCACAACCATCTTCAGGCCAACTAGGCATATCTGAATAAAGGTCTAAAGCTTCATTATATTGTTCCAATGTCGCTTGATTAAACGAGAATCCAACATGCTCCAAAACTTTCAATGTTCCACCGCTGGGTCCATAGTATGTTGTAAACCCATGTGTGATAACAGAGGTATGTCCTTGTTGGATGAAATATTGCCCTCCAAACAATTCGTCGCCAATAAATAGTTTGGATAGCGAGTTAACGCTATGTGCAAAGAAAGTTCTTTGATTAACTCCGAACACACGATATGTGTTTTCCGGAAATCCAGTCAATACTCCCTTGAAAATCACAGGTTTTTCGGGATTGCTTAAATGGTCTTCTATGTAAGTTCCGATCTCTTCTGCGGTTGATAATTCGTAGTTGCTTCTTGCATGATCTTGAATATATATTCTATTTATACATACAATTTGATTTAAAATTGAAAAAATCACTAACATATAGGTTAAAGACTTTATGATCTTATTTTTTGCATGATCAGATACAACTATTACGGCGAACATAAAACTGAACGCCACAAAAACTGATAAAGCTTGACTTTGTCTATATAGTTGAGCATTTCCCCAAATAAACGAGAGTGAAAAAATTGAGATACCCATTAAGACAACTAAAAAGACGGGTATGATGTTTTTATATTTTACTGACATTGTTATAGAGCACAATGTCAAAAAAATTACACTGAAAACAAAAAACAATATAGGTAAATAATATGGTGCAACTGTGATAAATGTGAAGTATAGATTAGACAAGAATCCATAGAGGCTAAAATTATCATAAAGGTATGAGCTTTCGACAAATTTTGTGTAAACATCTATTTTTAATAACCACCCTATGATTTCGCCAATCAGTGCGCCGAGTGCAAAGGCTGACACAAGAATTGCAACATGTTTCAACCCAGACAAAATATATCGATGTAATTTTTTGCTGTTTTTATCTTGGCTAAAATATAGTTGAATAAAATAGACTGACAGCAGTGATACTGCATATACGAAAAATAGGCTTTCATACATTTTGCTGACAATAGACATTAATAAAATAGATGGTATGGCATACCATATTTTATTTGAGGTTTCAAATTTGAGACCAAAATAGACAGAGCAAGATACCATCAGAAAGCTAAGTGCAATTGGAGCAACGCTCATGTCAAAAACAAACAGCTCACTCGAGAGAGGGAAAGAAACGAACATTGTTTCAAAAACAATAAGTTGAAAATTAGTAATACGACTATTTGAAGCTTCCAAAAATATCAAAGACAATACGATGGCTGCAAGAGGAAGATAAATCATAGCCTGAGCGTATGCAATCAATGGGTTCAGTTCTAAAGAATGCGTTAGATATAACAAAATGTAGTATCCCCAACGACTTTGATTTAAAACTGAGTAGTTAATATTAGGGTCACGATACTCTTGGAAAAACAAATCATCTATTCCGATGCTTAAGTGCGTAGCGGCATAGGCAAAGGTAAGGATTGACGTAACCAAACAAATTGTAATGTGTAGAGCCCATCTGTAGCTATTAAAAGGTTTCAAATTTGCTGTCAGCGAGGCGCTATTGTTTTGTAAATTGGAAATCATTGATACCATTCCGTTTTGTATTTGTTAATTTAAAATAAATATGCTATAAGTATAACACATTTATTATATTTTTCAATAAGGAAATATCTTTATTACCAAACCATAGATTCATGAGTAGATGAAAGATAATATTTCAGTTATTTATTTGACAAACAATTCTATACCTTATATAATAAATATGTGTTTATCTAAATCAAAACACTGAAAAGCGCTTTGATAATAAGTCGTTTTAAAATAGTTTCAGCTATTGCAAACGGCTATTTGTTTTATTGCAAACTATAATGGTTTAAGGAGTCCTCACTTGATAACCTTCAACATCCCGCCCGGTACCGGCACCGATAAAGAACTTCAATACATCAAACAAGCTGTCGCAAACCATAAGATTTGTGGTGACGGTGAGTTTACCAAACGCTGCAACGAGTGGATTGAGCATAAGACAGGGTGTAGGAAAGCGCTGCTGACAACATCTTGCACCCATGCCATCGAGATGGCGGCGATATTGTGTGACATCGGGCCCGGCGATGAAGTCATAATGCCATCGTACACCTTTGTGTCTACCGCAAATGCATTTGTGCTTCGTGGGGCACATATTGTTTTTGTCGATATTCGCCCCGACACCATGAATATAGATGAAACGTTGATTGAGAATGCGATAACCGACAGAACTAAGGCGATTGTACCTGTGCACTATGCCGGCGTGGCTTGTGAAATGGACACAATCAACGACATAGCAAAGCGGCATAATCTTTTTGTGATAGAGGATGCGGCGCAGGGGGTGATGTCGACCTATAAAGGTCGTGCGCTCGGAGCACTCGGTGATTTTGGTTGTTTCTCTTTCCATGAAACCAAGAATTATTCTATGGGTGAGGGTGGAGCGCTGTTAATAAATAATGAACGATTTGTAGAACGAGCAGAGATTATTCGGGAAAAAGGCACTGATCGTAGCAAGTTTTTCCGCGGACAGGTAGATAAATATTCATGGGTAGATGTTGGATCGTCCTACCTTCCAAGTGAGATGAATGCCGCGTTTTTATGGGCTCAGCTTGAGGTGGCGCAGGTGATCAATGAGGAGCGAAAAAAGAACTGGTTGGTATACGACAAGTTTTTTGCCGAACTAAAAAATGTGACAGAGATTGAAACTCCTTATGTGCCCGATGAATGTGCACATAACGCCCATATGTATTATATCAAATTGGCGAATATTCAAAAGCGAGAACAACTGATATCATATTTGAAACAGCGCGACATAATGGCGATTTTTCATTACATACCGCTCCACAGTGCCGAGGCTGGATTGAAGTACAGTAGGTTTGACGGTGTAGATAGATATACCACAAGTGAGAGCGAGAGAATTTTGCGGCTTCCGATGTATTATGGTTTAAGTGAAAGAGATCAGAAAAAAATAATTGAGAGTATCGACAGCTTCTACAAATAAAAGCAAACGAGGGTGAGGACGGATTTTATGGATATGATAAGAGGGGACATTGGTCTTAGGCCGATAAAAATGAATGATACTGACCGCATTTTGAGGTGGAGGAACTCTGAAAGGGTGCGGGACAATTTTATTTATCAAGAGGATCTGACTCGTGAGATACATAATCTTTGGATTGAAACCCAAGTTTATACCGGAAATGTATATCAATTTATTATTGAACACCTGCCGTCCCAAACTCCGATAGGCACTACCTATATACGAGACATCGACCGCTTTCACGGCAAAGCGGAATTTGGGATTTATATTGGAGAAGAAGAGTATTTAGGTAAAGGCTATGCGAGCATAGCTACCGACTTGACAACAAAATTCGCCTTTGAGGAGTTGGGACTCAACAAGGTTTTTTTGCGTGTACTATCAGACAACGAACGTGCAGTAAGTAGCTACAAGAGATCCGGATTTGTTTTGGAAGGTGTGTTTCGTCAAGACGTTAAACTCAAGGGTGTTTATCGAGATGTTACATTCATGGCGATCTTTAGTGTAGCGGAGGAGGTGTAATGTTATCATTTGTCATACCATGTTACGGCTCACAGGATAGTCTCGCCGATGTCGTTGGTGAAATTAAAAATGTTATGTCAACCCGGCCTGCGTGTGATTATGAAATCGTTCTTGTGAATGACTGTTCTCCCGATGATGTATATGGAGTAATAAAAACTCTTGCAAAAGAGAGCGACAACATTAAAGCGATCAACTTCTCTAAAAATTTTGGTCAACATTCGGCGTTGATGGCAGGATATCGTTTTGCACAAGGGGATATTATTATCTCGGTAGATGACGATGGACAGATACCGATCGAAGACACATTTAAACTCGCCGACAAGATTGAAGAAGGTTTTGATGTGGTCTACGCAAACTATCCCGACAGCGAACGAGGATTTTTTCGCAATCTTGGAAGCAAGTTCAACGATATGATGGCAGGGTTCTTGTTGTCAAAACCGAAACACGTCAAGATCACCAGTTTTTACGCGATGAAGAAATTCATTGCACAGGAGATGATCCGGTACAACAACCCTTACCCGTATCTTGGCGGTTTGATATTTCGTGCTACAAAAAATATAGCGGTTGTTCCCGTTACACTCAAACCGAGGACAGCAGGAAGATCGGGATATACATTAAAGAAACTGATTTCATTGTGGTTGAATGGGTTTACCGCCTTTTCTATAAAACCGCTTCGAATCGCATCGATTATTGGTTTTTTGTGTGCTCTTGGTGGGTTTGTCTATCTTGCATATACCATTGTGAACTGGATGTCAAGTCCCGACGTGCCTCTTGGATATAGTTCCACCATGGCGGCACTGCTGTTTATTGGTGGCATGATCATGTTAATGCTCGGAATGATAGGAGAGTATATCGGGCGTATGTATATCAGTCTCAACAGCGCCCCGCAGTATCTGATTAAAGAGACGATAAACATCGAACAATCTTCGATGACAAATTTCGTTTAAAATATTGACAAAAAAATCATTTTATATTATAATTCCCATGTAGCGATACGAAAGTGTCGCGGCGAAAATTTCACAGATATGGTGGAGCGTATTCACCTTATTGATTATCGCAAAAATCCTATTTTTATAAGCTGGCAACTTAATTGCCTGTTGGGTTCATTCGCCCGAAGTGTATTATTTTAGGATACACACTTGTAAAACTGTCAATAAGAGTGAAAGAGGTCTGCTTTTTCGGCGAAGTATCTAAACGACTGTATTTTAAGGTGTGTCCTGTGTGGCACACCTTTTTTTGTTTGATTAGGAAGGGGAAAGTTCAACGATGGCAGATAAACTTCATCTTTATGGGTTCAACAATCTCACAAAGTCGCTCAGCTTCAATATCTATGATATATGTTACGCCAAGACAGAGCGGGAACAGCGTGATTATATCAAGTATATCAATGAGCAATACAACTCCGACCGCTTGACCGATATTTTGACCAAGCTTACCAACATGATTGGTGCAACTGTGCTCAATATTTCAAAGCAGGACTATGAACCACAAGGAGCATCGGTTACATTTTTGATTGCGGAAGAAAGCATGTATAAAAAGCGTAGCGGTGAGACGCAGGTTGCCCATCTTGACAAGAGTCATGTGACGGTTCACACCTATCCGGAATATCATCCTGAGTCCTCCATTGCTACATTTCGTGTAGATATTGATGTCGCCACATGTGGCGAGATCACGCCACTGTCTACGCTGGATTTCTTGATCAACAGCTTTGAGTCGGATATAATAACTATGGATTACAGAGTGCGAGGGTTTACTCGTGAAATGAACGGAAAGAAATTGTTCCTTGACCATGAAATCACCTCGATTCAAGACTATATTGACGAGTCGATTCTGAAGCGTTATGATTCTATCGACCTCAATGTTTATCAGTCTAACATATTTCATACAAAGATGTTAATCAAGGACATTGTACTTCAAAATTACCTCTTCAATGCCGATACCTATGAAATATCGCCGAAAATCAGGCTGGATATAACAAACGCCCTTCGCCGCGAGATGATAGAGATATATAGTGGCATGAACATTTACAGCCCCAGCGGAAAAAAGCAGGAGAAATAGTCAGAAGTTGAAAAAACAAAAGAAAGCGCCACTACTGGAAGCGCTCACCGAGCTAAAGAACAACAAGATTGTACCGTTCGATGTGCCGGGTCATAAACGAGGCAAAGGAAATCCGGAACTCACAGAGTTTTTGGGTGAGCGTTGCATGAGTGTTGACGTGAACTCGATGCAGTGTCTAGATAATCTTTGCCACCCCACCGGGGTCATCAAGGAAGCAGAAGAACTTGCTGCCGAGGCTTTTGGTGCGGCCCATGCATTTTTTATGGTGGGAGGAACTACCTCGTCGGTACAGGCGATGATCCTTTCCAGCGTGAAAAAGGGTGATGAAATCATACTTCCCCGTAACGTGCACCAAAGTGTCATCAATTCGCTGATACTCACCGGTGCTGTGCCGGTTTATATTAATCCCAGTATTGATAAAAAGCTCGGGATATCGCTTGGCATGTCGCTCGACGATGTGCGCTCGGCGATTGAAAAACATCCGAAGGCAACCGCTCTTTTGGTGAACAACCCGACTTATTACGGCATATGCTCCGATCTTTTGTCTATAACACAGCTTGCGCATCGTCACGGAATTCGTGTCTTAGTCGATGAGGCTCACGGAACTCATTTTTATTTTGGCGAGGGACTTCCGATGTCTGCCATGCAGGCCGGTGCCGACATGGCGAGTGTCAGTATGCACAAATCGGGTGGTTCACTCACTCAGAGTTCTGTTCTGCTCTGCGGAGAAAACGTGAACGCAAACTATGTACGACAGGTAATCAACCTTACCCAGACGACAAGTGCAAACTACCTGCTGTTATCAAGTCTCGATGTTTCTCGTCGAAATTTGGCGTTGGATGGCGACAGGATTTTTGAAAAGGTTAAGAATATGGCAGAGTATGCCAGACAAGAGATAAACGAGATAGGGGATTACTACGCCTATTCAAAAGAGCTTATAAACGGTGATACCATCTTTGATTTCGATACCACGAAACTTTCTATAAACACTCTTGATCTTGGACTTGCCGGGGTCGAGGTATATGATATATTGCGTGACGAGTATGACATTCAGGTGGAGTTTGGCGATGTCGGAAATATTCTTGCCTATCTCTCGGTGGGAGACAAGAAAAAGAATATAGAGCGTTTTATCAGTGCACTTGCGCAGATAAGACGGGATTACAAAAGAGAGAGAAAGGGCATGTTGGAGAGCGAATATATTGCTCCCAACGTCGTGATGTCGCCACAGACCGCGTTTTATGCCGACAAAGAGAGCTTGCCGCTTGATTCCTGTGTCGGAAGGATAGCGGGCGAGTTTGTCATCTGCTATCCGCCCGGTATTCCGGTGCTTGCACCGGGAGAGAGGATAACGGATCAGATTATTGACTATATTCGTTACACCAAGGAGAAGGGAAGCAAGCTTACCGGTCCTGAAAGCCTTGATATCAGCGAGTTGAAAGTGCTCATAGACTAGGAATAAACCAAGACACAGGGCATATACAGCCCTGCTACATGCAAACACCGCACATTGCGCAGAAAGGGAGTTGCCATGGATAACCTTTGGTACAGTGAATACCACAGCGAAAATGTAAAGCTCTCGATAAAGGTGAGCCGTCAGTTACATCAAGAACAGAGCGATTATCAAAACATTTCTGTTTTCGAGTCGAAAGATTATGGGAAATTCTTGACGCTGGACGGCGTGATGATGCTGACCGAAAAAGATGAATTTATCTACCACGAAATGATGACACACGTTCCGATGGCTGTAAATCCTGCAATAAAAAATGTGCTTGTGATCGGTGCAGGAGACGGAGGAATTGCACGTGAGCTATCAAAATACGATGGGATTGAGGTTATCGATGTTGTCGAGATCGACGAGAGAGTCATCGAGGTTTGCAAAAAGTATCTGCCGCAGACTGCCTGTGGATTTGAAAGCAAAAAGGTCAACATCCATATTTCGGATGGCATCAAATTTATCCGAAGGGTAGAGGACCGATACGACCTTATTATTGTCGACTCTACCGATCCGTCCGGTCCGGGCGAGGTGCTTTTCACCAAGGAGTTTTACAGCAACTGCTACAGTGCTCTGACAAAAAACGGCATAATGGTAAACCAGAACGAGAGTCCGTTTTATACCGCCGATGCAAAAGAGATGCAACAAGCGCATAAGAGAATATATAAATGCTTTGATGTCGCTAAGGTCTATCAAGCACATATACCGACATATCCGTCCGGCCATTGGATGTTCGGCTTTTCCTCGAAAGGGCTTCGACCGATCAAGGACATCTGCGAAGCAAAGTGGAACGCACTTGAAATCGAAACTAAATATTACACGACTAACCTACATAAAGGAGCGTTTTATCTTCCGAAATATGTTGAAGAAATGCTAAAAAAGGTTGAAAAATAGCGATGAGGTACCGATGAATAAAAACATACATACATTTATAGGGTGCGACAGCGAGTATGTCGATTCTGACATAGTGCTGTTCGGAGTTCCGTTTGACGGAACCACCTCCTTTCGTCCCGGCACAAGATTCGGTCCGTCCGCAATCCGAAATGAGAGCTTTGGGATCGAGACATACTCTCCCTATTGCGACCGCGACCTTTTTGACATCAAGGTATTTGACGGCGGCGATCTTGACCTTCCGTTCGGCAATCCCGAACGGGTGCTGGAAATGACCGAACGATACACCGAGCAAATTTTGAACGACGGAAAAATACCGGTAATGCTAGGCGGTGAACATTTGATAACACTCGGTGCATTTCGGGCGGCGCTGAAAAAACATCCCGATTTACATCTGATTCACTTCGATGCTCACACCGATCTCAGGGACGATTATATCGGAGAGGAACTCACCCATTCAGGGGTGATAAAGCAGGTGTGGAAACTGCTGGGTGATGGTCGGATTCATCAATTCGGAATCAGGAGCGGCGAGCGATATGAATTTGAGTTTGCCAAAGAACACACCGACATTCACCTGTTTGACCTCGAAGGATTTGAGGCTATGATTGAAAAAATCGGTGACAAGCCAGTTTACTTTACACTCGATCTTGACGTGCTTGACCCCTCCTGTTTTTGGGGAACAGGCACACCGGAGGCGGGCGGAGTGAGTTTCAAAGAACTGCTTTTTGCGGTGTTGCAACTTCATCGTTTGAACGTGGTTGCAGCCGACATAAACGAGTTGTCGCCACACTATGATCAAAGCGGAGCGTCGACCGCTCTTGCCTGTAAGATAACACGAGAAATTTTATTACAACTGAAAAGAAAGGATGTTTAACGACATGGGAAAATGCTTAATAATCGGATGCGGCGGAGTCGCCGGAGTAGCCATTCATAAATGCTGTCAGAACAGTGAAGTTTTTGAAGAGATTATGATCGCAAGCCGTACCGTATCAAAATGCGAAAAGATAAAATCGGAGCTCGAAGGCAAGACGACTACAAAAATTCATACCGCACAGGTCGATGCCGACAATGTCGAGGAGCTGGTTGATTTGATCAACGGATTCAAACCAGACGTGGTGCTCAATCTTGCACTGCCATACCAAGATTTGACCATCATGGATGCTTGTCTCGCCACCAAGACGCATTATATCGACACCGCCAACTATGAGCCGCACGACACCGCCAAGTTTGAATACAGCTGGCAATGGGCATATCGTGAGCGCTTTGAAAAAGCAGGCATATGTGCACTTCTCGGAAGTGGATTTGATCCCGGTGTGACCGGAGTTTTCTCTGCTTATGCACTCAAACATCATTTTGATGAAATTAACTATATCGATATACTGGACTGCAACGGTGGAGATCATGGCTACCCATTTGCCACCAACTTCAATCCCGAAATCAACATTCGTGAGGTTTCCGCCAACGGAAGCTACTGGGAAAACGGCGAATGGATCGAAACAGAGCCGATGGAGATAAAACGTGTTTACAACTTCAAAGGGGTAGGCGAGAAGGACATGTATCTTCTTCACCACGAAGAGATAGAGAGTCTGGCACTCAACATGCCCGGAATCAAGCGCATACGCTTTTTCATGACGTTCGGACAAAGTTATTTGACCCATCTGAAATGCCTTGAGAATGTCGGCATGACCTCTATTGAACCCATCAATTATGAGGGTAAAGAGATTATTCCGCTCCAGTTCTTGAAAGCGGTACTGCCCGACCCTGCAAGCCTTGGCCCTCGCACCGTCGGCAAGACCAACATAGGCTGTATCTTCCACGGCAAGAAAGACGGCAAAGAGAAGAGCTACTACCTCTACAACATCTGTGATCATCAAGAGTGTTATAAAGAGGTCGGTTCACAAGCAATCTCCTACACCACAGGCGTGCCTGCCATGATAGGCGCAATGATGGTCATGACCGACAAATGGAATCGTCCCGGTGTTTGGAACATTGAAGAGTTTGATCCCGATCCGTTCATGGACGCTCTGAACAAATGGGGACTTCCGTGGGAGGAAGATTTCAGCCCTGTTCCGGTGGAATAATGGACAAAGCACTTTACAACATAAAAACCCCCTCATACGTGATAGATGAGGGGCGTTTGGTGCATAATCTTGAAATTCTTGCGGAGGTTGCAAGACGTGCCGATTGTAAGATTCTGTTGGCACAAAAGGCTTTCTCGGCGTACGCCTGTTATCCGTTAATCGGACGATACCTCGACGGCACCACCGCCAGTGGGCTGTATGAGGCACGGCTTGGGCAGGAAGAGATGGGCAAGGAAAACCATGTCTTTTCAGCGGCATACCTTGAGCATGAATTTGATGAGATACTGCAGATATGCGATCATATTTTGTTCAACTCGTTTAATGAGTGGGAGCGTTATCGTGAAAAAGCGATAGCCTCCGGCAAGAGTTGCGGTATCCGTGTGAATCCGGAACATTCCACTCAAGATCATGCGATTTATGACCCTTGTGCGGTCGGATCACGTCTTGGAGTGATCAAAAGTGAGTTTAGAACAGACCTGCTGGACGGCATCGAGGGTCTACATTTTCATACACTGTGCGAACAGAATAGTGATGATTTTATCACGACACTCAAAGCCTTTGAAGAGCGCTTCGGTGAGTTTATTCCACGCATGAAATGGATTAACTTCGGCGGTGGACATCACATCACCCGTGACGATTATGATATTGAGGCGTTAATCGAGGCGCTAATCGATTTCAAGAAAAGATATGCGGTAGAAGTATATCTTGAACCGGGGGAGGCTATCGCACTAAATGCAGGTTATCTTGTGACCACCGTGCTGGATGTTGTAAAAAACGGAATGGATATCTGCATTCTTGACAGCTCTGCGGCATGTCATATGCCGGATGTCATTGAGATGCCGTACCGCCCACCGCTGTTTGAAAGTGGTGAAAAGGGGGAGCGCAGACATGATTATCGCCTTGCCGGTCCCACCTGCCTTTCCGGTGATGTCATTGGAGATTATTCATTTGACAAGCCGCTGAAAAGAGGAGACAGGCTGATATTTGAAGACATGGCGATCTATTCGATGGTGAAGAACAACACCTTCAATGGCATGGCACTTCCCGATATTTGCATTTTGAGGGAAAATGGCACCGTTGAAACGGTAAAGTCATTTGGATATGATGATTTCAAATCGAGATTATAAAGCATGGATTTTTGCAAAAATTTAGTAAGAGGGAGAAACCTATGAGCAGTTTTGATGCACAAAAAGTCTGCGACGAACTTGTCGCATGGATTGCAGATTATTTTGAAAAGAATGGCAACGGTGCAAAGGCTGTTGTTGGAATTTCGGGAGGAAAAGACAGCTCGGTCGTGGCGGCACTTTGTGTCAAAGCGCTCGGCAAAGAGCGTGTTGTCGGTGTGCTAATGCCACAAGGCGAGCAGTTTGATATCGATTACAGTCTTGAGCTGTGCCGTCATCTTGACATTGCCCATGTGGTGATTAACATCGGTGAGATGGCAAGCGAGACGATGCGAGTTGTCAAAGAAGGGCTTTGTGAGCTTGGACATGACGAGATGTCCACCGTAACCACCTTTAACACCCCTGCAAGACTGCGCATGACTACGCTCTATGCCGTATCCGGTACCGTCGGTGGAAGGGTTGCTAATACCTGCAACCTGTCGGAGGACTGGGTTGGTTACGCAACAAAATACGGCGACGGCGCCGGGGACTTTTCTCCGCTGATGAATCTGACCGTCACCGAGGTTAAGGCGGTAGGCAGAGAACTTTGCTTACCGGAAAAATTTGTGGAAAAAGTGCCGATAGATGGCCTTTGTGGAAAATCTGACGAGGAGAACCTCGGTTTTAGTTATGCGGTGTTAGACCGCTATATCCGTGAGGGGATCTGTGATGATCCCGCAATCAAAGACCGTATAGACCATATGAATCGTATAAACCTTCACAAGTTGCAACCTATGAGCAGATTCGAGTTTACATAACCGATTCCCTGAAATCAGAACACGCCTTTACAACATTTTGTCTAATCGCAAGACCTATCCGAGCGAGCTGTAGATGTCTTTGCCGTCAACCTCAAAGTTTGCGGGTTGAGAGCGTGCTATATTACCGCTACTGTCATGCATCTCAAAAATGAGTCGATATATACCATCCGAAAGCTTAGTTTCGAAAAATGATGTGTTCTCGTCGACGATTATGGTGTCAACAGAAATTTCAAAAGTTTCTTTGTTGAAGCCATGTAGTTCCGAGGCGTAAAGAATAGGTGAGACATGATCACCGGGCTGAAGCTGATATAGTTCCTTTGCCGGGATGCCGTGGTTACTATCAGGGGTTGCGCCCTCAATGATCCATTCTTCGTAGGTGAAGTTATACACAACCGACAGGTTGAACTCTTCGCCATTGATTAACACAGGAACCGAGTAAACGTTATAGTCGTCGCCGAAGTAGGCGAGTTCGATATAGCAAAGTGCACCGTCGATACTCCCCCAGACACCACGGAAATTGTCCCGGAACACACCGGAATTCCAGTCTGCAATCAGATCGTTGTCGGTGCCGAGGTTGACAAAAAGATTATTGTCATAGTCATAGTACGAGAATTTAAATGTAACTTCGTCCAGTACGCTACGAACCTGACGTCCGAGCTCGAGTACCGCGAAACCGTCTTGGTCAACATAGAGGGGATGGTTGTCCCACCCCATGTCAAAGACGGTGATGAGGTCCGGAACATCTTCCTCCGATTCAAAGTCATATCCGAGGTCTGAGATATAATCAAGACCGGCATCGTCGAGATCGTTTGCTACGGTGTGTCGATAAAGGTAGGCAAATGCGGGACTTGCTGATATTTCTTCAAAGGAGTATATTTCGGGAATATATTTGTCAAGAGAGTAAAAGAAAGATAGCCCTGTAGCCTCAGAACGATAAACCCCGCTGTTTTCATATATGACCGCCTCGTCAAGGGCATCAAGCAAAGCTTGCGCCGAAGGATACACATCAACGTTTTGACGTGCTATGTGCCCAATGTCAAGCATATTGTAAAACCCTTCCGACTCGGTGTTTCCACCATAGTTTTCGGTGCTGAGTGCGGTATTTGAAAACCTTGTATAGTTTCCGGGATCGTCGAGTGTGGCGGCGAAAACCTCTTTTCCGAAGTTATCAAAAGCACTCACCAGTTCATCGACCAAGTCAAGATCGGTGACAGAGATGGTTAACTCATCCCAATAGCCCAGCCTCAGGTATTCCTCTTGGAAATGTTCACTGATGGATAACGACAAATCTTTCGGACTGATGCTCGTGTTGTCTGCAAGATCCTGCATAAATCCGGTGTAATAAAAACCGTCCTGTAAGATGTTTTCCTGTGATGCAACCATATATTCCGAATGTCCATGCAACGCACTTGCGACATCGATGGTTGCCATTATACATGCATCAAAGCTGACAATTGAAAGAGGAGGATTGTCGGGATTTTTCGGGAAAATCGAGGTCATGGCAGATTCAATTTCATCAACTGTAAGCGTATCAGAATCGAAAAGTTCATCTTCACAGACGCCACCGACGCTACCGCCGCCGTGATTCCAAAAATTGAGCATTATATCATCGGCAGGGTAGTTGGTATATGCAAAGTCGAGAAAAGAGGCAAAAGTGTCTTCGCTTCCCATGCTGGAAAGTGGCAACTCTTCCAAAAGTGTAAACGAGCCGTCTTGATAGATGAATCGTTGGATATAGTCAGGATTGACAAAGTCGTTGTGCCAATATTCTGTTCCGCCCGTCTGGAGAATAACGACAACATCGTCAGGAAGGTCAACCGAAATGATCTCCATCAGATCGTCTGTTGCATATCCGTTTTCTGTTTCAAGATCTGTCCCGCTCATATATACATATAATGCCCATTGTCGCCCCGTCTCGGTTTCGTTATTTGCCATAATCTCGTTTATCGTCGGAACGCTGACATCACCAAGATCGCTCTCGCTATAATCGTCTTCCAGCAAAAATTCCACAAAACCGCAGGAGGTCAGCAGAGTGCAGGCAGTTATCAAGGCGAAAAGTAAGCGGACTTTGTTTTTAAAAAGTTTTTTCATAGTGACGACATTCCTTTCTTCAGGTTTTGTGAGCACTAACCATTCAATGGTCTCGGTGTGTTATGAGATCGACCAATATTATCCATTCTTGCAATGGGTTTGGTTTTACAAAAACACCGAACCCGAGACATTTCGGATTCGGTGTATGGTTGCCGAACTAGGATTTGAACCCAGACAAACAGAGTCAGAGTCTGTCGTGCTACCATTACACAATTCGGCAGTAGTGAAATATTGCCTGTTTATTCTACCATAACATGCCATATTTGTCAACGTAAAAACTAAACATTTTTTACATGGCGGCATATTATGTTACAGCAAAAGTTGAACCCGTATTTATTATAGCTACGAGAAAGGGAAGAACCTATGGATAACGTTTTATTTGCATTTTGCCTGACGCTTTTTGCCGGCCTTGCGACCGGAGTGGGGAGCGTTATAGCCTTCTTTTCTCGTTCCGACAACAAAAAGTTTTTGTGTGTCAGCCTCGGCTTTTCGGCCGGAATCATGATTTATGTGTCTATGATCGAAATTTTTGTAAAAGCTCGTGATTCGTTGACCATCGAATACGGAGATCGGCTTGGATATCTCATCACCGTGATTTCATTCTTCGCCGGTATGTTTTTTATTGCTATAATCGACAAATTGATTCCGGAGGACAAAAACCCTCATGAGGTGAAAAGTATGGAGGGAGAGCAGGGCGATAAAAAAGACAATAAAAAACTAATGCGCATGGGTGTTTTTACAGCGCTTGCCATTGCAATTCATAACTTTCCGGAAGGGCTTGCAACCTTTGTATCGGCACTGCAAGACCCGGGTGTAGCGATTCCGATTGTAGTGGCGATAGCCATGCATAACATACCGGAAGGAATAGCAGTCTCGATGCCTATATATCACGCGACCGGCTCCAAGAAAAAGGCCTTTTTATATTCGTTCTTGTCGGGTCTGGCAGAACCGGTAGGTGCACTGGTCGGTTGGCTGCTGCTGATGCCGATAATGAACGATTCGGTTTTTGGTATACTTTTTGCCGGTGTCGCAGGCATTATGGTGTTCATATCAATCGATGAACTACTACCGACATCGAGAGAATACGGCAACCACCATCTATCCATATACGGACTTGTAGTCGGTATGATGGTGATGGCGGTCAGTCTGTTATTGTTTGTTTGATGTTTTTCTGCAATTCGAAAATCAGATTTTAGACATTGTCGATATGTTTCATTTTGATGGGCTTGCCTTGCAATCGCTCGGCTAGCTCACCGTAAATGGGCAACTCTTTTGCGTTTTCAATTCCAAAAGCGTGGGTGAAATACTCATACAAGAACGAGAGTATAAAGTCACCCTCGATTACATTTGCCGTGCCGTTCATGACCCGAATTGAAAGCCAGAGGTCATCGACCGGCTGTTTTGTTGCATCGATTGACGGTTGACGGTATTTGAAATCGAGTGTTTTTGCAGCATTTCTCGCCCAGAATGCCAATCGCTTGTTGCGGATTTCTTGTTCTACCTCGTCCGGTGCCATATCCTGTCTTTCAACCTCGAAGAAGTAGTAGTCGATGCCGGGTTTGTTCAAGACACGTGTTGCATCACGGTCGCAATAGCCTATAAACTTGCTGATAAGCTTTGTTGCACCGCCACGGCGGCGGTAGCGGCTATCTATGGTCACAAATTCGATTGCGGCACTGTTTATGGAGGCAAAGTAATCACCGATAATACCGCCGATTACCTTTGAGTCCTGAATGGCAAGTATGCAATGATAAGACACGTCGGCGCTACTGTTTTTAAATCTTTTTGCCTGTTTAATTATGTTTTCCAGTGATTCCCGCTCATTTTCATTTGGGAATTCTTTTACATATATATCAAAATAGAAAGAGGCAAGCAGTGTCAAATCTGCGGGGTCGTCAAAATCAATGTGTCGGTATGTTTGAGCCATATAGTCCTCGTCAAATACGTCGTCAATATTATTTAGTATCTCGTCGGCATTTATGCGACAACCGTCGAGACAAATATTTGTTTTAAAAAGATCATGGAAACGATATTCCTTGTCAGCTTGAAGACGCAGTATCTCCTGCGCCACCTCGTTGTATACGCTTTTGTCGAGAGACCAAGGGATATAATAGGTCCTGTCATGGTTGGCTTCGTCTTGGAATATCTGTTCAAAAGCAAGCACTACTTTGCGCTTGAGCGATTGAACAAGGATTTCGACCGTCTGATTGTTGGCAAGATTTGCGTGTTCAAAAAATGCGGTACAGCGTTGGCAGTCAAACGCCTGTTCCTGTTCGGTTGTGTAATAGATCATAACCCAGATGTAAGCGGTGAAAAGTCCCTCTTTGGCATAGAGGATATCGTGATTGATATGTTCAAGCAAAAACACGTTGTTTGTCTGAACATTTTCGCAGTATTTGGCACTGTTTTCTGAAAACTTAACTCGATTATGATCCATATAGCTGTCTGACTTCATCAGTCGGAATGTGCCTTTGATAAACACACCGAAGCTATATTTTTGGTTTCGTTGCAGTATGTTTTCCCAAAGTTCTTCCGCCTCCTGTGATGTATTGGTGATAATCATAGGTATAACGAGAGATTCGTCACCGAGACCGTATGCACAAAGCTTATATTCCGAGCTCTCGTCTGTCAGACAAACCGATGGAATCCACATTAGCCATACGTAGAATGAGGCAACTTCGAACGGATACATTTTTCTTTCAAGGCAGGACATGGTGTAGAGGTTTGATACCTGTGTCCAGTCGTCACCATCCTGTTGGTGCAATGATGCAATGGGAACAAGAGGCACAGAATATCCGTTTTCAATATGAATTTCGCAGAAGAATTGAATTGGTTTTGTCGCGTCAATTGCAAGTGTGCTTTGTGCACGCGGTGTCATGAGCAGTTCAAGATACTCCTCGATTCTGGTCGCGATATAATCATTTTTTAACACAAATGTATCGGCGAGGGTCAAAACATAGTTTACGTTGACATTCTTGATAAACTGTGCCTTAAATACATCGATTATCAAGTTCCATTCATTGCTTTCCGAATGTTCTCCGCTGATCCTGAATATTGAAAATTCAATGAAGGAACGAAGATTAATTTCCATGTTTTTTCGAGAGGCAATCACAATGCCGAGTGATTGCCATCGGCCAATGCCGTACTTTTTGAAAAAGCCGTAAACCAGTCGGTAGTGCTTGTGAAATCGCAGGAAAAGCAGTATGATGGTCGGCGGTATTGTGACTGCCGTAATAACCTTCAGCACAATATCGACCGTGTCGAGGTATGCCGAAAAGGCGGTGAAAAGCAGTTCGATCGCATTAAAGAACGAGGTGTAAAATTCCGCAAAATCAAAAAAACCTATCAAAACAAAACTCCTTATGTATAATAGTTAAATATCAATCTTGTCAAGTATTCCTGCCGACTGCGCTAAGAACATTCCGTAGTTTGTAATGTTCGCGCCCTGTTCTTTTATTCGGTCGAGCCGTGAAAGCATGATTTTACGGTTGAACATGCACCCGCCACAGTGTATCACGAGATCGTATTCCGATAGGTTGCTTGGAAAATCACCGCCCGAGGTGATTTCAATGCTTACACGATCGCCAAAACGTTTTTTTAGAATGTTTGGAATCTTCACACGCCCTATATCTTCGGTTTGTGGCGCATGGGTACATGCCTCCGCTATTAGAACCTTGAGTTGCTTGTCGCTCGGAAGCACTTCAAACGCTTTAAGCCCTCGCAAGAACTCCTCTTTGTCACCTTTGTAGGCAGCGAACAGAACCGAAAAGGAGGTGAGACGGGAGCCTTGCGGTTTGCGTTCATAAACATAAGGGAATACCTGCGAGTCGGTGATGATGAGGTCGGGAGGTGAGGCAAGTTTTGACAGTGCCTGCTCCATCTTGTCCTGTGTTACCGAAATGATCACACATCCATTGTCGAGAAGGTCTCTTGTAGTCTGCACCTGAGGCAATATCAAGCGCCCTTTAGGTGCACCGATATCCTGTGGCATGACCAGCATGACGACATCGTTCTCTTTAACGTGGTCTGCGGTAATGCTCAATTCCTCAAACTGCTCCGGCATGACTTCCAGAATTTTTTCAAGAAGAGCGTCTACGCCTTCGCGCGTTTTTGCATTGACCTTGAGAGGACATAGGTCGAGTTCGTTCTGACATAAATCCGTTTGATCAGCTGCATCAGAAAAATCGTTCACCACGACAATAAAAGCGATCTTGCGGCGTTTTATTTCTTCTATCCATTCCTTTTCCGCCGTGAGATCGTTATCCGCAATCAGTAGTATGGCAATGTCGGTCTTGTCGAGCACACCTTTTGTCTTTTCCACTCGCAGTTTGCCCAGTTCACCGCTGTCGTCAAAGCCGGCGGTGTCGATCAACATACATGGTCCAACCTTGGCTATCTCCATCGCCTTGTACACAGGGTCGGTCGTAGCTCCCTTTTGCTCTGACACAATAGCGAGATTTTGATTTGTGATGGCGTTGAGCAGGGTGGATTTCCCACTGTTTTGTTTGCCGAAAATTGCAATGTGCAATCGATTTGCAGAGGGGGTACTATTGAGGCTCATAAAATTACCATTCCTTTCTTGGCTACCAAGTGAAATTTGCTTGGCGGTTTTGCGATGTTGTTTAGAATCTGAAATCACGCTTGCCTTTTGAAATCTCATATAGATTATCGATTGTGACACGGCGAGAATTTTTGTTTGGTACGTTGTCAATTTGACATTCGATAAGGTTGTCGATTAATGCTTTTGTTTCGGGTTTAGCATAGTCTTCACCATATTCTTTCAGCGTCATCAGGGCATTCGGATGGCATACGTTTTTTATCTGCCCCTTCTTCACCAGCTCCATAAAACGGTCGCCGGTGCGTCCGAGTTTATAACATGCCGTGCAAAAGCTCGGTATGTGTCCTGTTTTGATCAGCCAGCCGACTACCTCGTCGAGTGTGCGGTTGTCGGAAATGTCAAATTGTTTTGAATTGTCTTCTTCTGCTTCCTCTTCGGCATAGCCGCCTACCGAGGTTTTTGAGGCACCGCTTATCTGCGATACTCCGATGTTTACAGCACGTCCGCGCATTGCCTCTGATTCTCTGGTTGACATAATGATGCCGGTATAAGGGACACTAACACGCAGTATAGCCACGATTCTCTCAAATATTTCGTCGGAAATCGAGTTGTCGAAATCCTCCACCGACACTCCGTCTGCAGGGCAGATTCTTGGCACACTTATGGTATGTGGACCGACGCCAAAACGTGCTTCCAGATGTTCTGCGTGCATGAGAAGTCCGACAAAATCATAGCGATAGAGATTCAGCCCAAACAAGACTCCCAGCCCGACATCATCGATTCCGCCCTCCATTGCCCGGTCCATAGCCTCGGTATGATACGCGTAGTTGTGTTTAGGTCCGGTCGGATGCAGTTCAAGGTATGTGGGCTTATGGTAGGTTTCTTGAAAAAGGATATAGGTGCCGATCTCTGCCTCACGGAGTCGTCGATAATTTTCGACCGAGGTTGCGGCAATATTGACGTTTACACGGCGTATAGCACCGTTTTTGTGCTTGACGTTATAGATGGTGTTTATGGAGTCGAGGATATATTCGATAGGCAGGTTTACCGGGTCTTCGCCGCTCTCTATCGCAAGGCGTTTGTGCCCGATGTCTTGGAGCGCAACGACCTCTTTTTCAATATCTGTCTGGCTAAGCTTTTTACGGCTGATGTTACTGTTTTTGTGGTTGAATGGACAGTAGATACATCCATTAACACAGTAGTTGGAAAGATAAAGAGGCGCAAATAGAACTATACGGTTCCCATAAAGCTCTTCCTTGATCTCTTTTGCGAGTGTAAAGATTTTTTCGGTAACGTCTTTGTCTTCGTTCAGAAGCAGTGTTGCAGCCTCTCGGTGTGAAAGCCCTTTTTTTAGTTGTGCTTTTTGGAGTATGCGATCAATTTCATTATCATCGTCCTTTAGTGTTTCGGCAAGACATAGTGTCTCGTTTATCTCGGCATCGCTGATAAATTCGTCTGCGATGGCTGACTTTATATCATACATAGTTTGTCCGGTCCTTTCGGTAAAGTTTATATTGGGTTGTACCCGAGAGCCTTAATGTTTTCTTCAAGCTCACGCCGCTCGCCATATATATCGGTGGGTTTGAGGTTTGACGGATAGATTTCATACATTGATTTGTACGGTTCAGGGGTTACCTTTTTCATAATTACGTTTGCGCCACACGAAAAGATGTCGTCTTTATCCTTTCCGCTCAGCACACCGAGCGAGGTAGTTGCCGGCAGGTTGATTTTTCCTATGACAATCCTTGCAAGTGCCACGGCTCGCTTGGTCAGTTCACTGCTACCCGGCGGTACGTCTCGGAGTGGCGTCATAGGGTGTGGAATGAATGGTCCTATTCCTGCCATGTCACAGGGGATACTGTTAAGCAATTCAATATCTTTTGCAATGGTTTGCGGTGTTTGTCCCGGCAATCCGATCATGAAACCGCTTCCCGTTTCATATCCGAGCTGCTTAAGATTTTTAAGACATAGCAACCTGTTTTCAAAGGTGCTGTTGCCGTGCAGATCATTGTATATTTTTTCGTCGGCGCATTCATGTTTCAAAAGATATCTGTCGGCGCCGCACTCTTTTAGATACGCATAATCGTCGAAGTCCATTTCACCGCAACTGAGTGTTATAATAAGGCCTGTTTTTTTGAGCTCTTTGACAATTTCACCAAGCACTTTTGCGGTGAAAAACTTGTCCTCGCCCGACTGCATTACGAGTGTCTTGTATCCAGCCTGATACGCTGTTTTTCCGATATCCACAATGTTTTCAGGTGTCAAGCGATAACGCTTTACAGTGCTGTTCTTGCAATTCAACCCACAATATTTACAGTCCATTCTACAGTAATTTGAAAACTCGATGATGGCTCGCACATAAACATCATCGCCGTAGATTTTTCGCTTGATATCGTTAGCCTTTTTATACAGTTTTGAAAAATCGGGCAGGGTGAGGGCGGTTACAATTTCTGTGTTATTCATCATGGTAAACTTCCTTTGAAAAACTGCTTTTAGCTGTGACACCTTGAACAGCTCCGAGTTTTCCCGACAGAGCACTGACCGCCTCTTGCGGTGCATCCATTACGACACTAATGATGTTGACGCTTCTCTTTTTATAGGGGATACCCATTCTACCGACAATATACTGCCCGTACTCGTGCAACAGTCGATTGATGGTTTCAAAACTGCTTTGATCTTCTGCTATGATACTTATAACCGCTATTCTAAACATAAAAAATCTCCCCGTACACCCACAAAAGTATACAGGAAGAGCAAACACAATTCCCACGGCAAGAAGCCGATCGATTCTTACTTTCAGGTGTCACCTTGTCATCAGAAATATTATTTTATCCGCTTAGAGGTCAGAATACTTTCCTTTCAGCATCTAAATTATACCTAATTCGGCAAAAAAAGTCAATGCAATTTCATCAAATCTATTTACATAAGGTAAGAAAAGTGCTATAATGGCATCGTAAGAAACGATAAATTATACAAATTGTGAAGTTGACGACCGATTGTTTGCAATTATATTGCAAAAACACACAATAATGCAAGTTGTAATTGTCTAAAATATATAGAGAAGGTAAGTTGAAGGATTTTCAGGTATTAATATTAGGCTCAAGGGGCACGGTTGCTCACGAGGGGTCGAACTATAGTTCGTACGGCGGAGCGACCGCATGTGTTTACTTAAATGTAGCGGGCGAAATTATCGTTTTGGATGGAGGAAGCGGTATTTTGTCGTTGCCGAGTGTGCTCCAAGGCAATAAAGACATCCATCTGTTCATATCGCATATGCACATTGATCATATTGTAGGGATAATGGCATGCCCGATCTTTTTTGATGCCAGCTACAATATCACGGTTTATGGCGTTGAACGTTTCGGCAAAGATGTCAAGACACGTCTTGATAGTGCCATGTCACCGCCGCTTTGGCCGGTCAATTCTGATGCTTTTTTAGCGAACGTAAAATTTGTGACCTGTGTCGAAGAGTTTTATATCGGTGACGTCAAGATCGATTTTATGGAAGGTTCGCATCCGGGAGGTTGTACCGTTTATCGTATCAGTCACGGTGAAAAAAGTCTTGTGTATGCCACCGATTATGAGATAACACAGCAAAGTTCACAGCGGCTCGAACAATTTGCTAAGGATTGTACACTTTTGTTGTGTGACGGACAATACACCAAAGATGAGGTTGAATTTAAGGTAGGCTACGGTCATTCCTGCTGGGAGCAGGCGGCCGAGCTTGCCATAAAGTCCGGTGCTAAGCAGCTTGGCATAATACACCATGACCCATATCGCACCGACGAGATGTTATATAATATGCAAAAACAACTAAAAGAGAAGTTTGCAAATGGTTTTTTTGCCCACCGAAGAGAGGAGAAAATCCTTTGATTGAAGCCATCTCCAGAAAAATACTTGATATAAGCCTTGCATTGAGTTCAGAGAAAGACGACGAGACTTTACTTGAGCTTATATTGACTTCCGCCATGGATATTGCGGGATGCGATGCTGGAACACTGTATATCAAGCGAGATGATAAGCTTTACTTCAAAATCATGATCACCCAGAGTATGGGCGGTCGCCTTGATTCGGATAATCTTCCACCCGTAGAGCTCACAAGACAAAATATCTGCGCAAAAGCGCTTTTGGATAATACATTAATCAATATTTCTAATGTACAAGATAACGATTATAGTGGTCACGAGGGTGCAAAGCGATATGATGCAATGACCGGGTATGTGACAAGATCGATGTTGGTAGTGCCGATGATCGACAAGGAAAACCATGAAATCGGTGTAGTTCAGCTTATAAATGCCATGAATTCGGACGGAGAGGCGGTTCCCTTCTCGGAAGAGCAGGAAGTGTATATTTCGGCACTGTCGTCACTTGCGGCTACATGTCTTGTGAAGATGGGACAGGCTCTCGAGATAAAAGGATTGCTCAATTCGCTGGTGAGAGCGCTTTCTACTGCGATTTACAAACGAACCCCGTACAATGTTAATCATACTCGAAACATGGTACAATACACCGAGAAATTTTTGTCATGGCTTGACACACATCGTCCGGAACTTGCTTTTTCGGAGGATGATAAGAAGCAATTCATAATGAGTGTTTGGCTGCACGATGTCGGGAAGTTAACGGTACCGATCGAAGTAATGAATAAATCGAGTCGTCTTGGTGATGCGTTGGAACGTGTGCTCACACGTTTGGATATAATTGAGTTGACAGCTAAGTTGGACGAGGCAAAGAATGGAATACCGTTCGAACAAATGGCGCAAAAATTGGAACGTGCTCGTGAGATAATTATCGAAGCAAATACCGTTGGTCGCATGAACGATGATATACTCGATGAAATTGAGGAAATAGCGCAGCGCACCTATATTGATTTACAGGGAAGAACACGCAACTGGTTGACCAGCAGTGAACTTACTTCACTTTCCATTACAACCGGCACACTTACGATGGAAGAACGTTATGTAATGCAAAGCCATGTGGTTATGACCGAGAGCATCCTAGGTCAGGTCAGCTTTGGGAGCAATTACATGATGGTCAAAAAATGGGCCAGTGAACATCATGAGTTGCTGGATGGAAGCGGTTATCCAAAACAGCTAAAAGGCGACGAATTGTGTAAAGAGACACGAATTCTTACTATAATCGACATATTCGACGGTCTGGCGGCAAAGGATCGACCGTATAAACCGATGATAAAGCTTGAAAAAGCATTGGTGATATTGCGCAGCATGGCACATGAAGGGAAGCTTGATAGCCATCTGCTCGAAACATTTATAGAAAGCAAAGCATGGGAAGGGATTTTGTAAAATGTATTTTGATTTCACAAAGCATCTGACAAAACGAAATGTTGGAATTGCGGTCGGCGTTGTCTTCATCTTGGCTGTTGCAATAACAATTTTTATGTTGATACCCTCCACCACTGCGGCGGTTATGCGGTTGATAAAAACCGAGGGAACGGTTCATCTCACAGATATGAATGCCACAGAACTTGAAGTTTTAGAAGGCATGAGAATGACGGACGGCAATGAACTTTCGACCATGGAAAAGAGCTATGCCTATGTCAGTTTAGACGAGACAAAATCGGTCATGTTGGACGAAAGCTCAAACTGTATTTTTCGAAAAGACGATCAACAGTTGGAACTTGTACTAAATGACGGCAAATTGTTTTTCGACGTGACGGCACCGTTGACCGATGAAGAAACGCTGGACATTCGAACCTCTACCATGGTTTCCAGTATAAGGGGAACAAGTGGCTGGATTTTAGAGAATGAATACAGCACCGAATATGGTTTGATTGACGGCGAAGTGGTTATAACCGTCGACGATTCCATACCGGGTGAGATTCGTGAAATTACATTACTTGCAGGACAGCGAGTGATTATTACCGATATTCCGCAACACGGAATGATAAACGTAATGTTTGATGATCTGACTATCGATGATTTGCCGGACTTTGTAGTTGCATCAGCAAGCGACGAGAATCTTGCAAATATTCCTGCTGTAAGCGCGGGCGGAGCCGACTCGGGTGTCGGCGCAGGTTTGAGCGGCGTAGACGATGACGACGATGACGATGATGATGACGATGATGACGATGATGACAGTCAAAACAGTGGTGGCGGAAATAACGCAAACATTGATGATGATGACGATAATCAAAACAGCGGTGGCGGAAATAACGCAAACGTTGATGACGACGACGATGACGATGATTCGGACGACGGCGACGGCGGAGATGACGATGATGGCGATGATGGCGATGATGATTACATAGTCAATAATGCCACTGCGACAGGGTCGGCAGGCACCACAGGATCGATAGGCGGGAATAATACGACAAATACGACACAACCGCCAGCCCCCACCACCGCTCCGGCGACAACACAACCTCAGAGCAACGATGACGATGATGATGACGAAGAAGATGACGAAGAAGATGACGAAGACGGAGATTAATATTATAGGTTTTAATTTGTTCACAAACAGTATTTCCGTTGGCTATTTTGAGAATATGTGAGGCAATGTTGGGTAGATTTTCCCGAAGATTAATATTGGCTTTAATAGGCGCAGTAGCGGTTACCGCTATCTGCGCTTCCGGTTTGATATCCGGTTTTTATAATTCGGTAAACGATGCAATTTATCAACGCCCGACCACGCCCGATGAGCGAATTGTCATTATCGGAATTGATGAAAAGGCGATTGAACGGTTTGGGTCGTGGCCGTGGGATAGAGAGGTGCTTGCAAGTGCTATCGAATATCTTAATTCTGATCCAGAGGCACGTCCCGCAATAATAGGTCTGGATACGGTTTTTGACACAGAGTCAAACCCTGAAAGCGACGCAAGATTGGCAAAGGCAGCAGGGGAGGCAGGCAACGTAGTTGTTGGATCTTTTGCTTTTTTTGGCAGTGAACTGGTTACGAATCAAGATGGGTCATTTTATATCGATGATTATATAATTACCGATTTTGCCGAGCCATATGAAGAGCTGAATGAAAGCGCAAAGCATGGGCATGTAAATGCCATGCTGGACGGTGACGGAGTTTTGCGACATGCAATTTGGGAGATTATTCTTCCCGATGGCAGTGTCATACCGGCTTTTTATCGAGTTATCGCCGAAGAATATTCAAAGATTTCAGGTCTTGCATTGCCACAAGCGCCGCCTACCGATAGTCGAGGTCGGTGGTATGTCGTACAACAGTCGCTGCCGAACTCGTATAGTGATGGTGTTTCGGTTGCTGATCTTGTGGACGGAACGGTGTCCCCACAGTTTTTCAAAGATAAAATTGTGCTTATAGGCCCATATTCTCCCGGTCTTCGCGATGAATATCAGACACCGATATCACCGGCCGAGACAATGTATGGTGTAGAATATCAGGCGAATGCAATCGGTGCGCTGCTCAACGGATATTCTAAAAGTGAACCAATTCAGCTTCAGTATGTCATTGTGTTTATCCTGTCCTTTTTTTGCTTTGCGTTTTTGCATCGACAAAAGTTTATTGCTTCGACCGTGTTTTGGTTAGTTGGAAACGGTGTGTGGCTTGCGATTTGTCTGTTGATGTTCCAACTTGATGTGATAATAAATGTTTTGTTTGGAGTCATAGCGTTGGGAGCCGCGTATTTGGTTTCCATAATTACAAACTACTTTCGAGAACTGTCCGAGAGACAGAGAATCTCCTTTACCTTTCAGCGATATGTTGCTCCGGAAATTGTGACAGAACTTTTGAAAACAAATAATCCAAGAAAGCTAGCG
>CAYJJX010000017.1:0-14167 GCA_964370605.1 uncultured Oscillospiraceae bacterium | reverse complement strand
GGAGAACCGTGAACATAGCGGTAATGTTTGCCGACATTCGAGGATTTACGACGTTGTCCTCGATACTACCGGCCTCTAAGGTTGTAGAACTGCTAAACAAGATACTGACCGTTTCAAGCGAGAGCATTCTGCACAATCGAGGCACGCTTGACAAATATATTGGTGATTGCACCATGGCTTTTTGGGGTGCTCCGATCGTGCAGGAAGACTATCAGTACAAAGCGGTTAAGACTGCCCTCGAAATCGCGGCCAAAATATCAATACTATCGGATGAGTTGGAGGCGGAATACGGATATTCACTCGGTTGCGGAATTGGGGTGAACTGTGGGTCTGCGGTTGTTGGAAATATAGGTTCGTCTTCTCGAATGGATTATACTGTCATCGGAGACACCGTAAACACAGCCTCAAGGCTTGAAAACATTGCTAAATCCGGAGAGGTGTATGTTAGCCGAGAAATGGCCGAGTCGCTAGATGGAAGAATTGAGTTTGAGTATCTTGGAAATGACTTTGCGATGAAAGGATTGGATAAAGATTTTGAGGTTTACCGTGCGGTAAGAATTATAGATGATGATATGAAACGAGAACAGTAATGAAATGCGCTAAACAACCCCCGATGCATATGACATCGGGGGTTGTTTTAATGTTAATATTGATTATCTATCGCTCAGTTTAACATAAGGTTTATGCGGTGTGACCGGTTTGTAGGCAGGACGGATAATCTTTCCTGCGCTTTCAAGTTCCTCCATACGGTGCGCCGACCAACCGACGATGCGGGAGATGGCAAAGAGCGGAGTATAAAGTTCCATGGGCAGATCCAACATGTCATAGACAAAACCACTGTAAAAGTCGATGTTAGCGGCGACACCCTTATAAATCTTGCGGCGGTTGCCGATTATCTGCGGTGCGAGAGTTGCAACCTTGCTATATAGGTTATACTCTTTTTCACGACCTTTACTGGTAGATAGGCTTTTTACAAAACGTTTGAAGATTTCGGTTCTGGGATCAGACAGTGAATAAACCGCATGTCCCATTCCGTAGATCAGTCCGCTGTTGTCGAACCCTTTTTTGTCAAGAAGCTGTTCGAGGTATGCCGTGATCTCGGCATCATCGTTCCAATCCTTGAGTTTAGATTTCATGTCGTCAAACATTCCGACAACCTTGATGTTCGCACCACCGTGTTTTGGGCCTTTCAGAGAAGAAAGACCTGCGGCTATTGCGGAATAGGTGTCGGTGCCTGCGGTGGTTACTACGCGGGTCGTAAAGGTAGAGTTGTTACCGCCGCCGTGCTCAGCATGAAGGATAAGGGCGACGTCCAAAACCTGCGCCTCAAGATCTGTGTAAGAACCGTCGGGACGGAGCATTTGCAGAATATTTTCCGCAGTAGAAAGTTCCGCCTTTGGCGGGCGAATGAAGAATAGTTCGTTTTTGTGGTAATAACAGTATGCCTGATAGCTGTATATTGCCATCATCGGGAAAACCGCAATCAGCTCTATCGACTGACGCAGAATGTTAGAAAGTGATAGATCTTCTGCCTTGTCGTCATAACTATAAAGATTAAGCACCGCTCGAGCAAGGCTGATCATAATGTTTGAGCTCGGCGATTTCATGATGATATCACGTACGAAGTGTGACGGCAGTGAGCGATATTTATTAAACATCTGTTTCATCCAATCGCAGTCTTTGGCAGATGGTTGCTCGCCAAAGAGCAGGAGATAGGAAATCTCTTCAAATCCGTGACGCTTTTCCTCGATGCAGCTGTCGACAATATCGGTGACATTTATGCCACGATAATACAGTTCACCTTCGCAAGGCACCTGTTCGCCGTCTACATTTTTGAAGGCAACGACATCGGAAACGTTGGTAAGGCCTGTGAGCACACCCTTGCCGTTTTTGTCACGCAATCCCTGCATGACTTCATGTACTTTGAAAAGTTCTGGCTCAATAACATTATGTTTTTCGGCTATTTGAGTGTGTTCCAGTATATCGGTCGTAATTTGAGATATGATATGTTCCATTTAGCCCCCTTTGTTTTATGTTATCTTTTTTAGTATATCAAATTGTTGTGTTTCTGTCAAATCACGGTGTTATATTTTGACGAACAGACAAAAAGCCTTGATGGCTAGAATCGGTTGTCATGACAGCTAGTGTTTTTTTAGTTTTTGTCACCCTATTTGTTTAATAATGCCGTCACGATATGCCTTCAGGAGCATTTTCAAGTCGTAAATCTTTGCGGCAAGAATATCGCCCTTGTCGGTTTTGGATATGGTGATACGTTCTTGGTATTGCTCCACCGGTATGTTTTTTGAGTGCATATCATCGTCCGTCTCGATAACTTCGGAAATGCTCTTGAACGGCTGATGTTCCGACAGAAGAAGCTGATAGCTGTTAGAAATAAGGGTGTACCCTGAGATACCGGTCACTTTTTGGTAAGCCTTTGAGATACCGCCGTCTATAATAAGCAATTTGCCGCCTGCCTTAATGGGCGATTCGCCTTTAGCAATTTTAATCGGGACATGGCCATTGACAATGTGGGAGCAACGAGCCTTTATGCCGAACTCACGCAGTATCATTTCGGCGGCGGTACGGTTCTTGATATTATCGTAATAATGGTCTTTCGGTTCAGTCCAGCAGGACTCATCTGAGATGAATGCACGCTCAAAAGTCGTCATTTTTGTTTTTCCGTTGAGTGGCGAATAGCATCCACACCACAAAAACCACATGAAATCCAACCCGAATTGTCGTTCTGCGCCTTTGCTATAGCCTGCCTGTCGACAAATTTTGTCACAGAGGTCGAGATACGATTTTCCGCTGTATTCTTTCCCGTCCAGTTTAAATACGGCAAACGAACCATCCTCATACATCGGGATACAGCCGTGATATAGCAGGTTGTCGTTGTAGATTCGATACATTCCGCCCTTCTTGAAAAGAAAGTGTACATGGCGTTCCAACAATGTGTTGTGTATGAACGAAGCCTGCAATTGTTCCATCACGAGCTGCTCTTCGGCAGTCAGTTCATATGGGTTGAGCGGATCAACAGTGGGGAAGTGGGTGTCGTTTAAAGTATACTCCACTCCATCGATTACGATTGTTCCTTTATGATGATCGATATTTCCAAGCTGCATACGATCTTTCATGTTGAATTCGGGACGGTTCTTGATGATTTGTCCTTCTAATTTTAACTGGATGATGGTTATAGCTTTATGCACCTTGGTGGCAATTTCGATATTGCTGAGTTCTACCCTGTCATCTTGAGTAGATTTTACGTATTTCGGAATAAAACCGGCGCACGGGTCGTCACGATATTGCTCTTGGGCAAAGACTGCAAGAGGGCGGATATTTAAACCATATCCCTCTTCTAAACAACTAAAATTGTTGTAACGGATGCTGTTTCGTATGACATTCGCGATAGATGCAGGATGTCCGAGTGCCGCCGCCATCCAGACAATGTCGTGGTTGCCCCACTGTATATCCACCTTGTCGCTATTGCAAAGATGTTCCATTACAAGATGTGCACCGCTTCCTCTGTCAAAGATATCCCCGATTATATGCAATCGATCGATAATCATGTTGAGAATGAGAGCCGATAGTTCTATGATAAAACTGTCGGCGCGTTCTGTTTCAATTATGCTGGTCAAGATATTATCGAAATATTCCTGTTTGTTCATTTCGTAGTTGTCGGTGTACATTAGCTCGTCGATAATGTAACGGAAATCTTCCGGCAATGATTTACGCACTTTTGAGCGGGTATATTTTGAGGTCACTACACGGCAGACCATGACCATGCGAATGAGTATGGTTCGATACCAATTTTCATCGCAAAGTCCTTTTGCCGACTGTTCTTCCAATTTTTCAACCGGATAGTAGATGATGGTAGCAAGCATATCTTTTTCTTTCTGAGATATGCTGTCACCGAAACAACTTTCGATTTTACGCTTTATGGAGCCGGAGGCGTTTTTGACAATGTGCAAAAACACCTCATATTCTCCATGTATATCACTGATAAAATGTTCGGTTCCTTTAGGTAGGTTGAGAATGGCAGAGAGATTGATGATCTCGGTAGATGCCGTCTGTATCGTGGGGTAGCTCTGCGACAACAGTTTGAGATATTTCAGTTCGTCATTTGTAAGCAAGCGGTTACCTCTTCGATTTATTTTTAACATAGTATACCATTAACCGCTCGTTATTGCAAGTGTAATAAGGTTAGTTTTGTGAAGCATCAATATCACTTTAACCGAGAAACTATGCCCTGTCTGCATATCAATTATATTGGTAAAGAAAAGATAGCATCCCATGTTTCTTTTGTCACCACTCCGGTCATCTTGAGTCCGAGTTGTTCTTGGAACTGCTTTGTTGCATCGAATGTGCTTTGTTTAAACAGTCCGTCTGTCGGCACGAAGAACGGTGAGCCGTAACGTGAGGCGATACGATCCATGCGTTGTTGGAGCGAAAGAACGGCAGGTCCGAGCGAACCTATGGTCAAAACATAGCCGGGATAATCGGTGGGGGAGAAGTATTCGCCACTTTCATACGGCGCTTTTTGATAGAGTGAGACAAGGGACGCGTAAGAGAACTGCAATTTTTCCCATGTTGATTCGTCTACAATGCCGGTGGCAGTGAGCCCTACAAGCAGCTGGAAGCTTTTCACCGCCTCGGTGGTGTCGAGAGCAAAATCGGCATCGACGTCGGGTGGAACGATGCTGTTGATATAGAGCGCGATATAGTTCAGCCAGTATTGTATCTGCGACACCTGTTCGCCGTTTGCTCCTTCTCGGAGCTCAAAGTCGGGATATTCGGTAAGGAAAAACGCTCTGACATTTCCATCGTCGGCGCGAAGAGTTGTATATTGTTCGTATAGTGCGGTCCATGTTAGGATTCCGATTACGCCGTCGTCGCTCAGGTCGAAAAGACGCTGGAACGCTCGTACAGCGGCCGTGGTCTTGGATCCGAAAAGACCATCATATTCGATGGGCTCAATCTCTTGGTAGTAAGAAGACAGGACAAACAGGTAGAACTGCGCTTCCTTGACCTGCTGACCGGTCGAACCTTGACGCAGGGCGGTACCGCCATATTCACCGGGTCGCTGATCCGGATCGAGAAGTCCATTGTCGGTGGCGGCATATGCTTCAAACATTTTGTTCCAGGTGACCTCGCCGACGATTCCATCTGCAGTGAGGCCGAAATAGCTTTGGAAGTCAATGACAGCCGCCTCGGTACCGGAGCCGAAGATGCCATCTGAAGACACGCTTTCGATGTCGGTAAAGTTATAACTAATGATGTTTATCCAAAACTGAATTCTTCGCACATTATCACCGGTTGAACCAACCTTCAAAGCGGTACCGGGATATGCGTTTGGACCGAGTTGTTCCGGTGGCAGCAGGTCTTCGTAAAACTCGTCGTAAACCTCCTTGATTTTAGCCCATGTTTGCTCTCCGACCAGTCCATCGGCTTTCAGGTCATAGTAGTTCTGAAAGGCTATGACAGCCGTCTCGGTAGCAGGACCGAATATACCGTCTGCAACAACGTCTGGTATATTTTGATTATACTGTGATATAAAGCTGAGATAACACTGCATTTCCTCGACCTTACTTCCGGAGCTGCCTACCTCGAGGATTTCATCGTCAAGGTCTCCGGTTGGAGGTTCACCGGTAGGTTTTTCTCCCTCACTTGTGAGTTGAGCTAGCTTTTTAACCGAGATATAGATATAACTTATACCATACCATGTGGACGGGCCGACGACGCCGTCATCCTGGAATGCAAACTGTTTTTGGAACTTTTTGACGACCGCTTCGGTTCCTGTGCCGAAAACACCGTCTGCGGTCAAGCTGCCAAAGAACGGGAAGTCTTTGGCTATGCGATCAAGTTGTCGTTGAATCGTTTTGACATCGTCACCGGTGGAGCCAACCTTTAGTGGTGTGCCGGGATAACTTTCTTTGAGGTCTTGGAAGTTGTTGTTTTCATAGATGGTAACTCCGTCGCCATAATAATATTTCAGTATCTCGATCGCACTGTATCCGTCCTCTGCAAGATCTTTTGACCCCCACTGTTTCATGCCGTCACAGCTGACTATTACTCCGTCGCAGTAGGAAGAGAAATACGGCTCGACATTGCCATTGTTGCGTATATAGTTGTTAAAGACTTCGTCCACAATGGTTGTTACACTTTCGAATGTGGGGGCATTGTGGGCATATTTTTGGTCATAGCTCGGTGAATTTGTAATCTGAAAGCTATAACCTTTACTGCGATACCATTCAGTATAAACTCTGTTGAGCGCAACCGAAATCTGGGCGTAAATATTTGCTCTGAGCGCTTCGGCAGGCCATGAAGGATATATTTCATACGAAGCGACGTTTTTGATATAATCTTTGAACGGTATTGACACATTGCTGGCACTCTCGTTCGGAATTCCGAGATGGACGGTAATGTTTGTCGGGATAATAGGTTCGCTAAGCACACGTGGTATGCTACTGAGCGAAAGAGGTGCGAGACTGCTTCCTCCTGAATTTGAGTAGAGCGTGTGTGGGTCAACAACAATGTTGTTTATTGAATTGTCATAGTTGACACCGTCTGATTCGCTGATCATGGATATATTCATCAGTGTAGTCTCTTCGGCGAAAATTTGCAGCCCACTTACCGTGACAGGAAGAAAACCGCTTGCCGTGACCAAAAGGTCGTAGATTGCATAAGGCATTTCGGTATTTTCAACCGAAAGAGATAGCTCTCGCTTTGGTGCTGTGAGTTCCACCGCATCGGCGATGCCGTCTGCATTGGTATTGAAACTATAGTCAAAGACGATGACGCCGTTTTCTTCTTTAGTAACGTTGACCGTTGCTGCCGAGATAGGGGCGATACCGTTTGCGGTCATGGTATTGACCTTTAAAAAGCCTGTTGCCATAAGATCTCCTTATAGATAATCTGCTTATACTAATATATGCCGAACTACATGTTTTTGATATTGACTTTTGACACAGTTTTGGTACAATTAGACTGAAGAAAAAAGGAGATGCAGTGATTGGATGAGATGTTTGCGCGACTGGTGCCGTTATATGAACAACAAGGGATAGAAAAACTTCAAAACACAGCTGTCGCAGTATTTGGACTCGGAGGGGTCGGAGGAATTGCCGCCGAGGCTCTTGTGCGAAGTGGTATAGGAAAGATCACACTTGTCGACGGCGACAGTTTTGATACAACCAACCTCAACCGGCAACTTTTTTCACTGCACTCTACGATAGGCGAGAGAAAGTGTGAAGTTGCCGCAAAGCGGCTCGGTGACATTAATCCAAAGGTCAAGATAGACGTTGTCGATGAATTTATCACCGTCGATAACATTGATCAATTCGAATTTGAGCGCTTTGATTATGTGATCGACGCCATTGATACCGTTACTACAAAACTGCTCTTGATCGAGCGCTGTGTTGCGGCAGGCACAAAGATAGTCAGCTGTATGGGTACGGGAGGGAAGACCGATCTTACCTTGCTGAAGCTGGACATGATCGAGAACAGCCACGGCTGTCCACTTGCACGGGTGATGAGGCGGGAGCTGAAAAAGCGAGAAATTTTTGGAATTGATGTAGTTTATTCACCGCAGGAGCGAAGCAAAGGGCATCTTTCCGAGGAACGGCACAAAAATGCTTCTCGGCCTGCACCGTCCAGCTGTATTTTTGTCCCGTCGGCTGCAGGACTTTTGCTTGCACAACATGTTGTGAATCAGATCTTATCGGGCGATTGATAATAAGAGATTCTATGCCACAGGTTTTAGCGATATACGGCCAAAAACATTGATAGGGGACATGAATGTTTTTTGGCAACTTTAACAACTTACGAAAGGAGCAACTAACAAAATGAAGATAATTAAAAACGGAAAGATATTCTATCGCGGAGCATTTATTACTGCCGACATAGCTGTGTCGGAGGGACGAATCTCACAGATTGCCCCGAAGCTTGACGGTGACATTCTCTATGATGCAGAGGGATGTCTTGTCCTTCCCGGCCTTGTTGATATCCATACCCACGGTAGTTTTGGCACCGATTTTTGTGATGAGCAAGATGGTGCGCTTGAAAATATTGCGACATATCTTGCCAAGAATGGCATAACCTCCTTTCTTGGCACCTCTATGTCATTTGATGAGGAAACGCTTACACCTCTTTTCGATCGTGCCGGAAAATTTGTTCATCTGCCGGAAAAAGGGATGGCAGTCATGTGGGGCATTAATATGGAAGGTCCATATATCAATACCTCAAAAAAAGGTGCACAGTCCGCCGATAACATATTTGCGCCGGATGTTGAAACGTTCAACCGTCTTTATGACGTCAGCTTCGGTACTGTTCGTCTTGTGGATGTGGCACCGGAGTGTGAAGGAGCAAACGACTTTATCCGTGAGGTATCACAGATGGTGAAGGTGTCTCTGGCACACACTGCCGCAAACTACGAAGAAGCTAAAGCCGGTTTCTTTTCCGGCGCCTCGATGGTAACCCATCTATTCAATGCAATGCAACCGTATCATCATCGTGATCCCGGTCTGGTCGGTGCGGCAGGCGATTTTGCACAGTATGTTGAGATTATTTCAGACGGAATACATCTTCATCCATCGGTGGTGAGAAATTCTTTCCGTCAGTTCAAAGGTCGTGTATGTCTCATCAGTGATTCAATGTCTGCAACCGGTCTTGAAAACGGCGAGTACACACTCGGTGGGCAGAAAGTCAATATGACCGACGGAAAATGCACTCTTGCCGACGGCACCATTGCAGGCTCTGCTACCTGTCTTGCCGACTGCCTGCGCCGCTGTGTGTCGTTTGGCGTTCCAGTGGAGGAGGCGATAACTGCCGCGACACTGAATCCGGCGAAGGCGGTGGAGATTGACGGTGAAATCGGAAGTATTGAACAGGGCAAACGTGCCGACTTCTTGATCACCGACGCAGAGCTAAATCAAAAGGCCGTTGTGCTTGGTGGAGATATGCTGTAAAAATACTTGAAAAGAAAAAAGCCTATGCAATCGAATCAAACCGATAAAAGCGGACAATAGAAAAGAAAACCCTCCTAATTTATAGAAATTAATTTTATAAATTAGGAGAGTTTATATTTAAACAGTTTATTTTTGGTTGCTTGTGGCTACCGTAAATTAGTCGGTATAGTTGTCAAAGTATCCTTGGATAAGGATGATGGGAGTTCCCTTATCACCACTTCCCGAGGTTAAATCACAGAGCGATCCGATAAGATCGGTCAATCGACGTGGGGTGGTGCCCTGTGTTGCCATCTGTCCGACAAGACTCTTGTTGTTTTTGTCCTTTTCAATGATGGTCTTGGAGATTGCTTCTCTTAGCTCGTCACCCTTTAGGTCGGCAAAATCGTTGTCTGCAAGGTATTTGAGTTTCAACTCGTTCGGTGTGCCGTCAAGGCCGGGGGTGTGTCCCGGAGATACTACGGGGTCGGCAAGTTCCCAAATTTTTCCGACAGGATCTTTGAATGCGCCGTCACCATAGACCAAAACTTCGATTTTGCTTCCGGTTTTGGCATAAAACTCACCCTGAATGTCGAGCACCAACTGCTCACAACCGGTCGGGAATAGTTTCACGGTGGACTCAGTTGCCTTGTTGGAACCGAGTAGACCATAGCTCGGGTTGCAACCGCTATTTTCGATTGGCGCAGTCATGATATCATCCAAACCCAGAATGGTATTGCCACCGGCCGCTTTAAGCAAGCGCTTCGAGCGCTCTCTCGTATGGATATCACAGCAAAGTACATCTTTGGTATAGTCCAAAATTTTACGACAGTCATTCGCGAAAATAACCTCGGCCTCTGCTCCTTCTTCACGGATAAGTTCGGTGTAGTATTCGACGTAGTCAACACCGGTGAAGGTGTGTTTTTTATAGCCGAAAAGCTCACGATATTTCTTTTCGTCCAGCACATCTACCCATGGGTTCACGCCTTTTTCATCCAGTTCATCTACATCGATGAGGTGGTTTCCAACCTCGTCGGAGGGGTAACTCATCATAAGTGTGACTTTTTTCACTCCCTTGGCAATTCCGCGCAGACAGATTGCAAATCGATTTCGGCTCATGATCGGGAATATGACACCTATATGATCTGATTTGAATTTTGCATTGATATCCTGAGCAATGTCATCTGTCGTTGCATAGTTACCCTGGGCGCGTGCGACAACTGCCTCGGTTATGCCGACAACATCTTTGTCGTTCAGCTCGAATCCACCGCTTTTTGCAGCTTCGATAACACTGCTTACAACTATTTCTTTAATATTATCTCCCTCACGGATAATCGGTGCACGAACGCCACGGGAAATTGTTCCAATCATTCTTGACATATCAACAAACCTTTCTGAATACTCGTTACATTTTTGCTGTCACTGTTGACAGCGTCTATAATATAATATACAATATTTATTGATATAAGTAAAATTATTATTTTTTATTTTAGGAATAAGGTGAACTTATGGAAGTCAATCTTGAGCATTATAGAGTTTTTCGCGAGGTTGCAGACAAACTTTCATTTTCTGCGGCCGCAAATGCACTTTTTATTACTCAACCGGCTGTCAGTCAGACGATTACTGCGCTGGAACGCTCGCTCGGGGTTACTCTTTTTGCCAGAACCTCAAAAGGAGTGGTGCTAACCACCGAGGGCAAGCACCTATACAGTTATGTCGATCGTGCGCTCAAGACCCTCAAAGCAGGTGAGGATAAGTTGAGCGAGGTATCACGGCTTGAATGCGGTGAAGTTAAGATTGCGGCGGCAGACACCATATCGAAACACTTCTTACTGCCGATACTCGAGACATATCACCGCAACTTTCCGCATATTAACATAAATGTCATAAATCGTACCACTGCTGATTGCATTGAACTTTTAAAATCAGCCTCTGCCGACCTTGCGTTTGTTAATCTTCCAATAAAAAATGTCTCGGGGCTAAACATTCATTCTTGCATCGAGATACAGGATATTTTTGTAGCAGGAAACAAGTTTGCAGAGTTGAAAAATGAATCACTGAAACCGTCTGAACTTGCCGACCTTCCGTTACTTTTATTGGAGCAAAAAAGCAACTCAAGACGATATATTGACGAATATTTTATTAAACAATCCATTGCCGTAACTCCGGCTATCGAACTCGGTTCTTATGATTTGCTGCTGGAATTTTCGAAAATCGGACTCGGAGTATCTTGTGTCATTCGAGAATTTTCGATGAAATATCTTGATTCGGGAGAACTTTTTGAGGTTAGACTATCGCCCGGAATAAAACCGCGTCATATCGGTATGGCACATGTCAACAGTATTCCGCTTTCAAAGTCGGCAGGGGAGTTTGTGAAACTTGTACACGAAATGATATAGCTATTAAAACAGTGTTGACCTATACGGTCAACACTGTTTTACTAGCTTGAATATTTGTTTTGAGGCTTATGTTTGTGGTTTTTAAGTTGTACCTGCTTGATAGAAATTTACGTGCATTCGATTGTCCAACCGGTCAACGACTTATTCCGTCATTGGCAATATAGTTTTTGCAAATCTTGATAGCTGCTCTGTGGCGGAGATGGTGCCGCCTGTTATGGCATCTCCCAATTCATCGTTTGGGACTATCAGCCATCGATCGTCGCCCTTGATCATCTCTATTGTTGTTTGTGTTGTCTTTTTTTGTTTTGACAGGTCATCAATATTTTCTATCATTGAACCGATTACCTCGCCGGCGAGCTGCTTCGGATCACTGCCACCGGTAAAAAGGCTTTTTGCATATAGTGATGCGAATTCATCGATAAAGGTTTCCACCAGCAATTCTCCATCCGGTGTGGTCAACAATACGGTAACAGTTGCATTGTCGCCAGTTATTTTACTCGATAATATTTCATATTCGAGACCTTCATAGAGCTTAGTCGTGATAGTTTTGGTCGCCTCTGAAAGCAGTGTGGCGTCAATATCATATTGTTCAAGAACATCAAGGTTAAAACCGTCTGATAGGTAATCGGAAGATTGTTCATCGGTGAAAATGCAATCGACTAATTCCTCGGTATCTCCCGACCGCAACAGTTCAAGCGCCTGCACTAAGTTTTGTTCCGGTGTTGGGAATGATGGTTCTTTGGTTATCGCAGGCAACGGCTGGAGCGATTCCGGCAACTCAACTCGATAGCATCCTGACAAAAATAAAAGCGATAGCACAAGACAGAGCAAAGGCGCTTTTATTGCAAATCTGATTTTTTTCATATTATAACCGACCCTTTCATATTGTAACCATTTGTAATATTATATCCCTATTGAAAGGATTATACCAAAAACGAGCAAAAAAATCTGTCAAAATCTGAAGACTGTTTGTAGCGTATCGTTTGCGATGGTAACCCATTTGCAAAAGTGACGACAATCTTAAATGCCGCCGAAGCCTCGGCGGCATTTGATATAGTAGTTTTGCTAGGTGCAAAATACGTGGAGCTGAAGAGAAAAGCAAATGGTAATGACAATTTTCAGTTTGCTTTGTAATAATTTGACAGCAAACGGTTTTTTAGCCGAAGATCACATAAGCCTTGCATCATTAATCATTAGTTTTTAGCCGCAGGTACTTTTGCACTTGCCTATTATAATTGAAATCGGGAGATTAAACAACGCCTTGGGCTTTCATGGCGTCAGCAACCTTAAGGAATCCGGCAACGTTTGCGCCGACGACGAGATTGCCCTCACAGCCGCAGGTCTTGGACGCCTCAAAGGCATTTTTGAAGATGTTGACCATGATGTCTTTCAAACGTTTGTCTACCTCTTCGAAAGTCCAGGACAGGCGAAGTGAGTTTTGGCTCATCTCAAGACCGCTGGTGGCAACACCGCCTGCATTTGCCGCTTTTGCGGGGCCGAACATCATCTTGTTCTCGAGGAAAACCTCGACAGCTTCCGGAGTACAAGGCATGTTTGCGCCTTCTGCGACGGCTACACAGCCGTTAGCCTGCAATGCCTTTGCGGCGGCGCCATCCAACTCATTTTGGGTCGCGCAGGGAAGAGCGATATCACATTTTGTATTCCAGATACCGGCACAACCTTCGGTATAGGTAGCATTTGTACGAGTTTTAACATATTCTTTGATTCTGGCACGATCTTCCAGCTTGATCTTCATGACGAGATCAAGGTCGATGCCGTCGTTATCGACAATATAGCCGGCACTATCAGAAAGTGCGATGACCTTTGCACCAAGTTCGGTGGCTTTTTGAGTTGCATAGATTGCGACGTTTCCGCTACCGCTGATTACGACAGTCTTACCCTTGAATGAGCTGTTTGCTTGAACATTCAGCATTTCTTCGGTGAAGTAGCAAAGACCATAACCAGTAGCTTCAGGACGAGCAAGGCTACCGCCGTAGGATAGACCTTTTCCGGTCAGGACGCCGACCGACTCGTTGGTGATCTTTTTGTATTGACCGTACATATAACCGATTTCACGAGCACCAACACCGATATCACCGGCCGGCACGTCGGTGAACTGTCCGATGTGACGATACAGCTCCGACATAAAGCTTTGGCAAAACCGCATTACTTCACCGTCTGACTTACCCTTGGGATCAAAGTCACTGCCACCTTTACCACCGCCCATGGGCAAACCGGTAAGGCTGTTTTTGAAGAGTTGCTCAAAGCCGAGGAATTTGATTACCGATGCGGTAACTGTTGGGTGGAAGCGAAGTCCACCTTTGTAGGGTCCGATTGCGGAGTTGAACTGGCAACGGAAGCCACGGTTTACCTGCACATTGCCGTTGTCATCTACCCACGGCACACGAAAAACGATAAGTCGCTCCGGCTCGACAAGTCTTTCAACAACACCTGATTTCTCGATAGAAGAATCTTTTTCAACGATTGCATCTAGTGATTCGAGAACCTCGGTAACCGCCTGCAAAAATTCCGGTTCACCGGAATTGCGTTTTTTAACCTGCTCAAACACGTCGTTCAAATAAGCTGATTTCATTATTTTTTTACCCTTTCTTTGCTTCAATATACTTTCTGTGGCTTAGTATACCGCAATTTCTCAATTTTTTCAAGTAAAATATCATTTAAATATTGAAATTTTTTTGCGTTTGTTATATAATATTTTGTAAGGTATAAATGTCAATTATGGCTTTTATAATCTATGGTTTTATCAGAGTAGGCGATGCGGCTGCTCTGCCGTTTGTTAAAAACGGTGGGGAGGAAAGTCCGGGCATCGTA
>CAYJJX010000016.1:0-59355 GCA_964370605.1 uncultured Oscillospiraceae bacterium | reverse complement strand
TTGGATGTTGATATGGCATATTGTTTTAATAATATTTATTTACAGGCTCAGCTGTAGGTGACGTTGCATTCCGTTTACAATAACGGGGTTGATTTCGCCGAAGATAAGCGGTGTTGCGTACTTGACAAATTCTTCGGTTACTGTGTTGTTTGCAAGGTCAATCCAGTCGAGCGGAATGGTCTTTTCTACGTTAGCAATCTTGGAAACATCATATAGGTCAGTCACGCAGTGGTACGGCTCATCGTTGACACGTTTTAAGATAACCATGCAACCGGTGTGTCCTGCTAAAGCAGCCTTGACAGCGGCGGCGCCAACCGAAAATGCCTCATCGACGTCGGTGAGCGACGCAAAATGAGCGGCACAACGTTGTAGCGACGACAGTTCAACAGTTCTTGTCTTACAACCGACTTCACGCATGATCATCTGGGTAAGGTAATCGGCTGTTCCGCCGAGTTGTTTGTGTCCGAAAGCGTCGGTAGTGGTAACAAAATCTTCATCCTGCTCAAACAGGTATTTGCCTGCCTTGTTTTTTACGCCCTCCGAAACGGCTACGCAGATAGCTTTCTTGGATTTTTGTGCGGCCTCGATCTTGTCGATGAAGGTGTCGGTATCAAAAACGTTCTCGGGCAAGAAAATCATGTCGGGACCGGGATTGTCTTCCGATTTCGCCAGTGCGGCGGCGGCAGTCAGCCAGCCGGCGTTGCGACCCATAACCTCAATTACTGTGACCATTTTTTGGTCATATACAAGACCGTCACGTACCAATTCTTTTACGGTTGCACCGATGTATTTTGCGGCACTTCCGAAACCGGGAGTATGGTCGGTCACTGCAAGGTCGTTATCAATGGTTTTCGGAACGCCGATGAAACGGATAGGAGAACCGATTTTCTCGCCATAAGCGGCAAGTTTTTTGGTGGTGTCCATTGAATCGTTACCACCGTTATAGAAAAAGTAGCTGATGTTAAGTTTTTTCAGGATAGCAAACAGCTTTTCAAAAACTTCCGGCTTGTCATCGGCATCGGGAAGCTTATAGCGGCAGGATCCCAAAAACGCAGAAGGTGTGCGCTTTAGCAGTTCGAGATCAAGCTCGTTCTTTATCTGGGTCGAGAGGTCGACATAACGCTCCTCCAATAAACCCTGTATGCCGTGCAGCATTCCGTACACGGTCAAGCCGTTGTCGCGTGATGCTTTGAAGACACCAGCAAGGCTTGCGTTGATGACCGACGAAGGACCGCCGGACTGTCCGATGATTACATTTCCTGTCATTTTTACAACTTTCCTTTCAAATATTCGTAGTTATCTGTATTATAGCACAAAAAAATGCAATTTTCAATACGTAATGCAACGGTTACAAAAAACGGCATTTCGCACAAAAAACTGTTGATTTTGTTGACGCATCTATTCCATCATAACGCAGATGGCAGAGAGGTTGTCGGCATCTTCCTTCAATCGAGGCATTATACGCAGTAGCATAAACTCAAGCCAACGTCCTGTACTCTCTGATTTGAGGTAATCTATATAAATCTCGTCGTCCAAAATGTTCTGCCAAAACCCATCGGTGCAAAGCAGAAATCCGTCGCCGCTTTTGAGCGCTATCTTTTTTTTCGCAATGGTCGGCGAGACACGTGGATTGCCGAGTGATTCGGTCAAATTATGACGATCTTCATCGTATCGAATTTCATCATAGTCGATGATACCGTCCTGATATTTGCGATAGCTGATCGAGTGATCGGCGGTGATCATCGGCATATTACTTCCCGACAGATAGTATATCCTGCTGTCGCCGCAGTGAGCCAAAAAAGCACTGCCATGATCAATATGCAAAGCTGCGATAGTCGTCCTTATGTCGGCAAGGCCATGTTTTTTTTGCTCTGACTTCAGTTCCTTGTCCGCCGCCTCAAATGCACGACGCATGGACCAACTTCCGGCGACCGACTTTGCAAGAGAATTTCCAAACGCTTTGCTGGCAACACCGGACGCCACCGCACCGCTTGCATTTCCGCCAAATCCATCCGCAACAACAAACACGCCTTTTTGTAACCGCTCACCACAAAACAGACTGTCCTCGTTGTGAGTACGGTCGCCACAGTTGCTGTATTCGTCATATGTAATCTTGAGCTGTATCGGCATCACACTCCTTATAATTCAAACACCACTTGCGCTATCACCGCGGTATAATTGTCCTGTTTTGGACTCGATTTATGCTGTATCAGATCGTCAATTATCTCGATGGAACGTTTAGGAGAATTCTTTAAAATGACCGACATGGTCAACTCGTCTATTGCGCGACTTATTCCATCGGTGCAAAGCAACAGCTTGTCGTCCGGCATCAAAGGAAATCCGTAGAGATTGCGATCAATGTCGAGAAGTTCCTGTGACCCTATATATGCGGTCAAACGATGACTGTCACTACCTCTGAGTTCCGGAAGCGCACCGAGTTCACCGTCCAGTAAAGCGTTGCGCTTCACCAGCATTTTGTAGCTATGTTCATGGTTAAGCTGAATCAACTGGCCGTCACGATAAAGCGCTATCATGCTGTCCCCCACCGATGTCCAGTAGAGATAGTCATCCAGCACAATTACCGCCGTAAGTGTTGTTCCTGCCTTGCCTTCAAACTCGTTATATACCTTTTCATTGACCGATACGGTCAACGATTCCAGATGAACCGAGATGTTTTCGATGCCGTCCAGTGAACGGGAACTGTTAGTGATGAAATTCACCGCCATGTCCGCCGCCTGCGCACCGTTTGCCATGCCACCCATACCGTCCGCAACAGCAGCAAAAAAACGGCTTTCATCATCATTTATAACTGCAAACGCATCTTGTTGTGTAGGTCTTCTGCCCTTGTTACTTAGCGTTGCAACATGACACAGTGAAGTCTGTTTCTTTTTCTTGTCGGAGGAAAATATACCCATCGACACTATTCCCTCCTGAGCTGTATTCCACAGGAAGTGCAAAATGCATTATCTTCAGAATCGACAGAAGCTCCGCAACGATGGCAAAAAGATACCGCACTCTTTGAATTTTGAGGCGCAGCGCACCTCGAAACATCGTCATAACTTTTGGCGAGCAACAGCACAGCAAGTGCAATCCAGCCGAGCAACGGAAGAACAAAAAGTACCATAAACCAACGAGAGTATCCCGCATCGGTAAGCCGTCTCGCCGTCGCAACGAGCAGTGGTAAAAAAAATAAAAGCGAGGTGAGTGGGTTGAACATATTGCTGATAATTACCGGCAAGGTGAAATCAATTGCTCCCCCCGACATCATTTTGAAAAGCGCCTGAACAATAAATGCGCCGCTGAATAGACTGAGAACAAAACTGAAGGCAAGGAAAAACAGCGCATTAAACAACATGAATAGCCAATATTCACGCAAACTCATCCGTCCTTCAAAAATTGTTAAGGTGCTCTTAATGAGCGAATTGTAATGTCGCATTTAGTATTGTTCCTTTCACTGGGAATACATATTTGACCGTATTGGTCAATAATTATCGGTGGGCCTGCTCACAATAACGACAACGATACTCACGCTTTTTCGGGTTTGTCAGAATGAATATCTGTTCCAGCCCCGGCTCGGTCATGGTGATACAACGCGGGTTCTTGCAAGAGATCACGTTTTTCACCTCACTCGGCAACCCGAGATGCTTTTTTTCTACACGTTTGCCGTCCTTAATAATATTTATGGTGATATCGCCCTCAAAAAAACCGAGGAGATCAAGATTCTTATCGATGTTGCCCTCCACCTTGATGATGTCTTTATGACCCATCTTGTCGCTCTTGACATTCTTAATGATCGCGACGGTGTTTGACAGCTGGTTGAGCTGAAGATAGTGATATATCTCGAGGCTCTTGCCTGCCTTAATATGGTCGATGACCACACCGTTTTTTATACTGTCTATCTGCATGTCAACTTCCTTATACGGTAATTTTCAACATATCGAGAATCAGCGCCATTCGGATATACTTGCCATATAACGCCTGCTCAAAATACTTAGCTCTGGGATCTGAGTCGATTTCGGCGGAGATTTCATTCACCCTCGGTAGTGGGTGCATGACCATCATGTCATCCTTCGCAAGAGTCATTTTATATGGGTCAAGTATATAGAAATCTTTAAGCCGCAAATACTCTTCTTCATTAAAAAAACGTTCTCGTTGAACTCGGGTCATATAAAGCACGTCCAGCTCGTCTATGCAGTCTTCAAGTAGGCTAAACTGGCAATATTCATGACCGTGTCCGACAATTTCGTCTTTGATGTACCGTGGCAATTTCAGCTCATCAGGCGAACACAGCACAAACTTGACGTTATCATATCGCACCATTGCACGTATTAACGAATGCACGGTGCGACCGAATTTGAGGTCACCGCAAAGCCCTATGGTAATATTTGATAGGTCACCGCGCAACTTTTTTATAGTGAATAGATCGGTCAGTGTCTGGGTCGGGTGTTGATGCCCACCGTCACCGGCATTAATGACCGGTATGGTCGAATTCTGCGCCGCGACCAATGCCGACCCCTCTTTGGGATGCCGCATTGCTATGATATCGGCATAACAGTTAATCATTTTTATGGTATCGCTGACCGATTCACCTTTTGAGGCAGAGGTGCTGTCGGCACCTGCAAAGCCAATCACATTGCCGCCAAGCTCCATCATTGCCGCCTCAAATGAAAGACGTGTGCGGGTGGATGGCTCAAAAAAAAGTGTGGCCAGTTTTTTACGACGGCAGGCCTCGCTGTATCGATCGGGATTTGCTATAATATCTTCTGCCACCTCGATGAGCTCATCAATCTTCTCTACCGAGGCGTCGAGCGGGTCGATAAATGATTTCATACTTTTGAACATTCCTTTCTCGAGGGTTGTGTCCTTTCCTGTCACCGAACAATGAATATACTCATGGGACATTTAGTGCTATGCCGTTATCCAACTTTCGTCAGAAGGGTTTCGGCGGAATGCCTCAAGTCGCTTAATGTCGCCATCTGCAATAAATCCGTTCTCTGCCGCAACCTCTGAGAGTGTCTCGAAGTCACTTAATGAGCGGTTGACGATGTCGGCTTCTTTCAGTCGATCGATGCCTTTTTGAAGATTATAGGTGAAAATAGATACTATACCCAGCACCTTTACTCCCTCGTCACGAAGCGTGTTGACAACTTCGATTACGCTTCCTGCGGTGGATATTAAATCCTCCACCACTACCACTTTTTGTCCTTTGACAAGTCGACCCTCAACCTTATTTTGACGACCATGATCTTTTGAGCCGCTACGGACATATCCCATCGGAAGTCCCAGTCTGTCTGCGGCGATCGCAGCATGTGCAATGCCGGCGGTCGCAGTACCAAAAAGTGCCTCAGCATCAGGGAATTCTGTCGATATCACATCGGCAATACCCTGCTCCACAGCATCTCGCACCTCGGGAAATGCGAGGGTCAGGCGATTATCGCAGTATATCGGGCTCTTAATCCCACTTGCCCAGGTGAACGGCTCATCAGGGCGAAGAAAAACTGCGCCAATGTCCAAAAGATGTTTTGCAATTACCTTTTTCATTTTATATTCCTTTCTATTATTTTTGTTCATTTTTATGTCATTCATTAACAAAATTCATAGTTGAACTATTCATCGATTCGTACAAATTCGATAGCGGTATAAGCCTATCTAACAAGTTGTCTGTGCGAGGAATGCTTACAAATTCCGATTGACGCAGCTGCAACTAAAGGAGTTGTATCAGCCGAGCTTTGTGGATTTCAAAGTGATTTGACTATAACATCATTCGATGAAAAATGCGTGAAGTCTACCCTACAAACTCACGCACACAGCGCTCATAGGCCTCGAGGGGATCTTGTGCTCCGGTGACAGCACGACCAACTACAATGTAATCGCACCCCATTTTTGCCGCCCTATCGGGTGTAGCGATCCTCACCTGATCGCCTACATCACCGTCGGCAAATCGTATGCCCGGCGTTACCGTGATAAAGTCATCACCGCAAACCTTTTTGACCGCCGAGGCTTCAAGCGGACTGCACACCACACCGCTGAGTCCTGCATTTTTTGCATTCATAGCATAATGATTGACCACTTCGGTCAACGGACGATCAATCAACAGATCATCCTTCATCCTTTGTTCGCTGGTGCTGGTAAGCTGAGTTACTGCTATGACCTTGGGGGGATTTGCAACACTGTTTGCTCCCTCCATTGCCGCTTTCATCATCTCAACTGTACCGCCTGCGTGAACATTGACAATGTCGGCACCGAGTGTCGCCACAACGCTCATGGCTGACTTGACGGTGTTGGGTATATCATGCAATTTCAGGTCCAAAAACACTCGATGACCTTGCGCTTTCAGTTTTTTTACAATATCCGGTCCGGTAGCATAGTACAGTTCCATTCCGACTTTTAGAAACAATGCCTTTTGCGGCATCTTATCCAAAAAGTCAAACAGTTCCTTTTCGCTCGGAAAATCGCAGGCTATAATTACTTCACGTTGCATAATGTCCTCCCTGTTATTTTAGTTATATCATCTATTCCTATCTCGTTCAAAATGCTCGGCAGACCTTCGACGATCTGTTTGTATATCTGAGGATTGGTCAAGAACTCCGCACCGATTTGTACTGCGGCCGCGCCTGCCGACATCATTTCTATCACCTTTTGGGGACTGTCAATTCCGCCGAGACCGATTATCGGAATGTCCACCGTCGACGCCACGTCATAAACCATTCGAAGTGCCACCGGGAAAATTGCAGGACCGGAAAGTCCCCCTGTCTTATTGGCAAGAATGTGCCTACCGGTACGATAGTCAATTCGCATACCTAGAAGCGTATTTATCAAAGACAGACCGTCTGCTCCGGCATCGGCACAGGCCTTTGCAATAGCTGAAATATCGGTAACATTTGGAGAAAGTTTCACATATAACGGTTTTGAAGTTACCTTTTTGACCGCCTCGGTCACAAGCGCCGCCTGTTCCGGATTGCTACCGAATGCCATTCCCCCGCCGTGTACGTTCGGGCAGCTGATATTCAGTTCGATGATGTCGATTCGCTCTATCTTGTCAAAAGCGGCCGCCAGTTTGACAAATTCATCTACCGCAAACCCTGATATGTTGGCAATTATAGCCTTGTCATATGCCTCAAACAGCTGTGGCAGTTGTTTTTTTATCACCTGTTCCAGTCCCGGGTTTTGCAGTCCTACGCTGTTGAGCATTCCGCTGTCAGTCTCTGCAATGCGAGGAGTAGCATTGCCGAATCGTGGCTCGGTCGTTGTTCCCTTGAACGAGATTCCACCAAGCAGATTTATGTCGAAAATCTCGGCAAATTCATAACCATATCCGATAACACCGGATGCGGCTATAATAGGGTTTTCCAGCGTCACTCCTGACAGGTTGACTGAAAGATTCATCTGAAACCATTCCTTTCTCATGCGACCGCTTTACAGCGTTATTTCACCTTTATCGAAAACCGGACCTTCCTTGCAGATCCGTGCATAATCACCGTTTGTCTTTTTACAGCTGCACCCCATGCAACCGCCAAAACCGCAACCCATGCGCTCCTCATACGAAAGCTGTCCATCGGCGGAAAGTGCTGCAAGGGCTCGAAGCATCGGCATCGGTCCGCAGGTATAAAAGTAATCAAACTCTAAGCCATTGACCACATCGGTCACAAATCCTTTTGTGCCGTAACTACCGTCCTCGGTAGTTACATATATTGCCTCACAGTACTCAAGAAGTTCCTTTTCCAGAAACACGTCACCTTTTGAACGAAAGCCGAGAACAGCGGTGGCTTTTATCCCTTTTTGTGCCAGCGCCTTCGCCAACAGAAGCATAGGGGGCACACCCACGCCGCCACCAATGAGCAGTGGTTTTAGAGTGTCTTTTACTGTAAAACCGTTGCCAAGACCGCACAAAACAGACAGTTCCTCTCCGTTTTCAAGGCGCGACATGGCCTTGGTGCCTTCGCCCACGGTCTTGTAAATGACTGTCACTCGGTCGCCGTTTTGATCGCAGACCGAAATCGGACGTCGCAAATAAAACCCATCGAGCGCTATATTCACAAACTGTCCCGGCTTCATCTCGCCACACTCGCCAAGAAGTACCATGCGAAACACACCGTCCGCAATGCGTTCATTTTTTTCTATTTTCATTTTCGTCTGTATCATGTCTATAAACATTCCTTTCCTGAGGTTTTGTCCAATTGCGCCACTATGTGGCAAAACGCAAACACATTTTGTTTGTATAGATCAAAACTCTGCATTTGAAAAGTTAAATTGAAAATCATTTCAGCCTTGTGTCCTCTTCATCGCACATCGCGTGTACAGCACTCGACCAAACACCTTGTCACCGTCAAACGGTGTGGCTCTACCCTTTGAAAGGAATTTTTTTGAATCAATGATATAGCTTTCTTCGGTGTCGATCACACAAAAATCGGCCGTTCCGCCGTCGGTTATCCCCACCTTGATACCAAATATCTCACGAGGTCGAATCGCCATCAGTTCGACCAGTTTGGTCAATGAAATAATTTCGGTCATTACAAGTTCGGTGTACAGTTTTGCGAATGAGGTTTCAAGGCCTACGATTCCAAAGCTACTGCCAAGCAGTCCACCGCTTTTTTCTTCGGCACTGTGCGGGGCATGGTCGGTTGCTATAATGTCGATAGTGCCGTCGCATATTCCCTCAATCAGCGCATCGCGATCTCGTGCGGAGCGTATTGGAGGGTTCATCTTGAAGCGTCCTTCGTCCATAAGGTCATCATCGGTCAAGAGCAGATAGTGCGGCGCGGTCTCTGCCGTGACATGGACACCTTTTGCCTTTCCCTTACGGATCAAATCGACACTTTCGGCGGTCGAGACATGGCATATATGAAGATGGGCGCCCGTCTCGTATGCAAGCCGTATATCACGTCCAACCATTCCGTATTCGCTGGCGGACGATATGGTCGGCAGGCGATTTGCCTTTGCATATTCACCGTCATGTATGACACCCGATTCGCCCGGATTTCCGACCTCACAATGTGCCACAATAGGCATATTGAGTTTTTTTGCTTGCACCATGGCACTGCGCATCATCTCTTCACTCTGCACCCCTCGGCCATCGTCGGAAAACCCAATGCAATAGGGCGCGAGCGCCTGCATGTCAACCAGATCTTTTCCAAGTTCACCAACCGTGATTGCGGCATAGGGAATGACTTTACAGCCGGCAGTTTTCTCGATGATTTCCAGTTGCATTTTAATATTTTCTTCGCTATCCGGCACCGGAATGAGGTTTGCCATGGAGCAGAGCAAAGTATACCCTCCGGCGAGCCCTGCCGCTGTGCCGGTGGCAATTGTTTCTTTATAGTCAAATCCCGGCTCACGCAGATGCACATGCAGATCTGCAAAACCGGGTAAAATATATTTTCCTGTACAGTCGATAACCTGTACCCCCAGAGGAGGAACATCGCAAAAAAATGTTTTGCCATCTTTTTGAAGCAGATTTCCTTCGATAAAATCCCCTGCTACAAAAATCTTGGCGTTCATAAAAAAAGCGTCCACGGTATGTCCGTGACGCTTGCAAGAGCTGTCAATACTGCAAAAACCGCCGTCGGCCGAGATGTTATGGTCGGTGTAGTTCAATGTTTGGCACCCATTTATTGTTTTGTTCTTTATTCAATGTCGTAAAATCCGCTCATTGAGCAGGTTTCACAACAAACATATAGCATCCGTGTGAATAACTAATTATTCATTAGGCTTAATATATTATATAAGATTTATGTCGGTTTGTCAAGATAAGTTGATGCAATTTGAGTGCATGAGCGGCATTTTTTCGGCAAGAATATTATAACGATACCACTATAAAAAGAAAGGTAAAAAACATGGATCAAGATGCAAGAGAGAATATTTCAGATGATATTGAAAACGGTTCGGTGTTCAAGACGAAAGGTCGACGGGCAATCCACTGTCTGAGCGTTATCGGACAGATTGAAGGGCATACCATAGCACCTCAAGCGCAAAAAACCACAAAATATGAACATGTCATACCGCAGGTGGTGAGCATCGAGGAAGATCCGGAAATTGACGGACTTCTTGTCATCATCAACACGGTTGGGGGTGATGTCGAGGCAGGTCTGGCACTTGCCGAATTGATTTCCGGGGTCAGAAAACCATCCGCGACGCTGGTGCTCGGGGGTGGACACTCCATCGGGATACCGCTCGCGGTCTCGGCAAAAAGGAGTTTTATTGTCCCTACCGCCTCCATGACCGTTCACCCTGTTCGTCATTCCGGCACCATGCTTGCCGTGCCACAGAGTATGCAATATCTCAGTGAAATTCAAAATCGTATAACCGGATTTGTTGCCCGCCACTCAAACATTTCGGAAAAAAGATTTGCGCAACTCATGTCCAACACCGATCAATTAGTGCTGGACGTCGGCACAGTGTTGGACGGTGCCGATGCAGTCAAAGAGGGATTGATCGACAGTCTCGGCTCATTATCGGATGCGCTTGACTATCTTTACTGTGAGGCAGACAAATTGGATCCGCCAAAAAAGAAAACAAAATGCAAGGGCTAGCGATATTTTTTTAGTTTCACTTGATTCTGCAATTTATGCGCCGTCTGATTGATTATTCTCTACCTCCTCAACCGTAAGATCGGGTGTTTGTGTTTCACCGTCTTTGACCTCATCACTCTCTTGCCGCTCTATTTCGGTGGATGGATCTTCTGTCATATCGTGCGGCATCGTTTCCCCTTGAGTGTCGAGCGGTGTCGACTGTTGCTTTGAAACTTTCGGCTCATGAGTTTTTATCGATTTGTTTTTTCTTTTTTTATAGGTCTCTTTTCGATGTGTAGCGTCTGTTTTTATCGCTTGAACTTCACCCGATTTTTTGCGGCGATCCCGAATTTTCACCACCAGCATCCAGAGAAGTACAAAGAAGAACGCCGCCTCACTTATCACAATCCCCTCGAACAACATCGGTGGGCAGTAGGTCACTTCTATAATATTTTCACCTGCTGTTATCGGCACCGCAACAAGATAACTCAAGGCACTTTGGGCGACAACCGGCTGTGCATTGACGGTCACATTCAGATATTCGCTGTATGGTATGCTGACAAACGCCATGCCGTCACGTTCCGAGGTAATTGCCGCATAGATCCCACCTCTCGAAAGGTTCACCTCAGCAGAATTTTCCCAAAGGATCTGTGAGAGTTCTTCCATCGCATCGAGGTTAACCTCGCCAAGGGAATCGTAAAGACCCGGCGTCGGATTTCCACCAAGTATTGCGAACGTTTCATACTGGTACCCTATATCGTCGGTGGCTACGGTGTCATAACTCTCTGCCTCAGGCAACAAGAACACAATCGGGAATGCATATGGATTCTTATATAGCTCGATTCCGTTTTTGCTGATTCCGGTCGACACATACCCCTGCGGAATCGGCTCCTCTGTGCCTACCAACAGATATTTTATTCCAACCACACTATCGGAAAAGATATTGCTGGCATCGCTTCGATATTCTGTTGTCGGCACGCCCACGCCGCTTAGATCCATCCGATTGATAAAGTCAAAAGCATTTGTATCTTGAGTAGAGCCAAAATGTGCTATTCCGTAGTAGTCGAGTAAAAAGCTGTCATTGAGGCTTCGAATAAAGTTTTTCTCCACCCGATAATCGTCGTTGCCCTCCAATTCTTCTGCACTGTTCAACAAGGCTGTATTGTCGACAATAAACGATTGATAGGTTGAGTTGGGATACTGTTCAAACTGAACTTGGATGTAGAAAATATTTATTAGCAGTTCCGCAATAAGTGCCACCACCATCAGTTTGACTATCGTTTCTCGTATCACTTTCCTTTTTGCAAAAGAGTGAAAAACCAACAATGTTGCGGTTATTGAAATAATAGCCACCGTGAACAAAAGGCGATTGGTAGTGTATACACTCTCTTCAAAAAGAAAGCGGCAGGCCAGTATACCACCCGTCAAAAGGATGGTTAGCACTATGCCTTTTATATATATTTTGCCCTTAACAAATACAGTGGCGGCAAGATAGCAGAGGAAGAAAACGAATAGGAAAGAGTGACGGTGGGTAAACCATACCGGTTCGGTAAAGCCATGAAAAATGAGCATCAGGTCGGTGCTCCACATGCTCAAAAACAACAGCGCCAGCATGATAAGCGAGAGGACTTTTCGCCTTCGTCCGATATATCGCGCAGTAAAAAAGGCTATTACCAGCATTATCGTTATGACGCCAGCATAGACGTTTGGCAGATCGTTGCTGAGATTGTTCCAATCAAAACCGAACGGCAAAAGGCGCGCAGCGAACTTCCATGGCTCAAATTCGGTGGTGAGTTGTATCGGTTCTCCGATACCAATGCCCTTGCTCTGCATAATGTCGGCAAGTGCAGGCAAAAGCATTGCCGCACTCATCAAGCCTCCGAGTAACGAGGCGGTCGCAAACCTAACACAGTGGGCAAATCCGGCTTTTATCGAGAGTTTCTTTATCAAAAACAAATTGTAAAAGAAGTATAACACCACAAAGATACAGACCATATACGCAATATAGAAATTGACAAAGATGGCGGCAAACAGCGCAAAAATATAAACAAACGGCCGCTTCTTCTCGATCAAAACATCGACGCCATAGCATACTATCGGCAGAAGTATAATCACATCATGCCACATGATATTCTGCATATAGATAAACACAAAGCCACAAAAACCGTAGGCTAGCGACAAAAGCACTACCCGATCGTCCTGCGTTTTCAATTTCTTCGATAAGAAAAATGCCATGGTTGAGCAGATGAGCACCACCTTAATCGCTACCACTACCGTCGTTAGCAGACCATAATAATATGGATGCACCAACACATACAAAAGCACAAAAGGACTTGCGGTGTAATACGCAATGATTCCGAACATGCTTCCGCCGAGACTTTTTTGCAGGCTGTAAAATATTCCATCGCCTTCTAAGAACGCACTGCGCATCTGTGCAAAATAGTTGATATACTGGCTGTTCAGATCACCGGTTAAAAAGGTGTTGTCACCAAACGGTGCCATGCCGAAAAGTATGCAGACAAAAAACATCATGGCAAGGCTGAACATTGCCGTCTTGAATACGGCGTTGTCCGCTATTGATGTCTTCTGCATATTTTTATTCATTTCCTCTTCTCATAAAAAACATAGTTACAACACTATATGCAATGATCGGCATAAAAATCATCAGAGCGAGTTGACGATTCGTCGGAACGATACGCTCTTGAATAGATACACTGCCGTTAAGCACTATTTCTTCAAATTGATATATCTCTCCCTGAATGCTGCCGATATCGAGACGTATCCCTTCAATCCCATGCGGAAACACGTACAGCACCTCTTGGCTTTCGCCAAAGTTCGGGAAAAGCCGCTTTTGATTAGAAAAATCTTGAGCAGTGTCATAGAGATAGTATGCACAGACCACACCGCTTGCCGGCTCGGCAAGGCGGTAATATATACTCTCAATGCCGTCTTTTGTATAAATCATTTGTGGATCGTTGCCGGTAACATAAAGGGTTTCAGTGTCGGCAACCACAAGGTCATGCAGTTCAAAATCTTCAATCGACAACGATTGTTGTGGCGCGCCGGTCACAATATCGACCAAAAGATTCACTATGATCGCGACTGCCCAAAGTGCAAGAGTTATCAAATACATTGAAAGAAGAAGATGTTTTTTCAAAAAAGTCATTTTCCCACCTCCCCGATCAACTGCAGTATCGGACTCTCGCTCGACACGCGATAAAGCACCGAGGCACCTTGCGAGCTAAGGGAAAGTCCGTCGCTGAACAGCTCGGAATATCCACTGACAAAGCCGGCATCACTGCGCTCAACAAACACATATTCACACTCGTTTTCGATCAAATATTCGGTGAATTCAGAGGGTGAAAGTTCATAGTTGTACGGATTTTCGGGATCTGCCGTAGCGGGTAGTGACATGGTTCCTCCACCAAAGCTGTACTCCAGCTGAAGTGGAAGCAAATCTCCGGAATATTGAAACCAGCGGTTGCCGTTATCTCCCTGACTGACAAAGAAAATATTCCCATCCTCTTCTGCCCCGAGCGTCTCGACAACATCTTCGGCGGTCTCGACCAGCTTTTCACGCTCATAGAGATATCCGTCATGATAGTCAACAAAGCTCATGCCGGGTGGAACATGCTGAAAATATCTTACACAAAACACCGCGAGCACCGCGACCAAAGCAAGACGTGTCAGCAAGAAAAACCGCTTTGAGCTACTCGCAACACTCAATGCCAACAGGAAAATCGACACTGCAAACCACGCGGTATAGTAGGGATAAACGTATCGCTCATATCCTATCAACCCGTCGCTCACCTCGTCTCGAAACACAAATACAAAGGTGAAGCCGAGAAAAATATTGTATGCGACAAGTCCGAGTGTTGAAAGGATCGAAAAGGATATGCAACGATGGCGATGTATTTTATCGTCGGTTGATATTATAGCCACCACGAGTAGGGCAAGTATAAATATCGTAGCCATAAATCCTGTACCAATCATAGTGAGCGGCAGGTTGAAAAAAGCATCGACCATACCGGACATGATGGTATCAAACTTCTCGGTTCTTCCGATGCCAAACAGTTGCATCAAACCTTCCAACAACAATGCGCTCATACCGAGTTCCTCGGTGCCGCCGACATTGCCGACCGGGTCGACGCCTGTGGCATTCGCAATGTACCGTGACCATCCGAAAAAACAGCCGAGTATAGTCGCAAGCAGCACGGCTATGTGCAGTATTTTTGCACGAATCCCACTCAATTTTAAAAAGAAAACCTCTTTGTTAATGAAGAGCAGGTCAACCGCTATTATCCCCCATGTGATAAGCGCAAAGGTCAGCGCCGTGTCACGTGTCATAACAAGTGCCGCCATGACCGGAACAAGGGGCCAAAGCGATCGTTTTTGATGTGCAAGAACATAATACAGAACCAAAAGCCCGCAAAACAACCATGCCATCGGTATGTCGGAGTGTGCATTCATGTAAACATTGCTCGGCTCCGGCTGTTCACGGTATATGGTAAAAATATATGGGGTAAGAAAAAGTATCCCGAGTAGCAGAACTCCTATCGCTTTCATCTTCTCTTTGAACAATGTGAGAAAGGCTGAAAACACCGCCATTGCCAGCACATTTAACCCTATAAATATCCTCCACTGTTTGTACTCGCCGAAAAATTCAAACAGATATCCCAAAACTATCAGACCTGCCTTTTGAGAGGTCACCCAAGGCCAACCTATCTCGGCAGTCAGCGGCAGTTCACCGGTCAATTTTGACAGTTTCACCGCAGTTCCCCAGAAGCTGAATTCGTCCCATGAATTCAAAAGTGGCTCGCGTACACCAAAAAACACGATCATCAACGCGCCGATCGCCATAAAGCCGCCAAACCAAAGGGAAATACCGGAAATCGGAATCTTTTTTAATAATAACAACAAGGCAATAACAGCAGATCCGACAAAATAAACATATCCACCGATCACCAACAATCCGAACATTCCAAACAGCACAAACCAAACCATCGAAAGACTAACCGCAATCAATGGTGTCAGTGAACTTTGCACCTTTAGGGTCGAGCCGATAAACAAGCTATAAACACATAGTGCTGCAAAGCTGATAAGTGTGTAAAGTATCTCCATAATCCCTAGCTGTAAAATATGCTATATGAAATAAATTATACCACGCTTCATCATTTAAAGCAAGAAAACTTTGTGTCGTTTGCCGACAGGTATAAATGCGAAACATCGATGCTAACGATGATCAAAAAACTTGCATTCACTCATAAGATATGGTAAAATATATCTAATTGTAACTAAGAGGAATTATGAAAAAAACAAAAAGAATAATATTAACTGTTTCGGTCATACTTTTTTTGCTTATATTAATCTTAGTAAGTCTTGGTATGTTCAACTACGGTGTCACGTTGAGATTGGAAGACTCCACAAAGGCTACTCTCAGCGAGATTTCGTCACAGCAACAGTTAATTTTTCAAGCACAGCTTGAAAAAGAACAACAAATTCTGGAAAACACATCAGAAGCTTTGACGCTGATCGGCTATAACGAGGATGGAATTGTTGAGTATCTTGACGTTGTGCAACGCCATAGCGGTATCGACACCTTAATTATAACCGATTATAACGGCGTCGGCGTACTTGCCGATCGCACCATAGTCAATATCGCGAATGAGCCCTATTTCGAATCTGCTATGCAGGGAAATTTTGTGCTCTCTGAACCGTCAAAATCCGCCGTGTCAGATGATATTGTCTTGACTGCCGCAGTCCCGGTTTTTCTGGAAGGAGAAATAGTCGGTGTGCTTGCTTCAGAATACAGCACAGAGTTCCTTCAAGGATTCTTGAGTGATGCCTTTGGCGGTGAGAGTTATACCGCAGTGGTCAACCGAGATGGCATTGTAATGTTGGAGTCGGAAGAGCTGTATGGAATAGGCGCAGACCTCTACAATATTTTTAACACAGTTGCCATCGCAAATGAGCGCTCTGCCGAAGAAGTTTTGTCCGACGTCTATGAAGGCTTACCGGGATCAATCGAATACACTTACGACGACAACACAAAACTTGCAGACTATCGTCCCGTCGGTTTCAACAATTGGTCAATACTGACACTGATACCTATCGAGGTTGTCAGCGACGAGATCGATGGAATATTTTTGAGCATGTTCATCGTGTCTTCTGTCATGGTTTTCTGCTTTGCTGTTCTGCTATTATATATACTTTTCATGGAGCGTCAGAATCTCAAAACGGTGGAAAAACTCGCCTACTATGATGAGCTGACCGGTCTTTATAACCTGACCAAACTGAAAATAGAAGCACAAAACTTTCTCACTCAACAACCGAATACCGAATTCGTTATTGTGAAGTTCGACTTCGTGAATTTCAAAGCAATCAACGAAATGTTTTCTTTTGCGGTCGGAAATTCGGTACTCAAAAAGGTAACTTTGGTCAGCAGAACAGTTACCGACAGCACATTTATCCATGCCCGCGTCGGCGTGGACGAATTCATGTTCTTTGCGAGAGCTTCGCTTTTCACCGACTTTAAAGACACGAGAGTCAATTTCGAGAACATGTTCAAAGAATTGCTCCACGGCATGGGAATAGATCGCCATCAGCTATCGTTTAGATACGGCCGATATATCATACCGGTCGGAGAAACCGATATCGACGAAATTGTTAATCGTGTCAACCTCGCCCATACCCTCACCAAGGAGGACGGCGCTGCTCTTTTCATCGACTACGACGAAAGTTACAAGCAGAAACTGATGGCGGTTACCACCATCACAAACAAGATGGAGGCGGCTCTTGCGAATCACGATTTCAAGGTTTTCTTGCAGCCTAAACATAATATAAAATCGGGAAAAATCGTTGGCGCAGAAGCGCTCGTTCGTTGGATTGAGCCGGACAACAACATGATCTTCCCGAATGAATTCATCCCACTCTTCGAATCAAACGGGTTCATTGTAGAGCTGGATAAATACATGCTCTCGCAGGTCTGCAAACTATTGAAGGAATGGCAATCCTCCGGCAGACCCCTGCTCCCCATCTCGGTCAACTTTTCAAGGTTGCACCTCAACAACGATAACTTTGTCAACGAAGTTGTTGAGATAGCCGACAGCCACAGTGTTCCGCATAAATATATCGAAATTGAACTGACCGAAACGATGCTGACAGAAAGGGAGAGTGAGCTTGAAGCCGTCCTTAAAAACCTGCACGATAAAGATTTTGCAATATCTATCGATGACTTCGGGTCCGGCTATTCTTCCCTCGGAATGCTTAAAAACTTCAAGGTCGACACCTTGAAAATTGACCGCAGCTTCTTTGTCAATTCCAATGACAGTAAGCGTAGCAGAATCGTTGTCGAGAGCGTCATCGGTCTCGCCCATAGCCTCAATATGTATACCGTTGCGGAGGGCGTAGAGCATCAAGAACAAATCGACCTGCTCAAAGAAATGGATTGCGAAGCGGCGCAGGGCTACTTCTATACAAAGCCGATGCCGATCGATGAATTCCAAAAGTTGGAATGGTAGTGCGGCTATCGTTTTAAATGCACCAATTACAAATAACAGGCTGACACCTCATTGAAGTGACAGCCTGTTATTTATGTAGGGGATACAATAATCTTTGCTGTGCGAAGATTAGCTAATGGTGGAAGGGTACGGGTGAAGGACTATGGTGCAGCTGTGCCACATGGTATGCTCATTTTACTTAGGTAGCAATTTATTTTCAACCACCAAACATACACTGAACACTACCTCTACTACTATCATAAAAATTGCTAAAACATACACCTCAAAATTCAGTCCGACTATTAAAGCTGCTATTGGAATGAACACAGAAAGTACGAAATATGTTTTTGATTTATATAACCAACCATAAGGCATTAGATGTGCCCCGAAAATCATTGCAATAATCATCAACATATTATTCGGCATAGCGTTGTAAATCCACATTGCTATTAAGAGATACAACATTTGATTGATTGAAAATATTATCCCTAAGTTAGTTAGTGGGTTTTCTTTGTTTTGAAAATCAACTTTTATAATTTTTGAGATAATAAAAGCAAGTGGCAACAAAGGAGCTGTGCAACAAAATACAAACAGGTTTTTTGTAAGTATCGGTACATCCAATAATTGTACTACCAAGACCATAGTCCAAATCAATATAGATGCCAAAATAAAATGCAAGCCTTTTTTCTGCTTAATTGCACAATCTACCCTTGCGTTTTCAAATTCAATTTTAGATAACACATTATTCTCCCATTCATTATACAAACACCCTGTGCCACAGCCACACCATAGCCCTTCACCTTTCACCTTTAGCCTTATATCGCCACAATCCTTGTCACCGCGGTCACGGCAAGGGTGGCAAAACTAACACCCATTATTACTCCGGCGATGACATCGCTCGGATAGTGAACGAAAAGATAAATCCTCGAAAACGCTATCAACGATGCAAGTGTGATCGCTATGATTGAAAATATCGGATCGGCAGTTAAATAAATAACTCCTGCCACCGCAAATGCGGCAGAGGTGTGTGCCGACGGAAAAGAATGTCCCGACGGGCGCCGTATGGTCAGATGTGTCAAATCATGATCGCAGGGGCGCTTTCTTTTGGCTATACGTTTTAGGAACACAAGGCAAAATATGGTGGAGAATGCAAGACCTGTTATCATGGTTTCACCGGTATAGTTGTCCTGTGCCAAGATAAAATATACCGCAAACCATAACCAAACGAATCCGTTATCCCCAAGATGGGTAACAAAAACAAAAAATGCATCCAATACCTTGTTTCGATGACGCTGTACCCAGTAGATGATCTTTTTGTCAATCTTGACAATCGACCTTAGAATTTTTTCCATTTCTATTACCATTCCTTTCGCAATATTTTGCCATACTCCATCAAGAAGTAGCAACAACTCATTATTGCTCACTAGAGGACGCAGGTCTTTACCAAAATCGGTCAACACCGATTAAACTACATGATTTTTGAAACCGGAACTTTCTATCGCTTCCATATCTTTTACTATCAACATCACCTCGACCGAGGGAAGCTGTTCAACAAGCGCTATCGCTTCCTGCGAAGGCATGGTGAAAAGCGCTGTTGACAAAACGTCGGCGAGTGCGGCATCGTTTGATATGACCGCTACCGAGCTATAATATTCGGGCGGCATCAGTGTTTCACTGTCGATGATATGTCCATAGTTTATATCGTCTACTGTAAAATATCTGACATAATCGCCGCTCACCACAAGACTTTCACCACCGTTCAGTGTCAAAGTTGCTATCGGCTCGCTGTTTCCTTGTGGATCCTCAACCCCTGCCGTCCAACTTTTGCTGTCGATATTTCCAACGGCAACAATATTTCCACCCATCGAGAGAAGTGTGTCGTCGAACCCATTATTATATAGGCTATGGGCTACCAGACCTGCGGTATAGCCTTTGGCGATACTCCCGACATCGAGTCGCAACTTATCGTCTGCAAAATACACGGTGAGTTCTTCGGCATTCAGAATCAAATCATTGATATCACAATGCTTCGACGCCTCGCTCAACTCTTCTATTGAGGGAATCTCTGCATTGTCCGGATTCTCGACAGCTGACAGCTGTGCCTGTTGCCAAAGTTGTAACACCGCACCAAACGCTATGTTTAAGTGTCCGTCGGTCAGCTCATACATTTCCTTTGAATACAACAAAAAATCAAACAGTTCTTGTGACACTGCGACCGGCCCTGCATGTGCGACCTCATTGAGTGTCGCAATATTCACGACGCCGTCATATTCGTTGTAGGCATCAAAAAGTCGGTGATAGCTGTCAATCAATTCACTGACATGGTTAAAAATTTCATCAAACTCTTGCTCGCTTGCAACTGCCGTGACGGTAGTTACGGTGTCGAATTGATCAATTATACTCCGTCTATATTGTTGTTCGGTACTGCAACCGACGAACAGCAATAAGGCGGCAACAAGCAATCCGACACCGATTTTTTTTCTAAACAACGATGTTGACAAGGCGACCCGGCACATACAGTTCTTTGCGTATGGTTTTGCCGTCGATAGCCTCTGCAACCTCCGGCACTGCCTTGGCAAGTGCTATAACCTCTGCCTCGCCTATGGCGGTGGCCACCGTGATGCGTGCCTTGATCTTGCCGCTCACCTGTATCGCAATCTCAACACTTTCCTCGACACATTTCGCCTCGTCGTATTTCGGCCAAGCGTTGCCCTCAATTCCGGTTCCGAACCCTGCCGCCTGCCACATTTCTTCCGCAAGGTGCGGAGCAAATGGGGAGAGTAGCAAAATGATGGTTTTCAGCTCGTCTTTGGTAACACCACCGACCGCATTCACTTCATTCAAAAGGCTCATCATTGCCGCAATGGCGGTGTTTGCCTTTAGATTCTCAATGTCTTCACCCACCTTTTTGATGGTGCGGTGAAATACCGTTTCCAGTTCACTTCGATATCCATTTCCACCTACCACACAGTCAAGCAGTGAATAAAGACGCTCTAAAAAGCGTTTGCACCCCTTGATAGAGGAGGAGTTCCACGGTGCGGTCTTCTCAAAGTCACCGATAAACATCTCATAAAGACGCATGGTGTCGGCGCCGTAGTTTTCCACAATCTCGTCCGGATTCACAACGTTTCCACGTGATTTTGACATCTTTTCGCCGTCCTCGCCGAGAATCATGCCGTGGCTCGTCCGCTTTGCATACGGTTCAGCGCAAGGCACAACCCCGATATCAAACAGGAATTTATGCCAAAAACGACTATACAAAAGGTGAAGTGTGGTATGTTCCATACCGCCATTATACCAGTCGACCGGCAACCAATATTTCAGCGCCTCGGGCGAAGCGATCGCGGTGTTGCAATTCGGGTCAAGATAGCGAAGAAAATACCAGCTTGATCCTGCCCACTGTGGCATGGTGTCGGTTTCACGGGTAGCCTTGCCACCGCAGGTCGGACAGGTGGTGTCGATCCAGTCGGTCAGCCTTGCAAGCGGTGATTCACCGTCGACGCCCGGCTCAAAGTCGGGAAGATCGGGAAGAAGTAACGGAAGTTCGCTCTCGGGAAGCGGTACCCAGCCACATTTGGAGCAGTAAACCATCGGAATCGGCTCGCCCCAATAACGCTGACGGGAGAATACCCAGTCACGAAGTTTAAAGTTTGTTTTTGCGGTCGCCTTGCCGCCGTCTTGCAGACGTTTGACCACCTCGATTTTTGCCTGTTCCACCGACAGACCGTTCAGATAATCGGAGTTGACCATCGTGCCGCTCTCGCAGTCGGTGAATGCCTCGGTCGAGATATCGCCGCCCGAGACCACCTCGACGATGGGAAGATCGAACTTTTTCGCAAACTCATAGTCACGCTGATCGTGTCCCGGTACCGCCATGATGGCGCCGGTGCCGTATCCGGCAAGGACATAATCCGAGATGAATATCGGCACGCTTGCACCGTTTACCGGATTTATCGCCGAAACACCGTCTAGCTTGACACCGGTCTTTTCCTTGACAAGTTCGGTGCGCTCAAAATCACTCTTGGACGAGGCGGCGGCGATATAGCCATCCAGTTCGTCGTTGTTTTTAAGGAGTGGTCGCCATTTTTGCACCAATTCATGTTCCGGCGCAAGCACCATATAGGTCGCGCCGAAGAGTGTGTCGGGTCTTGTTGTGTATACCGTGATTTCGTCGCCGGCATCGGTGCCGAAAACGACCTCTGCGCCATGACTTTTGCCGATCCAATTCAGCTGCTGTGTCTTGACACGATCAACAAAATTGACGTTGTCCAGATCGTCGGCAAGCCGCTCGGCATATTTGGTGATTGCGAGCATCCATTGGCTCTTCACCTTGCGCTCAACCGGACTTGCACAGCGTTCACAGACGCCGCCCACCACCTCTTCGTTTGCGAGTACCACTCGACAACCGGTGCAGAAGTTGACCGCCATCTCTTTTTTATAGGCAAGATCGTGCTTGTAAAGTTGCAAAAATATCCACTGAGTCCAGCGGTAGTAGTTCGGGTCGGTGGTGTTGACCTCACGATCCCAATCAAAGGAAAGCCCAAGGCTCTTCAGCTGACTTTTGAAACGAGCTATATTTTTGTCGGTGACCGATGCCGGATGCACCTTGTTCTTCATGGCAAAGTTTTCGGTCGGCAAACCGAAGGCATCCCAGCCCATCGGATAGAGGACATTGAAACCGCAAAGGCGCTTTTTGCGTGCCACCGCATCCAGTGCCACATAACTGCGAGGATGGCCGACATGCAGTCCCGCACCGGAGGGGTAAGGAAACTCAACAAGGGTATAAAATTTCGGTTTATCGCTATCATTACTTGCGGCAAAGGGTTTTGTCTCATCCCAGAAATTCTGCCACTTTTTTTCTATGTTGCCAAAGTCGTATCTCATCGCTATTCTTGTTCCTTTCTCCACTCTTCGTCGGCTATCGGTGCCGCATCTCCCCAAAGCGTTTCCAGTTTATAAAATTCACGAGCCTCGGGATGGAAAACGTGAACGATTACATTTGCATAATCGAGCAAAATCCAGTTGCGACTGTCATAGCCCTCGATTCCCATCGGGGTAACGTCCTGCTTTTTCAGTTGGAACTCCAGCTCGTCGGCAAGGGAACGCACCTGTGTCGAGCTGTTACCGGTTGCGATGACGATATAGTCACAGAGCACCGTGACATTTTCGGTGGCGAGCACCTTCACGTCCCCCGCCTTTTTATTATCCAGAATCTGTGCGCAGGCTATTGCCAATTCTTTTGATATCATTTTGTTATCTCTTCTCCTTCCATGATTCCGTCCATTCTCTGTACCGAACCGTCCAACCATCCGGTCGTCTTTTGGTACTCGATAAGACCCAGCTCCTCAGCCGGTATCGGATCGGAATAAAATCTAAAATAATCGTTGAGTATCTGATCTGTCGGCTCTAAATGCGCCGAATAGTATGACAGCGTGCTCTCTGCCTGCGGAAAATATTCACTGAAACCCTCACCCGGCAGTTTTGCTATGACAATGTTGGCGGGCTCCAGCTCCAAAAAGTCTGAGGCAAGAAGTCCCAGCTCCGTGAGGTTTAGATCGGTGTTGACAAAAGACATGTAATAAGGCATTAGCTTGATAATGTCCGAGATGGGAAAGGTCAACATCTTTTCAAACACCGCCGCATAGAAATATCGTTGGACCGAAAGTCGGTCGATGTCTGCGACTGCATAGGCTCTCGAGCGCATGATCAGCTCTGCACCGTCACCGTTGAGCAGATATGTTTCGTTTGCGACAAAGGTCGGATCCGGCAGGGCATTGCCGTTTGCATCGAGTGAATAAATATCTCGTGGCACCGTCATTTCCACACCGCCGATGGCATTCACAATGTCTCGGAACGATTCCATGTCGATACTCACGAAGTTATCGACCGGCAGTCCCATCGAATCATATATCCATTGTGCAAGTGCCGCCATGCGATTTTCGGTGTCTTCGGCATTCGGATAAAGCGCATTCACCTTGAGAGCGCCGGGACCGGTGCCGGTATCATATTCCGAACCAACATAAGTATCTCGCGGTATCTGCATGATAGACATGTTTCCGTTTTTGCGGTCAAAGGTGACATACATGATAACGTCGGTCAAACCATAATCCGGATCGTTGCCACGACCCTCTTCATAGTCGATGCCGCAGACCAGAATGTTGATGAGATCCCCTCGGTGTTCCGAGGAGGTCGCAATCTCGCTCGGGAGCGTTCCTGCCACACTGGTGGTGGATACATTATTGATATATGCATACACACCGCTGACTCCGACACAGAGTATCATAATCACAACTAATATTGAAGTGAGAAATTTAGCAAACAGACTGCGCTGTCGTCTCTGTAGCCTTGTTGCTGTTTTTTTGTTTGTTTTCACCTGAATCACTGTTCCTTTTCTTTTTTGTGTTTCCCTTTGGAGTTTTAAGCTCCTCGATTGCCTCAATCGTATGGACGGTCACGTCCTTTCCATCACGACGCAACCATTCAAGATTGAGCATCAACGCCTCAAGAAGTGCCTGATCAATATCTTTTATTGCAAGTTGACGTAGGGCGTGTACTTCTTGATATTCTCTGTCGTCGCTGACCATGTCGGAAAGAAAAATGATTTTATCAAGAGTTGTCATCCCTTTTCGTCCGACAGAATGAAAGCGTATCGAGTTCAAAATATCTTCGTCCAAAACTCCCAGTTCTTTTTTGGAATATTCCGCTCCGGCAAACCCGTGCCAAATGGGAAACGGAGTGTCTTGCCATCTAGACATTATACCACCGCTCGACAACAGTTGCAACATCTTTTCACGGGAAAACTCTTTTGCAATGTCATGAAGAAGCGCCGCTGCCGCCGCTTTATAAATATCATAGCCGTGCTCACGAGACAAGATAATTGCCATCTTGCAGACCATCATGGTATGGTTATAACGCTTTGCGCTCATTAACTTCTTCACCGAAGCAGACAATGTTCTCAAATGAATCGGTCGATAAAGTTTTTCGCTCTTTATCACCTTTACCACACCTTCGGGAACAAGGTGATCAAATGGCAAACGCGCTTGAATCAGTCGACGAACTTCAGAGGAAGAAGTCTCAATCGGGTCAAGCGGAAGAATAGCAACCTTTCCACCAAGCCCTTTTATAGCAACCGCAGCGGAGGTTACACGTCGACGATCCTCGTCGGCACGCACTGCCGCAACAATGTTGCATATTTTAATAAGATCGGTATAACGGTGCCACTTATTCAGATGAAACAGCATGTCACTGCCCATCAAAAGATCTATTTCACTCACCGGAAACCGTTTCTTTATATAGCGCAGTGTGTTGAAGGTATAGCTCAGCCGTTTGCGTTTCAGCTCGAAATCCAGCACTTCACACTTTACCGAAAGTAGCTTTGCGAGCTCTTGAGCCATCTTAAAGCGTCCATTCGGAGAGGACATGATTATTTTTTTGTGTGGTGGATTGCCTGTCGGGACAAGCAGTACAAGATCCGGTTTTTGACACGCTACTGCCAACTGAAGAAGCGCGAGATGCCCATTATGAGGCGGATTAAATCCGGATCCGAACAACAAAATTTTCATTCGTTTTGCATTACCGTACCTTTCAATAACATTAGATTATATATATCCGATTTTATTGTATCATTTTATTTGTGAAAAAACAATGCTATTTGAAAATAATTCAAAAGAAAAATGTGATGTTGCACAAACAAAAAAGAATTTATTTGTATAATTATGCCAGTTGTATTATTTTTCCTGCGGTATTATAATTTATCTATGTTGTTTAAAAGCGTACTGAAATACAAAAGATTGTGGGTCGCCCTGTCGTTGGCCCTATTTCTTGCGGTGTTTTGGATGTTCAAGGAAAGCTCATCGTTCAGCGGTTTTATCGTTCGGTATATCGGCGATCCATACCGCTCACTAATCGGCATGATTACCGCTCCTATCCCATTTTCGCTCGCAGAATTCACCGTCTTTTTTGTTGTTGGCGGTTACCTCATATATATAGTATTTTGTATCATAAAAATGATCCGCTTAAATGGCAAACGTTTGCAGACTTTGGCGCTTTGTGTGCTGAACATACTGCTGGGGGTATTGATCATTGCGACGCTGATGGCGGTGTCGTGGGGTGCAAACTATTATGTTGCGAGTCCTGTCGATGAAATCGCCACCGCAAACCCCGTCTCGGTAGAGCAACTCACCGCCGTCACCCGACTGTTCGCCATGAAACTCTCGGAAAGTGCCGTCTTGGTAGAGCGTGACGAAAACAATGTGTTCAGCTATGATACCGAGCAGTTGTTTGCAGAGGGTGCCGATATTTATCACAACTTAGAACAGCTCTATCCCTCACTGCAAGGACCGACCGTCACCGCAAAACAGCTTATTATATCGCCGCTGATGAGCGAGATGAACTATACCGGATTTTTCTTCCCTCTCACCGCCGAGGCAAACGTCAACAACGTTCAACCGAGTAGCACAATCCCCTCCACCATCGCCCACGAACTGGCGCATATGAGAGGGGTTGCACCGGAGCAGGACTGCAACTTTTTGGCGGTGCTTGCCTGTGAGCTTTCAAACAATGTCGCCTATCAATATTCCGGTCAAATTCTTGCATACATTAACCTTGCAAACAATCTCTATCGAGCCGATTATGAGGCATGGTATGAAATTTCGGAAAGTTTGCATCCTTTTGTCACCGCCGATCTTCATCATAACAACGCATATTGGGCGCAGTATGATAGTGTTGCCGCCGACGTCGCCGACACACTGTATGAAGGATTTTTGCACAGCCACGGACAAAGTGACGGATTGAAAAGCTATGGCAAGGTGACTGATCTTTTGATAGAGTATTACTACGATACAATAGGAGTCGAAGCGCAATGACAAAAATATTGATGATATGCCACGGCAACATCTGCCGCAGCACCATGGCAGAGTTTGTACTTAAACAAATGGTGTCGGAGCGAGGAGTCACAGAGCAGTTCCACATCGCCTCAGCAGGCACCAGTACCGAAGAACTCGGCAACGACACTCACCACGGCACCAAACGAAAATTGACCGAGATGGGCATTCCTTTCACCAAAAGAAAAGCCCGCCAAGTTACCAAGGCGGACTATGAGGAATATGATTTTCTTGTATGTATGGACAACAATAATGTTCGAAACCTAATGAGGATTATCAAAGACGATCCCGAAGGCAAGGTGAGTTTGCTGTTGTCCTTTGCAGGGGAAGACTCAAGCATTGCCGATCCTTGGTACAGCGGAGATTTCGATGCGACATATCACGATGTCACGAGAGGGTGCGAGGGACTACTGAAACAGATCATGTGACGGTATTGGTCAGCCTCGCCCTGTCCAGTGCAGGGCGCAGTGCAAAACAAAGGATAACACTCGCCACCACGGCGGTCAAACCGTTGGTCGCACTGACGGCAAGTTTCGGTATCAGCACCGGGAATATTACATCGGTCGGCAAACGAAGTATGAACGCCATCTCGACATAATTTTTCAGCATATACAACACAATATAGGTTGCACTCGCGCAGATGGCCGCTATCACGGTGGCTATCTGTTTTTTACGCAATGAAAAACTCGGCAGGTGGGCGACAAAGCCGGCGACAAACCCCATGGCGAACTTGTTTAAAAACGTTATTGGAGCTTCGGCGGCGTATTCACTGGAAAGGTCGAAAACCGCACTGCCGATTCCGGCGGCAAGACCGCCCGGAATGCCACCGAACAAAAGACCACCGAGAATACAAAAAACGTTTCCGAAATGGAGCATGGTGGAGGTGAACCCTAGCGGTATGGTGATTCGCAGACTGGTGCCGACAAACACCAGCGCCGCCATTAAACCGACTATGGTGAGGGTTTTTACATCAATTTTCTTGTTCATTTGCGACCGATCCTTTCTAAATAATGTTTGGTACTTTCTTGTGGCACTGCCGGGGTTTGCTATGCTGAGCATCTGCCTCGTGCTATGTTGCCCTCAATTATTTTAGCGCCTAAATGACATGCGGTGTCAGTGAATGATATTCTAATAATAAACCAAAAAGTTCATCAGCATTCAATCAAAACCGAAAACAGGGTTGACAACGATGAATTTATTGTCTATTATTATTATATCCAAAACTGATACTATTGAAACTATCAATTTTTATTTTTTTTATGGTGTCAATTGATGCTAACATTTGTATGTACGGATCGGAGGGATTATCACCATGATAAGTATTATGATCGATTTTGATGACAAACGGTATATCTATGATCAAATATATCGTGCCTTTCGGGACGGTATACTTTGCGGTGATATCTGCGGCGGTGAGCGACTGCCGTCCAAGCGTTCACTCGCCTCACAACTCGGTGTCAGCATCAACAGTGTCGATACGGCATATCAAATCCTTGCCGCCGAGGGATATATCATGTCACGTCAGCGCAGTGGTTTTTTTGCCTGCAACCTTGCGCCGCAACCCAAAGTATCACTGCAAAAAAGCGAACCTGCGACAAAAAAAACACCACAGGTGCGCAAATTCAACTTTACGACTTCCGGTATTGACAGTGCGCTGTTTCCGTATAAGCTCTGGTGTCGAATAGAGCGAGAGGTGTTAGGCGACGCATCACTTCTCAACCATGGTGATCGGCAAGGGGACTATAATCTGCGACGTGTCGTCTGTGATTATCTGCGTGGATACAGAGGAATCGACTGCCACCCTGAGGAGATAATCATCGGCGCCGGCATGGACTATCTTCTTTGCATACTCGCTCGATTGTTCGAAGGGCAGACTGTAGCGGTAGAAAACCCCGGCTATGGCAGGGCCGCAAAGGTGTTTGGCGATTTCGGTGCAAACACTGTCTTTGTGCCGCTGGATAGCGAGGGGATGGATGTAAACTTCCTGCGCAAAACATCGGCAGATCTCGCTTATATCACACCGTCTTGCCAGTACCCTACCGGCATAACAATGCCGGTCAATCGTCGCCATGACATCATGTCGTGGGCTCGGGAATGTTCAAAGCGCTATATTATCGAGGACGACTTCAACAGCGAGTTCCGTTTTTCTACAAGGCCGATACCGTCGCTGAAAAGTCAGGACGGTGACGGAAAGGTGATCCATATCGGCACATTCTCCAAGAGTGTTGCACCGTCACTGCGCATCGCCTACATGCTTTTGCCGCCAACACTTCTGAGCGAATGGCAGGAGCGTTTCGGCGGATATTCCTGCACGGTATCTCGCTTTGAACAGCAGGCACTTTTTCGCTTCATAGAAAAAGGTCACTTTCAGCGACATGTCAATCGACTGAGAATAACCTTCAAAAAGCGGCGAGACCACCTGATCAATGAACTGAAACGCTTGTTTGGTAAAGACCTGATCATCTCGCCTTCCAACAGCGGTCTGCACATTCTTGTTGCATACAACGGGAATATTGAGATTAGTAGCTTACTGGAGAGGGCGGTGGCGAACGGAATACAGCTGCAAACGCTCGGCGAGTTCAATCTAGTCGAGACACCTAATCGTGACGACCGCCTCATCTTCGGGTATTCCGCCATGGATGAAAAACGAATCACGCAGGCGACAGAACTATTGCATGAACTATGGTGCTAGTCCTTTAGAATTCTATCACGATAATGGTTGGGAGTAATCCCAACATACCGTTTGAACACCTTGGTAAAGTAGCTCTGATCCTCAAACCCAACCTCGGCGGCGATGTCGGCAATCCGTATGCTCTCCTCCTCGAGTAGTTGTTTGCTTTTTTCTACCCTTGTGCGGTTGAGGTATTCTTTGAAACTTTGACCGGTCTCGTTATGAAATATTCGAGATATATATGATTCTGAAAGATAGACGACGCGCGCCACCGATTCCAGTGAGATTTTTTCACGGTAGTTCTTTTCTATATATTCGGTGCAACTGCGTATGGCGGCAGAGTGTCTCGCCTCACGAAACTCAAATATTCTGTCCATCAAAGAATTCGCCGTCTTGGACAGCCAAAGACAGAGTTGCTCGCCGCTTTGCATAGTCTGCAGTGTTCTCATCCCCTCGTCCCCCACCGCCAATGCATAGTCAGCATCCGCTCCTGCATCGGCGGCGGCACGAGCAATCAGCACCATCAGCGAATAGCTCCTCGCCTTTATCTGCTCAAAGTCATATCCTGTCGAAAACATGATATGCCCGAGCAGTTGGTTTAGCATGTCCTGAGTCTGTGCCTTGTCCCCTCTCAAAACTGCGCGAAGCAGTTTTTTTTCTTTGTCGATAGGGTAACTCTGTCGTTCTTCTCCCTTTAGTTGGTGGATATATCCACCTATCTTTTCCTGTATCTGCCGTGACTGAATCCGATCGTTTATCGCCTCCATCGACATTCTATTGTACATATATCCCGCCGACATAAAAAGTATCTTGGAAAGGTGTTCGATACGATCCGGTTCAACCATCGGAATGCTCAAAAGAATTTCTTTTGCCGCGTCCTGTTGCTTATCGCTGTATTCTTCCAGCTCGCACTGAACAAAGTCTTCTCTCTCTACCATGAAAAATGGCCCGGCGGTAATCTTTGCGACAGTGCCGATCTCGTCCTTGATCGGTGACACAAAGCAGGTCAAGCCCATCGGACAGTAATATATATAACGCCCACCGAAGCGCTCCGCCTCCGCCATTCCGTAACTGTGCGCACCGACACAAAGCGAAGTATCTTTGCCGAGTGTGCGACAAAGCTCGCATCCGGAAATGCCATAGCCGTATTCTTCGATCCGATTTCCGAGGTTGTCGGTGATGGTACAGCCGATACCGCTCGCCTTATTGAAGGCGTCGGCGCATTCCCTTGCAACATCATATATAATCATGGTAACCCCCAATCGGTATTGATAATCTATCTGTCGGATGCCGGTTTTGACTTTCCTGCCATAGCAAAACAAACCGCCTTTGATGTCATTATAACAGATGTGATACTATCTTTTCAAGTTCAGCACAACAAAAAATTACCAAAAAGTTCAAAAAATTACAAGAGATATAATTTGCAAAGCAGTAATATATGTGTACAGTATTATCGCTAACACACAAAACGAAAGGAACGGTTCAAAATGGAATTATTGGTTCAAATCTCAGAGCAACTTCAAAAAGGTAAGGCAAAAGACGTCAAAGCTTTGGTTCAACAGGCTATAGACGAGGGTGTAGGTGCAAAGACTATATTGGAAGAAGGTCTTCTTTCCGGTATGTCGGTCATCGGTGAAAAGTTCAAGAACAACGAAATCTTCGTTCCGGAAGTTCTCGTTGCCGCTCGCGCCATGAACATGGGTGCTGAACTGCTCAAACCTCTATTGGCTGATGCAGGCGTTGTTGCAACCGGTAAAGTTTGCATCGGTACCGTCAAGGGCGACCTTCATGACATCGGCAAAAACCTTGTAAAGATGATGATGGAAGGCAAAGGACTTGAAGTTATCGACCTCGGAACAGACGTTTCTCCCGAAACTTTTGTTGAGACTGCTAAAAACGAAGGCTGTGACATCATCTGTTGTAGCGCTCTCTTGACCACCACAATGGGCGTTATGGCCGACGTGGTTAAAGCTCTGGAAGAGTCGGGCCTGCGTGATAAAGTGAAAATCATGATCGGTGGCGCACCTGTTACCGAAGCTTACTGCGAGCAGATCAGTGCAGATAAGTACACCTCCGATGCTGCAAGCGCCGCTGATGCAGCTGTTGCTATCTGCCAATCGGCATAGTAAAGTATTTCGTCCGTCATTGCAGTAATCGACCGACTCTGTCGCTTCATTTTGCTCAAGACGGATAAAATAGAATACACGCATTTGGTTAGGGGTTGCCGCAGGGCGACTGGGTAACCCCTGCTTTGCTGTGTCCAATAAACCGTTTTGTTCATATTTTCAAGCTAAAATTCTAAAGAGAGAAAGGAAGAATTACTATGACCCCGAAAGAACTACTTTTTGCTACACTGGAAAACAAGGTGACCGAGCGTGCGCCGTGGGTACCTTTTGCCGGAGTTCATGCCGGACTTTTGACCGGAGTGAACGCACATAAGTTTTTGACTGACGAAGATGCGATGGTCGAGGCACTTATCGAGGTAAACAAACTGTACAAGCCGGACGGACAGCCGGTCATGTTTGACCTGCAGGTCGAGGCGGAAATCCTCGGTTGTGAACTGCGCTGGGCAGAGGACGGCCCTCCGAGCGTTGCCTCCCACCCACTTTCCGACACCATGACCGTGCCTTGCGACTGCACACTGCCAACCGAGAAAAGCGGCCGTATGCCGATGATCCTTTCTGCCATGCGCCGTCTGAAGGCAGAGGTTGGTGAAAACACCGCTCTTTACGGTATTCTTTGCGGTCCGTTCACCCTTGCCAGCCATCTGCGTGGTAACGACATCTTCATGGACATGTTTGACGATGAAGATTATGTAAATGAACTCCTCGAGTTTTGCAAAAAAGTTGCCATCAAAATGTCGGATCTTTACATCGAGGCAGGCATGGACGTCATCGCTCTGGTCGATCCGCTTGTTTCCCAGATTTCTTCCGATCATTTCGAGGAATTTTTGACAAAACCTTATACCGACCTTTTCGACTATCTTCGTGACGAGAAGAAGGTTTATTCCGCTTTCTTTGTCTGCGGCAACGCTACTCGCAACATCGAAGTCATGTGCAAAACCAATCCCGACTCCATCTGTGTTGATGAAAATGTCGACATCATGGCGGCGAAAGAGATCTGCGATCGTTTCGACGTTGTTGTCGGCGGTAACATTCCGCTCACCTCCATCATGCTTCATGGTTCTCAGCAGGATAACATGAAGTATGTTGTCGATATGCTGGCACAGCTTAAAGAATACAAAAACTTCATCGTTGCTCCCGGTTGCGACATGCCGTATGATGTACCGGTCGAGAACACCATCGGTGCTACTCAAGCCGTCATGGACACAAAAGCCGTTGCCGAGATGGTCAAAAACTATGTCGCAGGTGACATTGACATCGAGGTGGAACTCCCCGACTATACCGCACTTTCAAAGCCTTTGATGGAAGTGTTTACTCTTGACAGTCTCACCTGTGCCGCCTGCACCTATATGATGGGCGCCGCAAACGTAGCAAAAGAAAATTACGGTGACAAGATTGATGTTGTAGAGCACAAGTTCACCATCAAAGAAAACATTGCTCGTTGCAAAAAGATGGGTGTCAGCAACCTTCCGTCCATCTATATCAACGGTGAGCTGAAATTTTCGTCCATCATTCCGTCCAAAGAGGAGCTGGAAGAGGCGATCAACAGTTATCTGTAACCATGATTGATTTTTATCTGATAACCGGTTTTCTCGGTGCCGGAAAGACCACCTTTCTCAAAAACTTCGTGCGCCTTTTCGCCGACAAAAAGATGTATCTCATCATAAATGAGTTTGGCAGTCAGGGCGTGGACGGTGAGTTGGTGCGAGAGCTAGGCATGGCGATGGCAGAGATAAACAACGGTTCCATCTTCTGTGCCTGCCGTCTCGACAAATTTGAGGCAGAACTGCATAATGCCGTCAACGAAAAACCGGATGTCATCATCACCGAGGCGAGCGGCCTTGCCGATCCGACCAATGTTCGCAAGGTGCTCCGAGATTTTAATACGATAAACTACAAAGGTGCAGTGTGCATCGCCGACGCCGCGCGACTGGTCAAGGTTTTTTCTACCGCCGAGGTCAGTCGCCGCCAGTTGGCGGTTTCGTCGCTTGTTCTGCTCAACAAGACCGATCTTGCGACAGAAGATCAGCAGGAAAACACACGCGAGCTTATAAAGCAGGCGAATCCCGCCGCAAAGATTATGCCGACCACCTTCGGAAACATTGAGCAGGGCTGGCTTTCGCTTCTCTCGCCCGACATTGATCTGGACGAGGCACTCTGTGCACCCGACATCACATTGCAGAAGGTGACCTTGAAAATCAGCCCTGCCATGACAGAACAACAACTGATGCGGTGTGTCAACTATCTGACCGAATGCACCTACCGTATCAAAGGGATTATCATGACGGCAAACGGTGCGAGGCTGGTGGATTGCACCGGCCCACAGGTGTCAATCACACCATGGAACGGCGATGCAAACAACAATCTTGTACTGCTTGCAGGGCAAGGTATGCCACTGCGTGACGGTGTCAAAACCGCCGTGAAATGGTATCCCGAGCTGTTGACAAAAACATAGTGGCGACCTGCGGTCGTTCAATGCCATTAAGTTAAGGTTTATCCTAAACTTAATGACATTGCCTGTAATCGCCTGCCTACGGATAGAGCCACCGCAAAGGAAAATGGGGTAATTTTGATGCGGTATACCAAAAAAATTTACAACTTGATAACTTCTTGATTATAATATTACTATATTGTTCCATTATAGTTGTGCTATAATAAACTAATTACAGGAGGTTTCAAATGTACAAGCCAGTATTGCTATTGTCGATTATTATAATATTGTCTCTTTCCGGTTGTACAGCGCTATCCGATAGTGCCGATGCAACTATAACAACCGACAACATCGAGCCGTCGATAATGTTGGAAGAAGTCATTGCGGCACTACCGGAAGACAAGGTGTATCCTTACTTTTGGGTAGCGGAAAATCCCGACAAGACAATAGAAATAATAAAAAGTGATGACAGATATAAAGAAATGAACGAAGCACTCAACGAAGTGGAGTATAAAGAATTTCTTATTGATCAGAGCAACCTTGATTTCATCATCACCCCGGAAGAGGCTGCAAATTTAGCCGGCAACATTTTTGAGGAAGCATACGGCTTGTCGTTTGACGAGCAAAACCCTGTCTACCTCACGCTCGAGTCAGATGGTATACACACATTTTGGACAGCCGAACACCAGATGACATTCCTGTCGGAATCGCTCCGTGATGATTGGTATTATACTATACTGATAAATGCTACAACCGGAATGATAAGTATGCTATGGGCAGGTGCGGACAGCTTAGAGTTTTCTTTAGAGGTCGCTGAAGCGGAAGTGAAATCCTCTTACGTGCTTTTTGATAGTGATCAAAAAAATGGGAGCCTACTTGGCTATTGGGATGAGAATCACATCAACTTTGACTCTGAAATAGCCGAAATCAAGGAAATGTTGTCAAATCAACTTGAAGAATCACCGCTACTACAAGGGGCGGATGTCGTAAAGATAGACGCAGTGTTTGACACTTATGACTATGTAGACACAGGGCAGACTATCGAGGTATTACAATTGTTGGTGACACTAAGTGATAACAGAACGTTGATGTTTTATGACAGACTACTCATCCTGGTAACTGAACATGAATTAGGCGAATTCCCTCTCAAAATGTTTTCTATTGATTTTAATTATACTGACGAAGTGAATTCGTGAAAGGATTGATCAAAAATATGACTGTAAAAATAGCTCTTGACAACAAGATCATAAATTGTGAAAAAGGTACTCTGCTCGGAGACGTCATGGAACTACATGACGTCTTTGAACAGCCGTGCGGTGGCAAAAAAAAATGTGGTAAATGTCTTGTGAGCGTCAAGGGCGAGCTTTCCGACTATAGCCACGAAGAACTCACCTTTTTGACCGTTCGTCAACGGGAAAACGGTGTGCGTCTTGCCTGCTGTTGCAGTGTCGAGGGCGACTGCGAGGTCATCAGCCAGCAGAGCGAAGTGGCGGTCAGTATCGGTGGATACATGCCGTCTTTTGAATGGCAACCCGCCTTTGAACGATATGCGATTGCCGTGGATATCGGCACCACCACCCTTGCGCTCCAGATGTACAGTACCGAATCGTTAGTCGCCGAAGTCAGTGAAAAAAATCCGCAGGCGGCATTCGGCGCCGATGTAATCTCAAGGATTGAACATGCACTTGCAGGCGAGGGCAAAGAGCTTGCGCAGTGTATCATCGACGGCATTTCACGTCTGACCGAAGAGCTGTTGCAAAAGAGCGGTGTTTTACGCAGTGAAGTGGATTTGATGGTAATAACCGGCAACACCACCATGCTTTATCTTTTGACACAGCGCAGTCCCGAGCCGCTTTCCCATGCGCCGTTTGAGGCGGATCATCTTTTTGGCGAAAATCTGCCGAAAGGTTGGCTTTCCTGTCTGCCGACAGCAGAGGTGTATCTCCCTCGCTGTATCTCGGCGTTTATCGGTGCAGATATTTCTACCGCCATACTCTCCAGCGATCTTTGTAACGAACACAGCACCGCACTTTTGATGGACGTTGGAACAAACGGTGAGCTTGCACTGCGACATGACGGCAAACTTTTTTGCTGTTCCACCGCCATGGGTCCCGCTTTTGAAGGGGCAACACTCTCCAGTGGTATGATCGGAAAAACGGGTGCAGTCCACAAGGTGGAGCTGATTGATGGACAGATGCATTTTCGCACCATCGGTGACGCTCCGGTCATAGGCATCTGCGGAAGCGGTGTCGTTGATCTTGTCGCATGTCTTTTAAAGACAGAGCAGTTAGAAGATACCGGCTTGTTGGAAGAGGATGTGATGCTTGCCGACGAGGTTTATTTCACTCAAAAAGATATTCGTATGGTACAGCTTGCCAAGGCGGCGGTAGCGGCAGGAGTGGAGGCACTTCTTGCACAGGCAGGCCTTGAATTCGAGGCGATAGAGCAACTTTATCTTGCCGGCGGATTCGGAAGCAATCTCAACATAGAAAATGCGGCAGAGATCGGACTTGTGCCAAAACAGCTGATCGACAGGGTAACGGTGCTTGGCAATGCGGCACTTTCCGGTGCGGCGATGTTACTGCTAAACAAAAACTGTCGCACGGAACTGGAACAGATGATAGCAGATGCTACCACCCATGAAAATTCCACCGATCCTGTTTTTAACGACGCATATATCGACAACATGATGTTTTAATGCAAAAAGTCGCCACTCTTCAAGAGCGGGCACGGCAGAATTTCAACTTTGCAACGTGAACACAGTTCGCATCATATCTCACCAAAGTTAACACTTCACAGCACTTCACATTTTTTCACGACACGGACATGGTATGACGACCTTTTCGGTTGCCATACCATGTTTTGTGCCGTGCCTTATTATCCCCCAAAATCCTCCAGCAACTGGCGCAGATGCTGTTCATTTTCGATTTTGATGCCGACATTTAATTGTTTGATGTCTTCCGGTGGCAAAATATGAACATATATTTCATACACCTCGAGCACAGCCCCCTCCTCATCAAAAAGGGCTATAAGGTCTCCCATCGTTGCAAGATGATAAAAATCCTTTGGGTTTTCCGCTTCTTCTTGTGGCTCTTCTTCGGCGGGCGCTATGACATCGATTGTCGTATCTGCTTCGCTCGGTGCTAAAATAGCACTCTCGGCGCTCTGCAGAGTATCACGCGGCACCGACTCCACCTCTCCTACCGGCCGTGTAAAGAGTTGAATAAGCATTATAGCAATAGCCATGACACCTGCCGCCGATAATACCATAGTTATCCTTTTCATAGCAATGACCCTTCCGATAAAACTGCTTAACTTAAAGGTTTTCCTCTTCTTGTTTTGTAGTTTTGACAAAATTATGAAATTTTATACTTTTGTATGGTCAAACGGGTGATTTTGTGGTAAAATACAAATGTTGAGTAAAAATACTGCTATGTATTTGTACCTTCACCTTCCCACACTCAGAAAGGAACAGCGACCCAATGGCTTACAATTCAAACCAACAGAACAGACCAAAACCTAAACGCAATGTCGGCCTTACCGCCGCAAAAGCGGTTTTGAATGTATTTGTTTTTTTATTCCGCGTGGTGATTATCTTCGGTTGTATTGGAGTTATCATCGGCTCTATGCTTGCTGTAGCAGTCAGTCTTTATGTCGTAGAGGTTACGGCAGACGATGACAAAAACCTTGACCTCGGAAACATCAAGCTGAGCTATACCACCATATTATATGCAAAAAACCCTGCAAACGGTGAATATGAAGAGTATGAACGACTTGTAGGCGAAGAAAATCGCATCTGGGTAAACTACGAAGACATTTCGGAGCCTATGTTACAGGCTATCGTTGCCGTTGAGGATGACTCGTTTTGGGAACATAACGGTGTCAACTACGTTCGTACCTTTGCGGCGTTCTTGGACGAATATACTCCCTTGAAAGTATTGGGCGGTACCGGACAGGGTGCATCGACCCTGACACAGCAACTGGTCAAGAACCTTACCGAAGACAATTCGGTCGACGCCATGCGTAAAATCCGCGAAATTTTCCGTGCCATTGCACTGGAAAATCGATACTCAAAAGAGATTATCATCGAGGCATACCTCAACACCTTCCGTCTCTCCGACAACATCGCCGGAGTCGAGACGGCTGCCAATATATATTTCGCAAAGACAGCCTCTGAACTCACCATCACCGAGGCGGCAATGATTGCCGGAATTACCCAGTCGCCGGTTGCGTATGATCCTTATGATAATCCCGATGCTTGTCTCGAACGCCGCAACACCGTTCTCTACCATATGAACCGTGTCGGTTATATCGACGAAGATGAATTTAACTTTGCGGTAGATCAACCGCTCGGTCTTGCTTCCACCACCGCACCTGTCACCACCGAAATCGTGGTGGAAAGCGAAGATGGCGAGTTGACCGACGAAACAGATGAAGAACTTATTGATGAGGCTGTAGAAGGCGAAGCCCCCGAACTTTCGGTCACAGTTGACGAAGAAGGTAACATTATTCGCACAAAGCAGGTGTACAGCTGGTATACCGACATGGTCATCGAGGAGGTCATCACCGATTTTGTGGAGCAGCAGGGCATGACCCGTGAAGCCGCATCAAATTTGGTTTACAACGGTGGTCTTCGTATCTATCTTCCTGTCGATCTCACATTGCAAAATGCGATGGAAGACGTCATGATGAACGAAGAGTATTATCGTCAATTCTTCCCCGAAATCATCGACGAAAAGGTTGATTTCAACGGCGATCTTATTCTGGATGAAAACGGTGAGGTCATTATGGTAGAACCGCAGGCCGCCATGGTCTCGGTCAACATGAATGGTGAGGTTGCCGCCGTGGTCGGTGGACTTGGCGAAAAAGAGGACGACCGTCTCCACAACAGGGCTGTCGACAGTTTGCGTCAGACCGGTTCCACCATGAAGCCGATCGGCTCTTATGCTCCGGCGCTGGATTATAACTTCATCACCTATTCCACCATGATTGTCGATACTCCGATGCCGGCATCTCCCGCCACCGGAAATCAGCCATGGCCAAGAAACTACAGCAGAAGATATACCGAACAAGGCATGTCGGTTCAAGACGCCGTTTCGTTGTCAATAAACACCGTTGCTGTCCATGTGCTTGATATCATGGGTCTGCAAACTTCGTTCAGTTTCCTGACCGACACGTTGCAGATCAGCTCACTTCACGAATCAATCGAGATTGATGGGCAGGTTTTTTCCGATGTCAGCCTTGCACCTCTCGCACTCGGCTCCATGACAGAGGGTGTTTCGCCGGTCGAGATGGCAGGCGCATATACAATTTTCGGCAACGGCGGAAAATTCACAACACTTCATTCCTACACCAGCATCGAGGACTATAACGGCGAGTTGGTCATGGAACCGGACATCATCACCACACAGGCTATCAAGCCGGACACCGCACACATTATGAATGAAATCCTTTCCACCGTTCTCTATCATAGTGGTGGTACAGGTTACGGACTTTACCCCGATTATATGGACGCAGTCGGCAAGACCGGTACAACAAGTGACGACCGTGACCACTGGTTCATCGGTGTCACCCCCTACTATTCCACCGCAACCTGGTGGGGCTATGACGATCCACAGACACTCAGCTGGACAACATACAGTAAGCATCCGCCGACCTGGGCATGGCGTGAGGTCATGGAGGTTGCACAGGCAGGACTGGAAGAAAAAGAGTTCCCCATCTCAGACAACGTCGTTGCATTGACCTACTGCGCCGAATCGGGTCTGCTCGCAGCTTCCGGCTGTCCCATCGGCGGCACCGGATATTACAAACGAGACAACCCACCGCCCCTTTGTGCCAGAGCCCATGTTCCGGAAGATCCGGCAGCAGTTCCCGCGGCATAAATCATCTGACTCAGTCATTACGAGCTCATCCAAACAATGCACAAAAAGAAAGGATTCGGTAATCGGTATGACCGCTTTGGTAGGACACACCGGCTTTGTCGGCTCAAACCTCAAAACAAACGGCTCATTTGACGCCTTTTATAACTCCAAAAACATCGGGGAGGCCTTCGGGACCTGCCCCGATGTCCTTTATTACAGCGGCCTGCCTGCCGAAAAATTCCTTGCAGATAAATTTCCGGAGCAAGACAAACAGCGCTGTGACGAGGCGGCAAGGAACATTGAACGCATCAACCCAAAAAGAGTGGTGCTGATTTCGACCGTTGATGTCTATCGCACGACCGACAATCGTACCGAATCGATGATAGTCGGTAGCGAGAGCGACCAGCCGTATGGTGCGCATCGGTTGGAGCTGGAGCGTTTTGTTGCCGATAACTTTCAAAAGCATCATATAATACGTCTGCCGGGACTTTTCGGAGAAAATCTCAAAAAGAACTTTATCTATGATTATATGACCTTTGTTCCGTCGTTGCTCACAGCAGAAAAAATGACCGAATTCGGTAATATTCGACCCGATATATACCAAATGTATAATATCCAGGACAACGGTTTTTATAAGTTTGATGCCTCGGCAGACAAAGAGGTTGCAAAAAATTTGTTTCGTGAGGTGGGTTTTTCGGCGCTCTGCTTCACCGACTCCCGTGCCGTCTTTCAATTCTATAATCTAAAGCGGCTTTATGGCGACATTGAGGTTACCATCCGGCACGGTATCACCACCTTGAACCTTGCCACCGAACCGATATCAGCCGGCGAACTGTACCGATACCTTACCGAAGAAGAGTTCTGCAATGAGCTGGATCGCACCGTGCCTTACTACAACTTCAAATCAGAACATTTCGAGCTTTTTGACGGTGAAGGCGGATACCTTTACAGCAAGGGACAGATATTATCTGACATAAAAGAATTTGTTGCAGACAAAAAGGACTGAAAGACATGAAGCTGTCAATATCAAACATCGCCTTTGAGGCGGCACGAGACGACGAGGTGTATAACCTTTTGAAGAAACACAGTTTTGACGGTGTCGAGATCGCACCGACAAGGCTGTTTGAAAACCCATACGAAGATTTGTCAAGGATAGCGAGCTATTCCGAAATGCTGTGCAAAAAATATTCACTCGAGATAAGCAGTATGCAGAGCATCTGGTTTGGCAGGGGTGAGAGCATCTATGATGCCGAGGGACGTCACTCGCTTATCGAGTACACAAAAAAAGCCATCGACTTTGCGGCGGCTGGTGGCATCGACAATCTCGTTTTCGGTTGCCCCAAAAATCGCAACATACCGCCACAACTAAATCAAAACGATGCCTATGATATTGCGTGTGAGTTTTTGGCAACGCTCGGAGAATATGCTTTGGCGCAAGGCACGGCGCTGTCACTGGAGCCAAACCCTGATATCTATGGTACAAATTTCATAAACACCACCTGTGAAGCCTTTGACCTTGTCAGACAAATCGGCTGCGATGGACTGCGGGTGAATGTCGATGTCGGCACAATGTTGCATCATTCAGAACAAGCCGAGATGTTAGTGGACAACATCGAGCTCATCAACCATATTCATCTTAGTTTGCCCTATCTTGAATATGTCACGCCGAATGAATTCCATTCGAGACTTCGAGAGATTTTGAGATTGACAGAGTATGACCGATATCTTTCCATCGAGATGAAAAAGGTGGATGAATTTGATTCGGTTGTTGAATGCATAAAATATGTAGGAGATTTTTTTAAGGCATGAAAAAAGAGTATCGAAATGTGCGTGGAGTTCCAAACTTCGACCTATATGAATTCTCATCTAAACAGAGTGACTACTGTCTGCTTATACCTATAATAAATGAGAAAAAGAAGATTACGTCTGAACTGAACCGTTCAATGGAGCATGGTGTAGACAGGCTGGTCGACATTATCATCTGCGACGGAGGCTCTACCGACGGTGGTACCGACATGGAACTGATGCAATCACTCGGCGTCAACTCGTTGATTGTCAAGCTGGGCGAAGGGCGACAAGGTGCACAGCTGAGAACGGGAATATATTATGCCCTGCAACGAGGTTACAAAGGTGTTATCACCATCGACGGCAACGACAAAGACTCTATCGAACACGTCGAGCGCTTTATCGACAAGCTAAAAGCCGGCTACGACTTTGTGCAGGGCTCGCGGTTTATCGACGGTGGCGTTGCGGTCAACACCCCAAAATCTCGTGATTTTGCCATAAAGCTCATTCATGCCCCGCTTATATCACTCACGGCGGGTGAGCGATTCACCGATACCACCAATAACTTCCGTGCCTATTCCGCACGTTACCTCAAGCATCCTCATGTAAAGCCGCTTCGTCCCGTCTTTTCCGGATATGAACTGCTTGCCTATCTTTCGACAAGGGCATCACAGCTGGGAATGAAGACCTGTGAAGTACCGGTGGAGCGACGTTATCCAAGCGACGGAAAAGTCCCGACTAAAATCAGTCCTATTAAAGGCAATCTTGAATTGATGGGGGTCTTGCTGAAAAACACCTTCAAAATGTACAACCCACGATAGTAGCAACTCATTGCTAATTCTCATATTGGAAAGGAATATCATGTATCACTTTACAAAAAACCTTGAAACAGGCAATGCAATCATCGATAAACAGCACAAAGAGCTGATCGACGTCCTCAACAAGCTGATCTCGGCATGTCTGAAAGCACAAGGAGGAAAAGAGCTTGTGCCGACACTCGACTTTTTGATCAAATATACCGAAACGCATCTCAAAGACGAGGAGGGCTTGCAAACGGCGGCAAAATACCCCGGTTTTATAGCACATAAACAAAAGCACGATGCATTTAAAAAGGGGCTCGGCGAGCTTTATAAGGAACACAAACAAAAGCCGGACGATGTTGCCATCGTGTCTAAGATAGCCAAAATTCTCGGTGACTGGCTGATCAACCACATCCAAAAAGAGGATTTGGCAATGGCCAAATTTGTGAACTCATAGAACGCCATGTCTTTGAAACATCGCTCGGTTTTTGTGAGGTGCTGTGTGACAACGACCAGATCATTAGCCTCAGCCTTTGCGATACACCGATTGATTTCGGAATTCCGACCGAGCTGACCCGACGTGTAGCGCGACAGGTCGGTGAGTTTTTGTTGGGGAAAAGACAAAAATTCGACCTTCCGTTTCGCTTGATCGGTACAGAATTTCAGAAAAGAGTTTTTCGGGCAATTTGTGAAATACCTTATGGTGAGGTGAGGAGCTATGGCGATATTGCCGCCGAAATTGGAAACCCAAAAGCGGCACGGGCTGTTGGCGGTGCTACCAACAAATCGTCTTTGATGTTTATCGTCCCCTGTCACAGGGTGATCGGCGGACATCGTGCACTCGGCGGTTTTGGCAACAACATCGCATTAAAAATTGTCCTCTTGCGACACGAGGGTCACACGATTGATGCAAAAAACCTGAAAATAATTTTGTAAAGCTCTTTTTTTTTCGACGGCTCTATGTTATAATCATATCGTATATAATAATGATATTTTTGTGGAGGAAATAATGTCACTTTATAGGATTTTCACCGAATCTACTGCAGATCTTTCATTAGAGCTTGCCAAAAAAGCCGATGTCGAGGTCATTCCTGTTAGTTTTAGCTTTGACGACGTCAACTATAAGAATACCCCTAACAATGTCCAGATGAGTGATGTGGAATTCTATGCAAAGATGCGCGAAGGGCTTATGCCTACCACATCGCAAATAAACGCCGAAGAATTCAAGGAATATGTAAGACCTACGCTTGAATCAGGCATCGATGTTCTGCATATCGCTTTTTCCTCTGCGCTTTCCGGCACATACAACAGCTGCCGACTTGCCGCAGAAGAATTGAACGAAGAATATCCTGATCGTCGTGTCGTGGTTGTCGATTCACTCTGCGCCTCGATGGGTGAAGGGCTTTTGGTATATATTTGTGCCATGAAAAAAATCGCAGGCGTTAACATGGATGAGATCATCAACTTTATAGAATCGGAAAAACTCAAACTTAATCTCTGGTTCACGGTGGACGATCTGAACCATCTGTACCGCGGTGGTCGTGTCTCGAAAGTTACTGCACTGGCCGGCACAGTCCTTGGCATCAAACCCATTATGCGGGTCAATGATGAGGGCAAGCTGGTACCGGTTGACAAGGTGAGGGGCCGCAGAAGGAGCCTTGACACACTTGTTCAAAAAGCGGTCGAAAGAATGACTAATCCAAAAGAGCAAACTGTATTTATCAGCCATGGCGACAGCGAAGAAGACTGCCAATATGTTGCAGATGAAATAAAAGCAAAGCTTGGTGTCAAAGAGGTGTGCATCAACTTTATCGGCCCCAGCATCGGTACACATTCCGGACCCGGAACCATCGCCCTGTTCTTCTTTGGAGAGAGCAGAGACGTGTAGCGGTTGCCGTACAGGATAACAGAAATTTTTCTCAATATCACTTGAGCCCCCACCATTCCTTTATGGCGGGGGCTGTTTTGTACGGTATTTTATGAGTTTTCTGAAATGCACTATCGAGCTTTGAATTTATTGATACTAAACTTATTGTATAAGAAAGTTTAGCCGTTATTTTTCGACTTTAAAAAGCAAGCCATTTATACTTTAATCGAGGCGTTCAAAGGGTAATTCTCACAGCGGCTACAGCTCCCCTGTCAGCTCTCTTGCCTTTTCCTTTGCCGCCTTGAGAACGTCAACGCCCTTCGCGGTGATACTATAATACTTTCTGACCTTGCCATCGACATTTCGGTTCTCCACCGTCAGCAGTCCGGCATGCTCCAGCTTATGAAAGATTGGGTAAAGCGTTCCGGGACTAATGTCATAGCCGTGCGACTGCAGTTCCTCAATCATGAAAGAACCGAATATCGGTTCTTTCTTTGCATGGTGCAGTATATGTATCTGGATAAATCCTAAAAATAACTTTCTGAGAATTGGGTCTTGCATTTTCTTTTTCCTTGTGTTATGATTATAATATCGAAAACCGATAACGTGTTTAGATATTATCATTATACTGCATTGCTAAACAAAAAGCAAGCTAAATCGGAGTATTTTATGTTCAAGACAAAAAACTTAGTTTACATGAACTTTCTATGTTACTATGATATAGAGATTCCGGCAGGATGTGTCACTTTTATAAGAGGGGCAAGTGGGTGCGGAAAAAGCACTTTGCTCAAAATGCTCAACAAGACACAGGCCTATTCCGACGGCGAAATCTTTTATAAAGGGAAGACGCTTTCAAGCTACGACGGAGCCGCTTTGCGCCGTGAAGTGAAACTTATCTCGCAGACCACCTTTTTGTTCCCCGGCACAATCCGAGACAATTTTTCACTTTTCTACCGTTACTGCGATTACGACAAGGCGCTTACCGATGAAAGAATATCGAGATTCCTCAGCATTGTTGAAATTGATTTTGACCTCGATGACAACTGCGACTTTATGTCGGGCGGCGAGAGACAGCGCATCTATATTGCTGTGTGCCTTTCGATGGAATCGGAGGTGATTATGCTTGACGAGCCAACATCGGCCCTGGATTCATCCACATCAATTCGCGTGTTGAGCAACATCATAGCTTATGCCAATGAAAATGATAAGACACTGATCGTCATCAGTCACGACAATGATCTCATCGAGAGATTTTCAGAAAATACAATAGGGCTGAGCGGAGGGCATTCAAATGAGCAACGCGGTTGAAATTGGACTGATAAATTTTGCAGCGATATATGTTTTGCTGATAATTGTCGGCATCGTCATGAAGATAAGCAAAATACATCAAACAAAGCTGTTGGTACTTTCCAGTGTTCGCATGACCGTCCAACTCGTCATCGCCGGATATGTTCTCACCTATATTCTGAAAAATCCATCTCCTTGGCTGGTTTTGCTGTACCTTACGGTCATGACCGTCTTTGCCATCTATCGTATATTATCGATAAATAGCGGACTAAACATAAAATTCAAGATCGCTGTCGGTTCTTCAATTTCAGTCTGCGCTATTTCAATTATCATCTTTTTTATCGGTATCATTATCGGGCAAAGTATCTTCAATCCGCAGTATGCCATTCCCATCAGCGGAATGATCCTCGGCAACGCAATGACCGGCGTCTCGCTCGGAGTAAAAACATTTATGACAAAGTATGCCGACTCCGGGTTGCAGATCGAGGTCTTGCAAAATCAAGGAGCTACGCCAAAACGCATACTGCTGCCTATGGTAAACAGTTCTCTTGAAACAGCACTCCTGCCGACCATGAACTCAATGCTCGGGATGGGCATAGTGTCACTCCCCGGTATGATGACAGGGCAGATCCTTTCGGGCGAATCGCCCACCACCGCCATTGTGTATCAAATATGTATAATGATATGTATTGCGTCTGTCGTTTGCTTGTCGGTATTCTTGTCGCTCTACCTCGGGTACAGGACACTTTATGATAAGGACGGTTGTTTTATTCGATGATTTGTGTGAAATCGTTGACAGATTTTGTCGATGTGTGTATACTAAATATCGAAACACACACAAGTGGAGAGCTAAATGCACGGCATCACCTTTAAAAAAATACTCACGCTAAAAAATTATCTGACATTTATCGCATTAGTACTTTTGACCAGCGTTTCATATTTTTCTTTTTCCATGGACGATTCGTGGCAGTTCGATGTATTTTCGAACGACATCATGATTTCCAACATACTTTCTGACGACGTGTTGCAACAAAATTCAGAAGAAAGCATACTTCTCCAGCAGATAATCGATCCGGCTCACATGATCAAAGATGTCTATGTCTCAGGCGCAGACGCCGGGACGTTCGACTTTGTCAATTACACTTCGCAGGTAGGACTTCATGGGGTTATTCAAAGCTTTTTCTCAAAGGTGTCCCCCTTTTCTCGTGCAAACACATTGCGATTATTGTATCTCACCAACAGCTTTTTGTTATCGGTGGTATTGTTGACCATATTTCAGCAGCTCGATCGATTCCTCAATACAAACTACTGGTTTTTACTATCTCTGCTGACTGCGGCATTATTCTCCGACGTAATGAAATACGGCAACAACCTTTACTGGAACGGTTGGGCCATATTCTTACCCTTTGCGGTTTCTTTGTTATTTGTTAATTCGAGGTTTATAAAAGGCAAGTTTCTCTATCCTTTTGCATTTCTTTCGACATTTGCACCGCTCTTTTTAAAATTACTTTTTTCCTATGAATTTGTGTCAACCATCATGATTTCCCAGATAATTCCATTCATCTTCTATTTGATTGCAAACAAGGTCGAAGTAACGAGGGCGCTAAAAATTCTCGCAATAGCTTCACTTGGCGCTATCGCGGCTTTTGCAATGACAATCGCAGTGCACCTTTTGCAAAATATGTTAGCTTACGGAAACCTGTCGGCGTTTTTCTTGAGCATGGGCGACACATTAATGATGCGACTATCCGGTGATCCGAACCCCGATACAAAATTCATAGCAGATGCTGCCTCGATTGGCCCAATCGGAATCACGATAAAATACCTCACAATAGAAATGTTTGCCTTCTTCTCTGCCTCTATTCTCTTTGTGCATGTATTAGTTGTTTTTGTATTAACCTTTATATACAACCTGTTTGTCACTTCACTAAAGTCAGATCATAAACTAGCAGCATTCGGCATTACGACCGGCATTTCATTTCTTGCACCGCTCTCATGGTATGTACTCGCCACTCCTCACTCTTATATCCATGTTGATCAGTGTGTAACACTCTGGTATTTGCCTGTTGTTTTCATGGTTATCATATACGTGGCTCGCAGTGTAAAAATCATGCTTCAAAACCGCATATCTCCTGTTTCTGATAGGTGATAGCCGTATTTTTCCATCAAAGAAATATCCACCGGCCTGGCCGGTGGATATTTCTTTATCACTGCGTTATCTGGTTGAATATCTCGGTGCCGACCTCGAATGTCTCGCGGCGGTCATCTTTGTCACTATTATAGGTATTGATTCGTTTAACTATCATAAAATCTTCATATATGCTCTCATATATATCCATATGGTACGAATCTTCAAATTCTGTGGTGAGCGGCGTCAGATTCGTATCGGAAAGGTTGTATCCTGCCTGTTCCGCAGTTGTGGCGATCACGGTGTGATCGTCCTTGTCGGCAAATATTTCATAACTTTCCTGTACCATCTCAAAATTATCGGTTAGATAGATATATGACACCATCTCACTCATGTCGCCTGTGAGTTTTGTCACGCTTGCCATCTGCATATACGGGTCGGTGCTCGTTGTATCTGCAACACTGTAAACATTCAGCATCGCTACAATCTCACCGTCACCGTTCAAATCCTCAACATATGCGGCAAGATCCGCCTGCAGTGCATCGGTGACTTCGGTCGGTATTACCGACATTTCGGTGATCAAGGCAAAGTTAACATCCGGTTCAACCTGAGTTACTATATCGTAGATAAAAAAAGCTATTATTACGGCAGTAATTGTTCCTATCGCAAAATATGTTTTATGGTATAGCCAAAAGTTTTTCGCTTTATCCTTTTTCGTCTGTTCCGGTAGCGGCTCCGGTTCCGGCATTTCGCCTTTGAGCATCTCTAAATATTCTTTACTCGGCATTATCCTATCTCCGTAATATTATTCTGTAAATAAAATTATAACACTTGCTAATAATAATGTATGTCTATGAAAAAAGTATGAAAAAAGAGCCATTGGTGCAAAATGCCACACAAAAAGCTCTTTCAGCAATACCATTTAGCCAACTTGTGTTTTTCATTATCGATTGGTCAAAACAATACTTTACCCGTTTGCCGTCACATATTATCCTGTATTTCACTCAATAAACGATATCGTTCATCCCAAAGTTTCTGCGAGAGATCAACATAATATCGATGAGGGTTTTCCATACGTGTTACCTCGTCCCAAAGTGATGACACGTTCTTTTGACAGTAGGAGCGTATTTCCTCCACCGTCGGCCGATCATAGCAAAGATTGCCATGGTCGTATATTTTTTTCATCAGCTTTTCGACGTGAAAATTAGTGTAGGTGCGGCGTTTCCATGTAGATACCGGATCAAACAATGTCAGCGGCTTTGACTCGTCGATTTCCTCATCAAAAAGTGTCAAGAGATCCGCCTCCGCAAAGCCCGTCTCGTTATCAAAGATGCGAAAAACATTTTTCAGGTGAGGTACCGTTGTTTTCTCAAGCGATTCCGACAGCTTGATTTTGGGAACATACCCCTCACCTTGTTTTAGTGCCACCAGCTTATACACACCGCCAAACACCGGATCATCCATGGCAGTTATGAGTTTTTCGCCGATGCCATAGCTGTCCACCGCAGCATTTTGAATCTGCAAGTCTCGTATAATATACTCGTTGATCGAGTTGCTGGCGATTATCTTCACATCACTGTATCCGGCGCTGTCCAGCATCTTTCGTGCTTTTTTGGAAAGATATGCTATGTCGCCGCTGTCGAGACGGATTGCAAAGGGACGTTTGCCGAGCGGTTTCAAGACTTCATCAAATACCTTGATTGCATTTGGCAAGCCGCTTTGCAGAGTGGAATATGTGTCCACCAAGAGTGTGCATTTGTCGGGGTAATTTTTCGCAAAAGTGGCGAGGGCTTCGTATTCGCTATCAAATAGTTGCACCCAACTGTGAGCCATCGTGCCGGCGACCGGAATGTTAAACATCTTTCCTGCCATCACATTACTGCTGGAACTGCAACCGCCGATATATGCCGCCCGTGAACCATAGTTAGCGGCGTCATACCCTTGCGCTCTGCGTGCGCCGAATTCCATCACACTGCATCCGTTCGCCGCCCTTACAATACGGTTGGCTTTAGTCGCAATCAAGCTCTGATGGTTTACGGTGCAAAGTAAAAATGTCTCGATAAGCTGTGCTTGGATCACCGGACCGATGACGGTGACAATCGGCTCATTCGGAAAAATCGGTGTTCCCTCCGGCACGGCAAAGACGGTGCAATCGAAGGTGAAACTACTTAAATATTCTAAAAACCTCTCGTCAAAAAGATTGAGGTCTCGAAGATATTCAAGATCCGATGCGGAAAAACGTAGATCCTCGATATAGTCTATGAACTGGTCAAGACCTGCCGCAATAGCAAATCCTCCATCGTCCGGCACACGGCGATAGAACATGTCAAAGACGACAATGTCTTCCTCTCTGCCGCAGGCGAGATACCCATTCGACATGGTCAGCTCATAAAGGTCCATCAACATGGACAGGTTGCGTCGTTCGACCTTATCGCTCATCATCTCATTCTCCTGTTTATGTGTTTCGGGGGTTGCTTTTTCCCGCGTCGCCTTTGTAGGTTATAGCGTCGTATCGATAGCAACAACATGGTAGCGTAAAGCAAGACTGCAACCGCAATTATTCCGACTACCACCTTGAAGGTAGAGCTATTAAAAAAGTCCATCACCTGTGCAGTATAATACAGCACATCACTTCGCTCAAAACTCTGTGCCGCCATAAGATCGGCACTTCCGAGCACCATCTCACCTCGTTTGACGGTAAGCGTCCCTACGACAGTCCCCTCTTCGATAGGCGCTTCGGCGAATTCGGGAAGTTCATATATCCTGGTTAGAGAGCGTTCATCTTCATCGTTGCTAAGCAGTGAGTAGATGGACTCAGAGGGGTAGAGTAATAGTGTGTCTGATTCTTCGCTGTACTTCAGCGGAACCTGTTCGACCGGAGCACCCGCCTCGATTACAGGGCGAACGGTAAAATTGTTATACACCCAGTTGTAAATATCGGCGGTAATGTCAAATGCCGGTTTGCTTGAGAGCGGTTCACCGGCGGCATTGACTCCGTCTGAGTCGGCACCCATCACGACCAAAAGATAGTTTTCACCGTTTTGTGTGGCGGTTGATATATAGTTATGTCCCGCCTCAGGAAGTGTACCTGTCTTGAACCCATGAACATAGTTCTTGTAATAGGCCGTATTCTCATCCTGCATGGCACAGGTGGTGACAAGAATTCTCGACTGGGTGTGCTTGTTGTTTGCAGGAATGGTATATCGAGACGAATATGCAGCATCGACAAGGTTCTGATGTTTGAGCGCCTCCAGCGTGATGGTCGCCATGTCGCGGGCGGTGGAGTATTGCTCTTCAGAATGCAGACCATGCGGATTTGTAAAATTGGTATTTTCACAGCCGAGCTCTTTTGCACGCTGTGTCATTTCGGCGGCAAAGGCGGGAATATCGCCGCCCGAAAGATAGTCGGCCACGATAGACGCACCCTCGTTTGCGCTCTGGAGCATCATGCCATACAAAACTTGCTCCAAATTCAGTTCTTCTCCTGCCCTTATGTCGGCAGTGGAGACGGTGAGACCGTAAAATTCATTGTAAATATAGCTCGGAGCAGTTACTGTCACGGCGGCGAGATCCGGCACACTCTCCACCAAAAGCAGAGCAGTCATAACCTTGGTGAGCGAAGCCGGTGGACGTGGATCGTCGGCGTTTTTTTCATATACAACATCACCGCTGTCAAGATTTATCAGTATGACCGATTCCGCATTTACCGAAAACGGCGGCTCAAAGCCCCCCGACACCTGTTGCTCAGGTGTCGATGATACCTGTTGTTCAGATGTTGATGATACCGATGTAACCGGTATCGATGAAAGGGGAAAAAACAATATCGCAAAAACAGTGAGAAACGCTAAAACTTTTTTCATGTTAGTGGTCATTCCTTTGGGTTTTGTCGTCAAATGTACGACGGGATATTATAAATCGTGGACGTTTTTTAGATTCGAGATAAATCTTGCCGATATATTCTCCGATAATTCCGAGGCAAAGAAGTTGTACGCCGCCCATGAAAAAGACCGAAAAGGTGGTGGAGCTCCAACCACTGACGGTACTCCCGATAAAAAATTGAATAATCGTCCAGACAGCTCCGACAAAGCCGAGTATCGCGATAAAAAATCCGAGCGTGGTAATGAGGCGCAGTGGGCGATTAGAAAGACTGGTTATACCGTCGATGGCAAGGGACAACATTTTGGAAAGCGGATAATGACTCTCGCCGGCGATTCGCTTGGAACGACTATATTCCACCGTGGTAGATTTGAAACCGACAAGTGGAACAAGTCCTCGCAAAAAGATGTTGACCTCTTCAAACTCAAAAAGCCCATCCAGCGCATTTTTCGACATCAGACGATAGTCGGCGTGATTGAACACGGTTTTGGCACCCATCGTGCTCATGAAACGATAAAAACTCTCGGCGGTGAAGCGCTTGAAAAAGCTGTCGCTGTCACGGTTGTTGCGCACACCGTATACAACATCGTGCCCCTCAAGATACCGCTCCAAAAATTCATCCATGGCATTGATATCGTCCTGACCGTCACAGTCGATGGAAATACTCACATCGCAAAATCGAGCCGCCTCATGCAGTCCGGCAAGCAGTGCGTTTTGGTGTCCCCTGTTGCGAGAAAGGGATATACCGCAATATAGTTCATCTTCCTTCGCAAGACGCTCAATTATGTCGTATGTCGAGTCAGACGAGCCGTCGTTCACAAACATCACCCTGCTCTTCGGCGAGACCTTTTGAGCGGCAATAAAGCTCGCCATCTTCTCACGAAACATTGTGCAAGTCTTTGGTAGCACCTCCGATTCGTTGTAGCAAGGGATTACGATATAGAGTATTGGCAGATTATTCATTAACGAAACAACCTCTCTTCTTTCAGTTATCTTATTCTTAAAAATCGTCGTTATTTCATAGATTATACCATATTTTTTTTCGATTTACAACGAAATATGGCGAAAGAAAACTTTAAAATTTCTGCATAGCTTATATTATTCAACAAATACCGCCTAAACCACTCTATATAATAAAAAGCAAACGGAAATTATGAAAAGGAAGGAAGAAAAGGTGCTGGAAGTTTTGAGATCGAAGTACAGGCGACTCGGCGGGTGGGCGAAAAGGTTCATGCCCTACCTTTTACAGCTTTGCATGGCAGGTTTTGCGTTTATCGCCGCCGGTGCACCGATGTTTGGCGGACTATTCCCTCTCGGCATGGCAGTTGCCGCAGGGGCACGTGATCATTACGCCATCGCCGCAACGCTTGGTGCGGTGCTCGGTTATATGTTATCGATGGACACACTGGTAGGCATTCAGTATAGCATCGCCATCGCTACCGCACTCTTCCTTCGGCCGATATTACATAAAATCGCAAACCGAGTTATAGTAATGGCGACCCTTCCCCTTACGTCGTCTATATCTTTGTTGCTGATGCGACTGTTTCTTCCTCTCGTCACCGACAAACAGTCGGATATATTTGCAACGCTCTGCGAGATAATGTTGGTTCTCCTTTTCTCGTTTATGCTCAGCGTATTTTTCAGCGAAATGGTGCGCCTTGATAACTTTTCCGACCTTTCGGGCGAAGGTAAGGCGTCGTTACTCTTTGCGTTTATCACCCTTTGTATTTCGCTTTTGCGCTTTGAGATTTTGGACTTCAATCTCGGCATAGTTGTCATTGCACTGCTGACATGTCTTATCGGCTATGGCTACGGCGAGCGAATTTGCGGAGTGCTTGCAGTATCGGCACTCGTCGCATTCTCCATTGCAGAACCAACTCTTATATACAGTGGCGTTGGGATTGCGATAGGCGGTCTCTTTGCCGGACTACTCAGCCACGGTGAAAAATTCGGTATTGCAACACTGTTTTTTTGTTGCAGTGTCTTTGGAGTGGTTCTTGCGCCGAACACTTCGGCGGCGGCTATCTATATCCTGGAGATCATTGTCGCGACCGGACTTTTCATCCCGATTCCAAAGGCAATGCTGCCTTTGCGATTCCCAAAAGATCCGATTAATCCCGATGCAAGGACGGCGGCAAGACAGCTTTCCGGTCGCCTGAAGCGGTTTGGTGAAGCACTTGTCGACATCAATGATGTAGTAAACAAGGTCTTTGTTCGAAGTAATGTAAAAAAACAATCGGCAGACAGTATCGCCATCGACTATACAATCGATAATTGTTGCAAAGATTGCAGTGGCTACAACACTTGCTGGAATAACTTTGCACAGGACACCATTGATTCCATGCGACAGGTGCTCGTCGCCATCGCCACGAGGGGAAGTGTCGGACCGGTATGGCTGACCGAAATTTTTGATAATCGCTGTAACCGATCGTTTGAACTGTGCAGTATCCTACACCGCGCACAAGCGGTAGCCGCAACAGAGCGCACCGGAATGCTTAAATCAGAACTGATGCGAAGCTCTTTATCGGAACAGTTTTCCGCCATGGGTGAGGCACTTTCAAAACTTTCTGCCGAAATATATCGTGAAGAATATGTCGACCGCAATAAAACTGCAAAATTGATGGCGATGTTCAAAGAACTTGGGCTGTCGCCTATCGAGGGTGCGGTCGTCATGGAACGAAGTGAAAAAATGCGTCTAAACATAAGTTGTTGTCGAGTCTACCTCGATGAAAACCAGCGCGGTTCACTGACCGAAGAAGTGGGACATCTACTCGGACGACAATTTTTCCCTTGTATTATGCGTGATTTTGAGACAGTTACTTCATTTGAGTTCTATGAAATGGCAAAATTCACGGTAGAATTTGCCGCCTCCGGAAAGGCGGCGGACAGAAGCGGAATAAACGGCGATATTCTTAAAACCTTCAGCGACGACCACGGCAACGCCCACGCTATCCTGAGCGACGGAATGGGAAAGGGTAAATCTGCCGCCGTCGATGCCAGTATAGCGGCGGTGCTGAGCACCAAATTGCTTTCCGCAGGTTTTGGAACCGGTGAGGCGGCACGGCTTGTCAACGTGGCTTTATCACTTAAAACAAACGAAGAGAGCGGCGCAACACTTGATATCCTGTCCATCAATCTTTACAGCGGTGAAGGCACCATTTATAAGGCGGGTGCCGCCCCGACTTTTCATGTCACGAAAAATGCGATACACTGTATTGATCCGCTCACCCTACCGATCGGTATAATGCCGGGAGTGACCGGCACCGAAGTGCCGATAAAGTTCGAACTGTATGATATGCTGGTGATGGTCAGTGACGGCACCCTCGGAGAGGGTGATACCGATTGGTTGCCGGAGTTGATTGATAGAATGTACGGCAAAAGTTCACGGGAACTCGCCGCCGCCATCATGCAAAAGGCAAAAGAGCTCGGCGATGAAAGCGATCACCGAGACGACATGTCGGTCATCGTGCTCAAGATGATACCTGCCACCACCGTTCATCGCCAGTCGGAACGGCAAGAAGAGCGCGAAGAGTTCGAACCCTCACTCGCCGAAAGTCATTAAAGAAACATAGTCATTCAACTTAAAAACCAACACGCCTTATTGCTTTTGTGATGGGGTGTGTGTTTGTAGGTACAAGGCAGAAGATGGTAAAAAACACACTCTGCAAATTATCAAATATAGCTTTGCTAAAAGAGGACAGAAACATAAAGCATATGGTGACAAAGCTTTAGAAAGCACGGTCAAACGAAATTGGTGTTTGAGCAAAAAGACTGTGACAGCAGTGTTTTTGCAAGTTCAATTTTGTTTGCAGCCGTGTTCTAAAAGCGACAATTCGTGTACACGCTGGGGTTTGGGGCATGCGCGCCCCAACACTTTTTGTTGCTTTTTGGTGTCAAAAAGCAAATAAACACATACACCTATTAAACTCTATATGGAAAATAAAATAAATCCCCCATCTTTCTACACATTTTTTGCACATAAACAGACCATAATAAATATACACATTGACTATTGCAAAAAAAATAATTATGTGTTAGAATTATACTATAAGTAAGGAGAATTACTATGGCTGTATTAACAATTACAAAAGAAAACTTCGATCAAGAAGTTCTAAAGAGTGACAAACCCGTTCTAATTGACTTTTGGGCACCCTGGTGCGGTCCGTGCAGAATGTTTGCACCGGTTCTGGATGAAGTTGCCGCTGAAAACGACAGTTTTGTCGTCGGCAAGGTGAATGTCGACGAGCAAAAAGAGCTCGCAGAGCAATTCTCGGTCATGACCATACCGACCCTCGTAGTGTTCAAAAACGGCGCCGCCGTTGAAACCGCCGTCGGTTCAAGACCCAAACAGGATATTTTGAACTTGATGGGTGTCTAAGATTTGTTCTTATCTCTGCCAAACAACCGTTTCGGTCAACTGCTAAAAGCAGAATGTGAAAAGCAATATTTTCTTGACCTTTGCGATTTTCTTTGCCATGAATATGAGCAGGCTACCGTTTTTCCCAAAAAAGAAAATATATTTGCCTCGCTCTGTCTCACCGATTTTGACGACGTCAAGGTGGTGATTCTTGGGCAAGACCCGTATCACGGTGAGGGGCAAGCGCATGGTCTTGCATTTTCGGTGCAATCGGGAGCGATTCCTCCGTCATTGAAGAACATCTTCAAAGAACTAAAGAACGATGTCGGCACTGCGCTAAAAATCAGCGGTGACTTAACCTATTTGGCAAGACAGGGCGTATTGTTGCTCAACACCGTTTTGACCGTGAGGAAAGGGGAACCGAACTCACACAAGGGCAAGGGCTGGGAACTTTTCACCGATGAAATTATCCGGCTTTTAAACCAAAAAGACGAGCCGATAGTTTTTTTGCTCTGGGGCAAAAATGCGGAAGCGAAAAAAAACATCATTACCTCTCATCATCATGTACTCACTGCACCGCATCCAAGCCCGCTTTCTGCAAGCAAAGGGTTTTTCGGATGCAAACATTTTTCGCAGGTGAATGATATCTTGAAAACACCGATCGAATGGTAGGTCTATGTCATTTTGAATCGATGAAAATCCCAAAACAGCATGTTTAAATCGCGATTTCGGCGATACTAAGGAAAGGATCACACTATGGTTATCAAGAGTAACGAGCTTTGGTTGAGCAACCTCAACCGCAACCAGCAAGGGCGACTCGGCATCGCCGGCAATATTGAGAAGTTGTCATCCGGCAACAAAATCAATCGTTCTGCCGATAACGCCGCGGGCCTTGCAATCCTGCAAAAAATTTATTCCCAGCAGACAGGTCTTTCCACCTCAGCTGTTAACACGCAGGATGCAACCTCGTTTGTTCAGACTGCCGATGGTGCACTTGGCTCGGTGTCGGACATGTATTCAAGACTCAACGAGCTCTCACTTCGAGCATCAAACAGCATCTATGGTGAAAGCGAACGCTCCGCCATGCAAGCAGAAGCGGACGCAATACTCGAAGAGATTAATAGAGTTGCCGAGCAGACTAACTTCAATGGAATCGAGCTTTTTTCCGGCGAAGATGTCAGTTTCCAGGTTGGCAACACTGCCGGTCAATCGACAAGTATGACCCTCTCGGAAATACCGATTCCGGAAATTGATCTATCGTCGGTCGATGCCGCAATGGCAAGCTCGGAAAATATCCGTGCCGCATCGGAATCACTCGGTGATATCAGAGGTGAAATGGGTGCCGTTCAAAACCAACTGGAGCATACATACAATAACATCAACGTCACCAACGAAAACCTCATCGCCGCCGGTAGCAGAATCGGAAGCACCGACATGGCTCTCGAAATGATGAATTTGACCCGCAACAACTTGCTACAAAACAGTTCTATTGCAATGATGGCACAGGCAAACCAAAATGCAAGCCTGATGCTAAACCTGCTAAGATAAGACTAAACTCAAAAGATAACAGGCACATTAACTGCCACCAAAGCCTACATTCACGGCAATAGGCTTTGGTGGTGTTTTGCTGAATGATCGGGATTTGTTTGTAAATAATACTACTATCCGATCCACTTTTGGAGAACAAGTTTTGTTATCTTTTGCTTTGGGATTTGCTTTTTTGCTCATTCTGACCGTCACGGTGTCGATTCGATTTCGGCTTTTGCCCACCGCAATTTTCATGGTAGTACTGCTCGGCTGTGCACTTGTGCTCTATATTTTCGGCATCTTTGGCTTTATGCAGTTTGGCTATATCCTCATCGCTTTAGCCTGTGCCGTCTGTCTTATCTATTGTCTCATAAATCTGCGTGAATCACTCAAGGTGATCTTTTCTGTGCCGATGATTATCCTGTATATCATGCTCGCCGGTTCACTGCTTTTGAACACCGAATTTGCAACTTCCGATCCACAGGTGACAAGCTACTGGTTGCCGGGACTTCAATATATCATATCAACCGGAAAATTGCCTTATTCCGCTGACGCTGTTTTGCCGCCCGACATACTGCACCCGCCGCTACTATGGTTGCTACAATATCTCATGCTTTTCAGCTCAGAGTCTATCAGCCTGAGTGTCGTTTATGCCTGCAACAACCTTCTTGCATTTGCTTGTATGTTGCCACTCTTTGGTGATGAACAACCACGTGACCGATACGATTATGTGCTGATTGCAGTGAAGTTTGTGCTTATCTATGGTCTACTCGGCACCGGCAGTGGCCTGACAACTTTAGAGCCGGGGCGACTTTTCGCATTATTATTTGGCTACGGCATCTATGTCGCCTTGACACACCCTTGCCATGAACGTTTCGAGCTGACCGAGATTTCCTGTATATTGAGCGGTGTCATGCTTCTGAACTCTACAGGTTTTGCCTTTGCTTTTGTAATATTGTTGGTGGCGAGAGTTATGGCGTTTTTCAATACTAAAGGCGGACTGATAAAACGAATTTTCTCTGCTGCAAAAGAACATTTTATGGCTACAATCGTATTGACCGCCACTTCTTTCTCATTCGTGCTGCTGCTATTTTTATCCGACAGTACCAGTCCCGAGTCGGCTGTATCCTCAGTTTTGGACGCACTCGACGACTTTCTCTACTGGTTTCCATACACTCTTACGGTGCTTTCTATCTTGTTGTTGCCGAGTCTGGTGGAACGTGTACAGGAGAGTAAAAAATTGCGGTTTTAGACATTTATTATCAAGCGGCTGTAAAATCCGCACAATCTAACTAACAGAAAGGAAGCCTATGAGTTATATACCGATAATAATCACTGCGGTGCTTGCAATTGTGGTCATAATAATACTTGTTGCCATGTTACGCACGATGAAATCGGAGCGTGACACGCTGATAGCGGTATTAGAGGAGCAGTTTCGCAAATCAAGGTTGGAACAGGGGGAAACGCTGTCCCAATCACTTCGCTCACATGGCGAGGTGCAAAATGTGATGTCGGAGCAGCTCTCGGCACGTCAAAGTGCGGTGCTTCGTGAACTCTCAAACAATCTTTCGACAAGGCAAGAAACGTTGCAATCGACGGTGGAGGGACAGCAAAAACGGCTTGCCGAAGCTTTCAACGCACACACCCTGCAAAGCAACCAGATGTTGGAGCATGTCCGCAACACAATGGAAACACGGCTTCGCACCTTGACCGAAGATAATGAAAAAAAGCTGGAAGAGATGCGGCAAACGGT
>CAYJJX010000015.1:59074-60165 GCA_964370605.1 uncultured Oscillospiraceae bacterium | reverse complement strand
CGGTGGGGAAAGGTTTCGACACTGCGGTGTCGAGGGTCGCGCCTGCGGGCGCGCTATCCCTCACGACACAAACCTGTCGCTAACAACTTTGTGCGGGGGGCGGTGCTTCGCACCGGCAGCTTACATTTATTCGCAAACTACGCTTAGTTTGCGACGTTTTTCATTGTATTAATATTTTTGAATTGCTTCACAATATTTTATTGGCATTGTTCAAGTTGAATTGAGGGCGAATTCGATGAATTTTTGTAGTGTTTTTGACACTTTGACATAATGTTGTAACCATTCTTGTAACATTAAACAAAAAATCGTTTTGGAATTTTTCAAAAATCTTTCGAATAACTACTTTTATTTTTTCGAAAATGTGATATAATAGTGAAATAAAGTGTCTCATTGTGTGTGGGTCACGAATTTTCTATTAATAACAAGCTTCAAAGAGGTATAATAAATATTGGAAAAATATGTTGTAAATGGTGGCAAGCCACTTTTCGGTGAGGTTCGCATCAGCGGTGCTAAGAATGCGGCCGTAGCGATACTACCGGCGACGATACTTTGTAACGGTGTGTGTATCATCGAAAATCTTCCGAACATCAGCGATGTCGCGATAGCGGTGCATATTCTACACGATCTCGGTGCAAAGGTCAGACCGCTCGACGAATCTACACTTGAAATCGACACATCCTCAATATACAAATATTTGGTCGACGATGAGATGGGTCGTCAAATGCGGGCATCCTACTATTTTCTTGGCGCGTTGCTTGGACGTTTTGGTGAGGCGAGTGTCTCGATGCCGGGCGGATGTGACCTCGGTGCTCGTCCTATCGATCAGCACCTTAAAGCGTTTCAAACATTTGGTGCGGATATTTCGGTAGAGCATGGTATGATCAATGTCGGTTCTGAACGATTGGTTGGTCAGCAGGTGTTTTTTGATACCGTTTCGGTTGGTGCTACGATCAATTCTATGTTGGTTTCGGTGCTCTCGGAAGGCACCACGGTATTGGAAAATGTTGCAAAAGAACCACATATTGTCGATGTGGCAAACTTTTTGAACATGATGGGTGCTGATGTGCGAGGAGCAGGCACCGATGTCATCA
>CAYJJX010000015.1:0-59064 GCA_964370605.1 uncultured Oscillospiraceae bacterium | reverse complement strand
TAAAACAATTGCACGGATGTAACTATTCACTGATTCCCGATCAAATCGAGGCAGGCACGTTCATGGTTGCCGCTGCGGTCACGGGCGGAAATGTATTGGTGAAGGATGTGATTCCGAAACATCTCGAGCCGATAATTTCAAAACTTGAAATGGCCGGTGTCGAGGTCGAACAGTATGATGAATCGGTTCGAGTGACTAGAAGTGGTGATATTTTGCCGGTCAATATCAAGACACAGCCGCACCCCGGTTTTCCGACCGATATGCAACCGCTTATGGCGGTACTTGTTGCGAGGGCAAAGGGTATTTCTATAATTACCGAAGCGATCTGGGATAACCGTTTCAGGTATATTGATGAATTGCTCAGAATGGGCGCCAACGCTCAGGTAGACGGCAGAGTTGCCGTCGTGGAAGGGGTTCCGGAGCTCAGCTGCGCACCGGTCAGAGCCACCGATTTGAGAGCCGGAGCAGCTCTTGTCATTGCAGCACTTTGTGCCGAAGGATCCAGTGAAATAGATGATATTGAGCACATCGAGCGCGGATATGAAAACTTTGTGGAAAAACTTCAGCAACTTGGAGCCGATATTTATCGCAAAGAAACAGAGCCGAAGACACTAGCTCAGGCGCTGTAACGTCTGGTATTTATGATAATTATGCAGTCGCCCGTTTTTATGGGCGGCTGTTTTTGCAAGACTCACAGAAAGGAAAAAGAGATGGCGAAGTTTGCGACGCTGTACAGCAGTTCTTCCGGCAACAGTGCTTACATAGAAGAGGGGGGAGAGGTGCTGATGATTGATTGCGGTAAGAACTGCAAGACGACGATAAATGCACTGTACTCACAGGGCGTTGCGGTAAAGAATATCAAAGGGATATTGATAACCCACGAGCATACCGACCATATCTTTGGACTTTCGGTGTTGCTCAAACATTATAAACTTCCGATCTTCGGGCATCGAGCAACGCTTGACCATCTGGTTCGGGAAAAGTTGGTGCCAAGCGGAACAGTTCTGACTCCGGTTTTTGAGGATCGACCTTTTACGGTAGGGGGTTTTTTAGTGACTCCGTTTGAAACCAGTCATGATAGCCTCGGTGCGCACGGCTATCGTGTCGAGACAAAGGACGGCAAAAAATTGTGCTATGCAACTGACACCGGGATGGTATCTGAGAAACTTTTCGGAAATCTTTGCGGTTGCGACCTGCTTGCGATAGAATCGAACTATGATCGTCACATGTTGAAAACCGGACGTTATCCGCAGTTTTTGAAGTTTAGGATTGACAGTGACCGTGGACATCTTTCCAACGATGACTGCGCCGAGATGTCGGCGCGTCTTGCCAAGGAGGGGGTAAAACGATTTGTGTTTTGTCACCTTAGCAAAGAGAATAATCGTCCCGAAAAGGTGCTGGAGACGATATCTACGACATTTGCAGGGCATGGTATCATCCCGAATGATGGTGAACGGTGCGTGATTTGCGTTGCGCCGAGTGATACTCCGATGTTGCCGATAGAGTTCTAAATAAAGGGGGAGTGTATGCAGAGTGTTGTCATCATATCGGCAGGTAAATTGTCGAAGTCGTACTGGCAATCCGCCGCCGCAGAGTATACAAAGAGAATGGCAGGATATTGTCGATTCAAGACAATAGAGATAAAAGAGCGCGGTGAAGATGAAAAGGCATTGAAACGTGAGGCAGAAGACTTCAAAGCGGCGGTGCCGAAAAAAGCGATAGCAGTAGCGCTCTGCGTAGAGGGCAAAGCGATCGACTCTCAATCTCTTGCAGACATTGTGTCGGACGCGGCAATGCAGGGGAAAGAGTTGTGCTTCCTAATCGGTTCTTCTCAAGGGCTTGACCCGCAACTAAAGACATGGTGCGAGAAAAGGATTTCACTTTCCGCCTTGACGCTTCCGCATCAGCTTGCTCGGGTTGTGTTGACCGAACAACTGTATCGAGCGTTTACAATAATATCGGGCGGCAAATATCATAAATAGCGTCTTATTTTAATCTTGTCTGTCAAATTTTGCGCCGAGCAAAACCGGAAGGGCATGAGTTTTCTCAATGTTTGGATAAGACGCCCTGTGCCCATGTTGCTCAAAAAAAGAGCTGTTTGGAAGGTGTGAAACAGAATAGCGGGACGTAAAATCATCCATTAAACAAATGGGTGTGAGATATCTTGCGATATTGCAGTGCTTGCGCAAGATGCTCCGCTTCGATAACATCACTTTTTGCAAGATCGGCTATTGTCCGTGACACTTTCAATATCCTGTCGTGAGCCCGAGCGGAAAGTGCCATGCGTTCAAATGCTTTTTTTAGCATGTCGTTAGCTCGTTGTGAAAGTTCGCACATTTCGACGAGCATTTTAGAGGTCATCTGTGAATTGCATACAATACCCCTCTTTGCTTGTCTTTCCCGAGCGAGCAAGACACGTTCCAGTATGTCGGCGGAACACTCGGTGCGCTCTTTTGAAGCAAGAGATTCATAGTCGACACTTGGCACATCGATGTGCATATCAATCCTGTCGAGCAGTGGGCCGGAAATTCGTCCGAGATAACGGTCGATTGTGCCGACAGAACAGGTGCAGGGCTGTTTTGGGTGGCCACTGTATCCGCAGGGGCAAGGGTTCATGGCGGCTACTACAAGTGTGTTGCATGGGTATGTAACGCTACCGCTTGCACGAGAAACGGTAACCTGTCCGTCTTCAATTGGTTGGCGAAGGATTTCGATTGCGGCACGCTTGAATTCAGGTAGTTCGTCTAAAAATAGCACGCCGTTATGTGCGAGTGACACTTCGCCCGGCCGGGGTGAACTTCCGCCGCCCGAAAGTCCGGCAGGAGACACCGAGTGGTGTGGAGATCGAAAAGGTGGCCGTGTGATGAGATCACTGCCACCGGACAACATTCCGGCTACTGAGTATATTTTTGTGACTTCGATAGATTGCTTGAAGGTTAGAGGCGGGAGTATTGATGGGAGACGTTTTGCCAGCATACTCTTTCCGGTACCGGGCGGTCCGCACATCAAAATGTTGTGTCCACCTGCGGCGGCAATCTCAAGAGCGTGGCGTGCATCGAGCTGTCCCTTGACGTCGGAAAAGTCAGGCAGATAGCAGTTCTCCTCGACATTATAGTCTTTCTCTCTGTGTGCGGTTATCGGTTCACCTGAAAAATGATTGATGATCTGTCGTGCATGTTCGGCACCATAGACGTTAACACCGTTGATAACCGAGGCTTCGCCTACATTTGCAACCGGTAAAAACAAATGCTTGATTCCGCTTTCAGCGGCGGCTATTGCCATTGAAATTACCCCTTTGACCGGCCTGAGTTCACCATCGAGGCTGAGCTCTCCGAGGAAGGCGCAGTCTTTCATATTACCTGAGAGTTGTTTTGAAGCGAAGAGTAGCGAAATAAGGATGGGGAGGTCATAGAGCGGACCTATCTTTTTGACATCGCCCGGCGCAAGATTGACGGTGATACGACTTACAGGATAGACAAACCCCATGTTTTTGAGGGCGGAACGCACACGGTCTTTTGACTCCTTGACTGCATTGTCCGGAAGCCCTACAATATCAAATTGTGGCAGACCTCCCGAAATGTCGGTCTCGACCGTTACGAGATAGCCGTCCAGCGTGTTTACACCAAAACTGTTTATACAGGAAAACATGGCGATTCTCCTTTTTCTTTTATAATACAGCAAATATTAGTAAGATACAATAGAGAAACATAAATTTGTGTCAAGCAACAGATTGTTTCATCGCCTTGACATATTCGATGTTTTGTTATATTATAATTGTACTGTCTGTAAAAATGTTACAGAAATAACAATATGAGAAATGGACAATACAACATGAATTTATCAAATGACATCATGATGCAGTATGAGCAGTGGATAGGTCGTGAGCTGACAGACGACGACCTCATGCCGGAACTGTTATCCATACAGGGCGATGAGAGTGAGATATCGGAGCGTTTTGCAAAAAATCTTGAATTTGGAACAGGTGGCTTGCGTGGAATAATCGGCGCCGGAACAAACCGAATGAACGTCTATACCGTGGCTAGGGCTACACAGGGTCTTGCGCTATATATCATTAAGAACGGCGAATCCAGAGCCGTTGCGATAGGGTTTGATAGTCGCATTAAAAGCCAAAAATTTGCACAGACAGCGGCGGCGGTTCTTGCGGCAAACGGAATTAAGGCGTATTTATATCCCGAACTTTGTCCGACGCCGATGGTGTCTTATGCCGTACGTGAACTCGGATGTGGAGCAGGGATTATGGTGACAGCTAGTCACAATCCTGCAAAATATAATGGCTACAAGGCATACGGTAGTGACGGTTGTCAGATGACCGATAAAAATGCCAATGAAGTGCTTGCTGAAATTGAAAATGTCGATATTTTTGACGATGTCAAGTTGGTTGACTTTGAAACTGCGTTATCGAACGGTGATGTCGAATACATCACAAATGAACTCTGCGACCGTTATTATGCTCAGGTAGTTTCTCGCAGTCTGCGAGATAATCTTGCAAAATCTGATTTGAAGATAGTCTATACGCCGCTAAACGGTGCCGGAAACAAACCGGTTCGCCACGTTTTGGGAATGATGGGTGCAAAGCATCTTGAAATAGTGGAGCAACAAGAACAACCGGACGGACACTTTCCAACCTGTCCTTATCCGAATCCGGAGTCGCGCGATGCGCTTATGCTTGGAATTGAACGTTGCAAAACTGTCGATGCCGATCTGTTGCTTGCGACCGATCCCGATTGCGACCGTGTCGGAATTGCGGTGAAGGATGCCGACGATTATTTTCTGCCGAGCGGGAATGAAATCGCCCTGCTTCTTCTCGACTATATTATTAAGGCTCGTAACGAAAAAGGTACTATGCCGAAAAATCCGATTTTTGTAAAGTCGGTCGTCACGACAGGCCTTGCCGCCGATCTTGCGAAAAAAGCAGGGGTCACGACGATTGACGTTTTGACCGGTTTTAAATATATTGGCGAACAGATACTGTTTTTAGAGCAAAAAGGTGAGGAGGAACGTTTCATCTTCGGTTGCGAAGAGAGTTACGGATATCTTGTCGGGACTTCGGTTCGAGACAAGGATGCGGTGGTTGCCTCCATGCTTTTAGCGGAGATGGCGGCCTATTATGCAGACAACAATAGCTCGATTAAACAAGCGCTCAGCGATATATATGAGCAGTATGGTTACGAAATCAACACGGTTGAAAGCTTTGAGTTTGAAGGTCTTTCCGGGCTTGAGACAATGGCAGAGATAATGAAAAGCATGCGAGCCAATAAACCGAGCGAAATTGCCGGTCGCAAGGTCTTGATTTTCAGCGATTATCTGTCCGGTAAACGGTATGAAGGTGATGACAGCAGCGATATCGGCCTGCCGCTTTCAAATATAGTTGAATTCAAGATGGGGGATTGCTGTGTGATTGTTCGCCCTTCCGGCACAGAGCCCAAGATAAAAATTTATTACAGCGCAACGGGCAAAAGCGAGGGTGAAGCACACGAAATCATTGATGAACTTAAGAAATCAATGAAAAAAATGCTGAAGTAAGAAAAAAATTACAAAAAAACCTTGCAATGCGACTTATGTTATGCTATAATATTTTAGCGACTAGACATGATGTTACTACTAAACTGTCGGCGAAAGACACTAAAGAAAGGACTGGAAAATAGATGAGAGAGGGAATTCACCCGAAATACGAGGAGTCGAACGTAGTCTGCGCATGCGGCGAAAAGTTCACAACCCGTTCTACCAAGAAAGAGATACACGTTGAAATCTGTTCCAAGTGTCATCCCTTCTATACCGGTAAGCAAAAACTCGTTGATACCGGCGGACGTGTCGATCGTTTCAAAAAGCGTTTCGGTCTGTAAAATACGTATTGTAGAAAGCTACACCTGTGAAATCGGGTGTAGCTTTTTTCGCGATAAAAAAATTTGCCATAAAAAGAGGAATTTCAAATTTTATGCCGTATAACTATTATGAATGGATATAAATGTCGGGGGTTTTAATGACTACCTACAATGATGCGAATACTGCGAGTGTTCGTGAGTTCACCGAAGAGAGAGAAAAACAAATGCTCTCACCTCATGCCATGCTTTCGGCAAAAAGCGCCGGAAGAACCGTATGGGAGTCTCCGTGCGATTTACGCACCGATTTTTGTCGTGACCGTGACAGGATTATTCATTCCAAGGCGTTCAGGCGGCTCAAGACCAAGACACAGGTTTTTTTAGCCCCAAAGGGCGATCATATCAGGACACGGCTGACTCATACTTTGGAAGTCTCTCAGATTGCAAGGACGCTTGCCCGTGCGCTTCGACTCAATGAAGATTTGACCGAGGCTATTGCGATGGGTCACGACCTGGGGCACACTCCTTTTGGTCACGCAGGTGAGAGGGCGCTCGATGAGCTTAATCCGAACGGTTTTGCACACTACCGCCAGAGTGTACGCGTGGTCTCGCTGTTAGAAAAGTATCCGGGTGGACTGAACTTGACGGCGGAAGTGTTGGATGGGATATTGAACCACACCACCAAAAATCAACCCGCCACCTTTGAAGGGCAATTGGTGAGAATTTGTGACAGGGTAGCCTATCTCAATCACGATATAGAGGATTGCATTGATGCCAATTTGTTGTCGGAAGAGATGTTGCCACAAACGGTCACCACTGTTCTTGGCAACAGCAAGTCGGAGAGGATAACCACTCTGTTGAATGATTTGATCGCGAATAGTGAAGACTCACCGTGCTTCAGCGATAGAGTTGGAGCGGCGTTTTCGGAACTGCATTCCTATATGTTTGATGCTGTGTATATCGGCAGCTCGGCGAAGGAGGAAGAAAAAAAGGTTTTTGGGTTCATGGCACAGCTATATCGGTATTATCATGAAAAACCGGAGGCGATGCCGAAGATGTATCAAGTTATATGCGAACAAGAAGGGGTAGACACAGCGGTAACCGACTATATTTCCGGAATGAGTGACAGTTTTGCAGTCAGTGAATTTGAACGCATCTATGTCCCGAGGAGTTGGGAGACGGTGAAAAACAGGGAAAAATAAACGTGATTGACAGAAGTTATATTGAGCAATTGCTCGACAGAAATGACATTGTCGATCTGATCGGGAGTTATGTTACTCTCAAGCGGTCGGGTCGAGGCCATGTGGGGCTTTGTCCTTTTCATAACGAAAAAACGCCATCCTTTTCGGTCAATGGACAACATCAATACTATCATTGTTTTGGTTGTGGTGCGGGCGGTAATGTTATCAACTTTGTCATGGTTCATAACAATCTCGGTTATGTTGAGGCGGTGAAGTTTTTAGCGCAGCGAGTCGGCATGAAACTCCCGGATGAAGACGACGAGTATGCAAAACGTCGCAGTCGTCTGCTGAAAATAAATAAGATAGCGGCACGATACTTTTATGACAATCTCCATGGTGAGAGCGGAGAACTTGCGAGAGAGTATCTCCACATGCGAGGATTGTCCTCGGCGATGGTGACGAGATTCGGCATCGGTTATGCGCAGGATGGGTTTCATAATCTTTGCTCTTTCATGCGCTCGGAGCAGGTGAGTGAAGCGGAGCTGGAGACGGCAGGACTTGCGCGAAAGGGCAATCATGGTTATTATGATTTCTTTCGAAAGCGAATAATGTTCCCTATTATTGATCTTCAGGGTAATGTGATTGCGTTTGGCGGCAGATTGATCGAGGGTGATGGACCAAAGTATCTCAATACATCCGACACACCGGTTTTCAACAAAGGTAATCACCTTTTTGCACTCAATCTGTCCAAAAAAGAACAGGAGCGACAATATCTGCTCTGTGAGGGGTATATGGATGTTGTGGCACTCCACAGTGCCGGATTTAAGACTGCTGTAGCAACGCTCGGAACTGCGTTGACCGCCGAACAGGCAAAGCTTATTTCTAACTATGCCGACAAGGTTGTGCTCTGTTATGACAGTGATGAGGCTGGACAGCGTGCGACTGCCAAAGCGACAAATATATTTTCGAATTTGCCGACCGAAATTTCGGTGCTTGAGATGGAGGGCGCAAAGGACCCCGACGAGTACATTAAGCGATTCGGCAGAGAACATTTTGCGGCGTTGATTGATAAGAGCGATAACACCGTCGAGTATGCACTGAAAAGAGCCAAGAGAGGGATTTTGCTCGCTACCGATGAAGGGCGCGTAAAGTATATTAAGCTGGCGGTGGACATACTTGCCGACATTGCGATTACCATCACTGAGCGGGAGATCTATGCAGGGCGAATAGAGGGCGAGACCGGCGTTAGCAAGACGGCAATACTGGCGCAACTTGAGGGGGTGCTTGCATCACGAAGACGCAGACAGAAGAAAAAAGAGTTTGCAGACACACATAATCCGTACACGATAAATCCGAAGAACCGTTCCGTTTCTGCCCATACGCTACAACTTGTTAACAGAGAACAACAGCTGGTAGCGGCGATACTGATATCACCCAAGTTGATGGAGGCCATAGGTGACAGCCTTGCCGATTATACCTTCTGTGAGCCGGCACTCGGCGAGGCGTTTGCCATAGCAAAGCGGTATTTTGATGCAGGAACGCCTGCAGAATACGCGGTGATTTCGGGTGAACTGGCTGTCGAATCGGCAGGATCTCTGGCGGCGACCATGGCACGGTTTGGCGAGGTTGTGCCGAACGAACGTGACGTGAAGCTCTATCTCGACAGCATATCCGATCTCTCGGGGTCACAGTCGCAGGGCGGCGATATAGGCATAGACGATTTAAGCGGATATCTTGAAAAGTTAAAGGAAAAACGTAAATAATACATACATTGGAGGAAGTTAATGACACCGGTTGAAAAGAAGATGACATTGAACGATCTGATCGAGGCAGGTAAACGAACCGGCAAGGTGTCTACCAAAGACATCAATGAATTGTTGGAAGATAACAATTATGATTGCGATCAGGTGGACAAGCTGTACGAACAGCTGGAAACTAACAGGGTTGAGATTGTCGACGAGTCAAATGATGAGAAAGTGGATGTGCCATTGACCGAGGAGTCGCTCGATTTTTATGAGACCATGCTCTCGGCAGAGGGTGTTGCAATCGACGATCCGGTTAAAGTGTATTTAAAAGAGATCGGCCGCGTTCCGCTTCTTTCTACCGAAGAAGAGGTGCAGCTTGCAATCAGGATTCTGGATAATGATGACGCCGCGCGAAAGAGGTTGTCGGAGGCGAATTTGCGCCTGGTAGTTAGCATTGCAAAGCGGTATGTCGGACGTGGAATGCAGTTCCTTGATCTGATTCAAGAGGGTAATCTCGGCCTGATCAAGGCGGTAGAAAAGTTTGATCATACAAAAGGCTTCAAGTTTTCAACCTATGCTACTTGGTGGATTCGTCAGGCGATAACAAGGGCGATTGCCGATCAAGCGCGAACCATCCGTATCCCGGTGCATATGGTGGAGACAATAAACAAGGTGAAAAAGGCAGGCAGCCTTTTGCTCCATCAAAACGGCCACGAACCGACCGCCGATGAGATTGCAAAAGAACTCGACATGCCGGTAGACAAGGTGCGTGAAATTATGCGTGTTGCTCAGGAGCCGGTATCGCTTGAAACGCCTATCGGTGAAGAGGAAGACAGTCATCTCGGTGACTTCATTCCGGACGAAGATGCTCCGGTGCCTGCCGATGCGGCCTCTCATACGCTGTTGAAGGAACAGCTTGCCACTGTGCTTAAGTCGCTGACCATTCGCGAAGAAAAGGTGTTGCGACTCCGTTTTGGCCTGGAGGATGGTCGACCGAGAACACTGGAAGAGGTTGGTAAAGAATTCAATGTAACCCGTGAGCGTATTCGTCAGATAGAAGCAAAAGCACTGAGGAAACTTCGTCATCCCAGTCGCAGTAAAAAACTCAAAGACTTTTTAGAATAATACAGATTAATATTTTAGCAACATCGCAATACTCTATGTAGGGTATTGCGATGTTTTTTTGCGTTTTAATGCGGTTTTTGCAATATTGCAAGCACTAAAAATATTTGTGCTTATCGCTTGACATTTTTTTGATTTCGTTATATAATAGAGGAAAGTGGTGGAAAGTGGGTAAAAGTGGGTAAAATATGCTGACCGGAACATACAATAATCAGCTGGACGATAAAGGTCGTCTGAATTTTCCTGCGAAGATGCGCTCTGAGATGGGCGACAGCTTCATCATCACTCGCTGGCTTGATAATTGCATAGTGGCTTTCCCGTCACAAAAGTGGGAAAAAATCAGCGAAATGCTGGCCGATTTGCCGATGGTGAAATCTCGTGAAGTACGAAGGTTTTTGCTCGCCAAAGCGGAAGAGGTCACTACAGACAAACAGGGCAGAATTTTGATTTCGAGTGCGCTTCGTGAACATGCCGGAATAGAAAAAGAAACGGTGGTCATCGGGGTCGGAACACATGCTGAAATTTGGAGTAAGCAGGCATACGAGGCTATGAGCGATAACATCGACATAGAAAAACTCGAGTCTGTCATGGAAAATTTAGATTTTTAGGACATTTTGAAAAGGAGACAACATGGAACAGCATTTTGAACCTACATTGCTTGCAGACGTAATCGCAAACATGCAAAAACAAGGTGATACCGCCATGTTTGAGGCAAAAAGCGACAACTTTGCCGAAGATTTTTACATCATGGAGTTTTAGGGGATGGAATTCAGCCACACTCCGGTTCTTCTCGAAGAGGTATTACAATACCTCGAGGTGAAACCGAGTGGCACCTACCTCGACGGCACTGCCGGTGGAGGTGGGCATTCCCGCGCGATTGCCGAGCGTCTTTCGGATGGCATGCTATATTCGTTCGATCGAGACGAGCGTGCGGTTGAAGCGGCGAGCGAACGTCTTTTTGGCATGAGAGCGATAGTGATCAACCGGAACTTTCGTGACGCGGCAGCCGAACTCCGCAGACGTGGGGTAGAGTCGCTGGACGGTGCACTGTTAGATCTTGGGGTTTCTTCTCACCAACTTGATAATCCTCAAAGAGGTTTTTCGTATCGTGAGGATGCACCGCTCGACATGAGAATGGGTCTTGATGCAACGTCGGCCGCAGAACTTGTGAACAATCTTTCAAAAGAAGAACTTTCACGAATATTCTATCGGTACGCAGATGAAAAGTATGCGGGATATATAGCCGCAAAGATAGTAAAGGTGCGGGAAACAACACCGATACTGACCACGAAACAGCTTGCCGAGGTGGTGACATCGGCGCTTCCGCCAAAGGTGAGGCGAAAGGATAAAAACCCTGCAAAAAAATCGTTTCAGGCACTTCGAATCGCCGCAAACGATGAGCTGGGTGCCTTGGAAGAGGGGCTTGCCGAGATATTTTCACTATTGAAAAGCGGCGGTAGGTTTTGTGTAATATCCTTTCATTCAATAGAGGACAGGATTGTGAAAAATTATTTCCGGTCACTGTGCGAAGGCTGTATCTGCCCGAAAGAGTTGCCGAAATGTGTGTGTAACAATCAGCCAAAAGCGTTCTTGCCAATAAAATATTTGTCGGCGGGACAAGATGAACTGGACAGCAACCGAAGGGCGAAACCCGCGAAGTTACGAGTGCTGGAAAAGATATAACGGAGAAATGGAATTAAGTGCAACAGGTATTGACAGGTAATGTGGCGATAGATAACGCCTTCAACAGGGGAGTGGACATGGACTTTGGACGTGTTGCTCGTCCGGTCTTGCCTGCAGTCGAGCCAAAACCTGCGGCACCTACCTCGGTTAGGTACAGAAAGGTTGCGAGGGCAAAGAGTGAGAGCAAAGGACTGAAAAGATTCAAGTCGGTAATGTTGGTTTTGTTTTTTGCACTACTTATCATGGCATTGCTCTATAGCAATGCAGAATTAACGGAACAGCAAGGTGAGCTTGAAAAACTGGAAAATCAATTGGTACAGTTGAACGGTGAGTATGATTATCTGAGCTTTGAGGTTGAGAGCAAGGCTACACTTAAGAATGTTGAAGAATTTGCAACACGGGAGCTCGGACTTGTAAAGGGTGACAACTCAAAAATCGAGTATATACACTTAAATAGCGAGAATAAGTTGTTGGTTAACGATGAACCGTTGACCGAGTGGCAAAAGATGTTGACGCAAAACTTCCTTTCCATTGTGGAATACTTGAATCCTTAACGTAATAGATTTTAATAGTAAGAGAGGTTGCTATACAGATTATGAACTGATGAAAAGCACATGTAAAAGGGGAAAATCGTTTCAATGAAACCGCATAAAAACGAGCAAATTCCAAATCCGAATGATACATTGACAAAACGCCTGCTGGTGCTGGGCGTTTTAGTGCTTGTTGCAACCGGAATCATTTTATATAATCTTGTAGATTTGCAGGTGGTTCGGCACGAGGAATTGCGTCAAGAAGCAGAGTCACAGCAACTCCGTGACACAACTATTACGCCAAACAGAGGGACGATTTACGATACAAATATGAAGGTGCTGGCAACCAGTGCTACCGTGTGGACCGTTAGTGCCTCACCCAATGTGATCAAGGAAGGTCACGTTGAAGACATTGCGGAAGATCTTGCCGAAGTTTTGGAACTTCCGGAAGATGAGCTGTATGAAAAACTCAGCGATTCAGATAGCGGATACGAGCTGTTGAAATCAAAAATCGACAAGCCGATTGCAGACGAGGTGCGTGAGCTTGTGATCGAAAATGAGTATTACGGAATATATTTGCACGAAGATAGCAAGCGCTACTACCCGTACGGGGACTTTTTGTCTACCGTCATCGGATTTACCGGAACCGACAACCAAGGGCTTGCCGGAATTGAGGCGTACTATGACGAAGAATTGACCGGCATACCCGGACGTGTTGTTGCGGCAAAGAACTCGGTTGGCGGAAGCCTGCCGTTTGACTATGAAACTCGTCATGAACCGCAGGACGGTAACAGCCTGGTTTTGACGATAGACGAGACTATACAACACTATCTTGAAAAAAATCTTGAATATGCGGTCATAGAGCACAACGTGGAGGCAAGAGGTGTCGGCATCGTGATGGACGTGAACACCGGAGCGGTACTTGCGATGGCAACCAAAAACGACTATGATCCGAATGAACCGTTTGTGATACATGATCCCGACACGATTGAGATGATTGAAACGTTGCCGCTTGATGAGCAAGAGGCAGCGGTCTCTGCGGCACTTAACGAACAGTGGAGAAACAAGGCGGTGTCAGACCTTTATGAGCCGGGTTCTGTCTTTAAGTTAGTGACAGCCGCCGCGGCGCTTGATTCCGGAGCTTCAAGTCTTGAAAGTACATACTATTGCCCGGGGCATATTCAGGTTGGCCCTAACATTATTAGGTGTGCCGATACCGGTGGACATTCCGGCACTACCCAGACATTTTCACAATCACTGATTAACTCTTGTAACGTTGCGTTTATCGAGATGGGATATCAGCTAGGAATAGATCTGTTTTACGATTACAGTGAAGCATTTGGCATGACCGAGCCGACCGGAATTGACGTTGCCGGTGAGGCGGACAGCATCTTTCATGAGCATGAGGATATGAGAGAGGCAGAGCTTGCCAGCACAAGCTTTGGTCAGTCGGTCAAGGTCACTCCGATCCAGATGATAACGATGATATCCACTGTTGCGAACGGCGGTAACCTTGTACAGCCGCATTTGGTGGAGAAAATACTCGATCCGGCCGGTAATATTGTAGAGACATTTGACTATGACACCAAGCGTCAGATCATATCGGAAGAGGTATCACAGGATATTCTCGGAATGCTGGAAATCGCAGTTTCCGGCGCCGAAGGATACAATTCGCCCGGTAAAAATGCCTATGTCATGGGTTATCAAGTTGGCGGAAAGAGCGGAACCTCACAAAAGCTTGACGTAGATGGAGGCGAAAGCCTAAGAATTGCGTCTTTTGGAGCGGTCGCACCGGTTGATGACCCGCAGATTGCGGTGTTGATAGTTCTTGATGAACCACACAGTTCAAAATCAATATATGGTTATGGCGGTATTCTCGCCGCTCCTGTTGTAGGTCTTATCATGGGTGAAACACTTCCGTATCTTGGAATTGAACCGACATACAGTGAAGAAGAACAGGAAATTGTCGAGCTGATGCTACAGAACGTGGAGGGAATGGAAATCACCGATGCACAGGTTTCGTTACAGAGTGACGGTTTTGTTTATGAGGTGCAAGGAGACGGGAATACAGTAATCAGCCAGTTCCCGGTTCCGGGAACAATACTTGCAAGGGGCTCGACCATAATTCTGAATACCGTAGACACCGAGGAACCACAGCTCGTGACGGTGCCGAATGTTGTAGGCTATTCCGAGTCTCAGGCGGGAAGAACCATTGCGGCGGCAGGTCTTAACATGAAACGAACAGGTGCGGCACTCGGCGGCAATGTTGTAGTATCGGAGCAAAGTATCGAGGCAGGAGAAAAGGTTCCTCTCGGAACACCTATTACCGTAACGTTGCAAGATCATTCTGTTGTGGATTAGTGAAAAGTTTGAAAGCGAATTTTCGAACGCTGAGCATTGAATCTTTCAGACAAAGATATTTGAAATTTACCACTGCATGGGGAGATTGATCGAAGCATCAAGAAAGGGATGATCATAAGCATGAAACTGTATGAACTGCTTAGTGGCGCCGGAATTGCCGCGCCGAACATTACCGATGCTGGTGATGTTGAGATAACCGCTATAACTCAAGACACGCGGGTTGTAAAACCCGGTTCGGTATTTGTGTGTATAGAGGGCACGAGATCGGATGGACACGATTTTGCGGAAAAAGCACTTGAAAATGGTGCGGTGGCAGTAATTGTCCAACGCTCGATCGGAGTAAAAAATGAGGTATTGGTAAAAAATACAAGAGAAGCATATTCTGATCTTTGCAAGACGTTTTGGGGGAGACCGGACGAGAAGCTGGTACTGGTAGCCGTGACAGGAACGAACGGTAAGACAACCGTGACCAGCGTTTTGAAACAGGTATGCGAGGCAAACGGACATGCCACCACATTGATAGGAACAGTGCAAAACGAAATCGGCGACACTCATATACCATCGAAATACACGACGCCCGATCCGTTTGAGCTTTTTGCACTTTTGTCGAGGTCGGTAAAGGCGGGATGTCGATATGTTGTGATGGAGGCGAGCTCACAGGCGATGGACCAACTTCGGCTACACGGGCTTACCTTTGAGGTATCGGTGTTTACAAACCTTACGCAAGACCATCTTGATTATCATAAAACACTTGAAAACTATTTCGAGGCGAAGGCTAAACTGTTTAATAATTCGAGACATGCAATTTTGAATTTTGATGATGATTATGCCAGAATTATCGGCAAACGCTTTGCACATGAAATAGCCGGATTTGGCATAAAAAGCCAAGATGCCGACTGCAGGGCGGTTGATTGTGATCTTTCGGCATCAGGTGTGTCGTTTGACGTAGTGTCAAAAAGGTCAAAAGGAAGGTGCTCACTTCCGATGCTCGGTGAATTTTCAATATACAATGCACTAGCGGTAATTGCTACTGCCGAGGTGTTGGGTTTTGACAGTGAAATTACCCTTAAAGCGTTGTCGCAGAGCAAGGGTGTCATCGGTCGGAGCGAGTTGCTTTTTGCCGGAGAATATAGTATAATATGTGATTATGCGCACACCTCAGATGGGCTTGACAATTTTCTAAGTAGTATAAGGCCGTTTGTCGAGGGTAGGCTGATTGTATTGTTTGGATGTGCGGGTGAAAGAGATGCAAGAAAACGTCCCGGCATGGCAAGGGCGGTGGCGAAATATGCCGACATTGCCGTAGTGACGTCGGATAATCCGAGAGGTGAGGATGCCGACAGCATTATTGGTGATGTAACACCGACGTTTGATGAATGCAAAACAGAATATATTACAGAAACAGACAGGAGATATGCGATTAATCGCGCGCTCGCTCTCCTTGAAAAAGGGGATGTGTTGGCACTATGCGGAAAGGGACATGAGGACTATCAGGTAGTAGACGGAGTAACCCTATATCTTGATGAACACAGGATAGTCGAGGAGTTTGTGACAGGAAAAAATGTTAAGAAAGGATGAGGTATACAGATGCAGTTGATTGAATTATCTGCTTTGATGGCAGGGCTGGGTGAAATGTCACCGAAGCTCTCAAAAACTGCGGTATGCCGGGTCAGCACCGACTCAAGGGATATTACCGGAGGTGAAGTTTTCGTTGCAATAAAGGGAGAGCGGGTCGATGGGCATGAATATGTCGCCGCGAGTCTCGAAAAAGGTGCAGTGATTGCCGTCGTTGAACACGAGGTCACAGGGGTAGAAAAAGGGCGTCAGCTGGTGGTGCCGAATAGCCTTGATGCAATGATAGCGATGGGCGCTAACTATCGCGACAGATTTGATACCGATATCATTGCAGTGACCGGTAGTGTAGGCAAAACAACGACAAAAGAGTTTTTACACTGTGTAATGTCGTCGTTTGATAAAACACTGAAAAATGAGGGTAACCAAAACAATGAAATCGGCCTGCCCCAGACACTTTTTAGGTTGGATGATGAATATCGTTATGGTGTGCTTGAAATGGGTATGAGCGCCAAGGGGGACATATCCAAGCTGACAAGGGCGGCAAAACCGATAGCGGCAGTGATAACCAATATCGGAGTTGCTCATATTGAAACTTTGGCTACAAGAGAGAACATTTTGAGTGCAAAGCTGGAGGTGGTTGAAGGAATTGCCGAGGGCGGAATACTCGCCATAAATATCGACAATGATATGCTTTGTGACATACTGGAAATCGAGGGGCGCCCCGATTTGAAGATATTGACCTTCGGAATTGACAATGAACATGCTGCAATAAAAGCGAAAAATTCGGTAAGCAGCGACTTCGATACCGATTTTACTATCATCAACGATCTGAGCAGTGAGGAGTTTACGGCGCAGATTCCGGCGCTCGGTAAACATAATATATATAACGCGCTTGCGGCATATACCGTGGCGGTTGGACTCGGTCTTGACGGACAAACTGCGGTGAATGCGTTGAAAAAATATGAGAGCTGCGGAATGCGACAACGTATTATTACACAGGACGGTGTCGTTGTCATTGAAGACTGCTACAACGCAAATCCTGATTCGATGCGTGCGGCAATAGAAACGCTTTGCGATATACCGGGAGTGAACAACAGAATAGCGGTGCTTGGAGACATGCTTGAACTCGGTGAAATGAGTGAAGAGGCACATCGAGAGGTGGGAAGACAGCTTGCACAGTGTGGAATAGATGCGGTGGTTGCCTATGGAAGTGAGGCGAGATTCATCGCAGAAGAGGCAGAAAAGACGATCGAAAAGACGGCATATACCGACGATCATTTGACGGCGATGGATAGCCTGATGGAATATTTCGAAGAGGGGAGTGCGGTGCTGTTCAAGGCGAGCAGGGGAATGCAACTAGAAGATATAATGGAGCTTTTTTACCGACGCCGAGGATAAACCAAACAAGCGCCTCTCATAGGAAAGGAATTTATATAGATGATAATACGATATCTTTTGGTTGTAACAGCCATACTGTCTCTTGCGATTACGGCGCTGTCCGGTTTTTTTGTCATACCTTTTTTGAAACGCATTAACTTTGGTCAGACCATAAAAGAAGTTGGCCCGACCTGGCACAGTGGCAAGCAAGGCACTCCCACTATGGGCGGAATGATGTTTGTGCTGGGCGTTGCGATATCGCTTGTGATTGCGTATATCACGGTATATTACGGTGCCGAGAGTATGTTCATGGAACTCACCGAACAAAATTTGATAAATGTCGGAATATCACTCGTTGCCACGCTATGTTTTGGGGCGATCGGTTTTATCGATGATTACATTAAGGTTGCGCTCAAAAGAAACCTCGGACTTGTCGCAGGACTGAAAATAATTATGCAGTTTGCTGTGGCGGCACTTTTTATGTATGGACTTCACCTGAACAACAGTCTGCATACCGAACTGATGATACCTTATATTGGGGTCATAGACCTGTCTTATTTCTTCTATATTTTTGCGTTTTTGCTGATCATCGGCATAGTCAATGCGGTAAATCTTACCGACGGTGTTGACGGACTTGCCTCGGCGGTTACCTTTATAGTAATGCTGGGATATGTCGCGATAGCGATAATTGTTTATCAGTTTGCGACAGGTATTTTTGCTGCGGCAGTCGCAGGTGGAATGGTTGGGTTTTTGTTCTGGAACTTCTATCCGGCGAAGGTCTTCATGGGCGATACCGGCAGTATGTTTTTGGGCGGAGCTGTCGCAACACTTGCCTTTTGCATCGGTCGACCCGAAATATTGTTTTTAATCGGTCTTTTGTATATGATTGAGGCGGCATCGGTTATAATTCAGACCACCTACTTTAAGATTACCAAGCGCATATATGGAGAGGGACGCAGGATTTTCAGAATGTCACCGATCCACCATCACTTCGAGATGATGGGGCTGTCCGAGATAAAAATTGTAGCACTTTTTTGTTTTGTGGCATTGACCGGCACTTTGGCGGCTATACTGTATATAGTCATCTACTAAACGGGAGAATACATTGGAAAACACGACAACTCTTGTCACCGACAACAAACAAATTGCAAAACCCAAGGTAAAACTGAGTGAAATTGACCTGCCGTTTTTGGTGTTGGTCTTAATCTTGCTTGTGTTTGGTTTGATTATGCTCTACTCAGCAAGCTATGCGGTCGGATACTATCGAATGGATGATAGTGGATATTACATCCGTGACCAGTTGATCTTTGCGGCGGTCGGGGTTGTGCTGATGTTGGTTGTCTCACGATTTAACTACCAGATTCTTCATCGATTCGCACAGCCGCTCATGATTGTTTCGCTAATTCTGCTCGTCGTCGTGCTCTTTATGCCGCCGATCAACAACGCAAGAAGATGGATATCGATTCCGTATGTTGTCACCTTTCAGCCGAGCGAGATAGCAAAGTTTGCGGTTATTTTGCTTTTTGCTCATTTGATTTCACAAAACCAAGCGAGGATCAAGACCTTTAAATACGGCGTTGTCCCGTATGCTATTGTCCTGCTTGCCATAGCGGCACTTATGCTTCAACAGACCCATCTTTCCGGAACAATCATCATATTGATGATAGGAGGGGTTATGATGTTTGTTGGCGGCACGGCGCTCAAATGGTTTGTTTCTGCAGTGGTTGCAGCAGGTACTACGATACCGCTTGTCTATTTGTATCTTTTGGAAAACGCGCCGCATACCCTTGAACGATTTGAAATCTGGCGTGACCCGTTCATGGATACCAGCGACACCTCCTATCAGACGGTACAGAGTATGTTGACCATCGGCTCGGGTGGACTTTTCGGACTCGGACTCGGCAACTCTCGCCAAAAACACCTTTATCTACCGGAGCCGCAAAACGACTTCATTTTTTCTGTGATATGCGAAGAACTTGGTTTTGTCGGAGCGGCTGTCGTCATATTTCTGTTTCTTTTGCTCTTTGTTCGGGGTATAATGATTGCAATCAAGGCTCGTGACAAGTTTGGCGCTCTTCTTGTGATTGGAATCATGACACAGGTAATCAGTCAGGCATTACTCAACATTGCGGTGGCGACAAACACTATACCGAACACCGGCATCAGCTTGCCATTCTTCTCGTCGGGAGGTACTTCGCTGTTGATGCTTTTGGTTGAGATGGGTGTTGTGTTATCGGTATCACGACAGGCACGACTTTCCAAGAATTGATAAAGATGCATTCCTAAAGGGAGGAACGCCATGAAAGAGAATATAAGGGTGATGGTGGCGGCAGGTGGAACGGCAGGGCATATTAACCCGGCACTCGCCATTGCAAACCATATTTTAGAGCGTTTGCCGTCTGCGGTTATACGCTTTGTCGGTCGTAGTGACGGGATGGAGAGTTCCCTTGTAACAAAGGCGGGTTTTGACTTTGTCTCTATTGAGGTACACGGCTTTCAACGAAAACTTTCTTTTGCAAATATAAAACGCAACATGAACGCGTCATATCTATTGGTAAAGGCGATGCCGGAGGCAAAGAAACTGCTAAAAGAGTTTGAACCGGATATAGTTATCGGAACCGGAGGTTATATCTGCGGCCCGATCATGAAGATGGCGCAAAGAATGGGGATAAAGACGGCGATTCATGAATCAAACTCGTTTGCAGGTGTAACAAATAAACTGCTTGCCAAGAAGGCAGATGTGGTTTTTGCGGTAAATGAAAAGGCAACAGAGGCGCTTCACGTTCCACACAAAACCATTATAAGCGGCAATCCGGTACGACAGGAGATAATACTTGCCGAGCGAAAAGCGTGCCGTGCGGCAAAAGGTATTTCAGACGACAGCATAGTCGTTTTATCGTTTGGTGGCTCGCTCGGAGCGCTTGCAGTGAATCGTGCGGTTGCAGGCTTCATGAAAAGCAACACCGAACAGGGCTTAAACTATATACACTACCATTCAACCGGTCGGTACTCCAAGACTGAATTTGCACGACTGTTTGATGCGTATGGCCTAGAAAAAAACAAACAACTGCGCATCAGTGAGTATATCGACGACATGGCGACTATGCTTGCCGTATGTGACCTTGTTATTTCTAGATCCGGAGCGATAACAGTGTCTGAAATAGCCGCCGCAGGTAGGGCTTCTATCCTTATACCATCTCCCAATGTGGCGGAAAACCATCAGTACCATAATGCAATGTCACTTGTAGAGGTGGGGGCTGCCGTTTTGATTTTAGAAGAGGAACTGAACGACGAGCGCTTGAGTGACGAGGCACAGAGGTTGCTAGCCGACCCACAAAAACTCAAGGAAATGGGGATTGCGGCAAGACAGTGTCATGTGCAGGACGCACTACCAAAGATATACAGGCAGATAGAAAAGCTGTTCGAGCACTAATACAGTAACAAGCACACCTTTTTTTGCATAACATGGAGTAAAATGCGAAAAAGAGGTGTCGTTTTGGAAAAAATTGCAGTAATTGGACAAAAGCCGCTCAGCGGTAGGGTGGCAGTGCAAGGGGCAAAAAACAGCGTGTTGCCAATACTTGCCGCCTCGTTGATGATCGACGGAAGCTGTAGGCTAACAAATGCGCCGCAACTTCTTGATGTTTCCAGCTGTGCTAGGATCATGCGTCGACTGAACGTAGACATCACCGCCGAAGGTGATTGTCTTACGGTGAAAAAACTGTGGCGACTGGAGAGCAGTATAAGTAAAGAGTTGATGACTTCAATGCGATCGTCGGTGTTTTTTTTAGCACCACTGCTTGCCACAACCGGCATTGCCGCGATATATCATCCGGGTGGATGCAATCTCGGCGGCCGTCCTATCGATCTGCACCTTGACGGACTGTCCAAAATGGGGGTTACGGTGCGACAGGTAGGAGAAAAACTGCTGTGTTATGCCGAAAACGGTCTATATGGTGCCGATATACTGTTGCGTTTCCCGAGTGTCGGCGCAACCGAAAACCTGATGATGGCGGCGGCGACCGCCAGCGGTACTACCATAATCCGAAATGCCGCACGAGAGCCTGAGGTGTGCGATCTTGCAGGGTTTCTTCGCTCGGCGGGGGCAGGCATAGTGGGAGACGGCACCGACACCATAACGATAACTGGGGTCGAGGCATTGACCGATACCGACTATCAGATTATCCCCGATAGAATCGAAACCGCTACATATCTTTGTGCTACGGCGGTGGCGGGAGGCGAGGTCGATATTACGAGAGCCAGGGTAGGCGATGTTATGCCACTTATCGAACTGCTAGGCGACGCAGGTGCGAAGATTGCATACGATGCCGACACGATCAAAATCAGATGCGACAATCGCCTGAGCGGAATAGGGTATGTTGAAACGCAAGTGTTTCCCGGTTTTGCCACCGATGCGGCTCCGCTATTAGCGGCTGCAATGCTCAAGTCAAAGGGTAAAACGGTGATCAACGATACAATTTTCACGAATCGTTTTGCGTGTGCCGATGAGTTTTCAAGATTTGGTGCGGTGACAAATCGACGCAACAGCAGTGTTTATATCGAGGGAGTGTCCGACCTTTACGCCGCCTCGGTCAAGGCGTTGGATCTACGCGGAGGCGCGGCATTGCTCATCGCGGCGCTTGGAGCACGGGGTGAGAGTGTGGTAGATGGAATCGACTTTATCCGTCGAGGATATCAAAATATCGTGAGCTCTTATCGCAGCCTTGGGGCGGACATTAAGTATTGCTGATTGTATCGAAAGATGTTGACAAAAAATAAAGAAGTAAAGGAGGTGACCGATGAAAAAAGTGCGGCAGAATAATATTGCCAGTGATAAACAGGTGTCGGAGGCAATACGCAACCTACAAAAAAGACAGACTCAGACGGCGCAGATACCATCCGGCTCATTGGTCACAGACGACCCGTCGAAACAAGAGTCAAGGCCGAAGAGAGGGCGCTTGACCCGAAAAGTATCTCGAAGACGAAGGGCTAGGCGTAAAGCGATAATGACAGTGCTTTTGACATTGTTTGTGCTCGTCGGTTTAGTGGCCTCATTTTTTCTAATATTTCGTCTTGACGGTTTTGAGGTAGAGGGTGATAGTATATATACCGACAAGGAACTGATCGAGCTGGTGCCGATACTTGAGCAGGAAAACATTTTTTCTTTTGATGTTGCTGAAACAGAACGTGTGATTTTGGAAGAACTTGTCTATATCGAAAATGTTGAGGTGCGTCGTAAACTTCCGTCTACAGTGGTGATAAAGGTAGAAGCTGCAGTGGAACGATATGTGGTAGAGTATGAAAAAGAACGATATGTTCTTTCTGAAACGCTCAAGGTTTTGAGGCTAGCTGAGGATGGCGAGATGTATACCGGAATTGTTGGTCTTGATCCTAAAATGCCGACGGTCGGCACGCAGATAGAGTCGAACGATGAAAATAGTCAAAACATGCTAATGCTACTGCTCGGGGAACTGTCCGGTTTAGAGATTGAGGATAAGGTAACGGAAATAAATCTTACCGATACGCTCAACATGGAAATAATATACGACGGCAGAATTGATGTTCAGCTTGGCAGTGATCTTTCTATGGATTACAAAATCCAGATGGTGACGAAGGTGCTCACCGAAAACATAAGCCTAAATGAGACAGGAAGCATCGATGCAAGTGTTCCGGGAAGGGCAGTTTTCAAAAGCACATAGCACAGAAATATCACGAAATATTAAGGTTATCAAGGTAAAAAATTGAGATGTGTAAAAAAAAGTGAAAAAGGTATTGAAAAAGGGTAACAAATCTGTTATGATTTATTAAGATATAACCATAAAAGGAATTCTAAGGAGGACTTGTAGTGACTTTCCACCTCGATGAAGAGTTAATGAATATCACCAATATTAAGGTGATAGGTGTCGGCGGCGGCGGCGGAAACGCTGTCAATCGAATGATTTTGTCCGGACTTCGCGGTGTTGAATTCGTAGCGATGAATACGGATCAACAAGCACTGTACAACTCCAGAGCTACTCATAAAGTCCAGATCGGCTCGAAACTGACCAAAGGTCGTGGAGCAGGCGCCGATCCTGAAATCGGACAACGTAGTGCGGAAGAAAGTCGTGATGAGATTGCGGCTTCACTTAAAGGCACCCAAATGGCATTTATTACTGCCGGCATGGGCGGCGGCACCGGAACCGGTGCAGCTCCGGTAGTTGCCGAGGTTGCAAAAGAACTTGGAGTTTTGACAGTCGGTATCGTTACGAAACCGTTTGCGTTTGAAGGCAAGCGAAAGATGCTTATTGCAGAACAAGGTATACAGGGCCTTTTGGATCGTGTTGATTCACTGATCGTTATACCGAATGAGCGACTTAAGCTTATCTCTAATGAGAAAATTACATTGCAGAATGCTTTTGAGTCGGCAGACAATGTGTTGCGTCAAGGCGTTGAAAGTATTGCGGAGCTTATCAATCTCCCAGCCTTCATCAACCTCGACTTTGCCGACGTGCGTTCCATCATGAAAGATGCCGGCTTTGCTCACATGGGCGTCGGTCGTTCCAGTGGTAAGAACAAGGCAGAAGAGGCGGCACATCTTGCCATCTCCAGTCCGTTGCTTGAAACATCTATTGCCGGTGCACATGGTGTTATAATCAATATCACCTCTTCGCCTGATATCGGTCTTGAAGACGTTGAACTCGCTGCATCGCAGATTACAGATTCGACCCATCCCGATGCAAACATCATCTGGGGTGCATCGTTTGACGAGAGCATTACAGACGAGATGCGTATTACTGTTGTTGCAACCGGATTTGAAAGCCTTCCTAGCTCGGCAGAGTTGCAGCACGGCACATCCACCGCTGCTTCACGAATCGATATACCGCTTGAATTCGCCAACACATCCTCCACGACACAACCCGTCGTCGAGGCAGCTCCTGCGGCTCCGATTGAAGAACCGGCAGCGCCGGTCACGCCTGAGCTTGACAAACAGGTTGAGTTCGAACTCAAAAAAGCGGAAGAGGAAAAGGAAGATACCGATTATTTCGAAGATATCATAGCATTGCTTAATAATCGATAGGGCGAACACCAAGTTTTGTAGGGCGGATGAATATCCGCCTTGCTTAGATATGAGATATTTGTGAGTTTTCGATAGGAAGGAAAATCATGGGTCTTGATAGTGAAAGAATGTATCATATCGATCTTACAAAGCAGGATATTGAAGGTGCAAAGTTTGCAATAGTCCCCGGCGATCCGGACAGGGTAGAAAAGATTGCACGATATCTTGATAACCCGCGGCATTTGCGACAAAAGAGAGAGTATAACTCATATATTGGAACTCTTTCGGGGCAGACGATACTTGTTACCTCGACCGGTATAGGCGGCCCTTCTGCGGCGATTGCAATAGAAGAACTGGCAATGCTCGGTGTTGAGAATTTCATCAGGGTCGGAACTTGTGGCGGTATGCAACAGTCGGTTGTACCGGGTGATCTTGTGATAGCCAATGCATCGATACGAATGGATGGCACTTCAAAAGAATATCTGCCCATTGAGTTTCCGGCTGTGTCAAACTTTGAGTTAACTTCGGCACTTATGTCGGCAGCCAAAGAACTTGAGTATCGATATCATATTGGTGTAGTGCACTGCAAAGACAGCTTTTATGGACAGCATTCACCTGATCGTATGCCGATGTCGACAGAATTGTTAAATCGCTGGGATACATGGATAGCCGGCGGAGCCCTTGCCTCTGAGATGGAGACTTCAACGCTGTATACCGTTGCACAGACACTCCGTCTTCGTGCTTCGACAGTGCTGTGTTGTATCTGGAATCAACAGCGCAGGGATGCAGGGATCGACGACCCGGATATATTGAACACCGAAAAGGCGATTGAGGTTGCAATTGAGGCGATCAAATCGTTGATGAATACAAGATAAGACAGTAGGATACAACCGGAGAAATGAAAGGAGCGAGGGTGGATTTGTTTTCCGAGACCGATAATTCACTTGATATGCTACAAACCGAAGGGGGATTTAAAACATCGCTTTTCGGCTTTTCTCGTGCTGAAGTTTTGGCATATATTGACCGAATGATGATGACGAATGCCGGGCGCAATAAACATCTTAACAACTCACTTGTCGAGATGGAAGGGCGCCTTTCCGAGTTGCAAGAAGAGAACACGGCACTGCTCGATAAGACCAAAGTGCTTGTTGATCAGCTAGCGGAGGCACGCAGTTCAAAGGATCGTGACGAGAAGGTTAGCGAGCTCAACATAATAATTGGCGAACTAAATGTTCAAAACGAGGATTTCAGAAGTAGAATTGATGAGCAAAAGTTCACTATTGAAGATTTGCAGCGTCAGGTTTATGCGAAGGAGCAAGAATCGAAGATTGTCCTTGCAGAAAACGATACGCTTAAGTCTCGAATACAAAAGCTGGAGCAGAATCTTGAGAAGGCAAACGAGACTTCGAAATATGCCGATGAAACTATCGTTGCAGCGCAGCGTGCAGCCTCTAAAATCATGACCGATGCCGCACGTAAGATTCCGAAAAAGGAAAAACCGCCAATAGATCTTACCCTTCTTCGGGATAATATACAAGAACTGGAAAAACAACTTCACAGCGTAGTAGAGACGGTCGAATTTGCAGTCACAGGTCATGCGCAGAATGAGGAATCAAGTACAGCGTCAAAGAACAAGGACGAGCACAAGATGGGCACAGGATGGATATCTGCTACTCCTCCGGAAGAAGAAAATCATAAGTCGGTAAGTAGTTATTGGCATCCGGCGGAACGTCCAAACGCACCTATTGGTTGGCAACAGCCGCCCGAGTTTGGAACAAGTGAACTCCCGATTCCACTAGCGCTTCAAAAACAACAACCCTATTACCATCGACGTGAAGAGCAGAGCATTACGCCACCGCAACGCGCTGTAAAGCTTGTTCGACCAACCTTTATCAATTATCGTGAGCTTCGTGCAGATAAGGCTAGGCAGAATGCACGGCGGAAAAAGTAGGCTGTGTGTAATACTCTTGCCTCGAACGGATATAGCATAATCAAAAAACCGAGGCACAGCGCTATTGGCGCGTCTGCCTCGGTTTTTTGTGTTCTATCTTTAGCTATTGTTAACCATTGCTTTTTTGGATGACCTTATCGATTGCATTGACAAGTCCTGCGATTTCCGGTTTAGAAAGTTGCTCATCGGCACCGATTTCCACACCTTTTCGATACATTTCATCGGTTATGAGTGAAGAGAAGATGATGACCGGAATGGATTTCAGTACCTGATGGTCTTTGATCTTTTTGGTTAGATGGTGACCATCCATGGCAGGCATTTCAATGTCGGTGATGACGCAGGAGACTTGATTATTAATATCCTCGCTGTCTGCGAGTGATTCGAGGAAATCCCAACAAGATTTGCCGTTGTCAAATTTCTTGATATTGTTGAATCCAGCTTTTTCCAGTGAATCGGAAATAAGTTTTGATAGAAGAATCGAATCTTCCGCAACAACAAGTGGGATGTTGCTAAGATTACGCTCGCCGAGAGCATCAATGTCAGAGACTTGAATAGAGGTAACAGGTGCGATCTCAGCAACGATTTTTTCAAAGTCAAGAATGGTAATGAGTCGTCCGTCAAACTCGACAAGTCCGGTGGCTACACCGTCATGTGAACCATATATGGTTTTGTCCGGTTTTTGGATAGCACTCCAAGACACACGGTCGATACCGACCACTTCATGCACACGAAATGCGATATTCAGCTTGTTAAAGCTGGTTACGATAAAAAGGTCACGTCCACTTTGCGAGTCAGAGCATGAAAGGTTGAGGTATTCCGGAAGATTTACAACGGTAAGCACCACCTCACGTGGTTTATAGACACCTTCAATGGCGGGATGAGAATGCGGCATAGCCTTGACCGGTGCAGACATCATTATTTCAGTCACCTTGGCCACGTTGATACCAAACACATTTTTTCCAATTTTGAATTCCATCAACTCGATTTCATTGGTGCCGCTTTCAAGCAGGATTTCCTGACGGTAGTTATTATCAGCCATGTTACTTGCTCCGTTATTTTTCTTTATGATTATAGCATACCAAATTTTAATACAAATTTCAATAGTAAATCCCAAAATACACCGATAAAATACAACAAATCTTGACAGAAAGGAAATATATAATAATGGGGACCAACGATTTCATCACGCTTGCGGTTAAGTTCCGAATGGAGACGGTAGATCAAAAGCAGGTTCTTTTCAAAGAAGGAGATCCGGGTGATTATTTTATAGCGCTTGTTAAAGGCTCACTTTTGCTTGGAAAAGACAGCAAAGTTGTGACAGCACCGGCAACCGTTGCCATCGACGATGTTCTGCATGGGAGAAATTTCACCGACACCGCTATTTCAGCGGAGCGTTCAAGCATAATTCGTCTTTCCAAGGGCGATTTGAGCGAGTTTGTAAAGCTCTGCCCTACTCAGGCAATAGCGGTAATGAAGCGACTTGCAGGGGTTGAAGAGCGGGTGACGGTACAGGCCGTCGAGGCGGTGCAGGGGGATTATACTGCAGAGCGAAAACTTGAGATTGCAAAATCGGCACTGGGAATTCCGCCACAGCAAAAGGTTTATGGCGATGTGCTCGACATACCCTCGGTAGCAAAACATCTTCATGCCACTGAATATTCCTGCCCTATATGCGGCACGAAGTTCAATGAAAAGTCGATATTGTACTCACTCCTAAGAACCGTTAGCACAGAATTTGATCTGCGGATAAAGTTTAAAGATTTCGACCCGATGTGGTATAGCATTCTTGTCTGTCCGACCTGCAAGTATGCAAATCTGGAAAAAGACTATATGGACGTAGGGCGAAACGAAGGCGCGAAAATTTCTCAAAAGTTGAAAGAGGGAGGCGTTGCCGACATAGACAAGATATACGGCGATAAACGCACTGTCGATGATGTTATCATAGCCTATTATATAGCACTTTCTTGTATTGAAGAGCTCAACGACAACGAGGTCACAAAGGCGAAGTTATGGTTGAACATCGTATGGTTATACGAAGATGTACAAGACACCGAGATGGCGAAGTTTGCCTCGACTAAAGCATTGGAGCATTACAATCATATCTATCAATTTACTCGAAAGCTTGAAACGCCTGAGGCGGAGCAACAGATATTTATGATAATGGCGGAACTTAATCTTCGTCTCGGCGAAAAAACTCAGGCGATGCAGCTTTTGTCACAGGCGTTCAAGAGTGAGAGCAGCAACCGAGTCTATAAAGAAAAGTGCAGAAGGAAGTTTGAAGATTTGAAATACGAAGACAAATAGTGTTCGTTGAAAGGAAACGATGATTTTAGATATTGCGATTATACTTTTTATTGTGCTGGAGAGTATGAATGTGATCATACTCTATGTAGCGCCCGACTTTAAGCAAGGCAACGGCATTTCGGTGTTTTCGGCATGGGATAAATCCAAGTCGAATGAAGAGCAACACCTTTTTATAAAATACCTAGTGAACTGGGTTGCCGGCAGTAAGTTAATATTTATAGCCTTGTTGGTGGTCATAGTTGCTACCGGGAGTGAACAGACGAAGTTTTATTCGCTCATCGCTATGATTCTTTCGGTGTCTACATATTTCTGGAAGTTGAATCCAATCATCTCCAAATTGGATGGTCTGGGGCAGCTGTCAAAAAAGGGCTATGCCAAGACACTTTTTTATATGATAGTGGGAATACTGACGCTTTTTAGCATTGCCGTATTGGTCTATGTCAGCATATAAGGCTAAAGACCGAGGGCCGAATATGAATCCTACGGGCACTAACAGCAACCGGCAAGATGTTCGATAAAATTCACATAACTACCGTTCAGCAATAATATATAGCCCACCGAATAACATTTTGTTCGGTGGGCTATACTCATATCATTGTAACAGTAATGGCGCGGAGGCGATATGAGGTTTCACAGGGTTGAACTCAGCGGAATGAACACAAATGAACTAAAGGTGTTGAAGGAAAAGGAGAAGATAGAGCTGTTGCGTCGATATCATCAAGGTGATATGGGTGCGCGTGACGAGCTGGTAAACGGCAATCTGAAGCTGGTTCTCAGCATAATCCAGCGGTTTCAAAACAGCAGAGAACAGGCGGATGACCTGTTTCAGATCGGTTGCATAGGGTTGATTAAAGCCATCGACAACTTTGATGTTAGCCATAATGTCAGGTTTTCCACCTATGCAGTTCCGATGATTATGGGCGAGATCAAGCGCTATCTACGCGACAACAATAGCATACGAATATCACGCTCTATAAAGGATATTGCATATAAGGCTATGATCACCAAAGAGAGACTGCAACAAAATTGTTCTCACGAGCCGACCAATGCAGACATTGCAAAAGAGATGGAACTGGAGGAGCGACAGGTGCAAAAAGCGCTGGAGGCTATGGTGGAGCCGGTCTCGATATATGAACCGATTTCAGGAAGCGACAACGATTCCTTGCTTGTCATGGACAGGATTCGAGACAATAGCGACGAAGAAAGCTGGGTATCCTCTATCGCCTTTAAAGATGCGATAAAAAATTTAGGTGAACGGGAGAAACGAATCATGTCGTTGAGATTTATTTCCGGTAAAACTCAGATTGAAGTATCAAGGGAGATTGGCATATCGCAAGCGCAGGTCAGTAGATTGGAAAAAAACGTAATCGATAGCATAAAGTCTCAGATATAGGAAAAGGAGATAACATGAGCGAAAAGAGACTTATGATATATATCATAGCAATAATGACAATGTTTATCGGAATATTGATCCCGTTGTTTTTATTGTCTTCCAATCTGGAACTGCGAACACTGGCGGCGAAGCAAAGTGAGGCGGTGATAAATCTATCACAAGGAAGGGGGGAGATATACGACTGTAATCTGTATCCCTTGACCTCCACTACCTCAAATGTTTATGCACTTGCGGTAAGTGGAGAAGCAGCATATTCCGAGTATTTTCGCCGCCTCAACAGTGAAGATCAAAAGCTAGCCTATGAACTGTATGACCAGACGACGCCCTACCTTATTGAGCTTGACACCATTGAAGAGGACAGCCCCTTTGAATTTTTTGGGACATCGCGTTATATAGATCAGCAGATTGCCTCAAATACTATTGGCTACCTTGACAACAATGCTAACGGCGCTCAAGGCATTGAAAAAGCGTTTAATGATATTCTGGTAAACGGCGGGGTTGAGCGAGACATAAGCTATTCAAAAGATGCCCTGGGTGAGCTGATGATGCACAGTGAACCGGATCTTATGATAGACTATGGCACGGGTCAGGGAATAATATTGACTATCGACTCTACCATTCAACGGATAGCGGAGGGGATAGCGGCGGCAAATATAGAAAAAGGTGCAATAGTCATTATGGAAAGTAAAACGGGACGCATTAAAGCTTCGGTTAGTATGCCGACACTTTATCCCAACAATATAGTGAAAAATATCGAGGACAATGACACCGCCTTCATCAATCGCCCGTCGACCGCTTTTAATGTCGGTTCTGTAATAAAGCCCTTTATCGCCGCCGAGCTATTAGAGCAAGGAGTGGACAAAAATGAGGTTTATGAGTGTTACGGCAGTATACAGGTCAGCGATCATAGCTATCGTTGTTTTACCGACTATGGACACGGCGAAGTAGATATGACAAAGGCGATTGCAGTATCTTGCAATGGATATTTTATCGATCAAGGTTTGCAACTCAGCCCCAAGACATTGCAACAGATAGGTATCGACATCGGACTGGGTTTAGGGGTGACAAGCGAGGGGTATGTTGTGAGTGAGGACGGTTATCTACCGACCGAAGATGAATTGACCGATCTCGGCGAGAGAGCGAGCTATAGTTTCGGACAGGGAATGCTGATGGCGACACCGATACAGATGGCGGCGGCGTTTAATATCTTTGCGAACGACGGGACTTACATTTCTCCTACGTTGGTAGAGGGTATATACAACCAATTTACCGATACGGTAGACGAGAGCTTCTATGCGCCGGTAATGCGTCGTGTGATATCCTCTGACACTGCGCAGGAGGTTGGTGATATGTTGGAGCAGGTGATAACACATGGCACGACCGACGAGGCGGCGCCCCTTTTCGGAATGGCGGCAGGGAAATCCGGCACCGCACAGACAGGGCGTTATATGACAGATGAATACGGACTCCCGGTCGAAGTCGACAAAGAGCCCGTAGATGAAACTGTAGCATGGTTTGTTGGTTTCTATCCTGCAGACGATCCGATATACACCATTGCAGTCATGCAGGATAGTGCCGATAAAATGGGTGAAGATATGGGTGAATTGTTTGCCGATATTTGTAATTCACTTCGATATTTTGATAGTGCGCTTCCAAACTCAGACGGCAACCAACAGGTTTCAGTTGAGGATGAAGATGCCGAGGTTGAGATAAGCAGCGAACAGCAGCCAAGCGAGGTAGGGGAGCAGTAGATATGCCGACAGCTTGTCAAGTTCGAAAAATGTTTTTATTGTAATGACGACAAGAATGATTAACACAACTATTACCATGAATGCCGGCAACAGCAATCCCAAAGTGAAGAACACTATCGGCCATGAGACATTGACGGCAAGCTGAACCGCAAAAAGTGTCAGAGCGGTTTTACGGTTTTGAGAAGTCGGTAGCCGGAAGATGCGGTATGCCGCAATACCCATCAGGGCATAGAGGATAACCCACGCAATGCCAAATAGCGAAGATGGCGGGGAGAGCGGTGGTTGCAGATAGTTTTGATAGTCGATAGCCGCATTTTGTGAAAAAATGCCTGCAATTGCTCCAATTATCTCTACTAACGCAATCGCTAATATTAATCCTAGCCAGTTTTCTTTCAAATACTTTTTCATAGCACTACTCACTTTCGTTTGAATGTTGTTGTATGATATATTTTATGTCGGTTTTGAGATAAATATGTTATGCAACTATTTTACATTACGGATATCGAAAAAATAGTCTGATATTGTCGAAGGGTAAAATATTTTTCACAAAGCTCAAATCGGTGTCAAAAATATCTATATTTCAGTAAATGTTAAATAACTTTTGTTTGTTGCTCCAAAAAAAACACAAAAGTTAAATAGTAATTGCAACTATTAGCATTTGTGCTATAATAAGAGTATCGATGAAACCGCAGCAGGAGGAAATACCTTTTGTCACAGAAGATACACGATGTATTCAACATGCTTCGACGCGCACTCAATACGCTTGACTATCAGCTCATGGATCATGGCGAGCGAGTAGCATATATTTTGTTGAACATGTATGAGGCAGATGAGAAATATACCGATGAGCAGTTGGTGAAGATATGTTATCTCGGCATATTTCATGATATTGGTGCATACCAGACAGAGATGTTAGATTCGTTGGTGAACACCTCAAACGCTTTTAATTTTGAAGTTTCCAACACGCTTTCACATTCTATTTACAGCTATTTGTTTCTGAAAAAACAGACGTTTTTTGATGAGTTTGTCAATGCTGTGCTTTTTCATCATTTCCCATACAGCCGACTAAACGATACCGATTGCGACAATAAAGAACTGGCCGCAAGGATGTTTATTGCCGACCGGTTGGATATAATGCTAATAAAAGGTTTTGCTAAAACTCCGCAAGACGTTGTACGACTGTTGGAAAATCCGGTGTTCTCACAAGAGGATGTCAGAAAATTGGTTGAGCTTGAAGAGAAAAATGGTACTATTAGTAGGATGCTAAACGGACGATATCTTGAAAAGGTACATAGTTTTCTAGATTCATATAGCGTACATGAGGAACACCTACGCTCGCTGTTGATGATGTTGCCGAGGGCGATTGATTTTCGTAGCGAACACACCGTAACACATACGGCGGCAACGGTGGAAATATCGGTTGCACTTGCTGAAATGATGGATCTTAGCGCCGACGAAATTGAATCGGTGCAGCTGGGCGCTATGTTACACGATATCGGTAAGATTTCGGTGTCGCCGATGATATTGGAAAAGGATTCAGCATTGACTAATACCGAGTTTAAGATCATGAAAGATCATGTGCTTTTATCGGAGCATATATTACGAAACTGCGTTAGTGAAGAGGTGTTGCGGATTGCCATACGACATCATGAGAAGATGGACGGAACCGGATACCCTAACGGTATTGTGGCTGATGAGCTAACTATGCCGGAAAAGATTGTGGCTGTTGCAGATATATTGAGTGCATTGATGGGCAAGCGCAGTTATAAAGATCCTTTTCCGAAGCAACGGGTCGTCTCTATCATTAGAGAGATGGCAGATGGAGAGAAAATTTGCCGAGTGGTTGTCGATACTGCCGTTGAAAAATATGATGAGCTGTTTGCTATAACCGGCAAGGTGATTGTCGATATGGAGAAACGATATAAGCAGTTCCAAAACTCTGCCCGTGAGCTGTGTGAGAAATATTCATAGAGTAACAACTACTTTATTGGATTTGGGGGAAAAGCACCTCCGAGAAAGGATGATGAAATGGATATCAAAGGCACAAGATCGGAAGAAAATATTAAAAAGTCATTTGTGAACGAGGCAGAGGCGATAATCAGATATTTGATCTATGCCGACACGGCCAAAAAAGAAGGGAATACCGCGGCGGCGGAGCTGTTCAAGAGAATGGCGAAGAACGAGTTGGAACATGCCAAGACTTGGTTCAGATACATACATGATACCGACACCGATACGCTCACGAATCTTGCCCACTCGGCCGGCAGTGAAAATGCGGAATGGAAGACCATCTATCCGAACGCGGCGATGACTGCTAAGGCAGAGGGTCTCAGTGATATCGCTGCCATGTTTGAAAAGATTGCTTCTATCGAGTGCGATCATGAAAGAAGATTTATGGAGCAGCTAATTTCAGAAGGGGAGAAGGCTGTGGAGCAACCCACCGCCAAAACCAGTTCTTACTTTTGTTTGTTTTGCGGCATGTCATCAGATTCACTGAAAGAAATTTGTGATGTCTGCGGTGCCGTGAAATCTTTCGTAAAAGAGTCTTGATGAAATGTTATTGCCAACAGCCGCATATTCCAAACGGAACATGCGGCTGTTAGATATTTTATCTTAGAGTGGATTAGATTTTCATGGGGAGTCCCTGAGTCAGCTATTGTGGATTCTTGCTTGCCTCTTTTTTGTCGGCATATTTTTTAGCCAGCGCTACGGCGACTGTAAAGAGGACAAGTATGACAATAGAGACGATAATTCCGAGCGGATTGTCGGCGATGTTCGTCGCACTGTAACCGAGGTAAACATATACAGCACTTCCCGGTAACATTCCGAAGAAAGTAGCGATGGTATAGTCACGATATTTTATGCCGATGACGGCAGACAAATAGTTAATGGCGGCAAACGGAAAAAGTGGAATTAGCCTTGCATACATCATGAACACAAAGCCGCTTTTTTGTGCCTGCGTAGTTGCTTTCTCAATGAAAGATCCGGCTTTAATATGCTTTTTGACAATGTCTTCGCCCAACAATTTGCCGACCCAAAATGAAAGATGACATCCAAGGTTTGAGCCAATGATGGTCAATATCAGTCCGTACCAAAATCCAAAGAGAGGAGCGGAAATCAATGTGAGTGCACCGGCGGGTACCACCAGTGTAACCGATACAGCGTATATCAAAACAAAGATAATCGGAGCAAGAGGATGGCTTCGAAGGTCGTTCAACAGCTCAAGCATGCTATCGATGTCAATGTAGTCGCGAAACAAAAAGATTGAAAGTAGCAGAGCAGCCACTACGGTAATCTTGATTATTGTTTTCTTTTTCATGTTGCAGCCATTCCTTTCATGAGTTATATGGAGTTTTGGGATTAGCGGTCCTGCTTTTGTTTTAACTCAAAGCGGATGATTTTTACCATTCTGATTATTCCGGTCAAAATCATCAGCGCATTAAATAGATTGAGTATGTAGGGTATGTATAGCGGAAACACCATCATGGCGCTGAAAAAAATGAAACATTCGGTGCGCTCTACAATTCCGACATCATAGTGCATACTTTTGTTGCCGGAGTTTTTGAACAGGGTACCCGCGAGCATAAAGGTGGAGAAGTTGAACACCATTCCGACAAAAAATATAAGGTAGCTTAGTGCAAATTGCGGCATGAAAAAATAGAATCCGAGAATAATCAACCCTTCCACCAACCTGTCGAATACAAGGTCAAGATATGCACCGAGGTTGGAACTTTTGCCTGTCAGTCTTGCAACGGTGCCGTCCAGCACGTCAAAAATTCCGGACAGCCAAAGAAGCACAAGTGCATGGATGTTGTACCCTAGGCTCAAGAGCACACAAGCCGCGACGCCAAGCAAAAAGGCAAAGACGGTGACTGTGTTTGGATGAAGGTTGATAATTTTCAAAAATTTTGCGACATTGTCGAACGACCGCTGAACATATTTACGTGCATTGCTATCAATCATTACACTACCCCTTGTTGACTATTTTTTTAATCAGTTTTTGTTGCCAAGGCTTTACATGCTCTTTAAAGTCCTTTATGGCAAGCGATTTGACGATTTCACCCTGAATCGGATATTGGTATATAATGCCGAGTGCCGACGACAGAGGCGTCTTGTTTGTGACCATCATTGAAAGCGGAACAATCATTTCACCCGCTTTCGCCCCAACCAGTGTGGCGCCGACGACGCGACGTTTTTTGTCCAGTATCAGTTTGACAAACCCTTTTCTGTCGTCCTCAGCCTTGGCTCGGTCGTTGTCTGCAATCTCGATATATTGAGTGTAGGCTTCGCCCTGTTTTACCTCCGCCTCAAGTAGTCCGACATGTGCGACTTCGGGTGAGGTGTAGGTAGTCCATGCGACATTGTGATAGGAGGTCTTGAACATCGGTGCTATGAGGGCGTTTTTGACGGCGATAGAAGCCTCGTAACCTGCCATGTGGGTAAACATGTACCTGCCCCGCACATCGCCGCAAGCGTATATCCCTTTGACGTTTGTCTGCAGCTTTTGATCTACCGTTATAAATCCCCTCTCATTTGTTGCGATTCCAACATTTTCAATTCCGAGGTTTTGCGTGTTCGGTTTTCTCCCAAGCGCTACTAAAAGCACATCGTAGTCTATTTCAAGAAGTTTTTCGTTTTGTTCGATCTGTACCGACTTATGCTCGCCTGCTTTTTTCACCGAGACAATCTTGCAGTCGAGATGCAGTTTTACGCCGTCCGAATTAAGCGAGCCGATCATTATGTCGGAGACTTCCGGTTCATCCTTTGAGAAAAGGGTTTTCGACCTATCGACGATGTGCACCTCGCTTCCAAGCAGGGCAAACCCTTGCCCAAGTTCAAGCCCAATCGGGCCGGAACCGAGGACCACCATTTTCTTTGGTAACGTCTTGAGACCGAAAATTGTTTCGTTGGTATAGTAATCGACTTTGTCCAGTCCGTCGATAGGCGGGACTGCGGCGGTAGACCCGGTCGATATGATTATTTTCCCGGTGCTATATACCGTGCCTTCCACCCGCACACTGTTCGGTGTCAGTATTTCTCCACTGCCGACAATCACATCGGCTCCGAGACCCGTGAAACGTTCGACAGAATCATGCGGAGCGATTTCGGCTATCACCGCTTTCACCCGATCCATGATATCTTCTAACGACACGGATACGTTATCGACCTTGATTCCATAGCAACCTGCATGGCGTATAGCTTTCATGGTTCGACATGATTTGAGGAAGGTTTTACTTGGCACACAGCCGTAGTTGAGGCAGTCTCCGCCCATTTTGCGATTCTCTACAAGCAACACGCGTGCTCCCATGCCACAGGCGGTCGCAGCCGCTACAAGTCCGGCGCTTCCGGCGCCGAAGATTACGAGATCATAATCATATTTCACTGTATCACCCCACCCTAAAAGAAAATGATATTTATTACTATTTATACTATATCAATTTACAATGTAAAAGTAAATTGACGCTTTTACCAAAAAATCAAATAATGCAAGAAATAATCAAAAAAATTGAGAGTTTATGAAAGAATTGTGTCAATCGACAAAATTATTGCAAAACACAATGCGTTTGATGAAACTTGAGAGAGTGAACATACTAGCAAAATCCCCCATGTAAATCAGGTAGAAAAAGCTGATTTGATGGGGGAGGCAAAGTCTGAGTCACAAGAATTTTTGATGAATCAAAAGCGGCTCGGATAATAAAAGACATTGGCTAGGCAAAAAGCAGTTTATGCTAACGGTGATTTGTTTGAAGCGATGAATATTGAAATTAGTTTTAAAACATACTGAACGGTATTGATCTCCTTTTCACTCCATACACGATACTTGTTGCTGTCTTCAATTCCAAAAACAAGCCGAGTAAAACCCTTACCGCGTGTTTGTGCAAGAAGATACGAATTTGAAGAGTTGAAACCAGGCAAACTGCTGCATGTATCTTCGTCGTTTTCAAGGTAGTTGCTGTACATTATATTATTTTCTTCAAGTCCATTGAAAAAAGATTTGAGCTGATTTGCCGGAATGTTTTGAAAAGAGTTACGCAGTTCCAGCTGTTTGCTTGCATACCATTCATACGTAATGCTAAAACTTTGTCCCAAATCGAATGTTTGGGCGACATAGCATCTATCGACGTTAAAGTGTGTCCCAAACAGACGAATCACAGTGTTCATCGATTTTTTGATGTCCACTGATTGGTACATCAAATCGAACACAAGTGCGGTGATGTCAGAATCAAAATAGGCATTGAGCGGTTTGTTTGCATTGTCGACGGCGGTAAGCTTTTTTGTTTCAGAATCGGCAATTTCGCCTGAATAGATGGTGTAGCGATCCTTTCCGGCCATTTTGGAACTGTAGAGCGCTTTATCGGCGCATTTATACAGCCCTTCGTATGTGTCGGCATGACTTGGATAGAGAGCAACACCTATGCTTCCAGAAACTTTGTAATCCTTGTTTTCTCCCGAGTAGCTATTCTTGAATGCCTCTGCAATGGAGCGGGCTTTACGCTCGATGATTTTTTCGTCTGAAACATCTTTTACAAACACTAAAAACTCATCTCCGCCTATTCGTCCGATAATATCGTCTCCGCGGAAATTGGAGTGTAGATTTTTTGCAATGTCGCTAAGTGTGATGTCGCCAAAGTAGTGTCCCAGCACATCATTTACCGACTTGAAGTCATCAACATCAATCAAAAACAGTGCATGATTTGAGTTTGGATGGCTGTTTATTGTTTCAGCGACAATGTTTTCGGTCGTGACCTTATTCAAACAGTTGGTGAGAAGATCGGTTTTTGATAAAACCTCTAGCTTTTTCTGTTTGTCGATGTCATAGGTTTTTCCAATTGAAAATACCGGGTCATTATTCTTGTTATAAATTGTTTTGTATATAATACGATAATATCTTGCGACTCCGTTAGGTTGAACAAAGCGAACTTCGACAGGGTCCACGACACCGGTTTTGAGGTTGCTGTTAAATTTCAAGAAAGCGTCAAGGTCGTCGGGATGTACCATGCCGCTATTCACCACATAGTCTGGGAATGGCTGTGGCGTGGCGCTCAGTCCCAGTATTTCCCGACCTTTTCCGAAAAATTGGATGGTCGATACGTTAACATCATATATCCAAAACCACTCATCGGTCAGTTCAGCGACGGTGTTAAAGAGTGCTTTATAGGTGACTCTCCTGTAATAGTACTCATCGAATGAGAATTCCTCGTCGTCGCCGGCGAGCTGTGGGCGCAGGTCTTGCATAGTGTATACCAGCAGATTATCACCGTTATCGTTTGCTAGGTTCAGACTGTAAAAACTGATGTATAACGGGAGCTCTTCTCCGGAACGCTTAATGTCGAGCCAGCTGAAATGTCGCTCACCCGCCTCAAGGGCGTATAGAACATGTTCGCCGAATGCAAGTTTTGAATTTTTGCCATCAGGCTGTGTTTCAGGTGTAAGTTGATAGAATTCTTCGTTGAACTTACGCTTGTCAGCGACCCCGTAGAGCTGTACAGTATAATCGTTACAATAAATACTTTCACCACGCTCGTTGACCACACCGATGCACACGGGGATTTTATCCAACATGGCATACAGTTGTTCTACAGTGAAATTATTGTGTCTGTACGTATTTGCGGAACTATCAATGTCTCTCAAAACAACACCTCTCAACCAATGAAACTTCGTACAAAATTTTACCGGAGACTAGCGAATTACACTAAAATATTTTTCCTCAAAGTCTTTTATACTGATGGGTTTGCTAAGGTAGTATCCTTGACCTTTGTGGCAGTTAAGATCTTTCAGTATATCAAACTGTTCTTGTGTTTCGATACCCTCGGCGACCGAAACCATATCTTCAAACTCGTTGCAAAGATTGAGAGCCACTTTTGTGAGGACTCGGGACTTGTTGTCGATATGCACAGTCTTGGTCAACCCCATATCAATTTTGATTTCGTCAAAATCAGAAATTAAAAGAGAAGACAGGTTTGAATATCCCGTTCCGAAATCGTCAAGCGAGACGCAGAAACCGGCATTTTTCAAAGATGATATGACGTAGGAAAAAACGTTGTCGTCAGAATGTGTTATGGTCTCGGTGATCTCGATTACAAACATAGATTTTGGCACATCGTATTTTTCACATATGGCAGAGAGTTTGCTGACAATATCTTTTTCCATAATGGTTGAGCGGGAACAGTTTACCGAGAACTTAATATTCGTGCCAATGCCTTGTTCTTTCCAACCGCTCAACAGTTTGCAAACTGTCTCAAACACGTGCAGATCAATCAACGAGATCATACCTTCCTTTTCATAAAAAGGAACAAATGATATAGGGGATTGAAGGTTTCCACCGGCGTCGATTCTTCTAATGAGAGCCTCTGCGCCGTCCAGCTCATTTGTCTGAAGATTGATTTGCGGTTGTAGATAAACGATGTATTTGCCGCTCTTAATCTCGTTCTCAAGGTTGTTGCTCAAAATTGCAGAGTAATTGCTGTTGTTTGTTATGGAGTTGTATTGAGTGCTCTCGTCTGTCTCTTCGTCGATGTTTGTATTCCATGTGAATCCGATAGAGGCGTTGATCTCCGGATCTTCCAGAATAGCATTTTTCAGCGAGTTTATTTTGCCTTCAAAGACTATCTCAGACAAGTTTTTCTCCAGCACGACAAATTCGTCACCGCCTACACGATAGATGTTTTCGTCAAATATCTCGGAGAGGATTCTTGACATTCGCTTGATTACCTCATCTCCGTAGCGGGTGCCTTTCTCTTCGTTGATCTTAGAAAGACCGGATATATCTACATATGCGACACCGAGCGAGGTAACATTGCTTTCGTCAATTTCTTTTAGAGCCTTGCGATAACTTTCACGATTTTTCACCATGGTCATGGTGTCGTAGTAGCTGAGTTGGTTAAGAGACGCTATCAGGTTGCTTTTTTCCAAGAAGTCGGACACGAAGCCGGATAGCGAGCCGAGTAGCCAATACTTGTCGGTATTACATTTTGGATTGTCAAGGGCGAACATGCCGAGAAAATTGTTGCCGGCATCTCGTATTGAGGCACATATAATATCATTGGCTCCACGGTCGTTTAAAATACTATATAATTTACTACCGGCTTCAAAAGTTTTGAGCACGTCGTTCATATAAAATACTTCTTTGTTGACAAACATATTGAAAATCGGCAAAAGCACTTTAGCCGGCACATTTTGCAGATTGTCCATTTGAGGCAGAATGCCTACATCGGTCCATTCATGTGTATTACTTATTGTTTTCGCATCCTGCGAAACTTGTATGATAACCCCACGTGAGGCGGAAAAAAAGTGGCAGACTATACTCAATATTTTTCCAATGGATGCATCGGGAGAATCGCCGGTATGGAGCATTTTGATGCATTCTAAAAGCAGACTTTGTTCCTGCAATCTGTGTTTCAACTCCTCTTCGAGCGAAACAATTTTTGTGATATCGGTCGCAACCTGTAACTTTACCAATTTTCCGTTCAGCTGAACCAATTTGTCTTTGAAAAGATATGTTTTGTTGAATCTGGGGTTAAAGTAATTCCACTCATAAAATTCATTCTCGGTGGTATATTGGTTAGTACAAAATTCACACGGCGCAGTCTTGTTGTGCAGAAGTTCATAACACTTTTTGGTTTTCCACTCACTCTCGCTCGGATTGCCATACATTTCAAGAGCCTTTTTGTTCATGTAAAGCAATTGATAGTTATCGGGATCTACAATATAGATGAAATTGTCGGTGTTGTCTCCAACAAAAGCGGAAATTTTGTTGTGCTCACTCAGCAAGCGTACTTCTTCGTGTAGATGTTTGCCCTGCAAGACGATAGAAAAGACTCGTGTCATATACATCAACGTGTTAATCTGGACTTCGGTCCATGCCCTGCTCTTCACACAGTCTTCAACACAGATAAAAAATGTTACGATATTGTCTTTTTTAACCTGTGCTTGCAGCAATGCCTTTGCTTTGCTTTTGTTAAGGGCATCGACCAAACTACTGTTTAATCCACTGGTTTGAATGTCCTCACAAGCATATACACCTGTTACCGATGCATGCCCTAAAAGATCAACTATCAAATCGGACGAAATGGGTCTTCCGGACTTCAGATGAGAAGGGAAATCCTCTTTACACCATTCGTATGTACAACTATATGTCGCGCCATTGTCAAAAGATTCTGCCACAAAGCACCTGCTTGCGCCGTAACTTTGAGCCAGATACTGCAGTGCGGAGTTGATGGAGGTAAGGTCGCTGTTTCGCTCGTACAAAATATTGAATATAGACGACGTCAGTGAATGATCCACATTGAGGCCGGAAATTTTCGAAGCTTTAGACACTTTGTCGATTGCGGAAATGCTGTAGTTTTCAATTGTTTCATCGTAGAAAAGCCAATCAGTTTCCTTTGAGATTTTGGCTACCAAAAGAGCCCTGTCGGCACGTTGGATACATGTTTCATAGCTGTTACACCCATCGTCACAGTATGAAATACCAACACAGACGCGCACACGGACATTTGCACCCTGTATATTGTATTCATCATTGATAGAAGCAAGCAATGACTCAATGCGCTTCTTGAAATTAACCTTGTTGGAAGCATCATAAACATAGACAACAAATTCATCACCGCCAATTCTGCCGATGATATCGTTGCTATCACTCCAAGATTTTACCCTTGAAATGAGTTGTTTCAGTATTTCGTCGCCAGAAAAGTGTCCGTAATTTTCATTAAAGCTTTTGAAGTCGTTGATATCGACAAATAAAAGGGCAGATGTAAGGGAGCGATCTTTTTTTAGCTGCTGTTCGATAAGTGTTTCGACGTTAATTTTGTTATAACACTCGGTAAGAGAGTCAAATCTCGTTTGTTCTTGTAAGATTTTGTTCTCGCTGATATCGATACCCTTGCCTATGATTATGATCGGATGGTCTTGCTTATTAAAAATGAATTCATAGATGATACGGTAATACTTATAGGTGTTGTCCGGTTGTATAAACCTCAAATCGATAGGCTTTTTGATGCCTTTGCTCATGTTGTCTATGAGCTCTTTGTAGAGTTCGATATCGTCTTTATGCACATAATTTTCATTGTATGCTTCCGACATTACATATTCGGAGGATTCATTTACGATAGTTCCTTGCATGGCGTTGCCGAGAAAGCGGACGCTTGAAGTCCTGCTATCAACTGCGAAAATAAGGTCGTCAGACATCACGGCGAGCTTGCTTAAAAAGGTTTTTTCCGGGATTTTATTTAGAAAATAGAACTCATCTTCATCCGTCTCGTTGAGTTGGTTGAACTCAGGGCGCAAATCTCGCACAGCACCGACAATATATTCTTTTTCATTTTGGGAAGGTAGTTTGGTGAGTGTGATCTCGGCAGGGAGCTCCTGTCCGTTATTATCAAGGTGTAGCCATTTGAAACGGTGAAACCCATCTCGGCGCACTATCGCTATATTTCGATGGAACATCTCGGCGGTTGAGACGCCGTTTGGCTGAACTTCTGGAGAGAATTTATGGAAGTTGTTTAAATACTCTTCCTGCGATTCTACACCGAAGATATTCAGCACCTGTTTGTTGCACATAATGTTGTTAAGATCGGAATCCCAAAGGTTAAGCGCAAGCGGAATAGAGTCGAAGAAAGACATCATAAATTGTCTTTCCAGCGTTTCGGTTGAAAGTTTTGGCTCGTGATTTGTGTTTTTAGAGTCGATTACACTATGTCCCATGGATCTGCCCTTTCGGTTATGTAACATAATAGTTTACGCTTAAAAATAACATGTTTTTCAAGATAAATGATTATAAATTCATCTTTTTATGTATTATAACATTATTTACAAAAAAACACAAACACAATTTGTGAAACTGTGTATAATTGTCACAAAACATAACAAGTTTTAGTGCTTTGTGACATCAAGTCAACACCAAAATGTCAAAGTGCACAAAAAAAGAGAGGGAAACATGATGAAAACTGTTCGCCTCTCGTTGGTTTCACTTATGCATAATTCGCTGTATCAGCAACGACACTATTTTTTTGAGCCGTGATGCGGTATTCTTGTCTTTTTACCGTGTCTTCTGTGAGGTGTAGACCCACGTCCGCTCCGCTTTCCACTATCGACCAAGGTAACAGTAACCGGTTTTCGCGCGATTTTGCGACCATTCATTGTTTCCACAACGGCAGCAGCTATGTCAGACGGGATGTTGACAAAGGTGAGGTGGGGTGTAATATCGATTTTTCCGATTATTTTGGAATTTATTCCTGTGGCCTCGGTGATCGCACCGACAATATGATTCGGGGCTACACGATCAGCTTTTCCGATATTTATTGCGATTTCGGCAAAGTGGCGGTCATTATTGGTGGCACGTCCGCTGCGGTCGGAATGATCTTTTCTCTCTTCTCGGGATTTTGGGCTCTTGGCAGAGGCTTTCACATCGACAAGATCGGATGCCTTTAGGGTGTATTTCTTTGAAAGAAGGGCTGCGGCAAGTTCTTTGATGCTGTGCCCGTTCAGTTCTATCTGCTCAACAATCTCTTTGAAAGATTCATCGTACCCTTTCTCGATTAGTCTCACTGCGTCTTCAAGGCATTTGGAGCGTTTGTGTTGCAAAATGTCTTCGGTTGTCGGAATTGGCAATTCCTCGACGTTAGATTTTGTTGCCTTAGCGAGATCACGCAGCGCATGGACCTGACGTCCTTCATAACATAAGGTAATGGCGGTGCCGGCACGACCTGCGCGTCCAGTCCTACCGATTCGGTGGACGTAGTAGTCGGAGGTTTTGGGTATGTCAAAGTTGATAACATAATCCACGTCGTTGACGTCGATACCTCGGGCGGCGACGTCGGTCGCGACCAAAATCATTGTTTTGCCTTGCTTGAAGTTTTTCATTACCAGGGTGCGTTGGCCTTGACGCATGTCGCCATGCAATCCTGCGGTAGAAAATCCGAGCTCGTTTAGTTGCTCGGCGAGTTCGTCGACCATTGTTTTTGTGTTTGCGAATATAATTACCCTTTTTGGGGTGTACCTATGGAAAAGGAGTTTAAGCACATCCAGTTTGCGATTTTTTGGCAAATTTATATAGCACTGGCGTATGTTACTGAGCACAACATGTTTTGCATTGATTTCAATATTGACAGGCTCTTTTTGGAATTCTTTGCTGATTTTCAAGATATCGGGCGGGATGGTAGCCGAGAACATTACGATCTGGCGTTGTAGCGGAGCGTCCTGCAATATCGTCTCGACATCTTCCTTGAATCCCATGTTCAACATTTCGTCAGCTTCGTCCAACACCACCATTTTGATGTCGGTAAGTTTTAGGGTGCGACGGCGCATGTGATCCATTACGCGGCCGGGAGTGCCGACGACTATGTTGGCGATCTTCAGTTCGCGGAACTGGCCTCGAAAATCTGCACCACCGTATATTTCTGCTACATTTACATATGGCAGATACAAAGAAAGTTTGCGAATCTCTGCGGCACACTGCTGTGCGAGTTCTCTTGTAGGAGAAAGTATCAACACCTGAACTGCTTTGATGCTCGGGTCGACCGCCTCGATGGATGGAACACCGAAGGCGATAGTCTTTCCGGTGCCGGTTTGGGAGCGTGCAAAAATGTCGCTGCCGGTGCGCACGATGGGTATAGTTTTTTCCTGTACATCGGTGGCGTCGGTGATTCCCATCTCGTTGATAGCTCGTAGCATCTCCGGTTTGAGAGATAGTTCTTCAAAACTCATTTTGGTCATAAAATTCCTTTTCTTTTTTTAATTAAAACAAAACAAAGAGCACTAAAGCCAATAAACGACTTTTCGTGCCCCTATTAATAAATTAATTAGTTAAATAGCTCGCTTACATATTACTGTCAAATATATTATAGCATAAAATTGATGCAATGTAAAGCGAAGAGTGAGAATAAATCGGAGAAACAGATTTGAAATGTGTGGGGAAAACGAAACTGCCCATGCAGTGCAAGGGCAGCCAGAGTGTCAAAAAAGCCTAAAAGCTCCTAATAATGTCAAATTCGGTGACATGTGCGGCGAATTTGACATTCAACAAATGGCTTCACAAAGCCATTTGTGGGGGAGGGTGCCGGGAGGGGGTTCATCCCCTCTCGGGGCTGTCGAACTTTTTCGACAGCATTACTTCCCATGCAGTGCAAGGGAAGTAATGCGGACTGTTGATTAGTGGCTATGGTCGTGCGTTGACAATTTTACCATCGATGACAAACTGATTTGAGTAGAGATAAAAATGTTTCTCTTTTGACATCATGGGACAATTTTTATAGCGCTCGAGCTGCTTTTCCGGCTCCCAAAATTCCACGATTTTGTCGTGCAATTCCTTCTCAATTTCGCGTACCGACTCAGCGCCGATCAAATTGTTTAGCTCTTTTGGATCTTTTTCAATGTCATACAGCTCGTGCTTTCCCTGCAGATAGTAGTTGTATTTGTAGTTTTCAAATCGTATCATGCATCCGGCATGTTCCGGTGTTTTCAATACTACGCTTTCGGAGAATATTTCTTTTCGTGTCGGCTCTTTTGAATGTTCAAGGAGGTCAAGGAGTGAAATTCCATCACATTGTGACGGGGTTTCAATTTTTGCCAGATCGCAGAAAGTAGGGAACAGATCGATCAGCCCAACCGGAGAATTGAATACCTTTCCTTGTGGCAATCTTGACGGCATACTGAATATCAACGGAACTTTAGAGGAATCTTCAAAAAATACAGTTTTTTGCCATGCTCCTTTTTCTCCCGCCATCTCGCCGTGGTCGGTAGAATAGACGATTAGTGTATTATCAGACAGCCCCAAAAATTCGAGCGCGTCAATGATTCTTCCTATTGCATTATCAACCCACTCTACACATCCGCAATACGCTGCGAGTGCACGTTCGTGGATTTCTCTGTTGATTCCGTAATGTTCAAACCCTCCATTGATCTCGAATGCTTTTCGTACAAAAGGCACGGCTTCTTCTGTAGCATAGTTTTTGGGATATTCCGGAAGCTTGACTTTCGAAGCATACTTTTCATAATATTCGACCGGTGGACGGTAAGGGAAATGAGGTTTGTCAAAGTTGACACTCAGAAAAAACGGTTGTTCTTCGCTGCTGTCCGCCTGAATTTGCAACCATTTGACCGCCTCTGAAACACATATTTCCGTCTGGGTCATTGCAAGCGGGATTTTTGTTGGCCCTGAATTGTCCAGCAGATCATCAAGGCCGCTCTCGCTAGAATCTTGTCCCGTTCTTATGTATTCCGGTTGATGTCCTTGTCCATAAAAATCACCATACGGACGTTGTTGATATCCTTGGAATTGTTCACCGTTGAGGTGGGTTTTTCCTATGAGACAGGTCTTGTAGCCATGCTTTGCAAGTGTCTCGGGAATAGTGATTGAATTTGATTCAAGGATATGGCGATTTTCATATATTCCGAGATTGCGGGAATATTTGCCGGTCAAAAGAGAGGCACGGCTGGGTACGCACAGTGCGTTTTGGCAGTAGGCGTTGTCCATACTGACACCGTTGGCACAAAGTTTGTCGAGCGTCGGTGTATCGATGAATTTTTCTTTTTTGTTTCCAATGAATTTGGGGCTGTGCTGATCCGAGAAGAAAAACAATATGTTTGGTTTGTTGATCATTAAAGATGCCTTTCAGTCATATGTAACGTGAATCCAACTAGAAGTGGATATGGGTATTATAGAATATTATTTTTAAATTGTAAAGCGATTGGTATGAATTTGACAGCCCACCCGAAAACAGGAGGGCTGCCGTGATATATGTTGTGTCTATCGACGGATAAATCCGCTATTGCTTTGTGATCTTGTATTCGACAAATTCGAAACCACCCTGAACCGTTTCAAATGAAAGTTTGATACAGCCGTTGACGAAGCGGTCTTTCGGTATCGGAATTGAGACGGCAAAATAGTTATCGGTTGGCCATTCGTACTTGAAGTCGGGTTGAGCCTCCACATCACGTGCATCGCCGTTGTAGAGCTCGGCGCCATCAGCCTTTATCAGCAGTGTTATGCCTTCCTCAAGAAGTTGCCGATTTTTGATTATTATTCGCAGTTTATAGTCGGTGTCCGGCAAGAATCCGGACAGAGGAAACTCGAATTTTTCTGCCTCGATCGGAGTCAAAAGGCTGATGGGGAGGCTTCCGTCATTTTCAAACGGCTTGTCACCGCTGTAATTGCTGTAATGCAACTTTGGCTTCACACCAAAGTGGTTGAAATCTCTTTTGGTAACCGAGAAGAACAGCTCGTCCGAGTCGATCTGCTCACGCTGTGTGATCATCTTGAATAGCTCGATAGGGTCATCGTTCCTTGTGATGTTCTCCATGCAATATTTATAGTAATCGATATCGGTTATAGGGTTGTTAATAGTAGTGAGTGTTGCTCCACGTTCATAATTCATTGCCCCGTACTTTTCGACATCCAGCTGTATACCGATGGTAGAAAAAAGGAAATCGGCTATTTCGCAAAGTTTGTCATATATAGCCGAAAGCTTTTGGGGATATTCGAAATTCAATAATGTTCGGCATTTGGCAAAATCATTGTTTTTTGCCGCTTGTTTTATCTCTTTGCACAGATCCAACTCAAATATACGCTTGTCACGCACATACTTGTCGGCATAGGCACGGAACATCATCGACATGAAGCGCCAGTTCTTCTTTTGCGCCTTGTTTTCTTTCAGCAACTGTTTCCAAAGCATAAGCGTGAAATCGATCTGTATGTTTTCCGCAGGATCACCTTGCCAGTTTCTCTCCATGCTAATTATTGCCTGCGATGCAAGTTGTGGGTCGCAACCTACAAAAAACAGTCTCGAGTAGTCTTTCAGTATTTCGATAACATCGAGTTCGCCGTTCCAATCGAGGGAAGCGTATAGAAATTTATTGATGTCGTCACTGACGCCTTCTGAATAAGTTACTGCTCCTATAGCATATCGTGATATTCTCTTATGTATGGTTCTGTATTCGTGCGGTCTTGGGTTTATTGTCTCACGACCCATAGTAGATGCGATGGCAAAATGCCAGTCGTTTTGGTCGTGATTGACGGGATAATCACATCGGACATTGTGCGATATGTCCGGATAGAGTCGAATCGGATATTTTTGCGGTAGTCTTCTACGCAGATCGTCGAGTTCAAACGCAGCATTAGGGCCGTGTATCACGCCGTCAATAATTCCATCGTCAGAGTCGGTAAGTGCCTTTAGAAAATCATCTCCCCAACTCGGCATTCTTTTTGGTTTTTGTGCAGATGGCCAAACTTGCAAGTTTGGATGAATGTCTTTCAGCGCTTTGCCGTAGGCTCGGGTGCGGCGAACGTACTCATCGCCGGGATACTTTCCGGGGTCACCTCCGGGCGGGAAGTAGACATCAAAGCGTTTCATACGAGCGGCAAGCTCGGCTCGATGGTCTGTACCGTCTTCGATGGAGGTATCGTCTTCATCGTTTGGATACCATACACTGACCCCAAGATCCAACTCGTCTGCGAGTTGAGATGTGATGACAATCATATCATCCGGCTCATACAGCATCATATCGTTGCGCTTTGCGGTGGCAATTCCCGGAATAAACTCACAGAAGTTAGACCCGTACGCCATGGTATCAAGCAGATAACGACGATAATCCTTTGGTGACCATTTGTCATACGTATTAGTAAGTGGACGATATCCGAGCTGATGCCCACGAATTTGTTTCTCCGGAATATATACTCCACTAATGTCTTCGATCAGCAACATTGAACTTTTGGTGAATTCGGATTTTCTTAGAATATTGCCATATCCATAGATAAAACCTCTGAGTGAACAAGCCCCAACTCTTAAGCGGCAATCATCAGATTTCGCGATTGAATAGGAGTCATAATCGGTTAAAGCGTTATCAATTTTAAATTCTACTACAAGCGTGTTTTCTTCCGTTTGTTCGTTGTCGCAGTCTGCAACACGAATGTTAATCAATGTTGACATCCTGTCGGCGAGATCTGCCGAGAATAACTCGGCAGCCTTTGCGCAGAGTTTATTGTCATCAATTACAATAGAAACATTCTTAAATTCAGTCATTTTAACAGTCCATTCCTTTCTTGATGGTTTGTCCCGCTCTTTTAAAAGCAGATTGTTGAGGTGTCATTTTTCCTGTTTGAGTATCAATATAGGCACTTTTTGTTGGCTTTTTGTACCTTTGCACAAATGATGACCTGTTAAAAACCAACAATTGGAACAAGTGCCAAAAACCGCAAAGTAGCGGCTATTTACATAAGAATAAAATTGTGATAGACTCTTATCACAAGATCAGGGCTCATCGAAATATGTGATGACTTGGTCTTCGAAACAATTAGCAATACGGTTAGTGAGTAATATTATTTTAGGAGGTACACATGTCAAACGATTACGGCAAATTGGTGGAGCAAGTCTCTGCGATACCGAGCCTGGAAAGCATAAAGGTTGCACTATTTATTCAACCTCATGCCGACGACAATGAAATCGGTGCGGGGGGAACCATTGCCTATCTAAAGAGTATAGGGGTCGAGGTCTATGGTCTGACCGTAACCGATGATAGATTCATAGAAGGTGCAACTACTCCTACCGTAAGGCAGAAAGAAGCGATGGAAGCGATGGAGTATCTCGGTGTCAAAAACGCAGGTTTTTTGGGATTTGCAGACAAGACCGATGCTTCACCGAGAGCAATAGCGGATGAAATTTTGAAGGTCATCAGAGAAATACGTCCCGATGCGATTTTTTCTGTCGATCCTGATCTTGAAAATGAGTGTCACAGCGATCATCTGAATGTTGGGCTGGCGGTGCGATATTGCTTTATCGACTGTGGCTGTGAATTTTATCCTTACGACGATCAGCTCAAAGCAAAAGAGCAAGCCTATGACATCAAGGTATTGGGCCAATATTATACCGACAAAGCCAATACTTTTGTCGATATTTCGGAATTTGAAGAGCTGAAGTACGGAGCGGTCGCTTGCCATGCATCGCAGTGCACGCCGGAGTTGTTGCAACTACTCAAAGTACAGTCTAGGTATTTTGCCAAAGGTACAGGCTGTGCCGCAATAGAACGTATCAAGTTGATTTCCTCTGTTCAGGCTCATTGTTTCAATCTGTTTTAGCAAGATAGAGGATGTGCAAATTCAGCAGAAAAGCTCTTTTGCGGTCTCGTAATAGTTGATGGCGTTGATTTTAGTAACGGGTTAGATTATATATATCATTATACTATACAATTACTCAACTTGTTACAAGTCTTATTATTCTCATGAGTCTTGATTTTCTACTTTGAGTGTTCTGCTATGAGCCCGAAAGTCTCAAACAACCACATTTATTGTGCAAAATTAACAAAGGTCATGTACGATGTTTGTCGGATATGACCTTTGATATTTTTTTGTGTTGAAATTCATTGTTGTAATAGCCGGTTTGTCAATATATAATAGTGTTAAATTAAATGTATACAACTATATATCGAAGGAACGCTTATAATGAAAAAAAGAAAAATTGAGTATGTAAATGTTTTTATCGGAAGCACCGGAAGTGCGCATGCTTTGGTCGGACCACAGCTTCCACACGGCATGGCGAAGCTTGGACCGGACACTTCAAACCTGCCATGCGGTGGTTATGATTATTACGATAAATATATTCAAGGATTTAGCCATACGCATATCGAGGGAGCAGGCGGAAAAGGCGGGCGCGGACATATCATGGTCATGCCGACCACCGGAGAATTAGAGACCGACGAGCGAGTGTTTCATTCGACATATGATCATGCAGAGGAAAGTGCAAAAGTCGGATACTATCAGGTGCGACTATCAGACTACGATATTAACGTAGAGCTTGCGGCAACTGCACACTGTGGTTATCATCGTTACAGTTTTCCAAAAGCCGAAAAGGCACATGTTCTTGTTGACGTAGGTCACACACTAGGTAAAATATATCAACAGAGCCTGAGCGCCGATGTAGAGATGCTCGACAACAAGACTTTTCGCGGTGTGGGCAAATATCCGCTTGAGAAAGACCCCAATAACTTTATTACGGTGCATTTTCATGGTGAACTGTCCATTGCTTGTGAGAGTTTTGGAACATGGAGCGACAATGAGGTTTCACAGGATTCGTCGGCAAAAGGAAAAACCGCAGGAGTATATTGTAGATATAGTTTTGAAGAACCTACCACCGTTGAAGTGAAGGTAGGTATATCTTATATTAGCTGTGAAAAAGCCAAATGGATGCTGGACAAAGAGATGCCGACATTCGATCTTGAGCGTTATGTTATCGAGGCACAGGACGCCTGGGAAGATGTTCTTTCTCGTGTCGATGTTAGTGGAAACGATGAGGATTATCACATTCAGTTTTATTCTGCACTTTATCGTGCTTTCAACCAACCTACCGACTACAACGAGTATGATGAATATTTTGACGGATCGGCCGAGCCGCATTTCCATAAGAGTGGTGGCGAAGCGTTTTATAGCGATGACTGGGCGCTTTGGGACACATTCAGAACGACCCATCCTCTGCAAAATTTGCTGGAACCGGAGCGTGTTCGTGGCAAGATAAATACTTTTCTTAACATATACAAGCATAGCGGGTGGTTGCCGATGTGTACCGCACCTTCAACCGGCTTCAATCAAATCATGATCGGGCACAATGCTTCGTCGATTTTGCTGGATATGCTCTCTTTTGATCCTGACTTTGATAATAAAGAATTGCTGTTTGAGGCAGTGTTGAAACAGGCGACACAGGTGTCGGATATTCCAAACAAGAGAATGTGTGGTGCGCACACACACTATTTGGAACAAGGCTATGTGGCTCATGATGACACCGACAACAATTTCAGTGTTTCTGAGACACTGGAATACATCTATGCAGATTGGTGTGTGGCTCAGATTGCCAAGAAACTTGGCAAAGACAACTACCATGAACAGTTTATGAAAAAAGCACAAAACTATAAAAAGCTGTTTGACAAGAGCAGGGGATTCATGGTCCCGAAAAACAAAGACGGCAACTTTATTGAGAAGTTCAATCCCAAAGATGCTTTTAAAAACGGCTTTTGTGAGACAACTTCTTGGGAATACACCTTTTTCGTTCCGCACGATGTACAAGGCTTGATCAATCACATTGGAGGAGACGAGGAGTTTATCTCACGGCTAGATGAATTTTTTGGTGATAAAATCTATAATAATCAAAACGAAACCGGAATTCAGGCGCCGTTTTTCTATAACTATGCCGGCGCGGCAGGCAAAACTCAAAAAACAACTTTGTGCCTTGTACGAGACTACCATTTCAACAAGGTTGACGGCCTCTATGGAGAGGATGATGCCGGTGCAATGTCTGCATGGTATGTCTTTGCCAGTGCCGGCCTTTATCCGGTTTGTGTAGGCGATGGCTTATATGCGATTACCTCACCAAACTTCGAAAGTGTTAGCGTAAAGTTGCTCGACAATACGTTTACCATAGAATGCGAAAACTTTGGCACACAAAACATATATATTCAAAAAGCGTTACTAAACGGTGAACCACACGAAAAACCATTTATTACCTTAGAACAGCTGCAAGCAGGTGGGAAGTTGACACTGTTTATGGGCGAAAACGAGAGCAGTTGGGGCACCGATAAAAAGCAGGTGGCTTTGAGTCAAACCATGAGCGAGTTAAACGCCAGACTGTCGAATATATCGATAAAAGATAAGAAGGCGAGCGGCGAGTTTATTTTAGCCGTTACGGTCGAGAATATTGGTGAAGACGGTACTTGGATAGCGAAGGTTTATGCAAACTGTTCATCAGCCGCAAAGCAGCGAGTGCCGCTCTTGAAGGGGGAAACGAAGACTGTCGAAATCTCTTGCAAAGCATACAATGAGGGCGAAAATTGTATCACAATAGATGGGATCGATTGTGGTATAGTCACAGTCTGTGAAGGACCATTGCAGGAGGTGATCGTATTGCATGATCCAACATTAAACAGGCTTTTTTCGGCCAGTGATGAGATTGAGACGGTCGAGGTAACGGCTCAGCTGTTCAACAAGGGTAGGCATAGTGCAATTATTGATGTCCCGCTACACGCAAACGATGTCGAAGTCGCATCGAAGCGCATTTGTATTGAATCGGGTCAATCAAAGACGGTAACATTTACCTGTCGGCCGGAAAAAGAAGGTGCATATCGGATGAAGGTGCTGAATAGCGGTGAGTGTTTATACAGCGTTACACGACCGTTAGACGACAAATTCTGCGTTGTAACCGGAATTCAAGAGGGGATTCCCGATGCGGTCGTAACTCAACAAGGCGAAAATATATACATGCAGGTTTGGGGCTATCAGTCCAATAAAAAGTGCGCCTATGTTTTTGATAAAACTCCGATAACCGGCGATTTCAGCGCCAGTGTCTGTGTCAGATATTCCGACAACACAAACCCCTATGCACCCACCGGAATGTCGGTTAAAAATGAACTTACCGGTACTGTAGCGCCGGGACAATTTTCACTTACCTGCGGAGCACAGCGTGGATTTTTGCTGGAGTCGTGCGGGAACGTCAGTTGGCATAAGCGAGACGATGTAGGCTATCAAGGTTGTCCATACTATCCGTTCTGGCACAAGGTCGAAAAAAAAGCAGGCAAACTGTCCGCATATTACAGTTTCGATAACAAAAACTGGGAACTCATGAATGAGATTACTCTTGAAGAAGCAAACGAAACACAGTATGTCGGCCTTTTGGGAAATGCGGGTAACGGTGTCCCGAGAATTATTCATTATAGCGATTTTATTATTGAAAAACTTTAGTCCATAAAACACTTATATTAGAAAAAAAGAAAGGAGTGTGGGTCAACATTGGCCTACCAAACAAAAGATGGCAGTAAAGATAAGCATATCGTACATGATTAACAAGCATGAACACATCTTCAAATCGGAGGAGTATTTTCAGCAATGTCACGCTTCTACGCTAGAGGTTTTGCCGTGCGGTACCGTCGTGAGCGCATGGTTTGGTGGTGATCATGAAAAGTCCCCAAACTGTGGAATTTGGTACGCAAGACGGGTCGACAATCGTTGGAGCGCTCCTGTAAGACTGACCGAGGACGATGGGATACCACGCTGGAATCCGGTACTGCACTTTGACGGTGAAGCACTGATTCTTTTTTACAAGATTGGCAAGCAGATTCCCACATGGCAAACGTTGGTCTGCAAGAGTTTCGACGGCGGCGAGAGCTGGAGCGAGCCGATAGAGCTGATTCCGGGAGATATCGGCGGAAGAGGTCCTGTTCGCAACAAATGCATTACTCTTAAAAATGGCACAATTTTGGCACCTGCATCGATTGAAAAAGACGATACATGGGATTGTTTTGTGGACGTATCAAAAGACAACATGAGAACCTGGCAGGCAGGAGCATATGTTCCGTTTGACCATGATGTTGCAGTAGGCGACGGTATCATTCAACCTACCCTATGGCAGGATAACGACGGTGTAGTACATATGTACACACGTAGCAGTGAATCGTATATAGTAAAGAGTGAAAGCCATGACAACGGCGAAACATGGTCACCGGCTGCCAGAACTTCTCTTCCGAACAACAACTCGGGAATAGATCTTGCGAAATTGGATGACGGAAGACTGGTTATAGTGTACAATCCGGTAGGCGGGGACTGGGCGCCTCGTTCACCTATTGCGTTTGCACTCTCGGAGGATAATGGAAAAACATGGTCAGAGCCGCAGATGCTGGACTATGTGCCTACTGCGACCCATAGAGAGGGCTCTGAATTTTCTTATCCGGCTATCGTTGCGCGTGGAAATAAAGTTTTCATCACCTATACATGGAAACGTCGCACCATCACATTCTGGGAAATTGAGTTTGATGCGGTTGCCGCGACACAGGATGACAACATCAAGGACGGTTCATGGGTTACCATGATAACACCGTTCACGGCTGACAATAAGGTCGATTACGATGCACTTGGAAACTTGGTTGAATGGTTTATTGAGCGTGGGGTAGATGGAATATTTGCTACCTGTCAGTCCAGCGAGATTTTTTACATGACGGCACAGGAACGCGAAGAAGTTGCGGATTTTGTTGTGAAAAAAGCCGCTTCGAGGGTACAGGTTATTGCTTCGGGGCACATATCAGACGACATCGAAGAGCAGATTGAAGAACTGAAACGCACCGCAAAAGCCAACTCCAAGGCGGTTGTGCTGATAAGTAATCGACTTGCAAAAGAGGATGAAGGCGATGAGGTTTTCAAGGCGAATGTCACAAGAATCATGGAAGCTATTCCGGATGTGGATTTTGGAATTTATGAATGCCCATATCCTTACAAAAGGTTATTATCTCCCGAACTTTTAAAATGGTGTGCCGACACCGGGCGATTTAAGTTTTTAAAGGACACTTGTTGTGATATTGAGCAGATCAAGGCGAAGATTGCCGCAGTAAAAGGAACAGGCCTCAAGATATTCAATGCAAACACGGCGACATTGCTTGCCTCGTTGAAGGCCGGCGCTTCGGGTTATTGCGGAGTGATGGCAAACTTCCACCCGGAGTTGTATTACCTTTTGGTACACAATGTGAAAGGCAATAAGCAGCTGATGGAGCTAGTGCAAAACCATGCAACCGTTACGTCACTGATCGTGCCTCAAAGCAAGACGGTGTATCCAGTAAATGCTAAATACCATCTCAATCTTTCGGGAGTAAAGATGGATCTACATACAAGGAGCATGGACGCTTCGACATTTGATGAGCTAAACAAGATAGAAACCAAAGCGGTATATGATAGCACCAGATTTTTCATGAAAGCGTTAGAAATACTTTAATAATAGCAGGCATGGGGGGCCAGAAGATGCTGTCCGGTTTTGCAGGTGCTAAAAGCATAATCATAGCAGTCTTTAGGTACGGCACTGAGGTTGCCCCCTCTCAACATAATCGGTCAGTTTGAAAGGAGGATTTTATCAGAAAGCCTAACATTTTGTTTTTTTGCGTAGATCAATTGCGCAAAGAAGCGCTAGGATTATATGGTAATAGTCAGGTGAAAACCCCCAACATTGACGCGCTGGGTAAGCAAGGTGTAGTTCATCATGCTCATTATACCGACTATCCTGTCTGCATTCCTTCGCGTTATGCCGTTCTAACAGGTCTTTCCTATAAAGATATGTACAATGTAACGATGCAAGATGAAAACAACAATTTGCCTTTTTGTCATACAACATATCCGTTCGAGTTAAAGAAAAACGGTTATAACACTCAGGCTGTTGGAAAGGTGCATCTGGAACCTCCGTATCACGACGTCGGCTTTAACGACATGTTGCTTTGTGAGCAGATTGGACCGGGGCGCTGGGTGGATGATTATCACCGATATTTAAAGTCACAGGGATTAGTGAATCAAAATTGTCTTGAAGATCAAAACTGGGAGTTCAGACGTTATGCAGACAGTGAATATTGGGAGAACTTTGGGGCAAAGGAAAACACTCTTTCACAAGAGAATGCTTCGACCGGTTGGATTGCCGCTAAAGCCATGGAGAAGGTTAGGGGATGGGGTGGCGAAAATCCCGAATGCCTATATGTCAGTTTTGTGACACCGCATCATCCGGTATGCCCACCGAAACCGTGGTGTGATATGTACGATGCGCAATTGTTAGAACCGCTACCGGGCTGGACCGATTATTCCTGCCTTGAAAACACGGCAGGAATGGGGTCGTATTTTGAATATCGAAACCTGTCTATTGAAAAGTATAAAAGGTATCTATCATACTATTATGCTTTGGTCTCTGAGATTGATCATCATGTCGGTGAGATAATAAAAGTGCTTAAAGACAAGGGACTATATGATGACACTGCAATAATTTTCACTACCGACCATGGTGACTATCTGGGTTTTCATCATCTGCTCTTGAAGGGGAATTTGATGCATGAGCCGACGGTTAACATACCGCTCGTCATCAAGTATCCGAAATCGAGGAATATTAGCGGAGCAAATGAAAATCTATCTTCCAATATTGACCTCTGCAATACCATTCTTGACATTGCAGCGGTAGACATACCGAAGCAGATGGAAGGGAATATACTTCTTAGCGATCAGAACGCCGGAAGGGAAATAGTCTTTTCAACCGACAGGCAGGGACAGAGGGTCGCGGTTCGCTACAAAAATTATAAATATCTTAGAAATAAAGATCTAGACTCGGACAATTCATTTTTTCACTCCGGCTGTGATATTCCAAACAGAGGGAGGATGTTGTTCGATCTTGAGAGCGATCCAGGTGAACTCAGCAATATATATGAAGCCAACAAAGACATTGCAGACATGCTTGATGCCGAAATTATTAATTATTTTAAGACTGATAGTTTCAAAGGGACTAATTTCAGCAAACCGTTTTGTGCAAAGATTTTGGCCGCCGAAAATGCACAAGAGGCGACACAAGAGATTGTAAGGCGGGAACGCGATCATTTTTTGGCCGAATTTAAGAGGTTGAGAAATATTGTCGAATAGCAAACAAAATAAAAATGGACTATGTGAGAGAGCGCACAGTCCATTTTTTTATACTTAATTATCAGAAACTCGGAAATGTCGGTTAGTTACTGAAAGTTGTGTTTTTTACTTTCCATTTTTCCAGTGCAATAAACAGCCAAAATGAGTATATTCCGAGCGTAATAATGCACAGCAAGAGCCATTTTATCCAGTTGCCGAAAAGACCGAGTGCTGTTCCTGTGAATTTGAGACGACGTCCATCAACTACGGTATGGTTTATCTTCCAACCATAGATCATGCAAAGCGCCCATGGGTAGCAGATTCCAAGGGTGCAAACGGTAATTATCGTCCCCAAAATGTTCCAGCCGATCCAGCTTAACAAACCGCCATCGAAATATGATTCTTGCATAAATAGATCCTCCTTATGTTCTTGATGTTGTATTGTTTGAAATTCATTTACAGTGATCTCATTCAATTATATTGCATAAGAGTAGTTTTGTAAAGTGGTGATGTAGCACCTTGAAACAATCAACAGTCACACAAGGTGTTTGATGCCATTATGGATGCAATACGTAACGCATAATATTTACGTAACTTTTATGTAAATAAATAGCAAGTTTAGAAGATTTGAGCAATTTTTGTCGATACACAAAAATTTTGCACTCCTCATCGAACTCTTGCAGAGTACGATTCCTCGAACGGCTTGTTCGACCGCCCCTCTCGCCTCACCAAAAGAAACAAACCGAACAGTCCACCGGAAGATAGGGGGGTCTTGAAGCCTAAAATTTTTGTCGATACACAAAAATTTTGCACTCCTCATCGAACTCTTGCAGAGTAC
>CAYJJX010000014.1:0-61871 GCA_964370605.1 uncultured Oscillospiraceae bacterium | reverse complement strand
CGTTTGCCCAGTGCTGTGTAATGAGCGAGAGGTCTTTTGCCTGTGCTGTGGCGTTCACACCGATTGCCTGCATGCCTTCAGCCGCGATTGCCGCACCGTCGTTCCAGTCGGTCCAGCCTGCCGGAGAAAGGATTTCAAAGGATATCTCTTTGCCTGTAGGTGTCTCGACATATCCGTCGCCGTTTGTGTCTACAAAGCCGGCTTCTTCAAGAAGCGCCTTTGCGGCATCGAGATCATATACAGTGTACTCTGCGGTTGTTGCCTGTGCCTCGTCGTCGGCATATTGTATGAGCTGTGGGGGTAGTCCTGTGTTCGGAGGAATGGTCTCTTCAAGATAACCGAAGGCGGCGGAAGCGCTGATACCGTCACGGTCAACAGCCATTGACAATGCTTTTTTAAATTCAATACTGTTGAATGCTTCGAGATTGCCCTCGTTTGGTGTCATATAGTTCATGGAAAGACGCACACCGTCGTTAGTGCCGTACCAGTATTTTTTGTTGGCATCGCCTTGAACATAGGTCTCTTCAATGTTAGGAATCATGATATGTGCCCAGTCTACCGAGCCTGTCTGCAATAGTGTCAGTGCGGCGTCGTTTGAGTTGAACTGCGGTGCACGAAGTTCGTCTACTTGGAGATCATCAGCCATCCAGTAGTTAGGGTTGCGCTCAAAGACTATCATCTCCGGTGCAAAAGATTTTACTGTGCTGAATGCGCCGGTGACAACCGGTGCGTCGACATCATAGATATGGTTAGCCGGATCGTCAATCTCGCTCCAGATATGCTCCGGAATCATCCATTTCATGGCGAACACTGTTCTTCTGTGGAAACGATTTTCTTCCTTCATAACTATTTCGACGGTGTAATCGTCTACTATTGTCACGCTCTCGATTTTGCCGCTTTCTCCCCAGTCTCCGTTGCGGTCAATTTCCGGTTTATCCTGTGAGTATGTGAAAGAGAATGCAACGTCCTCTGCGTTGAAGTCCTCACCATCGCTCCATTTGATACCCTCACGAACCTTGACTGTGAGTGTCTTGTTGTCCTCATGCGAGATGATGTCTTCGGCGAGCCACATTGTCTCCTCGGTGCTCTTGTAGTTGTCAAAGATTACAAGCGGTTCATACATAAAGCCTTGTACAAATTGATATGCGCCCTGTGTGAGCGGGCTGAAGTTTTTTGTCCAACCCTCGTTTTGGTCAAATAGTACTGTCAGTACCGTTGGGTCGCCCGAAGCCTCATCGCCTCCTTGTGCGGTGCCTGATGTACCCGTGTCACCCTGTGAGTCTGCCGTGTTGTTTGCCGGTGAGCATGCCGCTAGCACAGACATCAACATAATTGCGCTGAAAATCAATGCTGCCGATTTTTTCCAAAAAGATTTTTTCATCGTTTTTCTCCTCCGTTTTTTAAGTTGAATTACTATATAAGACCGACCTTAACTACACCTGTACCAAAGGTACGGTTCTATACAAACTATTAAAATGTTTATCTACTCGTTGAGGTTTTTGACGCTTTTTCCTTTTAATAACTCTCCACGGACTTCTATGGAGCGGGGAATATATATCTTTGGCTTTTCCACGGCCTCGATCAAAAGGCGCACCGCCTCTTTGCCCATCTGGACTGTGTTCTGTTTCCAGGTCATCAATCTGGGTTTCATCACCTGAGAAAGATTCATGCCATCATATCCCGCAACGCTGATGTCTTTTGCGATTGTGATATCACGATTTTCAAAGGCATGCATTCCTCCAATAAATGCAAAGTCATCTTGATAAAAAATGAATGTGGGTGGATCTTTCATGTCAAGCAATTCATATGTGATGTTCTCAGCAGATTTCGGATCGTGGTATGTCCCCTCTTTGACATAGTTTTCATTGACCTCGATCCCGAGCAGTTCGCAACTTCGATAAAAACTCGCCACACGGATTTTTGTCACCGCACTGGTTTCACCGTGAATAAAAGCAATTTTTCGGTGTCCCATCTCGTATGCATATTTCACCATCTCATGCATCGCATATTCGTTATCAGAATTCACGCTGCTACACTCATTGTAGCTATAGTCGATCATCACAATCGGAATTTTGCTGGAAATAATGTCGAGTAGCTTGTCTTCTTCAAATTGATGAACCAAAATTATCAAACCGTCACACCCGAGCATCTTAATATAGTCGACATAGCTCATGGTGGTTTTGCCAAATCGATCACCGATAAAAGTCGCAGTATATCCGAACTCCCGTGCCTCATTTATAAAACTGTTAAGTATAGAAGCAAAAAATTCATGGGTAAGTCCTGAATGCAACCCGTCTTCCAGTAAAATACCGAAATTGTAAGAGCGATTTGTCTTCAATCGGACAGCGGCAGGGTTTTTCACATAGCCAAGTTCTTTTGCAGTTTTCTTAACAAGTTCTATTGTTGGCTTTGAAATATCCCTCTCGTCTCGTAATGCCTTGCTGACTGCTGTTGCCGAAATCCCACACGCTGAAGCAATCTCCTTGATGGTTACCATAACTCCTCCACACTTTACCGTTAAAGGTTTAAAATAATTTAATACTTAATAATAACACAGCTTATATAGAGAAGTCAATAATGCAAGCTCTTAGCGATTTACTTTAACGTTGTAGTGAAATAGTAGCACTTTACTTAGGTTTTGTCAATGATTTATCAAAAAATTTACCATATTCACAAAAATACTATAAATATATGTGCATAATTACCTGCGATTAAAGAATATTGTAGTTTTATCGTTAAAGTAATAGCTTTGCTCGACGAACAACAGCACCAAACCGGTTGTTTCGGTTCGGTGCTGCTTGTTTTGTGTATTAGTTTTATTGTCGATAGGACGATTTCGCTTTGGTCCAGCGCCTTTTCTATAACCAGTCTTTCGAATTCGAGTCGATGAGATCGACATGTATACTGTTTTTTAATCCCAGTAGAACTTTTCGTCAAATATTTCTGCTATCTTCCATTCCAACCCGTCCGGATCATCGGAATACAGAATGAAATAGGTGTCATAGATGCCACCCGCAACCTGCAAACCGAGCATGGATTTGTGAGGATCCAAGACCTCGTTTACTCGACAATGCATGACGCTCGCCTCGCCATTCGGCACATTTTGGGCTATATAATTTTCAATATCTGCCGCCAAATCAGGTTTTTCTATCGCGTCGGTCGTAACAAGTTGAAGTTTAGATATAATATATCCCGGGACATAAGGTCTCGGATCATCGGGGCTGTACCGCATTTCCATGAGATCGAGCGTCTCGTCGCTGATGCCAAGAGCAAAAAGCGTATCGTAGTCCCGCATGGTGAGCGCCCTATAATAGCTCTTTACCGCAATTTCCGGTGGGTACAAATCATGAAAGTAGTATTCGAAAAAGTAGAATTGTCCGTCGTTATACGTTCCGCTATAATCATCAAAGTCGGCAACAGGATAGTTCGCTAAGAAATCAAAGGTTGCCTCATTGACAGCTTCAAGTTCTGCCAAATAGGTATCGTTCAGGTTTTCAAGGAGATGAATCTCACTTTCCCCAAAACCTTCTATGAGTTCCTCCGTCTCTTCGAAAGAATACTGCGTGTCTCCATAAACAGAATTACCTTCCACATCTATTTCAATAATTTCCTCGGGACCGAAATAAAATTCGTCGGAAAGTCCGTAATAATATATTGTTCCGTCGCCCATTTGATACAAATTGCGATGGACTATATATGTTTTGTCGTCCGAGACGGCATATTCAATTCCGTAATTCATTGACACCGGCATGTTCAAATATGACACCTCCATACTGCCGAGGAAGTGAAGACCCGTTTCGGGCAAAATGGTGTATATCTTTACTATGTCGGGGTTTTCAAGCAGCCCAAGCTTGACAGTATCTCCGTATATTACATACTCTTCGGAATCCCATTCTTGATGATCATATGCGATCAAAACAAGCTCCAAAACTCCGTTATTGTCAAGGTCTACTAAATTAGCATAGCAAAAACCGCTGGCATCAAGCATACTGTCGTCCGGCGAACTGGGATGGGTATAATCGAACGTAATTCCGGTTATTTCATAGTCGGTTGCACTTATATTCGTTATGTTGTAATCGAGTGTGTATGCTTCTATCAATGCAGAATAGGGGCTGTAATCGATGTTAAGCGGGTTTGCGATATCCACTGCGCTGCCGGAATCGGTATCGCTCGCAAGATTTACTCCCAAATAATTGTAGGTCGCTTCGTTTATCGCTTTGAGCTCGGCGAGCTCCTCTTCGGTAAGCCAGCTGATCGGATGGAACAGTGTCTCACCGTACAACTCTTCTACCCAACCGGTGAACAGTTCAAGGTCATAAACAACTTCGCCGTTTACCGCACCCTCAAAGCTGTCACTTTCATAATTAAAACTGCTTTCGGTGAGCGCAACCTCTACAAGGGAGGCGCCATTTTGCAACTCATAGTATGTCACAGTCTCAAAATCACTGCGAAAGCTTTCCAGCAGATAGGTATGGGAATCGTCGAGCGAATATTCAACACCGAACCTAACACCGCCGTTCCCGTGAGAACTCGGATAAAAACTGCCGAACAAAACGACTTCATTTTCTGAAGAAAGTGTATATACGTTGACAAGGCTTTGCAGATCGTAATCCTCGCTATAGTACAAATCTATTGCACTTTGACCGTTCTCGATTGAATTATTTTCATCCTTTACTGTGACGGTGACAAGCTCCATGATGCCGTTATTGTCAAAATCTATAAGGTTTGCATAGCATAGACCGGCAGTGTTGTAATACAAATCCGGTGCATATGTTTCTTCTACTATAAAACCACCGTACTCCTCCATGTTTTCGGTGAGAAGCTGCGCATACGCGCTGTAATCAACATCGCCGCTACCGCCGTCCAACGGTTGATTGTCGGAAACAGAAGATAACACATCTTGCATACTGCCTTCAAGAGAGTCTGAACAGGCTGTAAAAGACAATAACAGCGTGGCAATCAACAAAAAAATCACCTTGTTTTTCATGATAACTCCTTTTAAAAACGAATAAACCGCAATTGAGATGCACTGTGAAAAGGGGTTGAGAACGGATAATCCGAACCCATCGCCGACAGGGCCTATCTGTCTTGATTCGTTCGGATTGATTTGGATATAGTTTATGTTCTGTATTTTAACATAATAAAACTAAAAACTCATCATTATCTGCTACTTTTTCAAGTTGTGCTAAATCAATATACAAGTATGCGGTTATGCCGTTGCTTTTTTGTTATATTTTGAGATCAAACTGCAAATAAATGGGTCAACTACCTAAAAAAATCATATGCAGTATCGCCAGCATTTCTCGGATATAGTAACCCGGCACCAGACCGGTTGCCGAGATGCTACTGACCGAGCTCGCATCGTAGCCGTGCAGATTTGAATAATATACCGATCGAAATTGATGAAAGCCATCTGTTGCAATTATTATGTTGCTCGGTAAGCTTTCATCTTCTATTATTTCGGTCGAATAGTTTATGTTTTCCAGTGTGCTTGTAGATTGATCCTCGACATAAATTCTCTCGGAATCTATTCCAAGCGACACAAGATACGTTTTCATCACCTCGGCCTCCGACATCGGCTCACCCGATGTCAGGCCACCGGAAACTATGCAGGAGTAATCAGGGTTTTCTGATAGCTCTTCATATGCAACGTTCAGCCGCTCGGTGAGCATGAGTGAGGGATTGCCGTCTCGAACCATACAGCCCATAACGACTACTGTCGCCGACTCATCCTTGTCATATCCATTAAAATATGCGACATACAACAATACCGCCATAAAAACGATTCCTATGGCGGTTATAACCGCAATCACGATGTTTAAGATTTTTGCAGGAAGTTTGTCACCATTTATAAGTATTGCCACCAGCATCAAAATGCCGTATACCAACAGCAGAATGTTTCCAATATTATTGGCACCGTATATTATCGGCAACACCCCAAACAAAAGCGCTATGGCACAGAGCGCAATCTTCAATATCTTAAATACTTTTTTTCGTTTCGACATCATCTCTCCGAGTATCGGTACAACCATTTTGTGATATGATATTACAAATTATACTCGCTTTGAGCCTTATCGTCAAATATTTATTACTAACGAGGTTCAAATAAAATGATGTGATAATTCAAACCATATATTTATTCGCCGTTATGTCTTTTTATGGTGTCGTACATTGCAACGATGTTTTCGACAGATACATCGGGCTGAAGGCTGTGACTCGGCGCTATAATGTAACCGGTTTTACTTTTTCCATAAACTTTTATCCGTTCAAGCACCTCGTTCTCGACATCTTTTGGTGAACCCTGTGGCAAAGTATACTGGGTATCGACACCGCCATGTAAACATATTTTCCCTAGATATTTTTCTGCTATCACCTCAGGCTGCATGCCTTTTGCCGCCGGTTGCAACGGATCCAGTATATCGGCGGTGGTATTGATTATATGTGGTATCAGCGGTTCTATTGCACCACAAGAGTGAAACAAAACTTTTACACCATGCTTATGGGCAACGTCACACAATTTTTTTATATTGCCTGTCATGTATTTCAAAAACAACTCTTCGCTTATAAGAAGCCGATCCTGCATGCCAAGGTCGTCGGTCATGCGCAGGATATCAATCCTGCCGTTTGCGGCGGCAAATAACTTGTCGAAATATTCGACATAAAAATCAACATACTTGTCTAAAATATAATGGGCAAGTTCCGGCTCGACGACCATATCGCACATTAGCGGTTCCATTCCTCGAATCAAACCGGCATGTGTATAAACGCTCGCACCCGACACCATAACCGCAAGCCCTTCATACTCTTCAAGATCTGCTTCGATATTGGAAAAATCAAACCACTCGGTTTTCATCCAGTTGAATTTTTCCATCTCTTCAATGCTGTCACACTCGCTGAGAATATATCCGCAGTGCTCACGCATCTTTCCGTGTACTGTGTCTTGGTCTTGCATCTGCCAGCCAAGAAAGTTTTGTACGACTCCGTTTTCCAACAGTTGTTGCTTCGGGTGATCGGCTACCCAAATCGGGTCAACCACACCTCTGATATCGACAATATAGCTGCCCAGACAGTCCAAAAGTTCACGATAGGTTTTAGCGCCATAGTGCTTGTACAACCTTTCCAGCACCGTCTCTGTCGCCTGAAAATCGCAAGGTATTTTCCCGCCGGTGTCTTGTTGTTGTATTGCAGCAAGAACGATTTCACGTTTTGTCATCAATTTTTCTCCTAGTATTTACCTTAACAGTTAATCATCGTAAAACTCGCAAGATAAACGCACCTAAACACAACCTTTTTGTCGGCAATAAGAAACCTTAAAACCCAAGAATTGCTTTCAGCTGTTCAAGATAATAAAGATAATTTTCAAACGAAACATTTGGCGGAACAGAATGATCAATGTGGGGAATATATCTTCCTTTTTCGATAACCGGCAACAAACGATCCAGCTCGGCATCGATAGCATCTTTTCCAAAGGCAAGCGGCCTCTTATCCACACCACCGCGTATGGCAAAATCAGTTCCGAACTCTTTGCGCACTTCGTTGACATCCATTCCGGCCGCCACCTCAAACGGATGAAAAAGATTGATACCCGCCTCGAGCCATAACGGCATGAGTTTAAAAGTGTTGCCGTCAGAATCTACGTCAACTATAGGTATCTTATTCTTTTTTGCGGCGTTGACTACCTCGGTATAAGGCTTCAACAGAAACTCTTTGAAAGTTTCGGGCGATATGAGTGGCCCATGATTATAGCACATATCCTCCCATATAAACAGCCTGTCGACAGCAATCTGAGCCGTAACGGTTTCGATGTATCCGATTATGCGATTTTTTTGGAACTCCATAATCTCATGTACCAATTCCGGCTCGTCATAAAACATGTAATAACATCTATCGCCTGCCATTTCACGCAAGAGGCTGAAAAAGCCGCAAAGATGACTTTGCCCGAGGGTGATCGGTATCCCTTTTTCCACTGCTTGCTCTGCGGTTGACTTCCAATTTTCCGCAAAACGACCGCAGCCGTTGAAACTGAGCTTTTCACGCAAGACAGGCCAGTCTTTTTCACTGTCCTCAAGCGGAAAAGAAACGAACATCGGCATGGAACTGCCGTTTTTGAACTCCAGCTTTTTTATACCATACCTGTCGGTCACAAGTACCGTATCGCCGCGATCCTCAATCACATCTTCACAATAAGGGGGTAGGTATCCGTAGTTGACGCCGAGCGCACCCCAAGACTGCTCAAAAGTGAAGTCATAACCGAAATCGTGATCTTTTTCCATGCCTTCGTTCTGCCAACGAACAACAGTTTCTTTCCATAGCCCGTCTGAAACAAAGGGAATTCGATCGGTACTTTTACCGTTGACATAATTAACAAATCGTTCTCTTGAATTCAAAACTACTCCCCTTTTGATACCCATTCTTTATCAAATCGAGCAACGATAAGCTCTCTTGGATCTCTGTTGCCCTCCGGATTTTCATGCTCATAAAAACAAAGAATTTTTTCATCTTTTTCGGAATACGCAATGTCGGCATATCCGCCCACCTGCGCAAGTTGGCGAGAGTGCTCCCAACTCTTTGCATCGTCGCTACTCAACCTTATGACAAGGTTCTGCCGCGGTGCCCATCCATGTTCGCGTGCATTTTCTCGGTTTGCGCAGTTCACAAACGCAATGTCAGATCCAGCTCGAACGAGACTGCCGAAGCAGATCGAGTCAGGCAGTTGCCTGTCGGGAGTCGGCATCGAAAAGCCGTTTGCTCCATCGGAAGAAACGCTGACATATCTGAAATAGGTGGTTCCGTTGTGCCGTATGTTCAACATTACACTTCCGTCACTCAGTTCTACCGCCTGTGTTTCGTTGGGGCTTACAAACGCATCTTCCTTATTGTCGCCGCCATATATCGCCTCACCAATATCCCAGTTCTCGCCTCCATCATCGCTGACGATGGTGCTGATGTATGTGGGAAAATGATCATTGCCTTTGCCATAGGCGAGCCAAATTGGCACCACCAAACGACCGTTTGTCAGTTCAATCCCATGTCCCGGCCCAAAGGCATACAGCGACCAATCGCGCAGTTCACGAAACTTTTCAATTGTCGACAACAAGCTTTTAGGCTTTGAAAAAGTAAGTCCATCGTCACAGCTAACACTGTAAAACGGAAGGCGATAGTCCTCTTGCCATAAGAAATGCACCTTGCCGTCTTGGGTGGCTATCATGACAGGATTGTTGACTATAGTCTTTTCACATGTGGCGATTGTGCTTCTTTCTGAGAAGGTTTTGCCGCCATCGGTACTTCGCTTCATTCCGATTGCCTTGGTGCTCCAATCGTCCGATGCACTAGAACGCATTTCATAGTAAATTATAACTGTGTTTTTCGCCGTTACTACAATTCCGGGAATCCTAAAAGAACCGTATCCGTTTTTGCCGTATTCCTCGACAATACAACTTTCCACCATGCCCATGCTTGCCTCCTGTTATAAACACATTATTAATAGCGAAATGTACAAAATTTGCTTTGCACAGCTGCAGTATATCAAAACAAACATGCCTTGTCAAACCAAAAAAACAAGATTTTGACGCAAACAAACCGCAATAAAGCATCTGCCCAAAAAGCCTGCAAAGTGTTTGATTCAAACGGTTTACAACGATCGAGTGAACTGTGATAATTTTTAGTTGTCTTGTTTTTTTAATACAGCATGTGTAATTTGTCACAATTTAATCACATTGTTGTTATTTAAGTGTACGATTTTACAATTAAAGTATTGACTTGTCTTGTTTGAAGTTGTATAACTTAGATACAACTTGAGGGAAGCATCGAACATCAAGGAGGCAAGGTTGGCAAGATACATGACAGTAGAAAAGTCTTATAAATACGAAATGGTGCTTGACAATTTACGTTCCGAGATCGGCGAAATGGAATTCGGCGAAAAGATGAAAAGTCGAAACGAACTTGCAAAACAGTTCGGAGTATCGAGGGTTACAATCGAAAAAGCGGTAGCACAGCTTGTAAAAGAAAATGTTTTGCGAAGCGTCAAGGGAAGTGGATCGTTTGTAAACTCCGATGTCGATAACACCGGACCGATTGAATTCATCTCCCACACCTCAGTAACAAATCTAAGAACGATTGCGCTTTTGATCGGCAGCATAACACATGACATCTATCCTTATATCCTGCGTGGCGTCGAAGATATTGCAAATGAACACCGTATCAACATTTTGATCTGCAACACCGATCATTCCATTGCAAAACAGGATGCATATTTAAATAGACTACTGGAAGACGGTGTCGACGGAATAATCATAGCCCCCTCACTAAAAGGAATGTCGGCTACCGCAGTATTCGAAAAGCTAAAGAAAAACAACGTTCCGGTTGTCTGCTGTTATCGAAATGTACCCGGCATATATACATCGGGAGTATACTGCAACAATTTCCAAGCTGGATACTTGGCAACAAAAAGACTCGTAGAAAGCGGTTGTAAAAAGATAGCCTACATATCCCCACCGGTATACGAAACTGCTATTGAAAGATACAAAGGCTATACCACAGCACTTCAAGAGAACAAATTGGACTTTGATGAAAAATTGGTGGTTTATGACAGCGCATACAGCGGATTGTCGATAGGCGAAGAGGTTGCTTTGAAGTTATTGATTGATAATCCCGGCATAGACGGAATATTCGCCTTCAATGACAGAATAGCGGCAGGGGCATACAAATCTATAATTCGGCTGAACATGATTCCCGGCAAAGAAATCAAGGTGATCGGATGTGACAATACCGAAATGTGCGCCTCGCTGAGCGTTCCGCTAACATCGGTATATTTTCCGGTTTACGATTTGGGCAAACATGCAATGGAGATGCTTCTAGAGATGGACAGAAGCCGAGCGTCCGGTACTGCACCCCAAATCAAGATATTCAGTCCTCAGATAGCGGTGAGGCAAAGTTGTCCGTAGGTTTGAAAAGCAAAGAGCTTTCAACGATAAAAAACAATCAATAGGAGGAAAAATGGGTAAGTTAAGATTAATTGCTATTCTACTAACATTGTCTTTGGCTTTCAGTTTATTTGCTGCATGTGCACAGCCTGAGACAGAAACGTCCACTGCTCCGGAAGGATCAGAAGCACCGGCAGAATCGGGCGATTCAGGTGCCGAAGCCGCAGACGGAATGATTGGCGGTTCGTTCACAATTTTCCAAAACGTAGGTAAAGTCCAGTCCGCCGGTAAACCCGGTTCGACAGAAACTGATTTCACAGCTGTTCAGGAATACATCTTTGAGCAGACCGGCACACAGGTCGAGGTTATCATACCACCAAAAGGCGAGGAAGAAGCCAAACTCAACATGATGTTTGCCGCACAGGATGAATTTGACCTTTTCTGGGGCGACTGGACAAAATATGCCGGCGAGGGCGCTATCGCTCCGCTCACAGAGCAAATCGATATGTACGGTCAAGACATCGTTGCAAACTGGGGTGATGCCGCAATGCAACAGATGAAAGACAGCGACGGAACAACCTGGGGTATTCCTCGTATGGCACCAATCGTTGTTTATCCCGTATACGTTCAACAGGATTGGCTAGATGCAACAGGAATGGAAGTTCCGACAACCATCGACGAGCTGGAAGCGGTTATGGAAGCCTTTAAAACAGAAGATCCTGCAGGCAACGGCTTGACAATTCCGCTCATCACCACAAAAGGTGAAGATCTCCATAAAGTTTTCTCTGCTGGATTCACAGGCGAAGGTTATGGATTCTTTGAAGACGAAGACGGCATGCTGAAACCAACCGTTATGGACGACAAGTTCGCCGACTATCTTGCAAAGATGAATGAGTGGTATGAAAAAGGATACATCTACCAAGAAGCTCTTGCAATCGACGGAACTCAAGCTCGTGAAATAATCAAAAAAGGTCAGGTCGGTGTAGCCGCAATGTGGTATTCGGCGATCACCATCCAGTCCCCGTTCATCCAACCGGAAGCAACCTACACAATGGCTCAAATCGAAGGACCGATGGGCACATGTGAAACTGTAAACGGTATGAGCGCCAGCAGCGCACTTATCCCGATATACTCTGAAAACGCCGAAACAGTTGTCAAATTTATCAACTGGCAACACCAAGACATTTACAACCACATAGTTCTTGAGAACGGTATCGAAGGTGTCAACTGGCAGTATGTCAACGAAGATAACCAAGAAATCGAACTCCTCAACGAAGATTACATCGGCGAATTCGTTTCTCACCAAGGACTTGGTCTTGAAACACGCTATATCTTCTCCGATCCTATCAAAGAAATGCACTATGACTACATCAGAGAAGAAATCACAAACCTTGACAGAGCGGTCAAACCGGACAGCTTCAACCTGATTGTTGACAATGGCGCCCTTCAGGATGCAGTACCGAACCTCGAAGACATCAGACGTATGATAGAAGAAGAAAACACAAAATTCATCACCGGTCAACGTGATCTTTCCGAATACGACCAGTTCCAAGAAGAGCTCATGGGCGTCGGAATGCAAGATTATATAGACGAGCTTACACGTCAATACAACTTGCTGTAATAGCATATTGAAACTTTTGATATGGCGCGTCGTTGGCGGCGCGCCATATCAAGCATAAAGAACAAAAATCTTACCGCATATATCCAAATGGGGACAAGTGTGAAAACTGGTTTCTAACCCAACTTTAGTTGGAAAGAGTGTTTGTGCCTTTCAAACGGAATGCGTTTGAATTTGACCACTGACGTGGCAAAACCGGACAAAAACTCAAGAAAGGGATGATCATAAATATGACAAAACAAATCAAAAATTCATCAAGGCTCAAAGAACCAAAGCCGAACGCATTGAAGCATTGGCCAATATATCTGATTATGTTGCCGGCACTACTGATGCTACTCATTTTCAATTATGTGCCGATGATTGGAATACTGATTGCTTTCAAAGACGTTTCCCCTTATGGTGGTATTGAGGGGATGATCGAAGCTCCTTTTATAGGATTTGATCAGTTCGAGCGATTTTTTTCATCACACTATTTTTGGAGTTTGCTGGGCAACACACTGTCTATCAGCATAAAGAAACTTATTGTCGGATTCCCCGCACCCATTATTTTAGCTCTTCTTTTGAATGAGCTCCTATTCAGTAGATTCAAGAAGGTAGTCCAGACAGTCTCGTATCTTCCTCACTTTATATCCACAGTCATACTTTCCGGACTCATCATAACAATGCTCAGCACCAACGGTGGATTGATCAATCAACTACTAGGACTATTTGGTGTTGAACCGATATTCTTCCTTGGTTCGAATGACTATTTTCAGAATATACTGGTCGTGTCCAACCTTTGGAAAACCGTCGGTTGGAACAGCATAATCTATCTTGCCGCCATCGCCGGAATCGACATGCAGCAACACGAGGCAGCGATCATCGACGGTGCAAATCGATTCCAAAGAGCAATATATATCACCCTCCCCGGTATGGCAAGCATAATAATCATAATGTTGATTTTAGCTATCGGAAATCTGCTAAATGCCGGATTTGAAGAGATTTTACTGTTATATTCACCTGCCGTCTATGAAAGCGGAGATATTATCGATACCTATGTTTATCGCGAAGGTATAGTAAACCTTGAATATTCTTATACTACCGCCGTCAACCTGTTCAAATCGGTCGTATGCCTTGTACTGGTGGGCACAACCAATTGGATAGCAAATAAACTCGGTCAATCCGGCATATGGTAATTCTGAATTTTCAAAATCCCAATGAAAGGTGGAATATAAAATGAAAAATACATCTCTCGGAGGCAAGGTATTCGATATTGCAAACTTAATATTTATGCTTATGCTTATCCTTGTCTTCTTCATACCGTTTTGGACGGTTTTTGCAACCTCGTTCGTCGGGGTTCTCGAGTCTGCACGGCGCGGACCGTATCAACTGTTTCCCGAGGAGATCGACCTCAGCTCATATGAAGTATTGCTATCCGGTGGCTCGGTTATCTATCGCGCCTACTTTATCACAATACTCAGAACAGTGCTCGGCACCGCCATCAGCCTTGCTTTTACAGTAACGCTCGCATACGGAATGAGCAAAAGAAACCTGCCTTATCGAAAAGTTATCACTGCGTTTGTATTTTTTCCGATGCTTTTCAGCGGTGGCATGATTCCGACATATCTGCTTGTACGTAACATCGGCATATACGACACAATCTGGGCAATGTTGTTGCCAAGCGCTGTAAGTGTTTGGAACACACTATTGATGCGCAACTTCTTCATGGAAATTCCAGACAGTCTCGAGGAGAGCGCAAAGATTGATGGCGCATCCATAATAAAAATTTTGCTGCGCATTATTCTCCCGCTCAGCCTTCCTTCCATCGCAACCATCGGGCTTTTCTATGCCGTTTGGCACTGGAATGCTTGGTTCGATGCATCTATGTACATCAACGACAGCGCACTGAAACCATTACAGGTTATACTGCGTAACATAGTTTTATCAATGTCAAATACCGAGGTTAACAACGCAATATTGAATGAAATGGCAGAACCTCCCCCCACAGAGTCGATGAAATGTGCGGCAATTATTGTCACAACACTTCCAATTCTGTGCGTATACCCATTCATTCAAAAGTATTTCGTTAAAGGTATCATGGTGGGATCGGTCAAAGGTTAATATTATAAACAATTTAATATAGGAGATCAGTGATGAGCAGGTCTGAACGCATCGTGAATGCTGCCGATTTTAAAGAAGCGGTACACATCTTCAAGGAAATTCTGATTGAAGAAAACGATCGCATTGAACGATCACGAAACAAGATGCGAAACATTGCCATGGGCATAACGCCGGAAGCTCCCCATATCGAATATGAATTTACAGAGCCCCGTGAAATCAAAACCGCACCATGGGCAGATAACCGATTCAAAAGTGCACTTTGCTCCCAGATGCAGTCGATAGTTTATCGCCTCGACACCCTTCCGGTATTCGACTATGTGCCGGCAGTGGCGCTTTGCGGAATATCGCACTCAGGTTATATCGCTCAACTCTTCGGCACCAAGCTGAGTGTTCATGACGGCGGTTGTCTGACAATCGACAAACATGCTATTGAAAGCGTAGACGAGATACCTAACCTCAAAATGCCAAACCTGCAACAGGATGACAACTTTTTACTCATAACCGATAATGCAAAATTTTTAGCAGAACATTTGCAAGGCTGTGTGGATATTGCCTATCCGCAGTTGCAGGGCCCATCCACTAACTCACTGAGAATAATGAGCGAAAATGAAGGCCTCATTGCTACAATAACCGAACCGGAACTCATGAGAGATCTCGGATTGATGATTACAAAAGTGATGGTCGAGGTTATCGAAGGACTGTTTGCCGCGGCCGGCTCATCGAAGTTCTTCCGTCCGAGAGCAAGGTTTTATCAACCGGATAATGTAAAGGGACTGATGGTCGATGACTGGATTTCGACGATGTCGGAGGAATCATATGTCGAAATATACAGAGACAGTTTCGCCTATATGAACGAAAAACTCGGCGATATCTTCCTTCATACATGCGGACCAATTCTCCATGCGACCAACACAATAAACAATCTGCCGGGTATGAAAATGATGGAGGCTGCGTTCCTACGCAATCAAGCAAAAACGGTTGAGGACTTATTTGTCGCAAAAAAAGAACTTTCAAATATCGCGTTTTGCAGTTTCGGACTTCCCTTTGGCGAAATCATCGACAAGGGACAGCAGCTGACAAGAGACAATATAGTCGAACTGTCACAGGGCGGCAGGTTTGCAATGCAGGCTTACGGAACAGTCGATTATGGAAAAGAGCTTGCAAAGAGCTTTATTTTATAGATGAAATACTAGATAGGAGCATTAAAAATGAAAAAGTTTACAGGGATTTTCACAGCACTTGTGACACCTTTTGACAAAAACGGCAATGTTGATCATGACGCACTTAAAAAATTGATAGATAAGCTTATCGATGAAGGAGTATCCGGTTTTTATGTCGTAGGTAGTACCGGTGAATGCTTTTTACTGAGCGACGAGGAGCGCAACAGTGTTGTCAAGACTGCCACCGAATACACCAATAAACGCGTAAAGGTTATCATACATGTCGGTAGCCTCTCGACAAAACAGTCGATCAGCTTTGCAAAGTTTGCCGAGGAATGCGGCGCCGATGCAATTTCTGCTGTCCCACCATTTTACTATAAGTACAGCATAGATGAGGTCGTTGATCATTACATGGGTATAATGGACAGTGTCGACCTTCCGTTTATTGCTTATAATTTCCCTGCCCTAGCCGGAATTGAGCTCACTGTGGACAGTATAAAAAAACTAAACGAACACAAAAACTTCACCGGAATAAAATTCACAAGCAAAGATCTTTTTACGATGGAACAATTCCAGACCATAGACGAAGAGCTTTGTATTTTTAACGGCCACGACGAGATGTACATATCCGCTCTTCCGTATAACGCCGCAGGTGCTATCGGATCTACATTCAATTTCATGGCACCAAAATTCATCAAGATGACCGAACTGTTCAAAGCAAAAGACATCGAAGGTGCTTTGGCTCTCCAAAAAGAAGCTAACACAATTATTTCGGCAATGATCGGTTGTGGCGTGCAACAGACGGTAAAATACTTCCTTGGCAAGCAGGGCATCGAGTGTAACGGTTGCAGAAGACCTGCACATGAATTGACTGCGGCGCAAAAGAGTATTCTCGACGGTGTATACGACCTGATATAACAGCGTGAATGGAGAAAACTTCTTAATAAATTCAAATGCAAGTTCACACTTTTCGGCACAGCATCAATTCTTTCACTTGTAAGCCTAAACGTAAAAACCACACAAATCATGCAGAAAGGAATGAGCATCATAATGGGAAAAAACATTATACCGGGTCAGGACGAAGATCAAGGTTCTATATTTGTCGGCAAAGGCATTGACGATAGTGACATTGAAATAATCCTCCACAAACACACCCGAAACGTTAATGGTCCGGTGTTTCCGGTTTGGAACAGTCCTGACCGATTCACAAAAAATCCGGATATCGTAGAGATAGAAGGTGGCAGACTACTGCTCGTTTACAGCGATAACGACGCACACTGGTCACAGGAAAATCAAATCCTCACGATTTTGGCAAGCGACGACAAGGGTGAAAACTGGTTCAAATTATCTGAGGTGGATCGCGCCGAACTGAAAAACGGCGACGAACGTTTGGTAACACCACGCCTTTCGTCCTTTTCCGACGGACGCCTTGCAGTCCTTATTGATCATAACGATTACGGACACTTTCATGAAGAACAGCCGTTTGGAAACTGGCTGTATTGGTCGCATGACGGCGGTGTCAGTTGGAGTGAGCACATCGAGACCGAAATACCCGGATTTGAGCCGGACAGGATCATTGAATTGCCGAATAAAAACCTTTGCGTCGTCTCACATGTAATGAGAAGAACCAGTCAAGAGTTTGCGGTGGTCTTCACTACCTCTGAAGACGGCGGAAAAACCTGGAAAGAATACTCAACCGTTGCGCACGACGGCTACTCTCGCTTTTGCGAAGGAGCAATAGTCCTTCTTGACGGAGGAAAAGAACTCGCCTGCTTTATGCGTGAGAATCACTGTTGCGGAGAGCCGGGATTCGTGGCTTTTTCACGAGACAACGGCAAAAACTGGACAAAGCCGGTGATGACACCTTTCCACTTCCACCGACCCTATTCAAAGCAACTGCCCGATGGCAGAGTTTTGGTTGCGGGCCGCAACCTACTCGGCGGGGTAGGAACCTATGCATGGTGTGGTGACATCAAAAAAGAGGCTGGATTTTATGAAATCGGCGGACCGTACGGAACCCACGACGTCGAATTGAAAGAGGACGGCCTGCAAATCAACAACGGAAAAAATGTTGACTGCAAATACACGTTGCTTCCTCCCGAAAATTCATTCTCTGAAATATTGTTCGAGGCAAAGGTGAAGGTCGAGGGAGAAGACGACGTTGCCACCGCACTCATCTCCATTAGCAAAATAACACTTTGGAACAACTCGTTTGTCCTTTATATCGCACCAAACAGGTTGACATTTGGACAGGCAGGGGCAGACCACGCGAAATACTTTGATATGCGTCGTGAACGTCATATAAAAATAGTGATGTCCGGTGGTATTGCTCGTACCTATGTCGACTCAGAGCTGGTGATAAACCACTGCGTTTTCCGAGAGGATTGCGCAAGAGTAAAATCACTATTTTATTCCACACAACCGGGTGACTTGACCTGGTTTGGACAATGTGGCGACAGCGGAAAGAGCACCTGGAGCTATGTTCGATACAAGGTGAAAAATCCAACAAGGCCAGACTATACTTTTGAATGGAGCAAAGATGACGGACTGTATCCTGATCAGTATCAACGTGATCGACTGACCTTAATACACGCAAACAGAAACCCCGCAATTACATCAGGATATCCTGACCATGGCTATTGTTCATGGGTCATGTTGGATGACGGTCGAATAATGTTCGTTGATTACACAAACCTTGGAACAAAGCAAGGAAAATCCAGATTGATAGGATGTTATCTTGACCCAAAAGAGTTATAAAAACACAAGGAGTAAAATCAAATGAGCCAATATTCCATGACGCATGCAGACATGTTGAAACTAAAAAGATGGAACACGCCCACAATATATAACGGCTGGGAGCAGATAACTAAAAGCGATATATGCACCCGATTCAACGAAGAGAACGTCGTCGACTACATGCCACAGATGGGGAGTATGGTCGGCAGGGCAATTACCGTACAATTCGAGCCCTCTAACAAAAAACACACCGAAAACAAAAATGCTTGGGACGAGTATCGCCGTTATGTTGCCTCTATACCGGGTCCGAAAATCGTCGTTGTTCAGGACCTTGACAAACCAAGATGCATCGGAGCATTCTGGGGAGAGGTAAACAGCAACGCTCATAAAGCACTCGGGTGTGTCGGCACAATCGTGGACGGCGCTGTGCGCGATGTGGATGAGATGACAAACGCAGGTTTCAAGGCGCTTGCAAAAAGAATGTGTGTCGGCCACGCATACAGCACACCGGTAAAATGGAATTGCGAAGTTGAAGTTTTCGGTTGTAAGGTTAAACCGGGTGAGCTTATACATGCGGACAAACACGGTTTTTTGGTAATCCCAAAAGAAGACGAGGCCGAAATTCTAAACGCATCGCGCTTCATGGATGATAATGAATGTAACCATGTAATCGTTGCCTCGCGTAGTGCTGCTGGCAGATCACTCGATGAAATTTGTGACAACCTAAAAAGCGCCGGAAACGAATTCGGACAAGCCGCCGCAAAGCAACAATACACTAATATCGAATGGTGATTGATATTACAGCACCGCAGTATGCGCAGTGATAGTCACAAATGAAACGTTATAGCAAAACTCAAGTACTACTATATACAAATATGCGTAAAAAAGCATGGTGGGCTATGAAACCCATCATGCTTTTTTTACGCAAAAAAATCGTTCAAAGCTTTATCTGCATCAATCATTGACGAAAATTCGTCAGCCTGCAATTTGACTTTATAAGAACTAAAATGTTACAATAAAAAAAATTGCAGTAATAATACTTATAGCAAAGAAAGGTTGGATGAATATGAGGAGATTTTTTCGCTTTATTCTATTAGCTTCACTTATACTCTCTTTGGCAGCTTGTTCAAGCAATAATCCTGAAACTGGTAGTGCTGCACAAGATGACAAAGCAAGTGAAAGTGTAGCAAGTGAAAATCCAGAAGAAGCAGAAGAAGCAGATACCTTAAACAATACGGTGGGAGATGGTACATTTACCATTATTGAAGAATTCGACCACACTATTTTTAAATTTGATTATCCAGATATTAAATCAATATTTGAAACCGGCGCAGTCTTCGACATATATTTTCTTGTGCCTGGAGAAACAACAGAGGGTTATCAGCATGAGATAGATGATAAAAATTATCATTCAGCAGAGGCACAAATCTATTTAAGCCCAGGTTCTCAACACCCCATTATGTATCAAACAGAAACTGGCAGGCAACACCATGATACCGAATACCTCATAGAAGAAAACAGCGTTTCTATTTTAATTGACGATTTGCAACTCGATGCATTTGACTATTCATATGTGGGTGTGCACTTCTTAAATGGGGGGGACTCATCGTTTTGGGAGGTGTTTTCACCCGAAGATATAGTGATAAAGTATGATGGCAAAAGGGACTACATTGAATTTGAAGACCCAGTGTTTGCAGAATATCTTAGTATACGGTTAGGGATACCAAAAAATGAAATCACACTAAAAGATTTAGAGGGAATAAAAGAAATTGCCATATATGATACGCATATGACAGAACTTCAAGCGGATGGAATAATATCACCGGATGGCAAAGGTAATTTTACTACCTTAGCGGATTTAAAGCATATGCCGAATATAGAAAAAATAAATCTGCCAAATCACCAAATAAGTGATATTTCTGCCTTAGAGGGGCTAAAGTATTTAAGAACAGTAAACCTATCTTCAAATAATATTTCGGACATTAAAGCGCTTTCAGGGGCGCAAGCACTAACCTCTATAACGATGAATGATAATAATATTTCGGATATTTCGCCGCTGGGCAATATAGTAGAGTTAAAATATATCTATATGGATGGCAACAGTATTACAGAAATCCCCGATTTTTCTAAACTCTCAAATCTCTATACCCTTTCCTTGGCCGGTAATCAAATAACCGATGTAGCACCATTAAAGCTACTTCCAATAATCGACTGGGTGATACTCGATTATAATAATATCACCGATGTATCCCCGATGGTGGGAATGGAGACAATCAGAGAGCTATCCTTAATGGGAAATCCGATAAGCGACATAAGCCCACTCGGCCGTATATCCTCATTGTGGATACTAAACGTAAAAGAAACCAATGTGACCGACTTTTCAAATATAGGGAGCACCATAGTGATACTTGAGAGGGATTAGAAATAAGTGAATTTAGCTTGCAATAACCCCTTTGCGGGGATATTGATTATTCTTCCCAAAATGACAATGGGTCATGCCTATTGTCCCTTAGATAATATGCTCTACCGGCGACCAATCGGTGATATTATTGTCGTTTAACCATAAGTAGTTTATTCTTGTAAGCGATGCAAGTGGTGTTATTGTCCTCGAGACTAAGATACGAAAGTTTGGTGAGTGGGGCAAGAGGGGTAATATCGAATGAAGAGTGGGTGAGGATATCCAGCTCGATCAGGTTTTTAAAATGTTTTATATCCTCAATATCGTCCAACTCGTCATCGTACAGATAAAGCAAAGTGGTTGAGGCGGCGACCTCATAGGATACCGGACCGGAGGGTATGTCTAAAGCGTGCCGCACCGCCCGTTCAAAGGACGGCGACTCGAAATTTATGCCTTTTGACACTCGGATCGATAAACCAACAAATATAAGCAGGGTTAACGCTATCGCCAAAAGGAGGAAACGCAGTATTTTTTTTAATGGCTTGCGTTTTGGTGTAGAGTGTGGGGTTGACATAGGATTAACCTCATCAGATTTTTGTAACAGGAATGTTTTTATTGCCACTTATATCGTAAAAAAAGTCAAGTATTTCTCGTAAGGTTACAAGACGAGGTTTTAGTGAAGAAAAAGAAGTAAAAATTCGAGCACCGTCTCCCGCACAAAGGTGGTAGCGACAGGTTTGTGTCGTAAGGGCGTTTACAACCGAACAACAAACCCGAGCGTGCATTTGGGCGGAATAACGAGGAGCAACGAAGCGATGTGCGCGATGACTTTTATAAAATTACAAAAAAAGTCGTCGCAAACTAAGTGTAGTTTGCGACGACTTGGTTGGGCTGGAAGGATTCCCAAGGCTAAAATTTTTGCCGATACGCAAAAATTTTTACGGCTTGTTTCACAAGCCTGGCGCTTCTTTGCTCGCTTTGCTTCGCAGATCGCTCCACGCCGATTCAAATCCACCGGCCGACAAAACCACAAAACCGATGCTTCGACGCATCGGTTTTGGGTTTTGGTTGGGCTGGAAGGATTTGAACCTTCGAATGACGGAGTCAAAGTCCGTTGCCTTACCGCTTGGCGACAGCCCATTAGTTATCTCGTGTCATCAATTACTTGTTTGACACGAGATGTTTTTTAGTGGGGTGATTGATGGGAATCGAACCCACGGCCTCCAGAGCCACAATCTGGCGCTCTAACCAACTGAGCTACAACCACCACAAAAAGCAACCTCTATGACAAGGTGCGTTATGTATTTTAACATATTTTCAAACAAAAGTCAATACATACCGCAACGGTTATTTTTAAAATTGCTCAACTGTCATTATCACCGTCCATCTGACACCGGTTTTTGCAATAAAAGCAAAAAATGGGTAGCTTTTTTTTGCACAAGGTGATATAATAATTTTGTATATATACATGAGCTATAAGGGATAATCCATTTTGATAAAAAAGATTGCTTTAATTACAATAGTCGCTTTGACTGTGTGCTTTTTTTCCGCTACAACCGCCTTTGCAGACTTCTATGTCGTGAATTCAGTAGACATCGATGCAATTTTGCACGAGGAGCGTAGCGTCACTGTCACAGAAACATATATCGGCTTTTTGGACGACGACTTTGAAACGCTTCCGTTCGCGCTTCCGCTGTCCGATACAATCAACACCTCTACTCAAAGTGTAACCGTTAACAATGATTACTCCGACATCGAGATTCATCTCATAAGCGGAGAAGAGCGCGAATCGGTGGACTTCGATACCATTGTCGAAGGCAACAACCTCGTGATAAACACCGTCGGCACAACCTTTCCTGCCGGCAACAACACCATTTCACTGAGCTATAAAAATAGTTACGGTCCGGATAACACCATCGGTGCGGATGAGCTTTTCTTCCGTGCGGTGCGTCCTGAGCGCTTGTCTTCTATGGGCAGCGTCAGCATGACATTTGAGTTTCCGTTGCCACTCTCGTCCGACAGCGTGTCTGTTTCAAGCTCGGTCGATGCGAATGCCATGACCTTCTCGCTTGATGGAACTACTCTCACTGCAAACAACCTTCTGAGTATTCCGGAGGTGCACGATGTAACCCTTCATGCCGTACTGGAAGATGAATACTTTCTGATGGTGGAAGAGACTTTGTTTTCTTTCAACCCCATGGTGTATACTTTCTGTGGAGCAATCCTCGGTCTCGCCATTTTGGTCGCCCTACTTACCGGAATAAAACACCGTGTAAAATCCGGCAACATCAACCACCCACCCAGCGACTTTTCACCTATCGAACTGCTGCTGTTGTCCGGCAGGAAGCTAAGCCGTCGCAGTGTGCTTGGTGCAATTTTCGGACTTGCCTCCTGCGGCGCTGTCTCGCTATCATTCGGTGAACGCGGACTGATTATTACCAAAGGCAGAGACATCCAACTGCAACAGGTACAAAAAGAACTCTTTGACACGATTTTTGCGGGCGGCGATTCGGTAACGCTGGACAAAGATAGCGTCGACAACCTTATCAATACACTCCAAGAAAGCGCACAAAAAAATCTCGATCGCTCTGCTGAACTGGATGATAACATCGCGTTCGGACTATGTTCTGCCTTCATCTTCCTGGTCGGAGTCGTCAGCGGTGTGCTAATCGGAATTGGCTATGGACTTGATTTTGGAATGACACGATTACTCATCTATGCTGTCGGTATCGGTGGCGCAACATTGGTCGGCGGCCTAATAATGCAACTCGGTTTTGCACGCCGTCGAAAGAAAAAGATAACTATACTTCATTTCATCGGATTTGTTATCTCACTTTTTGCCACCGTCTGGGGCGTTATGATTATATTTCCGTCATCAGAGACTCCCATGCTTATAATGTTTATCGCAGCATTTGTTGTAACCGCCATTCTCGCCGCCTCCGGCCGCAAAAGTCGCTACTATACCGAGGTTATGTCCGATCTTGGATCACTGAATAAATTTTTGGTCAACCCATCGAGTGAGCAACTGAAACGTCTTGTGACAGCACAGCCCGACTATATACAACAAATATTTCCACACGCTGTATCGTTCGGATACGAAAGAACTTTGCTTGACAGGGTCGCCGAGGCCGGCATTGAAATTCCGGAATCTGACTCGATGCCTTCACCGTTCGAATTGCAAGAGGTCGTACCGGACTAATCTTGACAGTGTAACTTTTTATATGTATACTTTAGATGTGTATTTATCTAAATTGGATTGGGGGTTATATGGACAATATTATCGATAATATTCTGGCAATAGACCAATCGGCGGTCGACCTGATCCAAAAGTCGGAGGAGGTAAAAAGCCGAATACTCGCCGAAACCGCGCTTGAAAAACAGCGTTTGTTGGACGAGGCTAAGGCACGCCTTGAAGCCAAGGTAGAAGACTATCGCAACGAAATCGAACAGCGTTTGTCTTCCGATCTTTCGGCTCAAAACGAGTTGTTTGAAGAACAGAAAAAAAAGTTGAAGGAAAATTTTGAGGCTAATCGTCCCACCATCGAAAATGATATCCTTGACCGTCTTATTCGCGGCGAAGTATAAATTTTCTTGCCGGTCTAGATAAAATAATATAAAATAATCGGAAAGGAGTGATTGCGCCATGCCACGATTGACTACGAGCCCTGCCATAATTCCAAAGGCTCGAGGAATGTTCAGTGCAAGAATCAGCAGAGAAAGTTACAGCGAACTTTGCCGTAAGCGCTCGGTAGGCGAAATCGCTCGATACCTTAAATCGCATCCGTATTTCGAGGACAGCCTTGCATCATTGACCGAAACCGATCCCCATCGCGGGCAGATCGAAGAATTGCTTCGCAAAGATATATATATGAAATATGAACGTCTCTCCCACTATGTCCCCAGGGGCGACTCGTTCGGCACCTTCTTTATTATGGGATGTGAGGTATCGGAAATTCTACTGGCGCTATCGCTTATCTCGATCGACAGTCAGCAAAAATATATTTCCAGTCTTCCGTCCTTCCTGATGCAAAAAGTCGGATTTGATCTGATGAAACTTGCAAAGGTTACCAATTTTGACGAACTGCTCGGTGTGCTGGTGCATACACCTTATCACAACATACTCGCACAGCTAAAAGATCTTCAGCCAACACGTCGACTGCTTACTGCCGAAAAAGATCTCTACACCTTCTATTATAGGAGTGTTTTCAAGAGTATCACGAAGGATGTTCCAAAGGCACAACAGCATATGGTTAAAACCCTATTTCAGGAAGAGGTCGAACTCAGCAACCTCAATACTGTAGTAAGAATCAAACGACATTTCCCAAAATCATTCACCGTTCCCGAAATCAAAAAGTTGATAATACCGTACTGCTACCTTCTTTCAAAAAAGATGATGTATGACCTGTGCGAGGCACAAGATTTTGATGCGCTTTGTCAGATGCTCCACGGAACCGTTATCGAAAAAAGATATACCAGCCCGTCTTCACCCGATTTTTTGATTGTGCAACAAAAAAAACGTTATAAGCGCGCCTTGACACTGCTTCACCTCACCACCTCTCCGTCGGTATCTCTCGCCGCCTTTATCATGCTGTCTGAGTTGGAACGACTCAACATTGTGAACGTTATCGAAGGCGTCAGATACAAACTTCCACCCGCCGAGATTGAGGCGCTCCTACGCAGTTAGTTCTATCGGATTACCTCCCTTACGCTACGTTTAGAAAGGAATGTTTATCTTATGGCAACCGTTGCGATGAAACATGTCTATATATATGGACTTGATACCCAACTGCCGAGAACGCTGGCCGAGTTTTGTCGGCTCGGCTGTTTTCATCCCGACCGTGCCGTGCAGAGCGGCGATTCCAGCAGTGTGAAAACTCCTTATCGCCAGTTGCTCAACACCACTACGGCTATTCTTAACGATATCGGTGCCTCGTTCAATCTCGATGAGTATGATAATTCGAAATACGATCTCGACGACATAAGAGAATTGGTTGAAAAAACCGCCGGAACGGTATCGGAACTTGCAATGCGGCGTGCCGAGCTGATCGACGAGATTGCGGAATTCGATAGGGCAAAGATTCAGCTTGGCCATATCATAAACATGGGTAGCAACTTTGACAACATTTTCAAATGCAGTTTTGTCAAGGTGCGATTCGGTCGACTTCCGAAAGACAGTCTGGTGAAACTTGAGTACTTTGAAGATCAACCGTTTACCTTTCAACAGTACGACTTTGACGGCGAATTTTATTGGGGTGTGTATTTCACCGATACTCCACATGCCGCTGTCGTTGACAACATCTTCAACGATCTTTATTTCGAGCGTATACGAGTTCCCGATTTTGCGCATGGAACACCAAAAGACGCACTCGCCATCTTCGACATGTACGAGAGAAGTCTCAAAGAGGAATTGGACGGACTTCCCGATATCTTTGGAATCGAAGAAAGTGTGGTCGACAGACTGAAATCCTATGCACAGTATCTCTCCTATAACGAGCGACTTCACAACCTCACAGCACTCGCCACGCGACTCGATTATTCTTTCTATCTGTCCGGTTTCATTCCGGAAGATCGATATCAGGAGGCGGAAGAGGCGCTTGAAGACATCGAGTCGGTGCATATGATCAAGCAGAACACCAAAAACAGCGACATTCAGCCACCTACCAAGCTCAAAAACAACAAGTTTGCACGACCATTTGAGTTTTTTGTCGAGATGTACGGTCTGCCGAGGGCGGGCGGAATCGACCCGACATTCTTTGTTGCATTGACATATACGCTGTTTTTCGGCATAATGTTCGCCGACCTTGGCCAAGGTTTTGTGCTTGCTGTTATCGGCCTTTTGGTCACAAAAAAGAAAAAACATGCACTCGGCGGTGTCATGACACGATGTGGAGTTTCCTCCATGGTGTTCGGCACGCTGTTCGGTTCGATATTCGGGTTTGAATATCTTCTTGACCCGCTTTGGCAGATGGCAGGCTTTGCCGGCAAACCGATTCATGCCCTTTCCTCTGATTGGGCGATGAACATTATCATCACATCGGTATTGCTCGGTGTTGTAATGACCGTCACCGCCATTATCATGTCACTCGTTGCCGCCCATCGTGAAGGACGACTCCGACAGCGGTTGTTTACACCCAACGGCATCTCGGGTCTTGTATTTTATGTTACCGGTGTTTTCCTGCTACTGGATACTCTTGCGCTGCACACCGGTGTACCTCTTTTTATAACACTCCCCATACTTTTGATCAGTTTTTTCGCCGTCGCCTTTGCAGAACCCATCACCCACGTTTTCTGTGGCCATAAATTCAGCGACCTTAAGTTTGGTGATGTAGTTTTGGCGGCATTCTTCGAGACTTTTGAAACACTGCTGTCCTATGTATCAAACACCCTCTCCTATCTGCGTGTCGGTGGTTTCGTGCTGGTTCATGCAGGAATGATGACCGTTGTTTTTGTTCTCGCCGAGATGTCCCCCACCTTCTTTATTCCGGTGGTAATTGTCGGCAACATTTTTGTCATCGCCATGGAAGGGCTGATCGCCGGAATACAGGTCATGCGTCTTGAATATTATGAACTCTTCAACCGTTTCTATCTCGCCGGAGGAACTCCGTTTACCCCGCTTCAGATAAAGACGAGCGAAAACACAAAATAAATTAAGATGTTACGAATAACAGAAAGGAATGGTTAGAACTATGAGAATTAAAAAGGTACTTCGCATACTGATGGTCGCCGCTTTTGGCATTTCTTGGCTTGCTGTTGCCGTTTCGGGTGAGAGTGAGGCTGCTGCCGCCGCGACCGAGATGAGCTCGACCGGACTTGCAATGCTCGGCGCAGCGCTATCGACCGGACTCGCATGTATCGGCGCCGGCATATCGGTCGGCAACACTGCCGCCGCTGCTATCGGTGCACTGACCGAAGATCCGACAACGTTCGGTAAGTCGCTGATCTTCGTGGTTATGGGCGAGGGTATTGCACTGTATGGTATGCTCATCTCCATCATCATCATCTTTGTATAAAAATCATGAAATACTATCTGGTCAGCGATAATGTCGATACGCTGGTAGGTCTGCGACTTGCCGGTATTGACGGTGTTGTCGTGCACGACGGCGAAGAGGTTGCCAAAGCGTTGGAATACGCTTTTTCAACCGAGGGAATCGGATTGGTGCTCATCACCAGTCTTTTGGTGGAACAGAACCGCGACCTCGTGTTTGGGTACAAAATGAGCCGTCGCTCTCCCCTCATCGTCGAAATTCCGGATCGTCATCGCGGACACGAGGCGGGAGCCGCCATTAAAAAGTATATCTATGAGGTCGTGGGAATCAAGGTTTGATTTGCCGCAATCTAACATGTAGGAGATAATCGTCCATGCCACACGGATACAAAAAATTTGAACAGTCGGTTTTGACCTCGGCGGAAAAACAGGCGAAACAGATTATCATCAATGCACAGAAATATCGCAGTGATACTCTTCGAGGCCTGAACGTCGTCTCGTCCGACGAATTGACTCGTCGGCTTGAGATCATCAATCAACAGGCGGATCATCGCACCGCCAAGGCCGGACAGGAAAAGAAAAGAGAGCTGTTGCTCTATCGCAATGAGCTTGCAAACGAAATGTTCGACTGCATAGAAAAAAAGCTCAATAACCTTACGGAAAATGTGCTGTTCAAAAAGAATATGGAACGGCAACTCCTAAGTCTCACCGACGAAATCGGAGAGGCGGTCTCGGAAGGTATTGAAATGCAACTGTTGGTGAAAAAGAGTGACGAGGCATGTTTTGCCGCGCTCCTCGCCGGTCTTTCGATACGTTTCAGTGTCGATTATGCCACCGCCATCGCCGCCGATATCATCGACATTGTGCCGGACAACAGCGTCAAGGTAGGAGGGTTCATTCTCAAGATCGGCCGTATGCGATACGACTGTACACTCGACACCCAAATAAAAATTGAACGCGAAAGATTTTATTCCAAAGAGGAATTTGTGATTCTGTAAAGACGTAGCTATACAAGGGAATTTGTTCTGTTATGAGAGATACTGTTTATTCGGTCAACGGCCCGGTGGTCACCGTCCCCGGCAGTGACACCTTCAAAATGTTGGAGCGTGTCGAGGTCGGCAACTCAAAACTTGTCGGCGAGGTCATCACCGTCACCGACAAACGCACCACCATACAGGTCTATGAGAGCACCGCCGGAATCAAGGTTTCGGAACCGGTACTCGGCACCGGCGCACCACTGTCCGCCGAGCTGGGCCCCGGTCTTATCTCCAACATATTTGACGGAATTCTCCGTCCGCTCCCGCTACTGGAAAAAAAGAGCGGCAGTTTCATCTCCACCGGAATCGCCGCCGACAGTCTTGATCGAGAAAAGAGCTGGGGCGTGACTATGAAGGTCAAAAACGGTGATAAGGTCAAAGGTGGCGACATTTTTGCCGTTTGTCCCGAAACACCGGTAATTGAACACCGCAGCATGGTGCCGTCCAATCTTTCCGGCATCGTTAGCGAGGTGGTGGAAAACGGCAGTTATACAGTGGATGACACCCTTTGTGTGTTGACCGACAGTGACGGAGTAAAGCACAACCTGACACTCAAACAATATTGGCCGATTCGTCGCCCCCGTCCCGTCGCATTTCGTCAACCCATCTCCCGCCCACTCATCACGGGACAACGTGTGGTGGATGCCCTCTTTCCGATCGCCAAGGGCGGAACCGCCGCCATTCCGGGCGGATTCGGCACCGGAAAAACCATGACACAACATCAGCTTGCGAAGTGGTGCGATGCCGATATCATCGTCTACATCGGTTGCGGAGAGCGCGGAAACGAGATGACACAGGTGCTGGAGGAATTTAGCGAACTGGTCGACCCAAAAACCAATCGCCCGATGACCGACCGTACTATTTTGATTGCCAACACCTCAAACATGCCGGTTGCGGCACGTGAGGCGTCGATATATACCGGCGTAACCCTCGCCGAATATTACCGTGACATGGGCTACCATGTCGCCATGATGGCGGACTCCACCAGCCGCTGGGCAGAGGCACTGCGTGAAATTTCGGGACGTCTTGAAGAGATGCCGGCAGAAGAGGGATATCCCGCATACCTGCCCTCCCGCCTTGCCGAGTTTTATGAGCGTGCCGGTTGCAGTGAAAACCTGAACGGCAGTGAGGGAAGTATCACCATCATCGGTGCGGTCTCGCCACAGGGAAGTGACTTTTCCGAGCCGGTCACCCAGAATACCAAACGTTTTGTCCGTTGTTTTTTGGCGCTGGATAAAGCCCTTGCCTATGCAAGACACTATCCTGCCATCAACTGGAACGATTCTTATAGCGAGTATTATAACGACCTCAACAAATACTATGAGACAGAGGTCGGTGAGGATTTTGTGGTACTGCGTAACCGCATGGTCGCACTGCTCGGCGAAGAGAGCAAGTTGATGGAGATTGTGAAACTGGTCGGCAGTGACGTGCTTCCCGACAGCCAAAAGGTTACCTTAGAAGTTGCGGCGGCAATAAGAATCGGATTTTTGCAACAAAATGCCTACCACAAAGACGATACCTATGTGCCACTGCAAAAACAGCGCCGCATGATGCAGGTCATAATGCACCTTTATGATCGTGCCTGTGAGGTGGCAGAGGCGGAGATACCGTTCCATGAACTGCGTGACAGCGGAATATTTGACCGCATAAACCGTATAAAATACGATGTGCCCAACGACAAACCCGAGATGCTGGACGAGTATATCGAACAGATCGACGAGATAGTCATTCGGTTGAAAACGGCGCTCAGATAGCCGGAAAGGAAGTGAAATAGCTTGATAGAATATATCGGTTTAAATGAACTCTCGGGCCCTATCGTGGCGCTGGACGGTGTCAAAGATGTGGCCTTTGAAGAGCTGGTCGAGATTCGCACTGCCGGCGACGAGGTGCGCCTCGGTCGTGTCGTTGCGCTGGAGGGTGAGCGTGCCATCGTGCAGGTTTTCTCCGGCACGACAGGTCTTGGACTGAGCGGTTCTCGCACACGATTTACCGGACATCCGCTCGAAATCGAGCTGTCGCCCGAGATGGTAGGACGCATCTTCAGCGGAGCGGGTGCACCGATCGACGGACTCGGTCCTGTCTACGGCGGAAAACCTGCCGACATTAACGGTGCGCCGATCAACCCTGTCAGCCGTGCATATCCCTCCAACACCATCACCACCGGAGTCACCGGTATCGACACGCTCATCACACTCATCAGAGGTCAAAAACTTCCGATCTTTTCGGGAAGCGGCATGAGTCACAACGACCTTGCGGCGCAGATTGTTCGTCAGGCACATATCGAAAATGCCGAGGACAGTGACTTTGCCATCGTGTTCTGTGCGATGGGTGTGACCAACGACGTGGCGGAATTTTTCCGCAGAAGCTTTGAAGAGAGCGGCGCTCTCAGCCGTGTCACCATGTTTATGAATCTTTCGAGCGATCCGATAATCGAGCGTATTTTGACCCCACGCTGTGCACTTACTGCGGCGGAATATCTGGCATTCGAGCTGGACATGCACATTCTTGTGGTGCTCACCGATATCACCAGCTATTGCGAGGCTCTGCGTGAGTTTTCAAGTAGCAAAGGCGAAATTCCGGGTCGAAAAGGCTATCCCGGTTATCTATATTCCGACCTTGCATCGCTCTATGAAAGAGCTGGCTGTATCAAAGGGCGTGGCGGTAGCGTTACCCAGCTGCCCATCTTGACCATGCCGAACGACGACATCACCCACCCGATTCCCGACCTGACCGGATATATCACCGAGGGGCAGATCGTGCTGGATCGATATCTCGATCAAACGGGAGTATATCCACCCATCGCGGTTTTGCCGTCCCTTTCTCGTTTGATGAAAGATGGAATCGGTGAAGGTTTTACCCGTGCCGATCATCCCGACGTCGCAAACCAACTTTTCGCATGTTATGCCAAGGTGGCGGATGCACGAGGTCTTGCCTCGGTCATCGGCGAAGAGGAACTTTCCGTGACCGACAAAAGCTATCTTGACTTCGGCCGTCGGTTTGAAACCGAGTTTCTTGGGCAGGGCAGATCGGAAAACCGCTCCATCGCCCGCAGTCTCAACCTCGGCTGGGAACTGCTTTCACTGCTCCCACGTGAAGAACTAATCCGTGTGGACGAAAAGCTGTTAGACAAATATTATCGACCGAACAAGTAAATCGGCATTGCAAATAGCAGTGATAAATATAGTCAAATCACTGCAAATCTAAACAGTTTGGCCGTTAAAATTTCGCTTAGCTTTGTTATCGTCATTCACAATTGAGTGACTATTACTCAATCCGACGTCTTGCCCAACAAAATTTTGCCGACACCGCCATTGTTAGAATTTCGAAGTGATTCAACTATAATTTTTGCAAAGGCATCGATCGGATCTTCCGATCATCGTATATCCACCCACCTTGAGGTTTCATGGCTCACGATATCTTTCCCACCAAGGGAAATCTAATGATGCTCAAAAAGAATATTGCACTTGCAAAGCTGGGTTTCGACCTGCTGGATCGCAAGCGCAATGTTTTGATGCGCGAGATGATGAAGCGCATCGAAGAGGTGGCAATCATCGAGTCGGACATCAGCTCGACATTCGTCGAGGCATATGAGGCATTACAACGGGCAAACGTCATGCACGGAATAGATAATCTTACCTTAGATTACGTGCCAATTGACGATGGATTTCGACAGAAGGGTCATAGTATAATGGGCGTTGACCTTCCGACGACCCACGCAAATCCGGAGCCGCTCATGCCCCATTATGGGTTGCATCAAAGCTCGCAAGAGATGGACAGGGCATTTTGCGCATTCAACAGGGTCAAAGAGCTGTCGGCAAAGCTTGCCGGAATTGATAACAGTGTGTATAGACTGGCGGTTGCGATAAAAAAGACAAAGCGTCGTGCCAACATGCTGGACAACATCATGATTCCGAGGTTTGACAGCAATATTAGATATATTCAGGGCGTTTTGGAGGAACGGGAACGGGAGGAGTTCAGCCGTTTGAAGGTGATAAAACGCAAATCAAGCATTTAATTTTGAGGGCAGATGGTACTAAATCGAATCGAAATACAGGGGTTCAAATCTTTTCCGGACAGGATAAAGGTTGGCTTTGAGTCGGGTATCACAGCCGTCGTAGGTCCAAACGGTAGCGGAAAGAGCAACATTTCGGACGCCATTCGCTGGGTCATGGGCGAGACCAGCCCAAAACAGCTCCGTGGCGGCTCCAAGATGGAGGCGGTCATATTCGACGGCACCCAAAACAGAGGGGCGATGGGTTTTGCCTCGGTCAGCCTTGCACTCGATAACACGCAAAAACGGCTGGATGTCGAGGCAGATGAGGTCATCATCGGCCGAAAAGTCTATCGCAGTGGAAACAGCGAATATACCATCAACGGCAAACAGGTGCGACTCAAAGACATCTATGAGCTTCTGCTTGATACCGGTCTCGGTCGAGACGGATATTCCATGATCGGACAGGGACGGATTGCAGAAATCGTGTCGGCTCGTTCGGCAGAGCGACGGGAAATTTTCGAAGAGGCGAGCGGCATTGCAAAATATCGCTACCGCAAGAACGAGGCAGAAAAGAAACTTGCCGCCACCGCCGAGAATTTAGTGCGGCTGACCGATATATTCAGCGAGCTTGACGCCCGTGTCGGACCTCTCGGTCGTGAGGCGGAAAAGGCAAAACGATTCTTGGTGCTTGCCGAGGAGCGTAAAAAATGTGAGATTACGCTCTATCTCGACACCCTGCAAAAAACCAAGGTGCAACTGCGTGAGGCGGCGAATAAAAGCGAGATCGTCACGAGAGACTATAACGAGAACCGCTCTAAGATAGATGAGCTGGAAAATGCGGTGGACGACCTGCGACAAAAGGCAGGCGACGCATTGATGGACATTGAGCAGAAGAATCTCGACATTCGCTCCGCCGATGAAGAGGGTGCGGCGTACTCAAATCGCATTGCGGTGCTAAAAAATGATAACATTCATAACTCGGGTCGCCGTGACGCCCTTGCAAGTGAACTCAGCGGAATTGATGAGCGCAGACAGGGCGAGAGTGAGCGTATCGACGAGCTGAAAAAGCTGGCGGAAGAACTAAAAATTGAGCACACAAATGCAGATGCCGAGGTGGCAAAACTTGTGTTGCAGATAGACGAACTGGCACAGGCGGCGCAGGCGGCGGGTAGAGAGCGTGATTCGGCGGAATACCGCCTTGCCTCACTCGGTGCGGTGCTATCCGACCTGAAAATCGGTGAAGCGACGACCGGTGCCGACCTCGACACCTTGAAGAATCAAAGCGACGAGGCAAGGCAGACCATCGGTCAGGAAAAAGAAAAACTGCAACAGCTGGAGCAAAACTGCAAGAGCGCACGCAATAAAAAGCAGGATGCAGAGGAGCTGATTCAGCGATTCAACAACATGTCGGAGGGAATGCGTCTTAAGCTCGAGGGCAAGCGCAAACATACAAATGAAGCAAAAGAGCGTTATGACGAGTTAGTGCACAGTATTCGAAAGATGACCGATAGACTTCATCTACTGGAAGACCTTCAAAAAAGCAACGAGGGTTTTTCCGGCAGTGTGCGTGCGGTGCTCGCCGCAGGGGAAAACGGCAGACTTTCCGGCATCCACGGTGCGGTTTCATCCCTTATCAGCGTGAAAAAAGGCTATGAAATTGCGATCGAGACGGCTCTCGGTGCGGCGGCGCAGAATGTCATCGTCGAGAATGAGCGCAGTGCAAAGGCGGCCATATCGATGCTGAAAGAGGATCGACTCGGGCGCGCGACCTTCCTGCCGCTTGACACCGTTCAGCGGTCACGGGAGATCAAAGAAAATATACCAAACGGTGCCATCATCGCCGAGGAGCTGGTCGGTTCCGACTCAAAATACTCCGGTGTGGTGTCCAGCCTACTAGGACGTATTTTAGTAGCGGAAGACCTGAACACCGCCGGAACATATGCAAAACAACTCTCCTACCGCTACCGTATCGTGACCACCGATGGGCAGGTCATCAATGCAGGCGGTTCCTTTACCGGAGGCTCGCTCGGCAGGAGTAGCGGTGCATTCAGTCGCCGTACCGAGATTGAGACACTAAGCGGCAACATTGAAAAACAAAACCAGCAGCTGAAAAAGCTGGGACATGATTATAGCGAACAACAACAAGAACTTTCCGCCCTCGAGGCAGACATGACGGCAGGAGAGGCAGAAAAACGCTCGGCACAGGAGGACTTGATCCGTCTGACCTCGGCAGAGGAGGCGGCAAAACATCTCCGTGACGTGGCGAGAGAATCGGTCGAGACCGCCGAGGCACGATTGGAGGCGTTGTCACAGCGTGCCGCCGATCTTGAAAATAAAAAGAGGGAAATAGCGCAAGAAATAGAAAAAACGATCGAGCAGACCGCACAGTTGGAACAACAGGTGCGCTCTCATACCGACGAAAACCGAAGCGATGTTATCGGGCAAAAACAGTCACAACTTGCCGAGGCACGTCTCAAGGCGCTGTCGTTGCAAAAAGACGTGGAGCAGGCACGTCGCAACTATGACGAGCGACTGCAACTGTCGGGACAGGCACAGCAGGACCGCCAAAGCAGGGTAGAACAGATTGAGATGCTGGATAAGTTAATCTCAGACAATGTCATCGAGGTGGAGCGTCTGACCGCCGTACGGCAGGAAACGCAGGAGCGTGCAAAGAAACTTGCCGACGATATAGTGAAGATACGAGAAAGCCGCCTAAGTGGTGAGGGGGAGATCACACGACTTTCTGCCGAAGTGAAACAGTACTATTCCCGTCAGGAAGAGCTTGGACAGGAACGTGCAAGGCTGTCGGAGAAGGAACACGCGCTACAGAGCGAATATGACAGCACCATCACAAAGCTTTGGGAAGAGTATGAACTCGGAATAACCGATGCCGCCGAATTCGTCATCGAATTTGAAAGCCTTGCAGCTCTCAAGCGCCGTGTCATTGAACTTCGAAGCGAAATCCGCTCACTCGGCAATGTCAATGTCGCCGCCATCGAGGAATATGCCGAGGTGTCACAGCGATATGAATTTATGAAAAAGCAACTGGACGATATAGAACAGGCAAGGGCAGGTCTAATCAAGCTGATTGCAGAGCTTTCGGACGAGATGAAAAATATATTTGCCGACAGCTTTGAGCAGATAAACAAACATTTCGGCAACATTTTTTCTCGCCTTTTCGGCGGCGGCAGTGCAGGGCTTGCGCTGTCCGATCCGGATAACATACTCGAGAGCGGCATCGATATCTCGGTATCGCCACCCGGCAAGGTCATCAAAAACCTTGAAAGCCTTTCGGGCGGTGAACAGGCACTTGTCGCAATCGCTATCTATTTTGCAATCCTTGCGGTCAATCCCGCACCATTTTGTGTGCTGGACGAGATCGACGCGGCGCTCGATGATGTAAATGTCGTTCGTTTTGCCGCATACCTGAAAAATATAACCGAACATACCCAGTTCATTGTAATAACACACCGCCGTGGTACTATGGAAGAGGCGGACGTGCTTTATGGGGTGACCATGCAGGAGGACGGAGTGTCCAAACTGCTACGCCTTGACACCGCAACCAACGCAGTTCATATGTTGACGAGTGAATAGCCTCGACCGCGCTCAGGCAAAAAAACTTTAGAAAGGGATGGATATTGTTATGCAAGTATTTACCGGCATCTCAGCGGCCTCCGGCATAGCAATAGGTCAGGTGCGTGTACCCGACCGTGGAAACCCCGGTATCAGACGTCAGATGAAACATCCGGAAGAGGAAAAACGACGTTTTGATGCCGCTAATCTGCTTGCAAAAGACGAACTCGTCATGCTTCGTGACCAGACGGAGGGCGAAGACCGTGACATTATCGAGTTTCAGATTGCCATCCTTTCCGACAACGGCTATATTCAGGAGGTATATAAATATATTGACGCCGGTGCCGGTGCCGCCGCCTCGGTCGGTCGTGCCTCTAACATATTTGAAAAGAAGATGCAGAATATCGGCGACGACTATTTCAGCGAACGCAGTATCGACATCAAGGATGCCTGCCGCCGTGTCGTTGACATTCTGGACGATGCTCCACGTGATCGATTGTCGCTGAAAGTGCCCTCTATCATACTCGCTGAGGAGCTTACACCGAGTGACATGGTGTCGGTGGACAAGAGCAAACTGCTTGGAGTGGTGACGGTCAAAGGCTCAAAGCAGGGCCACGCCTCCATCATTGCCCGAACCATGGGAATACCTGCCGTTGTGCGTGTTCCGATTGATATTGACACCATCAAGGACGGCGACAGCATTGCGGTGGACGGAAATACCGGTGAGATTTTTCTCTATCCGAGTGACGGTGTCAAGACACGGTTTGCACACCGCATCAAATCCATTGCAATCAACAAAGAAAAACTCAGTCAGACATTGAGCGGACCTGCCGTCTCAAAAAACAATATCAAGATCAATCTCTATGCTAACTGCTCTACGCCACAGGACATCTCGGCGGCTTTAGCGGTCGGTGCGACCGGAATCGGACTGCTGCGCAGTGAGGGGCTATACATGGGCAAAACTCTGCCCGACTTCGGCGAACAGCTAAGATTTTACAGCGACTGCGTCAAGGCGGCAAGAGGTTATTCCCTCACGATACGCACCATGGATATCGGAGCCGACAAATTTTCTCGCAGTCTTTCTGTTGCAGAGGAACCCAACCCCGCCCTCGGTGTGCGTGGAATCAGAATGTCACTTTTACGGCGTGATGTGTTTCGAGACCAACTTGCCGCCATCATCCGTGCATCACAACATGGTAAGGTCAATATTATGTTCCCGATGATTGCGACGGTCAGCGACTTTGATGAGGCAATGGAGGTAGTGAACAAGGTCAAATACGATCTCGATCAGGAAAAAATTCCATACTCCAAGAGCATAAAGTTTGGCGCAATGATCGAAACGCCTGCCGCCGCACTCTGTGCTCCGGAGCTTGCGAAGCGTGCCGATTTTTTCAGCATCGGCACCAACGACCTCACCCAATACACCCATGCCGCCGACCGTGAAAATCCACTGGTCGACAGCTATTTCCTCTCTGCCTCCACCGCCGTTTTGCGCCTTATCGACATGACGGTCAAGGCGGCAAGACAGGAAGATATTCCGGTTTCGGTCTGTGGCGAGTCTGCCGCACAGCCGGAAATTGCAATGCGATATCTTGAACTTTCTGTCAACACATTGTCAATGGCATCGCCTTTCATCGGTGAGGCAAGAGAATATATCAGCAACAACACCATCTCGCTTTTATAGGGGTAAATTGGCAGGTGTAAAACACACTTGTGACTAAAAACGAAGAACTAAAAGTGAGTAGCTATATATCATATCTTTATATAGATTATTTTTTTCCAAAAAAACAACGGAGAACCCAATACCGTCTATGGACTTTTTATCCACTTCATACCTTATATTTTTGCCGCTTTGTGCAGCGGCTTTTTATTTGTTGCCGTCTCGCCTGCGTGTCGGCTTTTTGGTGCTGGTCAGCCTGTATTTTTACATAGCATTTGCACCGAGCCTGTTCTATGTTCTTCCTTGTTATGTTGTTGTCGGATATTTTGGTGGTTTGGCGCTGGAAAAGGGGCGTACGGTCGGAATATTGACCGTCACGGTGCTTGCCGCCGTGATTGTGCTTTGTTTTTTCAAATACTCTTACCTCTTTTTACCGGAAGAATTTCAAATACTCATGCCGGTCGGCATCAGCTACTACACCTTTTCCACCATCGGCTATCTTGTCGATGTTGCGACCAAGGCGGCAAAGGCAGAAAAGAACTTTCTGCGGTACAGCCTTTTCATCGGCTTTTTCGCACACCTTTCTGCAGGACCCATTCCACGCACCGACACATTGCTCTGTGAACTTTCAAAACCGCTAAAGTTTGACTATCGCACATCGGCAGAGGGGCTTTTTATTCTTGCAATCGGCTATGCAAAAAAACTTTGTATCGCAATACCGCTCGCCACGCTCATCTCACCCATTTTTAGCGACGAAACGGTGGGCGGCGCTGTGCTGTTTGTGGCTGTCTTGCTTTTCACGCTCCAGCTTTATTTTGATTTTTCCGGTTATACCGACATCGCAAGAGGAACGGCGCAGATCTTTGGTATCACCCTTGCACCGAACTTCAAACAGCCATTTTACAGCACCAACTTTTCCGCCTTTTGGCAGCGCTGGCACATCTCACTTTCAAGATGGTTGCAAGACTATATCTTCACTCCTCTTGTCTGGAATAAGCCGCTGTCCAAACTGCCGCTTGTCGGCAACCGTTTTCAAAACACTCCGTTGTACAGCACGATATTTATACTTTTTGTAATATCTGGTATCTGGCACGGAGCGGGGCTGACCTTCTTGATATGGGGCATATTGCAGGCGGTATTTCGCATCGGCGAAGAACTGCTTCACCGCCTTGTCGGCAAGCCAAAGAAAAAGCAGTCACAGCCAAGCCTTTTTGCAAAGCGGACGGTAGTTTTCCTTTTATTCAGCGGTTCACTGGTGTTTTTCAGGGCAAGTTCGGTCGAGCAGGCGCTTTCCGTCTTTGCACGGATATTCAGCCAGCCCAGTCTTGATTTTGGATTGTTTTTCGATACCGCCACGGGATACAATGCCGAGCCGCTTGTCGCCGCAGGATATCTTTTGTTCGCGGCACTGTCCATCATCTTAATGCTGCTGCTTGAACATCTTTGCTTTGTCAAAAATATTACCGAGTCACAGCTCGTTTGCACGGTACGCTACCGCTGGGTGATCTATTATATAATTATAGCGTTCTGCCTTGCAGGATTCTTGCTCAACAACGGTGGCTATGGTTCCGCCGCAAGCTTTATCTACGCCGGATTTTAGAGAATGAAAAAACTTTTACCGAGAATAATATTGATACTCCTGCCCATTGTAGGGTATTTTGTGATGTTCTTTATCTTTGAGCCGTACAACTATTTCGGTTTAAAATCTACCGCAAACACTAACAGTGTCATATATCGCACCCGATCCTTTATCCAACAGCCGAGCGACAGCATAATCATCGGAGATTCACGGCTTGCCCATCTCGACATGGAATTGGTGCAAGAGCTAACAGGAGAGCGATATTCCAACCTTTGCTTCGGCGGTGCCTCGGTCACCGAGGCGCTGGATCTCTATGAATTTGCGCTGAAAAATAACAGCAACCTTAAAAATGTGGTGCTCAGTATATCGTTTTATACGCTCAATACCGATTACTATCGTGATCGCACCGATCAGATAGAGCTGGTGGTAAACAATCCGATAGCCTACATGACCAACTTCAGCTATAACTTTGAGATGTTGAACGAGATACGCCTTTTACTGCGAGGGGAGCGCTCTGAGGTGTCGATGGAGCAAGGCATTTGGGAGCCGTCCGACTTTGTGGACGACGAGGGCAATCCACTTCCCTATCGCCAAAACATACTCGACTATGCAAAGGACAGTGTCTATCCGAACAGTGTGGGGTATGATCTGAACGACGATGCGGTGGACAGGATCATTGCCATTGCCGAGGAATGCAAAAAGCTTGGAATAAACTTCACGCTTGTGCTTCCGCCTGCGCATGTCAGCATAACGGAACTTGTGATAGAGCCGCTCGGAATCGACCTTGTCATGGAAGAGGTTATCAAGCGGTTTGAGAGTGAGGGGATAACGGTTATCGACTATGAGCAAGACAAATTGATTGAATATCCCGAAGAGATGTTCTATGACGGTTTTCATCTCGATCCCGTCACCGGACTCCCTGAATTCACCACCACGCTTTTCACCCAAGACATCGAGACAATGAGGTAACATGGCGATTGATTTTTTGATACTATATGAGCATGTCGTGCGGGAGTACGACTGTATCCTTTTGCTCAAGGCGGAGCTGGAGAAAAGGGGCTATACCGTCGAGGTACGACAGCTTCTTGACCGAAAGAAACTTCGCTATTTCACCGTGAAAAAACCGAAGGTGATTGTCACCTCCTGTATGTATAACAACGAGTCGATAAACAGCCATGTCTATAACAACGTCGGGCGACTGGACAAGGTGGTCAATCTGCACTGGGAGCAGATCCTTTCAAGAGAGCAGGAACAAAGCCCGTGGTTCAACTGCCTTGAAAATGCCCGCTTTGCCGTTCAGACCTGTTGGGGTGAGGCGACAAAAAACCGACTGTTGTCAGAAGGTGTCCCGAGTGAAAGCCTTGAGATTACCGGAGCTCTCCAACTTGATTTTCTGCGACCCGAGTTCAGTGGTTTTTTTGAAGACCGTGCGACGTTGTGTGAGCGATTCGGAATTGATTCCGATAAGAAATTGATACTCTATATCTCGTCGTTCGGCTATGCCAACATGGACGACAAAGAGGTGGAAGAGCTCAGCAACATGGCAGGGCTGGACTTTCGTGGTTTTCGTGACACAAACAAACGCTCAATGGACAGCACCCTTGATTGGTTTTGCACCGCCTTGGAAAAGCAGGACGATATCTCCATCGTCTATCGCCCCCACCCGAGCGAATGGAAATGCGCTCGACTGGTCGAGATGCAGGAACAATATAAAAACTTTCATGTCGTCTCGGACTATACCGTCAAACAGTGGGTGGTCGTGTCGGATCGAGTCTATAACTGGATGAGCACCGCCCTTGCCGAGGTGTATTTTGCCGGCAAAGGTTGTGGCATCATCCGCCCTTGTCCTATCGAGAGCGAATATGATCCCGTCATCTATGAGACGGCACAGTTTATCGACACCGAAGAAAAATTGCTTTGCGACCTACAAAGCAACACCGAAATATATCCTTTTGACGAGGACTATCTCAAAAGTTTTTACAGCGTTACCGACCGACCTGCCTATAAACGCATGTCCGATCTGCTGGAGCGGGTGCTTCAACAGCCGGCACGTGGAAAGGTGTTCGGCGAGGGATACAAACCGAAATTTAATCTTCTCAAATACTGCGCCCTTGTCGGCGTGCACATCTTCCATGCGTTTCGGTTCAATCCGACAAAGCTGAAAAAGATTGCCCCCTCTTTTGCCGCCTTTGCCGGCAGGATTTACGGCTATATCGACAAGGCATATGTCAAACCGTCCGAGGCAAAAAAGCGGCAACGACACATCGAAAAGTTCATGAAATAGCAATCTGTATATTCGTGTATTAATGTCTGCCGAATAGTTCGTTGTTCGGCAAGCGTTAAGTTAAAACGACTCGGTGACACCTTGCGTGACTTCAGCTTTTCGCAACCTATCGTTTGCTATGACAGCACCGTCTGTGTCGGCACCACCCTTGTTTCACCGCCCGAAAGCGTAACCTTATAACTTCCGACCTCCGACATCTGCTCACAAAGCGGATCAAGGAGGCGGTTTTTTATTACGGCATCAACTAATTTTGCACCCTGTCGATTTGCAATCATCTCACGTGCTATATCAAATACAAGCTCCTGTGAAACTTCACAGGACATCCCTTTTTTCTCGAGCCCCGATAGCCGCCGTTGCATGTTGGCACGAACTATTTTGGTCATGACATCTATGTCCTGACGCTCAAAGAATATCACCTCGTCCACCGATGACTCAAAACTTTTCGGCAGGGTCTTGATTTTTGGTCTTGCTGAACTTTCCACAAAACCAAGGCTGTTTGCATGTCCCGAGCTGTTCACCGTCATGATTATTACACAGTTTTGAAAATCCACCACTGCGCCGTTATTGTCCTGTATCTGCCCTTTGCTGAGTATTGACAGCACCAACTGCCGCACCTCATCGACCGCCTTGTCCACATCTTCAAGCAAGAGTAGCGAGGTCGGATTCTGGCGCACAAATTCGCTGAGCACCCCCGATTTTTCATGTCCGACATATCCCGCAGGCGCACCGATGAGCGACGAGGTGTGGGTGTACTGCGAAAGTTCCAACGTCAAAAATCGAGACGGTGAAAACATCACCTGTGCCAAAACTTTGGCAAGCCCTGTCTTTCCGACACCATCACCGCCCACCAAAAGGAACGATGCCGCCGGTTTTGCCTCGTTGCAAAACCCCATGCTATATCGTCTCATCACACGACACAGTCGCTTGATGGATTGCTCCTGCCCGAAAAAATGTTCTCCTATTTTTTGTTCCAGCGGATGATCACTCATGGCGCTCAGCTGTGCAAAACCGGTTTTTTTGTCCAGCACTCGCAAGATGTCATCACGCTCTATCACCCCCTTTTGCAAAAATATTCTGTCGTACGATGCCGCCTCGTCGATGAGGTCGAGTGCCTTGTCCGGCAGTCGTCGTGACGGCATATAAAGCACCGAGAGTTCCACCGCCGCCGCAATCGCCTCTTCTCGGAATTCTACCTCGTGAAATTTTGCATAGTTTGCGGTGGCACTTTCTAAAATAGTAATCGCCTGCTCTGTCGTCGGCTCTTCCACCTTTATCGGAGCAAAGCGGCGTTCAAATGCGGCATCACGCTCAATATAACGTCGATATTCCTCTTCGGTGGTTGCGCCGATGATTTGAAGTGTCCCTCTTGCAAGCGCCGGCTTGAGTATGTTGGAGGCATCGACCGCACCCTCCGCCCCACCTGCACTGAGCAGACTGTGAAGCTCATCGATAAAAAGAATCACATTTTCCGCTTTAGTGACCTCGTTTATGATGGCGGTCAGTCGCTCTTCAAAGTCTCCTCGATACTTTGTGCCTGCAACAAGATCGGCGGCGGTGATTGATATCAGCCGCTTTGCCCGCAGTGCGGTCGGCGCTTTTCCCATCGCAATTCTGGTGGCGAGTTCTTCCGCCACCGCCGTTTTGCCCACACCGGCAGGGCCGACAAGACAAGCGTTGTTTTTACTGCGGCGGCAGAGCACACACATCAATCGATCCAGTTCTTCCTCTCGACCGATACATGGATCATATCCTTTGAGAAGCGCCGTCTTTATCATGTCGGTGCCATATCTTGAAAGGGCAGAATTCCCGTGTTCTGCCACCTTGGAAAGTCGTCCGAGCACCAGTTCTTTATACATCGAATCGACATCTATTCCGCAGTCGGTCAGTATTCGAACGGCACTGCTTTCTTTCATGGTCAGCATTGTAGCGGTAATATCAAACGGTGTTGCCTCACTCCTTGCATGTTCTGCCGCAAAGGCAATGGATAGCCCGAGTAGACGCTGGGCACAGCCGCTGAATGCATCGGGTGTAGGCCTTGTTCTTCGTGCGCTCGGGCGGTTGAGTTTTGTTATTTGCTCCGTGATGCCGACAGCACTCAAACCACGTAGCGCAAGCAGTGCGGCACCAGTGCTTTGCGGTGTCATAGCGATCGCAAGTAGAATATGCTCGCTGCCTATAAAGTTATATCCCATCTCGCCGCCCTGTTTTATGGCGGTGTTCAGTAGCTGACAGGCATCTTTGGAAAAACCCTTGAAAATAAACATGCAATAGTTTCCCTTTTGGTGTATTAGTTGAGCAAAAAATCATTGGTCAATCACAAAAGTAATGACGAAGTTTGCTATCATGAGTTTTGACCGATAAAAACAGTTTAATCACAGGAATGCATAATCCAGAAAATCTTACTGCGGTGCGAAAAATATTGCGATAGGCATTGTAAAACGATAAGGAATAATATATAATAAACTTATGAAAAAATATATTTGTAAAATAATATCGACCCTCTTGCTGACGGCGGCATTTTTATTGGTCTCTTGCGGACCTTCTGACACGACAGGCAGTACCGCTCTCGATACCTCGTCCGATATGGCGAGTTCCGATTCGACTTCTTTCGAGCAATTTATCGGCACGGTTGCCGACGGTACCGCACTTCCGGCACTCAAATTGACAACGGTGGAAGGGTCGGTCACCCTCGATACCTCTGACGCTATAGTATATGGCACCCCGACAGTCGGCTCCGACGTCGAGGTGTTAAAAAATGGCGACGACGTCCTGTTTGTCGCGCCTGCTAATGAAAATCAACCCTCTGTCAAAATTGATGGGGTTGTCATCGGTGTCGAGGGAGAGACCTTAACCCTCCTCACCGGCACATCTACACAGAACATCAGCATTGCCGATGCCGATATTCTGTCAGGAATCATCCCCTCTGTTTGCGATTACGTGACGATCACAACTTTGGAGAACGGTAAAACTTCACAAATCGAGATCGTCTCCCACGGCGGAGGGCGTATCGACGGCACAGTGACGGAACTGACCGAACATGCAATCATATTGCGTACCGTCGATGACCTCCTTTTCGCATTTTCACTGGACGGAGTCGAACTACCCTCCGAAATTGTGCAGGGCGGCAATGTTTCAATAACATATTCCGGAACGCTCTCCGGTGTCAACAAAATAATTACAGCGCAAATTCCGGACGAGCTGCCGAGCGGCGGCACCGTTGTCGGTACTGTAACCGACCTCGTGTCCAACATAATAATGGTTCGTGACGACCTCGGCGAATATTATTCCTTTTCTCGTGCTGCCGACAACACCTTTTCCAACGGTCGACTTTCGGTCGGTGACAGTGTCAGCGTTGATTATTCCGTGACAGACGGTGTGCTTTTCGCAAACTCGATGGCACAGACAAGCTACACTACCGAAGGATTGTTCAAACTCAGTGGTGTGCTGACAAGATTCGAGCCGGGCGTGCTGAGCATCCGCACCGAAAACGGAAACTGTTTTACCCTTTCACACAACGAGGCAAGCGGGATATTTACATCTGAATCGCCAACAATCGGCAACGAGGTAGACGTTTTAATAGAGCGCAATGAAAATGACTTCTTGCATTGCATCTCGATATGTGACAAGGGCGATGAACCGCCAACCTCCTCGATGAGCGGAACGGTTACTGCCCTTGATGAAAACCTCATAACCCTTCTTTCAGAGGGCGAAGAAACAAAATTTGTACGTGACGGTGCGACGGTGTTGTCACCGTTACCGATTCGCCGTGACGACACTATCACGATAGAATATATCGATCTGCCTTCCGGCAATCCAATCGCTGTCAATGTTACCTTCGATTCTGCGCCGACACCGTTTGCACCGACAACGCTAACCTTCAAGACCTCCGGTGCGACGGTCGGAGAGGTTATTTCGGTCGGTGGACTGCTTTGCATCGAGGATGACGAAGGCCGTGTTTTCGCCTTTTCTATCGAAGATGCCATCACCCCCGATGCCGGACTTAATATCGGCGATCGCCTGAATGTTCAGTATCTGGGTGATCCAATACAATCGGCTACTGCCGTGCTCATAACCGTCGCACAGCCATAGGGGAAACCGATGACTTCAAACAAGCCTTTGTCACAAAACAGACTTCATCTTGCCGCCGCAGTGCTGTTGCCGCTCGTCTCTTTTGTCGTGGTGCTTTTGTTCTTCGGCATTAAATATGAAGTCAACGACGATGCAATCATGAGTAGTATTGCCTCCGGTGCCATCACAGGACACACCGAACGACTGATATATACCAACATTATCATCGGATATATTCTAAAAGCTTTTTATTTCATTATTCCTGCCGTCAACTGGTACACAATAGTCCAGCTCGTCGCAGTACTCTGCAGTTTTGCGGTGCTGTGCTATATTGCCGTCGATCGTCTGTCGTTATTCTACGGCTGTATACTCGGCGGTATTTTCATGATCATGGTCGGATTCGACATACTCATGTGGTTTCAATATTCAAAAAATGCCGCGGTTTTGGCGGTGACCGGCATCGTGGTGCTTCGTCTGTCGCTGGAAACTCAAAACAAAAAAAAGGCGCTTATCGGCATGATTGTCGGCGGTGCAATAGCCGTTTTCGGCTCGCTTATTCGTTTTGAGAGTTTTGCGGCGGTCGGAGCGATGAGTATACCGTTTTTGCTCATGGGGATAAATAAATCTAACCTCGCCAAACGTGCCGTTGCGGTGGCTCTCATGGTATTGTCGGCACTTGCGCTGGAGGCGGTCGACGTTGCAAGTTATAAATATAACGATGAATGGAGCGACTACTACTATTATAACGAAGTTCGGGAGAGTATTTCCGATCATAAGATCTATGAGACCTCTGCCGCCGATGCCGCACAGTTTGGTTTGAACGACAATGAATATGCACTGCTTTTCAGTTGGAACTTCTATGACCAAGATATATTTCCTATCGAGCGCCTTGCCGAAATTGACTCGCTGATGCCGACAAAAAGTCTGACAGAATCGGTGAAAGACACGGCATACACCGCCGTTCACATGCTCTATAAGTCCCCGCCGTTTTTGTTTTTGGGGCTTTTGCTTTTTGCATTTTTATTTTTTACCAACCATAAAAAAAGCCTGTTTTTCTTCGCCACATTCGGTATGCTCGGCGTTTTGCTGTTTTATCTGATTTCCGTCTCGAGACTGCCACATCGGGTGGAAATTATTCTTGTTTTCTCCACAGCAATCTTTTCTATGCTCTGCTTTGTGCCAAAAGAAAACATCAAAATTTCAAAATCCATAGGCGCATTCGCGCTCTGCGCCTCGTTGCTAATGAGTGCGGGACATCTCGAGGAACAGCAACAGATATTGAGCGATCGCGCGGCTCGTGAAGCGAGTGCTGAACACTATGATCTGCTCAGCGCTGACAAAGACAGCCTCTATATAGTCGACACCTCTCATCTCGATCGAATGATGGGCTATGACATTTTCAAGGTGAAACCAAAGGATTATTTTTCCAACATAGTTTTCCTTGGAAGTTGGTATTCTCGCTCGGTATTTTCCCAAGAAGTTCTGCAGGCATATGGTCAGACAGACCCATACCCCGCACTGCTTCAAGATAAAGTTTTTCTGGTCGGAGAATACCTGACCAAACAGGCACACCTACAACAGTATTATGACCCTAATGTTATGATGGTCGAGGATACTCAGCGCTCCACCCCAAGCTATGAAATTTCTGACGCTGTTTTTAACCATTCTGAAGTTTCTGACGCTGTTTACAACAATGCGAGATAGGAGAATGCGTTAACATTGAAAATCGAATTGCTACGAAATTTAATATATAAGCTGCGACACTTCATCGTTATTTCGGTGCTGGTGGCGTTTGTGCTTTGCATGTTTGTCTGGGTATATTGGTATAACCTTTCCACCGATCTCACCGGCATGACACAACAGGAGTATATCAACGATAGCTACTTTATACTGACCGACGATCTGACCGAGGGCGTCGAGATAGACCAGCCGCTTTCCACCGATAAAACCATGCACGGTGCAACCTTTGTGTTTCACACCTATGCCAAGGCGGTGAACGGCACCGTCTTGATAGAAGTCTATGACCGCTCCAACCACCTTTTGACCACCGGCACGCTGGACATGGCACTCCTTCACAACAATATCCATCACACTATTATGTTTGACAGTCCGATTGTTTCAAACGAAATGACCGACTATCGTTTTGTAATATCTGCCATTCCCGCCACCGACGAAGATCGCATTGCACTGTGGCGCAGTGACCAATCGGTCGACCTTCCTACATTGACTCAAGGCGGTGAGGTCACCGACACCACACTTGGTTTCGGCATTGTAACTCATCGCGGCGACAACTCTACCATGGTTTTGATGGCCATCCTTGCGGTATTGAGCTGCATTGTCGCGGTTGGTGGATATCTCATTATTTTTGTATTCAAAATGCCACTTTGGGCGACTACTGCCATACTTGTTTTCAGCCTCGGCATTATCTATAACCTGGTATTCCCTCCAAGGGCCGCGCCCGATGAAGAGGTGCATATTCACACCGCCTACTTTTATTCCAATCGCCTGCTCGGTGTCGAAGGTGAAACGCTGATGACCATGCGTGCCGACGATACACAGGAACTTCGCAGTGCCGCCGATCTCAGTATCTTCAACTACCAACAGGTAATGCAGGAGTTATTCCGACCAACCAATGACGCGACACTTGTCCCATACGACATTGAGCGTTTATCCATAGCAGAACCTTTCTATCTTTACATCCCGACCATACTCGGGATAACGCTGGGACGACTGCTGGGCGTCAACTATATCACACTCATATTCCTGGGTCGAATATTCAACCTCGCCGCCTTTGCCACACTCATGTCGACCGCGGTAGCGCTCATGCCTAAATACAAACAAATTATGATGGCAGTGGCGCTGTTGCCGAGCTGTCTGCATCTCGCCTCAAGTTTTTCCTATGACAGCACAGTAATCGCATCTTCGGCAGTTTTCATCGCATATTGTCTATTCCTTGCAAAAAAAGAGACTCCGATCCTGAAAAGACAGATTGCCGGCCTTGCGGCAGTTGGATTTTTACTCGCACCCATGAAGGCGATCTATCTATTTATCATTGGATTTTGCCGTATCATTCCCACCAACCGCTTCAAGACTAAGATCGGTTACTATCTTGCACTTTTTTCGGTACTGGGCTCTGCCGCATTCGCATGGCTTCGACAGGTTCCGACGATTATGGTGTTCGCGACCACATGGGACGACGTCGAGAGTGCTCCGCCTCCGCTTGTGAGTTATGTCGAGACCGAATTCTATGATTTTTGGTACATTCTCGGACATATTCAAGACACGATAAAGCTATTTATCGCAAGTCTGCAAGAAAATCTTCCGCTCTATCTTTCCCAGATGGTCGGCGGTGAGATGGGCGAGCCGATACTTAGTGAATTGACAATCTGGCAACCAATCGTGTTTGTGCTTTTCACTCTGCTTTTCTTGTCCACCGCAATGAGACAGGACGAGACACCGCTCCTTAATGGGTTTCAAAAGGCAATCTCTGTTATTTGTATGTTGTGCGTGTGCGCTGCCCTCAGCTATGTCATGATCAGCTGGACGCCGAGACGATACGACACTATCTGGGGAATGCAGGGACGCTATCTGATTCCGATGCTCCCACTGCTTCTTCTGACGGTGCAAAACGGTGTACTATACATCAAAAAGGACATCACAAAACCAATTATCCTCGGCATGGTCTGTTGCTCCATCGCCGCCGCTGTAAATGTATTTCAAGGCGTGGTCGGAGTATTGGGATAGATAATAAAAATTTAACAAATTCATTGTTGAAATATAATCTTCAATGTAGTATAATTATATGGAAGACAGGTCGCAGGAGCGGCTTGAAGAATAATTCGGAGGTAAATTTAATGTCAAAACTATCTATTGTTAAGGTTAAGGGTCGTGAGATCATCGACTCGAGAGGTAATCCTACCGTTGAGGCTGAGGTAGTTCTCGCCGACGGAAGTGTCGGTATCGGCGCTTCACCCAGTGGCGCTTCCACAGGTATTTATGAGGCTCTTGAACTGCGTGACAAAGACGCAAAAAGATATGGCGGAAAAGGCACATTGAAGGCTGTTGCCAACATTGACGGTGTCATCAACGACGTTCTTTGCGGTGTCGATGCAAGCGATATCTACAAGGTAGATCGTCTGATGCTCGAAGCTGACGGCACAAAAGATAAGTCAAAACTCGGTGCAAACGCTATTCTTGCCGTTTCTATCGCCTGTGTAAAAGCTGCTGCAAGTTCACTCGGTGTACCGCTTCACACACTGCTCGGCGGCGTTCATGGCAACATCCTGCCCGTTCCGATGATGAACATCCTCAACGGTGGCGCACATGCTGCTAATAACATTGATGTTCAAGAGTTTATGGTTATGCCGGTTGGCGCCTCCTCCTTCGCTGAAGGTCTGCGTTGGTGTGCCGAAGTTTTCCATGCTCTTGCTGCACTGCTGAAATCCAAAGGTCTTGCCACCTCTGTCGGTGACGAGGGCGGATTTGCCCCAAACCTTGAGAGCGAGAGTCAGGCTCTTGACTTCATCCTCGAGGCTATCGCTAAAGCCGGCTATGAGCCGAACAAAGACTTTAAGATCGCTATGGATGCCGCTTCCAGCGAGTGGAAAGATGGAAATAACAAGGGTTCTTATGTAATGCCGAAGTCGGGTCAGAAATACACCTCTGCCGAGCTGGTTAAGCACTGGAGCGACCTTTGCGACAAATACCCCATCTGCTCTATCGAAGATGGTCTGGACGAAGAGGACTGGGACGGCTGGAAAATGCTGACCGAAGCACTCGGCGACAAGATCCAACTCGTCGGCGACGACCTGTTTGTAACCAACACCGAGCGTCTGCAAAAGGGTATCACAGAAGGCTGTGGCAACTCGATCCTTATCAAGGTAAACCAGATCGGTTCCATCTCTGAGACACTGGATGCCATCAAACTTGCTCACAAGAACGGTTTCACTACCGTCATCTCTCACCGTAGCGGCGAGACAGAAGACACCACCATCGCCGATCTTGCTGTTGCAGTCAATGCAGGACAGATCAAGACAGGTGCTCCCAGCCGTTCTGAGCGTGTTGCGAAGTACAATCAACTTCTGCGCATTGAAGGAAGCCTGGACGTTTCTAAGTTTGAGATGTAATATCAACCCCGCGCTTTTCGTCGCAACAGATATCTTCATATGATACACTGCGGACAAATAGCAAACGGAATTATAAAAGGAGCCGCAGTTGTAATGACTGTTGCTCCTTTTGTGCATGTCGACATATTTTTACAGTCTTTATTGTCACTTTACACAAAAGACGTTTGTGATATTGCACAAAGTTCAGCTCAATTATTTGTTGACAATGACGAATTTTTGATGTATAATATAGTCAAGCAAAAGATCAGACAGTTTTAGGCAAAGGAATTTAAAGCCAAAAAAGCGAGAGACGCTTTTGACATAAGGTAAGAATAGAAAGAATAGAAGGAGAATAAGAAATGATTGATTCTGGAGTAAATGTAAACAACGTAAGTATGAACGAGTTTTCGGAAGTTATAGCAAGCTGCAAGGGCGATGTATTTATGGTCACACCGGAAGGTGATCGCCTGAACCTCAAGAGCAAACTTTGTCAGTTGATCGGTTTCACCAGCCTCATCGAAGGTGGTGTAGTATCGAATGCACGTCTTGAGTGCACCGACAAAGAAGACGAGAGCAAGCTGTTCCGCTTCAACCTGTTCGGCGAGAAGTAAGATTACAAAGAAAAACCCTGACGGCATGAGATTTTATCTCCTGCCGTCAGGGTTTTTTGCTATGATAATGAATGGCATAAAAAAGTTAGCCGGGAATTGTCCAAAATCATTAAATGTAGCTCCGCTAAAAGAGAACACAGACCTAAATATATCACAACATAGCTTTAGCAAATGCGGTCAAACAAAAAATTAGTACGGTGCTTAACAATACGTGAGGACGTATCGAGGAGGATAAGCACCGTACTAACCCGTATGAGAGGCTAAAATACACTTTGTATTTCTCTGTAACTGAATTGTAACACTTTTGTAATCATATGTCAAGACCTTTTTTCAAAATAAATTGTGAAAATTCTGTTAAACCCTGTAATTGCAACAATTAACCGTCGAAACACAATTTGTCTCGACGGCAGGAAAGATGATAGAATTGTTACAAAATTGTAACTCACAATAGAAAATTTAAACTACCACTAGGAACAATAGAGTATTTTGCACAACTTGTTACTCTTTACACCACATTAAAAGCGTTTAGGTACTCGAAAATGCTTGGAAGCAACCAAAAGCAGAGGAATCCGATAAGAAAGATTGCATAGCCCGCTATACGATATGAAAAGCGGTCAAACTGACCCAATTTGCTTAGCGACACATTCATACCGTCTGTTTTTGTGTTGTTGCCGGAAGTGACCAAAAGATCGGCGATGCTACCTTTCGAGGTCCTGAATTTGAATAACACGTTCACGAGCAATGCCGCCGCAAAGCAAAGCGAAATTATCTCGGTACTATATGGTATAAGGGTAATAAAATGATCCAGCGCTCGCATGTTTGGTGCGAGGTGAAGCGCGGTGCCGGTCAGCGTGCCGACGATCTGTCCCGAAAACAGATTTGCCGCAAGCTGTCCCGGAAAACGCAAAAACCCAATCATGAAGAATCCGAGACAAAGCAAAATGTCGACATACCAAAACACCACGCGGTTTTTCTGCATAAATGTGGTTATCACGACAAACGGCATCATCAGTATCAACCATTGCGGATGCCAGTATATGCTAAAGAACAATAATGCAAAAACGCAGAGCGGAACATACACGCTCAGATAGTCTTTGCGCTGTACGTCCGACTGCAACAAACAGAAAAAGCAGATAACAGCATATGCCATTAAAAAGAACGAAACATCGCCGTGTCCACTCGGAATTGCCACCGCAAAAAGACGTTCAAACATCAGTGAAGTGAAGTGAGACGAGTTGTCCGCCCTGCCGAGGAATAACAGCGAAGAGGGCAGATACAACCATAGACTCATAAGCGCAAATCCGGCAAGCGGCAGTAACTTTTTCACCTTTAAAAGCAGTAAAGGTATAAAGATGAGATAGGCGAAAAATTTGAATATTCCACTCACGCCCATCAGCAGGCTGAACCTCACCATGTCGCCGTCCAGATAGTATTTCAGGGCGAGCAAAAGAAAGAACAGGCAGACTGAATCGTACTGCCCCATGACCATCGGAGAAAAAAACGCAATGGGATTGAACAAAAAAAACATCGCCGCAACGTTACAAAGTTGCTTTGTCAGATTAAGCTGTCTGCAGATGATGCCGACAAGATATCCGCACCCTACATAGAAAGCCACGATAATCACTTTCGTATAGTAGAGAAGAAAATATTCGTTCGGCGCAAGCGAAAACAGCTTTGTGACAATGTACACCGGCAGTTGCCAAAGCCCAAACAAAAGGTATACAAGAAAGTTATAATTCGCAAGATTTATATAGTATATTTCCATCGGGCGGGATTCAACATACCCATAAAAATCAAAAAAATTGCCGCTGAATATGCTCTCCAAAAACAAATAGGAGTGGTTAGAAGTCTCGTGCAAATCTTCATGATAGGTCAGAAAAAAACAGAAGATAAAGACAAAACCCCACAAAACTTTCTCGGGCGTGAGACGGCGCAGTTTGTTCTTTATCATATCCTCTTGTCCTATCATGTTTATTTTTAAGTTTCGGTATTCTTTCGTTTGGAGCTTGAAATAAACCGACCTATAATCAATTCTACATCAAAACTTTATGATCGGCAAGCATTTCATAAAAAAATCATTTCGCACGATATCGTGAATCGACATATACACTTACACTTCCGTTCTTCACCGGCAGTGTAACGCACCCATCCGACTCTACCACAAATTTCTCTCGGACATTGCCAAGGCAATCGACAAGCGTTTTCCCGATAAACCTCTCGCCCATGCAGACCCGAAGCGATCCACCCACCCGATCTGTCATCACTACCGCAAGTCCCGAGAAGGGATAGCGTTCCTCTCCGAGACGAGTAAATCCAACGACAGAACTGTCGCCAAAATAGTCGATCTGCTCACCGTAGGCAAGGTCTCGACGTGCCTTCAAAAGAGTGACGAGTTTTTTGCCGACCGGAGAAATTTTGCTGTGCGGTATGCCATAGAGATCACCATAAAACACGCAAGGCAACCCCTGCTGACGCAGAAGTATTAGTGAGTACGCGTGAGGTTTGAACCAACCGTTTACCCAACTTTGCAGCGCCTGTCCCGGCTGAGTGTCGTGGTTGTCCACAAAGGTGACCGCCCTTGCGGAGCGGGTGTCGACCACCGTTTCGCTCATTATCTTGCTCATATCATATTCGCCGTTGCTGTTCGAGGCCTTATGCAGATTGTAATGAAGCGGTACATCGAACACATCAATGCTGTTGGCTGTCTTGTCAATGTAGTATGCGAGTGCTCCGAGATTGTGGTTCCAGTATTCACCTACCGCATAAAGTTCCTTGCCGGCGTAATTACGCATCGACCTCAACCAAGAGGCAATTCCGGAAAAATTCATGTGCTTTACTGCATCAAGACGAAAACCGTCCACCCCCGTAACATCAAGGTACCACTTTCCCCAACTCACAAGTTCACTCAGCGTCTCACCGTTAGAAAAATCAAGATCGGCTCCCATCAAGAAGTCATAGTTCCCCATCTCAATATCGACATGTTCATCCCAGCTCTTGCCGTCGAATAGATATAATCCTTTTTTCTTGGCGCGCTCGTCCCAATCACAACCATCGAAGTGGGTATGATTCCAAACAAAATTCGAGTATTTCCCGCCGCGATTCTTGAAGGTGAATCGCGTCCAAGCCTCTATTTCACGCTGATCAACAAGAATGCTACGATCGTCAAAGCGATATTCGCCCGCCGACACTCGCTCGGTCTCGTCTGCACCGAGACGATGGTTGAAAACTACATCGGCATACACCCGAAGACCTGACGATTGCAACGCCTTGATCGCCACAATATATTCACTCTTGGTGCCATATTTTGTCTCGACACTGCCCTTTTGATCAAACTCGCCGAGATCATACATATCATACACGCCATAACCGACGTCATTCTTGCCGGAAGTGCCTTTGTAGGCAGGCGGCAACCACACTTCGGTTATGCCAAGCTCTGCAAGCGATGGGGCTCTCTCTGCAGTCTCTCGCCAAAGTGATCCCTCAGAGGGAAGATACCACTCAAAAAGCTGTATTAAGGTGCGATTTTTCATACCTGCGACCATTCCTTTCTTTGTGTATTTCATCACAGTCTTGCGGCGAAATACTTCCTCAAGGCGTGCTGAATTTCAAGTTGAAGGACTATCAAATCGGCTTGAAAACCTATATCATACAAAATGGCGCGTATTTCAAAGGCATTGCTTATGCTCGTTTTATGCTACGAAAGCAATCAAACCTTTCGATTTTCTTCCGTCATTTTTTGATCTTCTTCCAAAAGTTGCTCGGTGAGAATATCCAGTTGATCGGACATTTCCATTCGATCGACAAGGTCGCTCTCCAAAAGTCCTTCGTATGCCGACTCGCCACGGAATGCAAGTTTCAAAAGGGCCGGTGTCACGACAGCACAGAATACAACCATTATGACGATGGGACCGAAATATTGTTCCGGCAACAAACCGAGTGCCAGACCTTTGTTTGCCACAATTAAAGCCACCTCTCCACGACAAACCATACCAAGTCCTATCTGTAACGACTGTCGGTTACTAAACCCGCAAAGCCTCGATACACCGCCACAACCTATAAGTTTAGAAAACACACCAAACACAATCAAAAGTACCGTGAACAGTATGATGGACGGGGTCATGGAAGGGAGGGTGACGCTCAATCCAATGTTTGCAAAGAATATCGGTGTCAACAGAAGATAGGACAGCGGTTGCATCTTGGTCTCGATATAAAGATGTTTAGGAGTGGTCGCTACCATAAGCCCTGCCGCAAAAGCACCGATAATGTCGGCCACACCGAAAATCGCCTCCGCCGACCAAGCCATGAATAGACATAGTGCAAAAGCCGCAACCGGAAGACGACGAAGATCGTCCGAATTGATTTTTTTATTATACCATAATGATAACTTGTTTACCAGTACTCCAACAATGGCAGCAAACACAAAGAAGAGAACAATTTTTAGCAATACTATAAGAATATCGGTATTGCCGCCTGCTGCGCCGGTCACGATGGTAAGACATACAAGGCCGAGCACGTCGTCGATGAGCGCCGCGGCAAGTATCGTATTGCCAACCTTAGTCGACAGTTTGCCCAACTCTTTTAGCGTGGCAACCGTGATGGAAACAGAGGTCGCAGTCAAAATCGTTCCGAGGAAGATAGCCTGCAAGATATCGGTGCTTTCCCCAAACACGTTCATTAGCAAGATTCCCGACCCAAGCGGTATTGCAACACCAAGCATGGCGATGAAAAAGCTGTTCTTCCCCGATGCCTTAAGGTCCGATATACTGGTCTCCAGTCCGGCACCGAACATTATTATGACCACTCCGAGCTCGGCGAGCATGTGGAGCAGTTCGGTCGGCTCAAGTACGCCCAAAAAAGCAGGGCCGAGTATCAGTCCTGCGAGCAAAGCACCAACCACTTGTGGGAGCTGAAGTTTTCCGGACAATAGTCCGAACGCTTTTGTGGATACCAAAATAACGCTGATTGACAATAAAAACTGTACTTCCATTACCTAAATTATCCTTATCATTCTTCTACTCCTATTATACTCCTTTATTTTGGGCGTTTCAACATAATTTTATCACAATTCAAAAATTAGGCAGTGATGTCAATTTTTGACAACCCTCCTCGTGATTTCAGTAAAATACGACAAAAAACAACCCCGACATCTGTGCTATATCAACAAAAACTTTATCTGCTAAGTTGCTATACACAGTTTGCCGAGGTTGTTTGGAGGGGGGGCAATTTATTCGTCGATGTTAGTCGTCGTCTCCGTCGTCGTCATCGTCGTCATCGTCGTCGTCATCGTCATAATCATAGTCGTCATCGTCGTCATCGTCATCATCGTCGTCATCGTCGTCGTAATCATCATAATCGTCATCGTCGTAAAGATCGTCATTGATGTCATCGTCGAGATCGTCGAGATCGTCTAAAAGGTCGTCCAGAGCATCGTCCAGATCGTCGTCTATATCATCAAGATCGTCAAGATCATCGTCCTGGTCATCGAGGTCATCTCCCTCGACAGTGCTCTTGATTATTGCTCCTGTGGTGGCGTCGATGTCATAGCTGTATTCCATGCCGTTCGAATCGAAGTCCACTTCATAGATCATAATGCCGTTTTCCAGTTCAAGATCGATATCACGATCGGTATACTCCGCCACTGCGGCATGAGCCAAAGCGGTATTAAGCGCTACTTCCGATCCGATATAACCCTTGTCACTCGCCGTGCCCAGCGTTGTTATTGTTTCGTTGCTTTCTAGAAGAAGACTAAGTTGGGTTATCGAAAAGCGTGCTAGCTGTGCCGGATCGTACAAGGGATTTTGGGTAATCAGTTGTTCTATCACCTCTGCCTTGCCGTTTGAGATATCATACTGTGTCGCAAGATCGTTTGCGGTGTCGGGAGCGATGGTTTGGCTGAGCACCGATCCTTCGATCTGAGAGTCGGCAAGCAGTGCATTGATCTCGCTTGCAAGTTGAGTCTCGAGCTGTGCTCCGAGTGTGGTATCACTTCCCTCTACCGAAAGTAGAATAGAGTTTTGCATATCGTTGACATAACCGAGGCGAACCATAGAACCTACGATGGCATTGACCGCCATCTCGGCATCGCTGCCCTCAATATTCATGTCGCCGAGTACCGCAACGCCATCGGCATTCAGTGCGGTTGCCGATATTACCTTTTCGTTGCGATTGACCGAGAGTTCAATGCTGGGGTTCACGTCCAGTGAGACGGTGGATACGCTAATCATATTGTTGAATCCGTATGTTCCTACAAGAAGTAGGAGACAGGCGGCCGCTGCACCTACGATGGGTGCCCAAAATTTCTTTTTATTCTTCTGTGTCATGATAATCACACTACCTTTCTGCTGTTGTGCGCCTTGGAGTATAGCGTCAAACACATCGGGGGTGATGTTGTCATATGCCTTTTTCAGGTCATTTTCAATTTTGTTGTGTTTCATTTCTAAACTCCTGTCATCTTTTCTCTGAGCTTCTTTATCGCTCGGTTATATTTCGAGAGTGTTGTGGAAAGCGGGATATCCAAGAGTGAGGCTATCTCACGATGCTTGAATCCTGCCACGGTGTGAAGAACGACAATCTGATGCTCTTCACTTGAGAGGGATGCCATACTTTCTTTCAATAGTATGCGTTGTTCGGGTGGGAGATCTTCACGGGCTTCGATGAAAGACTCGAACTCCTCCGGATTTGTTGTCTTTTTGCGTTGTCTGATTCGACCAAAACATAGATTTTTTGTTACAGTCATCAGCCAAGCCATCGGTTTGCCCTGTTTTTTATAGCTGTGTGCCGAGTTACAAACGGTGATAAAGCAGTCCTGCATGACGTCTTCTGCGTCCTGCCTATCTTTGAGAATGGAAAGTGAGAAGGCGAATACCGCACTTTTTGTCTTGTTGTAGAAAAGCTCAAGAGCCGACCGGTCACCCTGCCCTATTGCCTCAATACAACCTTCCAAAAATTCGTTATTCTGATTTGTGCTATCCGTTTGGTTGATACCGCCAAGGACGGATAGACTAAATGTTATCAGCGCCATTTTTCTGTGTTCCCTTTCCGAGGATTTTTCCTTCTCGACATATAAATGCACGAGCCGGCCGTTTTATTGCATTAAATTTGAATTTTTTTAAAAAAAGTTTTTGCAAGGTCGATTTTTGCGTGTGTTTATGCGGCTTTGCGGTCAAAACAACCTTGAAAAAGTCTCTGTTTCAAACACTGCATGTGAAATCATACAATATTTTCTTACAAACCAAAAAAATATTTACATCTGCAAAATAATCTGTTATCATAAGTACATATATAATATATTATAAGGGGGTTGTCAAGTGAGAAAAAAAACAAAAAAGCAGGGCGAAGGACTACATCCGCTAATTTTGATCACCGCCATCGCAGTTGTGGCAATGATACTGACCTACATAATTCCGGCAGGTTCGTTTGAACGTGCCGTCGATCCGGTCACCGGGCGCGAGAGCGTCGTTGCCGACAGTTTCGAGTTTATCGAACGCCAACCTGTCAATCCTTGGTCTTTCTTGCAGTCATTCCACAAAGGTGTCATAGGCGCCGCCTCCATCTCCGGATTCCTGCTGCTCATCGGCGGAGGATTCGGTGTTGTCAATAAAACAGGTGCTATCGAGGCACTGATGGCAAAAATAATCGTACATTTCAAATCGGGTCGAGGGCAGGAGTTTCTAATCTTCTTGCTTTTGACCTTTTTTGCCCTTTGTGCCGCCATATTCGGCATGTCGATGGAATCGCTGGTATTTGCCCCATTCCTCATCAGCCTGATGATAGCGCTGAAATACGATGCACTGGTCGGAATCGCCATTCCGGTCATCGGCACCAACATCGGTTATGGCGCGGCATTTATCAATCCTTTCAATCTTGGCATCGCACAAGAAATTGCGCAGATACCGTATCTTTCCGGCATGTGGTTCCGTATCATATTTTTTGTGCTTGCGCTCGCTATCGCCGGAGCATTCCTCATCAGCTATGCCCGAAAGGTGAAAAGAGAGCCGGAAAAATCATTGACCTTCGGAATCAAATATAACTTTGAAGGCATAAAAGATCCGGAATCGGTGGTCATGAGCACTCGACACAAGGCAGTTTTAGTCGTGTTCGTCCTCTCCATCGCACTGCTGATCGTCGGCGCGATGTTCTGGAGCTTTTTCATGACCCAAAGCGCAACGGTTTTCCTCATAATGGGCATTGTCGCAGGCATCGTCTACGGAATGAAACCGAATGAAATCGCCTCCTCCTTTGTTGATGGTGCAAAGGACATGGTGCTTGCCGCACTGCTGGTATCGTTTGCAAACACCATCGTTGTCATAATGAATTCCGGCATGATTATGGACACTATCATCTACTATTCTACCCTGCCGCTCCTCTCCGTTTCCACCGAAATTTCGGCCGGCCTCATGGTGCTGGTGCAGACTTTCATCAACCTGTTTGTCAACTCCGGTTCCGGTCAGGCAGTCGTTGCAATGCCTCTCATGGTGCCGATTGCCGATATCCTCGGCGTAGGTCGCCAGACGGCGGTGCTTGCCTATCAGGTCGGCGACGGATTTTCCAACATGTTCTGGTTCACCTCCGGACTTTTGATGAGCGGTCTTGGAATGTTGAAACTCAGCTACACCTCATGGCTGAAGTTTATCGGAAAGATCTTCGGCTCGTTGCTGCTTCTTGGCATTGTTGCGGTCATCGTAGCACAGGTTATCGGTCTGGCGTAACAAAAGTTCAGGTCGGATCGCCCACATAAAAATAATAGGGAGAAAATTTTGCAGATAAAAAATGCCGCCGTCTTTATTGATGGTAAGTTCAAAAAAGTAGATTTTAGCATCTCGGACGGGATTGTCTCGTCCGAGGCAAACGGTGAGGTGCTGGACCTTGACGGAAAATATATAATTCCCGGCATGATCGACTGTCATCTGCACCTTTTTTCCGATCCGTTCACCTGGGATCGGCTCGGAATGTTGACGCGCTCGAAAGAGCAGATGCTAAAGGCGGCGCAGGAAAAGATGCAGACAATGGCAAAAAGTGGTGTCACATTTTTTCGCGATTGTGGCGGATATAAAGAATATGAGTTTGAGCTGGAGCCCTCGAGTGACACACCGGAATTTATGCTTGCCGGCTCTGCACTCTGCATCACCGGCGGTCATTGCTATTGGTCAAATCGCGAATGTGACGGCACAGACGAATTCGTCAAAGGTGCAAGGGAGCAGATTCGCAGCGGTGCTGACTTCATCAAGGTCATGCTGACCGGAGGTTTTGCACGAAAAAAGATGGGGATCAACCATCAGGCGGTCGGTTGTCCGGTGCAGGTTTCACCGAGCGAGATGGCTGCCGTCACCGAAGAATGTCATCGCCGTGGATATAAAATTTCGGCGCACTGCGTCGGAAAAGAGGGCATAAAGCTCGCCATCGAGGTGGGAATCGACTCCATCGAACACGGTCAGTTCTTCGATCCATCCGACCCCGAAATCCCGTCACTGCTTGCCGAGATGAAACGCAAAAAAATGACGGTGGTGCCGACCATGGCGGCATATTATAAAAACTATGAGAAATCGGCGGTGCGGGAAGAATATCGCTATGTCGATGCCTCACTGAAACTCTACTATGATGCCGGCGTGAGCATTGCCATGGGCACCGATGCAGGCTGTCCGCAGGTCGGCTATGACATGGGCGCCGACGAGGTCATTCACATGGTCGATGCCGGAATGTCCTGTGCCGATGCAATAACCGCCGCCACAAAAAATGCCGCCGAACTTCTCGGTGTCGGCGAGATGTACGGTCAGCTGAAACAAGGATTTGTTGCCGATTTTATCGTGCTGGACAGCAATCCGCTGGAGGATATAAAGAGCCTGAAAAATATCACGGCGGTGTATAAAAAAGGCGCGAAGGTGTAAAAAACATTTCCATCGTTACAAAAACACCCTTAGCTGTTGGTCAAATCTTAGGTTTGACTAATGGCTAAGGGTGAAGAATTGTGGTGCAGCTATACTATATGGTATGCTCATAATCTTCGCTATGCGAAGATTGACTAATGACTAATGGTTAAGGGTG
>CAYJJX010000013.1:21974-65487 GCA_964370605.1 uncultured Oscillospiraceae bacterium | reverse complement strand
GCAAAAAATATTCGCTCGCTCGTGCTCGCTCGTCGATCGTACACTCGCTTTGCTCATTACTCTCTCCACGCCGGTTCAAGTCATGCACTCGGAAAAAACGTCAAAACCGACAGTCCGGCGGACTGGTTTCTACACCTATTTCTTGTCACCGTTTTATCCGGTTTTTTTCGACATGACTTCCAAGGCTATATTTTTTGCCGGTACGCAAAAAATATTCGCTCGCTCGTGCTCGCTCGTCGATCGTACACTCGCTTTGCTCATTACTCTCTCCACGCCGGTTCAAGTCATGCACTCGGAAAAAACGTCAAAACCGACAGTCCGGCGGACTGTCGGTTTTGCGTTTTTTGGTCCGAGTGACATGACTTGAACATGCGGCCTCTTGACCCCCAGTCAAGCGCGCTACCAACTGCGCCACACCCGGATAGTTTGCAGCGATGCAACATGCAAATTCTACCACATTTTTTGTGGTTTGTCAAACACTCTTTTTATGTTTTCAACTTTTTTTCAAAAACGGTCTTTTAACTACTCTGCGCCTTTTGATTGATGAATAAGATAGGCATCTATAAACCCGTCAAGCTCACCGTCCAAAACGGCATTGACGTTGCCCATCTCAAAGCTTGTGCGATGATCTTTCACAAGAGTATACGGCATAAACACATAGCTTCGTATCTGGTGCCCCCACGCTATGTCCTTTTGATCGCCCTTGATATCTTCAATCTTGTCGAGATGTTCTTGTTCCTTGATCTGTACAAGTCGGCTTTTCAGCATATTCATCGCAACATCGCGGTTTTGAAACTGACTGCGCTCATTCTGGCAAGCGACTACAATTCCGGTCGGGAGATGTGTTATTCGAACGGCGCTCTCTGTCTTGTTTACATGCTGTCCGCCCGCTCCGCCTGAACGGTAAGTATCCACCCGCAAATCTTCCGGACGAATCTCAACCTCATCGCTGTTTTCAAGCATCGGCATCACCTGCAATGACGCAAATGAAGTGTGCCTGCGTCCGCTTGAATCGAAAGGAGAAACCCTGACAAGTCGATGAACTCCGTTCTCCGACTTCAAAAAGCCAAACGCATTGTCTCCCTCGCATAAAAAGCTCACACTTTTTATGCCTGCCTCGTCACCTGCGAGATAGTCCAGCACCTTGAGCTTATAGCCACGCTTTTGTGCATATCGGCTGTGCATACGATACAGCATTTCTACCCAATCCTGCGCCTCGGTGCCGCCTGCTCCCGCATGATAGGTTAAGATTGCGCTGTTGGAATCGTACGGACCTTTGAGCAGTGTCAAAAGACGAAGGTGCGAAAACTCCTCACCCAACGCTTCAAGTGCCTCGACAAACTCGGCATAGACTTCTTGTCCTGCCTCTTCGTCCGTCTCTTCCGCCGCCATCATCAACAGCGTTTCACAATCGTCATAGCCACCGCTCAGTTTGTCAAACGCCGAGATTTTTTCCCGCGCCGAGCGCATCTCGGCAAACACCTTTTCGCTTTGCTTTTTGTCGTCATAAAATCCCGCCTGCGCCGACAGTTCCTCTAATTCCACAATCCTCTTTGCAAGGCGCTCTATTTCAAGCGTGCGTCCCAGCTCATCAAACTGCGGACGGTACGCTTCAAGTGCTCTTTTTTGTTCATCAAATAAAAACATAAAACCTCAAACATTGTTATCGGTATTATTATAGTATTAAATGGACAATACGTCAAGTTGAATGACTATATTATTCCCCTCGCAACATCTCTGCCAGAGCGATAGCCGCATACTCCGCCGCCTGTTTCGCCTCGTCAAGAGTATTGGCATGTCCGCCTACCTCCAGCAAAAGCGCACCGGTCGAGAGTTGCTGGTTATAGTTTCGATAATCAAAAAGGATAGAGCGTGTCAAGGTCGGATATCGGCTCTCCATCGCCGATTGAAACGCCGTGGCAAATTTGAGGTTTTCAAGGTAGTTCGGCATGTCCATGTTGCCGTCATCCACACCGCTGATCAACATGACCTGCGCCGTCTTATTGCCCTCTATCACTGTCACCGGTTTTACTCGATACCCTCCGGTACGCTCCAGTGCGTCTCGGTGCACATCCAGCACGATTTTGATGGATGGATACTGTTCGAGATAACTCTCTACCATCTCTTTGGAAGATCCATAGCTTCCGTTATAAGAAAATTCATCATGCAGCGTCCTGTCATGCAATGTGTTTATGTCCATGTCATTTAATATGTCCACCATAACCTCGCCGACGGCTACCATGTTTTGTGTTGTATCACTGCTTCTGCTCGGTAGTGACGGATCATAATATCCCACGTCGTTCGCATCGTAACTTTCGGTTCCGTGCGTGTGATATATCAAAACCTGTGGCTCGTCAGAATCAAGTTCTATGTCAAATGGCAATGGTTGGGCGGCGATAGACAACACTTCGTCATTCGAGTGATGGGTGAGGTTGAAAAGATGGCCCGACGACAGCGCCACCGTCTTGTGATCGTTTCCGGGCAGTATCGTAGTCTGTTCGATAACACCCATGCCTATCGGTACATCGACCACCGCATCAATCGGCAAAAAATCTTTCGGTGGTTCTTCTATCAAAAGCGGTATCGACTGCCAAAACCCTTTCGGCGATATGTCCGGCTCTCCCACGACAAGCGGTTCTGTTATATAAACCTCTTTTGTCGGCACACTCAACAAACCGACAAGATTCGCCGTCGTTGCTATCAATGCAATGAGCGCAGTCGGCAACAACATCTGTTGTAAAAGCCTTCTGCGCATCAATCGTTTTTTTATTGTCAGCACATTCAACCTCTCGCTCTATATCCATAAGAATATATATGCAAGGGTGATTGCCGTCATGCTAAAAATCTGCTAAAATCTCTTGTGTTTCCTCCTCAGTTTCGCGGTGCGACAGGTTGAAACGAAGAATTGTCTTGAACATATCGCCGTCCACTTTTATTTCAAATTGTCCTTTGCAAAGCTCGGTGAAACTTTGTGCGATGGAAAGGCCGAGACCGTTGCCCTCGGTGGATCGAGAGTCGTCCCCACGCACAAACCTTTGCATGATTTCCTGCTCGGTAAAGTTCATGTCATAGCCTGCAATATTGCTCATTTCAAATATAGCCTTCTTGCCGTCGCTGTGAAGTTTCATGAATATGCGTGTACCCTGCAACGAATATTTCAGTGCATTGTCGATGAGGTTCTGCATGACTCGATAAAGTCGTTTTCCGTCCGCATCAATAAACAGCGCGTCTTCTGAAAACACCGTCTTTACACTCAAACCCGAGTCGTTGATTTTTTCGTCAAGATCGCCGAGTGTCTGCTGTACCAGCCGTTTGAAATCCAGTTGTTCGATGAGCAGTTCCGCATTGCCGCTTGTGCTTTTGGCGAGGTCAAACACGTCCGAGACAATTCCGGAAAGACGCTCTGATTTTTCCTGCAACACGATGATATAGTCTATCGCTTCACCCGGCAGATTTTCCACCTTGGAAAGAAGGTCGATGTACCCGATGACCGAAGTGAGCGGTGTTTTCAGATCGTGTGATACATTGGTGACAAGGTCGCTTTTCATCTTTTCCGAGACCATTGCCCGCTGAACCGAGGTGGCGATGCCGTCGCCGATATTGTTGATATTTTCCGCCACTCCGTTCACAATCGGTGAGGTAAGCGGCGGAATTTTATGGTCGGTATTGCCACTGCGAATCTCTGTGATTCCCTTTTTCACCACCTCAAATTCTTCGACATGTTTGATGGCAAGCAACACCAAAACGATGATTATTGTGTTGGAACCGATCAGCGTCAACAACCAGAAAATAAAACTGTAATAATAAGCGCCGCTTAGCATAAAGCTTATCCAAAAGGTGTTGAGCACTACTGCCGCCACACCCATTCCGGTCACCCATTTTCTTACGTTTTTGTCGGCGATCGAGAAAAATACCGATTTTGCAAAAGAATATAGCGAAACACATAATCGCTTTATCAGTCCTAAAACCTTGGCAATCAAGGTGTATCGGAAAAACTCTTTTCTCTTGGCACGTTTTGAAACGCAGTCAAGAAGATATATCCATAGTGTGACCAGCACCATAGCTGCCACCACCAAAATCAGAGTAGCAAACTCTACCGAAACTGAGATAGAATAGTTGTGGATTAAATTGTCATAAATCTGCGCCCATACCACCATTATAGCTACAATAATCATAAATGCGGCAATGCCGATGGCCGAGACAATGATATCGTTATACACCCTGTTCAGCGGGCCGAGTTTTACCTCATCGCCCTTGAAACTCTGCCCCGAGGTTTTACAATAGATACCGCTCAGCACAAAAAACACGGCAATCAGCACAAGGGCAATTATAATTGCCATCATACCGGTTGAGCGATCGTAATCAACACGCTGCGTCGCCGAATAATACCGCTCAGAGGTTACATAGGTTTCGATATCATACGGATACAGCTGAGTATCATAATATACCGGCGAATCCATCGTGCTTTCAACATATATATCGGTGTTAACCGTATTGTCATACAGTTCGACATATTCATAGTCAAAAACCTTGAATCTATACCCATCCTCGTAATAGTTGCCGTACTGTCCGATATCTTCTGTTCCGTGCGCCCATCCGGTGTTTATCAGCCAGTATATATCCTCTCGCTCGAGCGCCAGCTCATTTTCAACCGCCATCTGCTCCGGCATTATCTGATATAGCATTTCAACGTGATACAGCGCAAAAATAACCGCTACCGCAACGACGGTGGCAAACATGCCAAGCACCACAGCGATTTTCGGACTTCTGCTATAAATGTTACCCTTCAATTTTGTATCCAATTCCCCACACCACCTTTAAATATTTTGGTTGTTTCGGATTTATCTCTATCTTTTCACGAATTCGCCGAATATGCACCATAACCGTGTTTTCCACACTGAAACTCTCTTCCCGCCAAACCTTTGAATAGATTTGTTCTGCCGAGAAAACATGGTTTTTGTTCTCCATCAACAGCGAGAGAATACCAAACTCGGTCGCAGTCAGACGCACCGCCTCACCGTCCACAACAATCTGTTTTGCCGCTTTGTCCAGCACCAAGCCGCCGATCTTGATCATGTCACCATGTGATTCAAACGACTGCGCCGAGCCGAGCACCTTGTATCTTCTAAGGTGAGAACGCACCCTTGCAAGCAGTTCTGCCGGATTGTAGGGTTTTGTGACATAGTCGTCGGCGCCCATTGAAAGTCCCAGCACCTTGTCGCTGTCCTCCGTCTTTGCCGAGAGCACTATGATCGGGATATTGTTGCGCTCTCTGATTTTCAAGGTGGCGGAAAGACCGTCCATCTTCGGCATCATTACATCGATGATAATAAGGTCGATACTTTTGGTGGCGATTGCGTCCATCGCCTGCAACCCGTCATACGCCATGACGGTGCTATATCCTTCCTTCTCCAGCATCTTTGAAATTGCCGCCGCAATCTGACGGTCGTCATCGACGACAAGTACGGTTGATGTCTCCATGTTTTGTTTGTTCCTTGTTTCGTGATTGATAGCGATAAATTTTCTTGTCGGCGGCATCCCAAAACATAAGAGTTTTTGGAGGATGTTTCCCACGGGAGTTGCCGCCATCATTATTATATGGGGTAGTGTTTACATTTTTATCAATGATTTTTTTACAAATATCTTACGATTGTATTTTTCGGTTTGCACAACAAAAACTTTCTGAAACACAGTGCAAAGCCCCTTGTTTTCTTAAGTTTTTTATTGCATGTGTTAATTTTTGCAGAGTTTAGTATAGATAAGAAAAAGACGGACGGCAAAAAACCATCCGTCTCTTTTATTGGACTAATGACTATTTAACGCTGTCCATGTGGGTGATCAGGTCAAGAACCTTGTTGGAGTAGCCCCACTCGTTGTCGTACCAAGAAACAAGTTTTACAAACTTCTTGGTCAAAGCGATACCTGCTTTGGAGTCAAAGATTGAGGTGCACTCTTCGCCGATGAAGTCGGACGAAACAACGTCCTCGTCGGTGTAGGCAAGAACGCCTTTCATTTCGCCTTCCGAAGCGGCTTTCAAGGTTGCGCAGATTTCGTCATACGAAGCTTCTGTGCCGAGGTTGACGGTCAGGTCAACAACCGAAACGTCAAGGGTCGGTACACGGAAAGCCATACCTGTCAATTTGCCGTTCAGCTCAGGAATAACCTTGCCGACTGCCTTAGCAGCACCGGTGGAAGACGGGATGATGTTGCCGGCAGCGGCACGGCCACCACGCCAGTCTTTGCTGGAAGGGGCGTCAACTGTTTTTTGTGTATTGGTGGTAGCATGAACTGTTGTCATAAGACCGTCAACGATTCCGTATTTGTCGTTGATGACTTTTGCAAGCGGTGCCAAGCAGTTAGTTGTGCAAGAAGCGTTTGAAACAACGTTCATGTCACTTGTGTATTTGTCAAGGTTAACGCCACAAACGAACATCGGAGCATCAGCCGACGGAGCAGAGATAACAACCTTCTTTGCGCCTGCTTTGATGTGAGCGGAAGCTTTCTCGGTTGTGGTGAACACGCCGGTGCTCTCAACAACGTAGTCAGCGCTTACCGATGCCCACGGAATAGCAGCCGGATCTTTTTCTGCAAAGAACTTGATTGTCTTGCCGTTTACAACGATAGCGTCATCTGTGTAGGTAACCTCACCGTTAAAACGACCGTGTACTGTGTCATAACGCAGCATATAAGCCATGTAGTCAGGGGTCATAAACGGATCGTTGATTCCAACGATGTCATAAAGATCTGTTTTTGCGCAAGCGGCGCGGAATACGAGACGTCCGATACGTCCAAAGCCATTGATACCAATTTTGATAGCCATAATTTTATTCTCCTTTTTTTGTTTACATATATAATACTACAAACTTTTAATCCCCGCAAGAGGATTTTTAACTTTTTTTAAAATTTGACAAAAATTTAACGTTTTAATCACCAATTTTGACTTTTGCAGTCGTAAAATTTGAAAAACAATCGCGGATTGCAGAGCAGAATCTTTGTTTATCAAAACATAGGTTTGAATAATACTTTTGCAAACACGATTAACGCAGGCACGACAAAAGGAATTCACGCCGACAAAATGTATTGATTTATCGCTTTAGCGCCTATATTATAAATCGTCGGTAGCTTCTCTTGATTTGATCACCCAAAGTGATACATCACTATCCCTGCCGACACTGCGGCATTGAGCGATTCAAGACCGCTTAGCTCGATACGCACCGATTCATCGCACTGTTCTATCGTTTCGTCCGATAATCCATTCCCTTCATTTCCAATGAAAATCGCAATTCCTCCATCGATTCGACAGTCACGAAGCGAGGTGGGTGCTGTCGGTGAGGTTGCAACGGTGGTGATCCCTGCCAAAGCGGCTAGTTCAAAAACCTGCTGAACCTCCGCCTCATAAAGCGGAATAACAAATGCCGCGCCTGCCGCGGCGCGAAGCAGTTTTGGCGAGGTTAAATCTACTCCACCACAACTGACAACGCCGTCAAACCCGAAGGCGGCGGCGGTGCGGATCATTGCACCCGCATTGTCGGGATTTTGAATGTCACAAAGAACAACATATCTCGCTCCCTTTTCAAACTGAGGGGAAGCAACGTGGACTCTGCATCTTGCGCAGACACCTTCCGGAGATTTGAGGAGTGTGATTCGATCGTACACATGTTCTTCTACCGTTAGGTAGCGAAGTTTTGCAAGCTCTGGATGTTTTTCAAGACACTGCGGCGTGATATAAAGTTCCTCTGCAAGACCTGCCTCGATCGCTTCGAGACAGCACTTCACGCCCTCCACGACGAAAAAGCCGCTCGATTTGCGAAGTTTTCTATCTCGCAAAAGGGCGGATATTTCCGTTATCTTCGGATTTTGTCTGCTCTTGATCGTCTCCAACTCTATTCCCTCTCGGTTATGTAGCGTGCGATGTCTTCAAAGGTTGCTTGCAATGGCAACGGCTCGCCGCCTTCTTTTATGTTTTCCAGTAGATGTGCATCGCTGTTGGTGAGCACATGATATCGGTCGTACAGTGATTTTGCGATCGGACGCTGCAAAAATTCTGCCTGGTTCTTCACCTCAACCGTACCAAAAAAACAGTCGTCCGGCACCGCACCGAGCACCGATAATATGCCAAAACCACTGCGGTCGATATGTGCAGGAAAAGCAACTCCGCCGTAATGGTTGACAATGTGGTGTAGATCGGTGATCGAGATATTCGCCGCCGTCACAAGCAGTCTGCTCTCTTCACCCACGATGTTGTCCTGCTCGTCCATGATGAATTGATTGCCAAAAATATCACTCCTATTTTCAATTTTCATGCTTTTGGAAGCCACAAGTCGATCAAAATACCATGCACTGTCCGAATCGGGCAACAAACAGACGGCATGAATCTCCTCCGAGGTGCACAGTTCCATTCCACACAACACAGTAAGCGGTGTTCCCTCTGCCGCTTTTTGAACAGCCGCACAGTTAGCGGTGGAGTTATGGTCTGTTATCGCAATAACATCAAGACCGCAGATCATCGCCATGTTGACAATGTTATTCGGTGTCATATCGTCGTCGCCGCATGGTGAAAGCGCAGTATGTATATGAAAATCGTAGTGTATCGACATTATGCCAGCACTTTCGTGACCAGCATAGCCGTCTCATATATCGGCATGTCACTTTTCAACATGACCACCTCTTGTTGCCGTGCCTTTTCCAGCGCCTGCTCGTCCGGCTCTGTCCCGTCCGCAATGATAACCACTGCCGTATCGGTCAGCGCCGCCACTGCCACGACGTTCACGTTCCCCATGACGGTGATCCAAACGCCGTCCTCCGGCGCACGGGTCATGCAGTAGCTGAGCAGATCGCAACAGTAGATAGAATTCTCTACCTCTTTGTCGGTCACCGACTCGCCGCTCAAAACCTTGAACTTCGTCTCTTCTATAAACTTCGTTATATTCATATTCCACAACCCCAATCCTAGCTAACTATTGTATAGTCTTCTTCCACAAGGGTAACGCCTCCGGCCATCCCGCCTTGGTTGATACTAAAAACTTTGGTCACGCCGTTTTCGTCTTCAAACATTATCGCCCGAGTCGGCAATGCACCGACAAACTCGGTGGTAGCGACAAACTTCATTTCCGGCGAAAATTCACCCGGTGTAAACAGTATGCTTTGCACCTCAAACCACATATTAACATCATTGGACTGCATCATTCCCGAAACAAAAGAAAAATTACTCACGGGATTGTTGGTGGTGAACACAACATTGACAGGATAAGAGGTGATTGCCGAATCCAAATAACTGTTATACGGTTCATATGCGCTTAGTTCCTCTGTCGAAACAGCCATCGCCATTATTAGCGTCTTTTGTATCGGCTCCGGTGTAGCCACTTGTGAGGACGAAGAACTCGCAACCGATGGTGTTTGAGTCGACGAAGAGGTTTCTTGTGACTCCGTTGTCGAGCTTGGCGGTGTCACCGCCTCCGACTCAGGCTCACTTGACGAGGATGCCGGTGCTTCCTCACTTGACGATGATTCGACAGCACTGCTTAACGCATGCTCTTTGCTATCGCTTGACGTCGCGTGTGACTGCTGTGCTTCACTCGAACTGCTTATATCTGTGTTAGGTTCCGGCTGTGCGGTGTCGACCGTACAGCCGACCGACAAAACCGCCACCATAAGTATTGCCAATATTTTTTTCAATTAAATTCTCCGGTTCATTATATTTCTTGCGGCGAGTCTATCTTAGAAAATTGCTGTGAAATATGTCGCAATTTTTCCGCCGCTTCCTCGACGTCGCTCTGCTCGGTAAGGTCTTTGGCAACCTCTTGAATCTGCTCTTTCAACTTGTATATGCACATATCTTCGACTGCAAAACCTCGAACGATATCCTCTGCCATAGCATGACATGAGGGAGCTCCGCAAGAGCCGCAATCCATTCCGAAAAGTCGCCCCTCAATCTCCTGCAACTCTGCCATCATCTCAAGGGCACGATGGCGATCGGGGTGCAGTTTGAGCACCGACAGATGTTCGATTTCGCAGTCAAACGAAAGTATGGTGTCGAGGTCTTCGAACTGTTCGACAGGCCCTGCCACCGGCATGTATCTTGCAAGTTGCTTGATGTTTGTGCGGCACATATAAGGGTTTGCCACCGTCAACACACCGCCCGTGCAACCTCCGCTACAGGCATTAAGCTCCACAAAATCGAGGTTCGCAAATTTTTCGTCTTCCAGATTATCCAGTACCGCCATGACATTTTCGATGCCATCCGCCGCAAGATAATTGTTGCGCAGAACCGCCGCCGCCTCGCCGCCGGAAGTGCCCCAGCTGAGTCCGATTCGACCTGCTCTGGACAAAGCCTCTTGATCGTCACATTTGTGCATTGCCTGTACCAGTAGTGGATATATGTCTCGAACCGCCACTACCAAATCCACCTCGGAATGGTCGGTACCAAGCGGATTTTTCACCGCCGTCATCTTGGCGGCACAGGGAGAGATGAACACAACCGCAATGTCTGCCGGTGCAAGCCCTGTCTTTTTCACCGCCTCCCGCTTTGCAATTCGAGCGGCGATCTCCATCGGTGAATTGTACGGCAATAGGTTCTCGATGAGTTCCGGATAACGCACTCGTATCAGACGCACCACCGCAGGACATGCCGAGCTGATAACCGGTTTATGCAGGCTATCGAAAAACTCGTCATGACGAGTGTGTTCACTGACAATTTCCGCCGCTTTTGCAACCTCAAAAACATCGTCAAACCCAATCTTCAAAAGACCGTAGAGCACTGTCGAAACGTTGTTCAAATTATTAAATTGGCCAAAAAGCACCGGCGCGGGCAGCGCAACTTTATATTTGTATTTTTTTATCGCATCAAACGTGTCCACCACCGGAAGCTTTGCATGCGAAGGACAAATTCTGATACACTCGCCACAGTCGATACAGCGCTCTTTTATTATCTTTGCCTTTCCGGCTCGAACACGAATGGCTTCGGTTGGACATCGCTTGACGCAGTTGGTGCACCCCTTGCATCGCTCTCTGTCCAGCATGACCGAATGAAAAACATTTTCCATACTTATAATAATCCCTTTATAATCATTCAACCCGAAAACGTTATAACGTTTTGCGGCTTAAACTACTATATATATCAGTCCAGCTTTATAAACATTCTGATACTCGTGCCGACTCCAACAGTAGACTCAATGCTCATCTCATCGACGTTTTTTTTCATGTTGGGCAGACCCATACCGGCACCGAACCCGAGATTGCGAACTTCGGCACTTGCGGTGGAAAACCCTTCCTGCATTGCCTTGTCAATGTCGGCAATACCCGGACCGTCATCGTTCAACAGCATCTCGATGCCATCGTCGGTGATGTTGACCGTAATATCTCCACCATTTGCATGGATAGCAAGATTTATTTCTCCCTCATAAAGCGCTATCGCCACCCGACGGATCGTCTGCGGCTCCAACCCGAGACTTTTTAGGTTGCGTTTTATTATGCTTGAAACTTCACCGGCACGAGTGAAATCATCTCCCGGTACGGTAAAACTAAAATGTATATCGTCTTTCATAATTCACAGTTCTCTTCTTTTGTGGGTACGTAATTTATCTAGTCAACAAAACTTCCGGTGCCGCCGCGCAGTCCGTTTTCATAAAGTCTGCCTGCCGCTTCGAACATGGTATATCGGGTGCGCAAAACTGCAATACCCATTGATCTCGCGAGTTCGACAATGTCCTCGCTCGGTGTCTTGCCTCGTACCAACACAACACAAACCATATCCATCATTTCGGCAGTTCTTATAGTCTGCGTGTTGACAAGTCCTGTAAGCAGCACCGCCTGGTCTTTTACAAAAGCCAGAACGTCACTCATCAGGTCGCTTGAACATGCTGTATGAACCTCGGTATCTCGGTGATCTTCACAACAGATTATCTCTGCCTCCAGGATTCCCGCAATGTCTCCTATTGTCATGTTTATGACCTTTCCTTTCTTGATGTTTTGTCCCATTCCGTAACAAATACAATATTACCTTTTTATTATACATTAGCCACCGTGGCGACGCAAGAAGTATAGAGAAATATTTTTTATTTTTTTATCGCAAATATATGGCGTTTTTATGAATAATATGTTATAATTTTGACAGGTTCGGAATTACGCCGAAAAAAATAACAAAAGAAAGGGATTTTTATGGCAACAAATGTAAAAACAGTTCCTTTTAAGGGTACCGAAGAACAGATGGTCACCCTTAAGGCTCGCCTTGCCGAAATAAAGTCGGAACCGGGTGCACTTATGCCTGCACTTCAGATTGCTCAAGACATTTTCGGCTACCTCCCCATCGAGGTTCAGCGTGTTGTGGCGAGTGAACTGGACAAGCACCTTGCGGAGGTTTACGGAGTGGCAACATTCTACTCTCAATTTTCGCTCACACCGAAGGGAGACAAGAAAATTTCAGTATGTCTTGGAACCGCCTGTTATGTTAAGGGGGCGGGAGACATTTTTGATCGTCTGAGTCAACGTCTCGGTATCGAAAACGGCGGATGTACGGAAGACGGCAAATTTTCACTCGAAGCATGTCGGTGTATCGGCGCTTGCGGTCTCGCTCCGGTCTTGACAGTGAATGAAGATGTTCACGGTCGCCTCAGCGTCGACGACGTCGATTCCATTCTTGCAAAATACCAATCTTAGCTTATGCAAGAACTGTCGCTGAACATACTGGACATTGCACAAAACTCTGTCAAAGCGGGCGCAACCGAGATTAGGATTTCGCTAGAGCAAACCGGTTCTCAGCTTTGCATCATCGTTGCCGATAACGGTTGCGGAATGACACCCGAGCAACTCGAGAATGTCACCGATCCGTTTTTCACCTCTCGTACCACACGCGCTGTCGGTCTTGGGGTTCCATTTTTTAAGATGGCGGCAGAACAGACAGGCGGAGAGTTCAGTATCGAATCACAGGTTTCGATTGGAACAACGGTCAAGGCGGTGTTTTGCACCGATCATATCGACTGTCTACCGATCGGTAACATGGCAGACACAATTTTTGTGTTTATCAGCTGTAACGAGCATATCGACTTCTATTACAGCCATAAAACACAAAAAGGTCACTTTGAATCAGATACTGTACAGCTACGTGAAATTTTAGACGGTGTCCCCTTTTCGCAACCTGAAGTGGCGGCATTTTTGCGCGAGTATTTTAAAGAAAATATTGAGGAAATTGTCTAACAGGCAATTACACACTGAGTTTTCAACTTTGGTTGCAAACTACTAGAAAGGAGTTAGCTAATCTAATGAAAAGTTTGGAAGAATTAAAAGCCCTTCGTGAAAAGGCACAAAAGAGTATCGGCGTTCGTGATGATGGCGAAGGCAACTACCGTGTTGTTGTAGGCATGGCTACCTGTGGCATCGCTGCCGGAGCTCGCCCGATTCTGACCGCATTCACCGAAGAGGTAGCAAAAAGAGGACTTACAAACGTAACTGTGGCTCAGACGGGATGTATCGGCATCTGTCAATACGAGCCGGTTGCAGAAATTTTTGCTCCGGATGGCGAAAAAACTACCTATGTTAAACTGTCGGCAGACATGATCGCAAAGATTGTCGGTGACCACATCGTTAACGGCAATCCGGTTTCAGAATATACTATCGGCGCAAACCGCTAAACAAAATCTTTTTCCGATCCCTCGTGTGCTCACCTTGATGGGTCGGTATATTCAGAAATTTGTGGGCAGAAAGGCTAATGGTGCTTTTATATGTTTCGTTCCCATGTTCTTGTCTGCGGCGGTACCGGATGTACCTCGTCCGGCAGCGTTAAGATAATCGAAACCTTCGAAAAAGAGATAGCATCGGCAGGGCTCACCAGCGAGGTCAAGGTCGTAACAACAGGTTGTTTCGGTCTTTGTGCGCTGGGTCCCATCGTCGTCATCTATCCGGAAGGTGCATTCTATTCTATGGTCGATGTTGAGGATATCCCCGAAATTGTTTCGGAGCATCTTCTCAAAGGCCGTATCGTTACACGTCTTCTCTACAATGAGACTGTCGAAAACGGTGTTGTCAAATCTTTGAACGAGACCGGATTCTACAAAAAACAACAGCGTATCGCACTTCGCAACTGTGGTGTTATTGATCCGGAAAAGATTGAAGAGTACATTGCGTATGACGGCTATGCCGCACTGGGTAAAGTATTGACCGAAATGAAGCCGGAAGAAGTTGTTCAAACCATTTTGGACAGTGGACTCCGTGGCCGTGGTGGTGCCGGATTCCCGACCGGACTCAAGTGGAAATTCTGTGCTCAAAGCCAGGGCGACCAAAAATATGTATGTTGTAATGCCGACGAGGGCGACCCCGGTGCTTTCATGGATCGTTCGGTGCTGGAAGGTGACCCCCATGCCCTGCTTGAGGCTATGGCGATTGCCGGTTATGCCATCGGTGCAACCAAAGGTTATATCTATGTTCGTGCAGAGTACCCCATCGCTGTAAAACGTCTTGAGATCGCTCTTGATCAAGCTCGCGAAATGGGTCTTTTCGGTGAAAACATCTTCGGCACAGATTTCTGTTTTGATCTTGACATCAAACTCGGTGCAGGAGCATTCGTCTGTGGTGAGGAAACAGCATTGCTGACCTCTATCGAGGGTAATCGCGGCGAGCCTCGTCCCCGTCCCCCGTTCCCAGCGGTCAAGGGTCTTTTTGGCAAACCTACTATCCTCAACAACGTTGAAACATACGCAAACATTCCGCGCATCATCCTGCTTGGCGCCGACTGGTTCTCTTCTATCGGAACCGAAAAATCAAAAGGTACCAAGGTTTTTGCGCTTGGCGGAAAGATCAACAACACCGGTCTTGTCGAAGTTCCGATGGGTACCACCCTGCGTGAAGTTGTTGAAGTAATCGGCGGCGGCATACCGAACGGCAAAAAATTCAAAGCCGCTCAAACCGGTGGCCCGTCCGGCGGATGTATCCCCGCATCGCTCATTGATACTGCCATCGACTATGACAACCTGATCGCCATCGGTTCCATGATGGGTTCCGGCGGACTTATCGTCATGGACGAGGACACCTGTATGGTTGACATCGCACGTTTCTTCCTTGACTTCACCGTTGACGAAAGCTGCGGAAAATGTACACCATGTCGTGTCGGTACAAAACGTCTTTTGGAACTGCTTGAAAAGATTTCAGACGGCAGGGGCGAACCCTCTGACCTTGATGACATCGAAGAACTCGCAGCCTTCATCAAAGACAACTCGCTCTGTGGTCTCGGACAAACGGCTCCAAACCCCGTCCTTTCGACCATGCGTTATTTCCGTGATGAGTACGAGGCACACATCATCGACAAAAAGTGCCCCGCCGGAGTTTGTAAAAACCTTCTCAGCTATACCGTCATCGCCGACAAATGCCGTGGCTGTACCGCCTGTAAGCGTGTATGTCCGACAAGTGCTATCAGTGGCGATGTGAAGCAACCACATGTTATCGATCAGGAAAAATGTATCAAGTGCGGCGCATGTATTGAAAAGTGCAAGTTCGACGCAATTATCAGATCCTAATTTTCGGGCAACCGAAACTGATTCGAACTGTGGCGTAATGCCAAATACATGCAGAAAGGAATGTAATATAAAATGGCTAATGTAAATATTAAAATCAACGGTGTTGACTATGCAGTAGAAGCCGGCAAAACCATTCTTGAGGCAGCACATGATATTGGAATTGAAATCCCCACCTTGTGCTATCTGAAAGAAATCAACGCAATCGGCGCTTGCCGTGTTTGTGTTGTGGAGGTTAAAGGCGCTCGTACACTTGTCACCGCCTGTGTTCATCCGGTGAGTGAGGGCATGGAAATCAGCACCAACAGCCCCCGTGTTCATAACGCTCGTCGCACAAATCTTCAACTCACCCTCTCCACCCACAACCAAGATTGCCTTGGCTGTGTAAGAAGCGGAAACTGTGAACTGCAACATCTTTGTCAGGAATACGGCATCACCAGCACCGATCGCTTTGCCGGTGTTAAAAACGAGTATGTCACCGATGACAGTGCTGTTCACATGAGCCGTGACGACTCAAAATGTATCCTCTGCCGTCGTTGTATCGCCGCATGTAAGAGCTGGCAAAATGTTGGCTGTATCGGCACAAACGACCGTGGATTCAAGACTCACGTTGCCTGTGCTTTTGAGGCTAATCTCAACGACTCCACCTGTGTATCCTGCGGTCAATGTATCGTAGTCTGCCCGACCGGAGCGATCACCATGAAAGACGATACTTCTAAAGTATGGGACGCTCTTGCCGACCCGTCAAAACATGTTATCGTCCAGACAGCACCCTCTGTTCGTGCAACACTGGGTGAAGCTTTCGGTATGCCGATCGGAACAAATGTTGAGGGCAAAATGGTTGCCGCACTTCGTCGCCTCGGCTTTGACGGCGTATTCGATACCGACTTCGCCGCCGACCTTACCATCATGGAAGAGGCTACCGAATTCCTGCACCGTTTCCAAAACGGCGGAACACTTCCGCTTATCACAAGTTGTAGCCCGGGCTGGGTTAAATACTGCGAGACTTTCCACCCCGACTTTATTGGAAATCTTTCTACCTGTAAGTCGCCGCAACAGATGTTCGGCGCTACCGCAAAAACCTACTATGCCGAACTGATGGGAATCAAGCCGGAAGATCTTTTCGTTGTTTCCATCATGCCTTGTACCGCCAAGAAATTCGAGGTTGGACGTGAGGATCAGGCGGCAGCAGGTGTTGTCGACGTTGATGTTGCACTGACCACCCAAGAGATGGCAAGAATGGTTGCACGTGCCGGTATTGATTTTGTCAATCTTCCGGACGAGCAGTTTGATCCTGCCATGGGCGAGGCTACCGGTGCCGCACATATCTTTGGCGCAACGGGCGGTGTTATGGAGGCAGCTCTGCGTACCGCAGTCGCTACCCTGACCGGCAACCCCCCTGCAAGCATCGACTTCGAAGATGTCAGAGGAACACAAAATATCAAGGAAGCAACCTACGATATCAATGGCATCAAAGTTCGTGTATGTGTTGCCTCCGGCCTTGCAAACTGTAACGAAGTTCTCCGCCGCATAAAAGCAGGCGAAGCACAGTATGATTTCATTGAATTCATGGCATGTCCCGGTGGTTGTGTCAACGGTGGCGGACAGCCGGTACAATCTGCAACAGTTCGCAACTTTGTTGACCTCAAAGGCCTGCGTGCCTCGGCGCTTTATGGCGAGGACAAAGCTTCTGCCAAGCGTATGAGCCATGAAAACTCTGCCGTGAAAAAACTCTACGACGAGTATCTCGGCGAGCCGGGCGGACACAAAGCGCATAAAATTCTGCATACAAAATACTCTGAGCGTCAGCGCCGCTACTAATCAAATAAAAGAGAAGGTCGTGACGGACATATTGCTCGTCACGACCTCTTTTTGCATTTGCGACTGCGCATTTTGTGTATCGGAAGATATAACGATCCAGCTTTAAAAATGACATTAAAACTCTCACCTGTCGGAGCGAAGAATGTGTGCACCATGCGTTCTTCCTTTCATACTCCATCAGATTGTTAACTTTACAAAGGCAGAACCTAAATACACTTTTGTATTTCGATTTACGACAACACAGAAACAGGGAATTTCTGCTGTCAGGATGTGCTGGATTTCATAATATGCCGAAAATATATATTGATATAACATGCAGAACCGAAGCTCTCAAAAGGAAACCATTATCATGTTGAAAATCGACTCAATGAACCACGGCGGAATCATGGCAAACTATCGCTGTACCGCCGCATGCCGACACTGCCTCTATGCCAGCTCGCCTAAACGAGAGGGTGGCTATATTTCACGGCAAACGGCAAAACACATTGCCTCGCTCCTCGATCGACACGGTTGCCATTCGGTTCATATTGGTGGCGGCGAGCCGTTTATGTCGTTCGACGGTCTTGTAGACCTTATAGAAGAACTTGCAAAACGTCGTGTGCGGGTGGAATATGTCGAGACCAATGCCTACTGGGCAAAGGACGATGAAAAGGCCGTCCGCTATATCAACGAACTGTTATCTGCCGGCGTGGACACGCTTTGCATCTCAATAGATCCGTTTCACGCAGAGTATGTAGCACCGGAACTGCCGCTAAGACTCTCTGAACTATGTTCCCGAAACGGCATGGGGAGTTTTCTTTGGCAACAACAGTTTGCCCGTTTACTGATGCCACTCGACATGACAAAAAGACACAGTCGATCTGAATTGGAGGCAGCGCTATCGCCCGACTATATAAAACGTGTAGCGGAGCATTATGGCATCACCTACGGCGGCCGTGCAATAAACATTGAGCAGGAATATGAACAAAAACAACCGCTTAGCAAGGTACTCAGCAGCGCTCCTTGCAAACGATTACTCGCGACAAATCATTATCATCTTGACATGCACGCAAAATTCGTGCCGCCCGGTTGCACCGGAATCGCAATACCGCTCGAGGAACTGCTAGACGGTGTGCCGACCGGTGTCTATCGTGTCGTTGACACGCTCATGAGTGATGGAGTCGAAGGGCTTTATCATCTTGCCGTTTCAAAAGGTGTTGAAGTGGAAAAGGAATACACCTCCGGCTGTGCGCTTTGTATCGATCTTCGTGCCAAGCTCTCGGCTCTTGGCGAGTTCCCGGAACTTTATGCCGAGCATTATACGGCATCGGCTGAGTATTACAGTCAAACAACTTGAAGATCATATTTTGTCTTGAAAAACTCATTATGAATCTTTCAGCTTGAAAGCAGTGGCAAGTGGTACAGCAAGACCGTTTAAAGTCACTAAAAACCTGCACAAAATTCATGCATGACAGCATTTGTGAGAACTTATAGTCATCCATAAAGTAGTTTAAATTCGTATAGTCGTTCAACTTGAAAAACACTACAAGATTGCCGAGCAGAAATTTTGTCTATCAAGACAAAACAGCGAACCCATTCATTATCGATTGGCAACAGCGCAAACAAAACTCGCTATCGGCAAGATCTGCCGATAGCGAGTTAAAGAGTTGTTTAGTTGATAAGAACCGCCGTTGCTGTTCCGATAAGCGTTGCATTTTCCACTGCGATAAATTCGACATACTGCCCAAGTTCCTCTTCAATGTATTGCTTGACATAGTAATCGAGTTTCGAGCGGAAGAATTTAGATTTGTAGAAGGTCGTCCCCTCTGCCACAACGCAGAGTGGGCGACTTTTATATATTCCACGTCCGGTACGCTTGAGTATTCCTGCAAATTGGAAGACAGCAAGTTTTGCTATGCGTTCATAGAAACTGTCGGCAAGCAACAGAACTTTTTCGATGTCGTCAACATCACAGCAAAGGCCGTGTAGTGTACCCATTTTATGCGGCTCAAAGCAGAAAAGATCAATCTCCATTGCGGTAAGCCCTGACAACTCATCGACATGTTTTGCACACTGCTCAGAAAACACACCTTCACTCGCAGCCAATTTCAGCCAGCTCAAAAACAGATCACCCTGATAGGCTCCGCCCGTCATCTTTTCAAATTGGTGATCTCCCGGTATAGCGGTCGTTGCATCCAATTCTTCGTCCAGCCTGGCACGAGGCATACCGGAATATTTTCCACTCTCCAGATTTATGATCATACTGCCGCCCGCTGCCATCGCTTCTAGCGACTTCGTAATGTTTTTCACCGGCTCGCTATAACAGCTGTTAGTGCCGGTGCCAAGTATAAACCCGACAAAACCATCGTAGTACTTATTTGCACTCACCGCTACACCGCCCAGCATCGAGGCAACCGTATCGTTGATAAGGCAAAACTTTTTCGGTTTATGTCCTCTGCGCACAAGCTCATTATTAATGTTTTCGCAGACCATATTTCCGGCCGCACCCTCGACATACACCTCTTTAGACATGGCGACAATAAGACCGTCACGATTGCTTTTTATCTCGCACTCATAGGAAAAGCAGATGCCGATAAGTTCACTTTGATTCAAGACCGGCTCAAGATAGTCAACGACTGCACTGTTAAATTCGGCATACGTTATTTCCCCGTCACTTCCCGGCATGCGATATTTTTTGAAATAGTCGACCGACGGCGTGCCATTTTGATCGAAGCTAACGGTTGCAACACGAAAATTTGTGCCGCCTGCATCGATGACAATGGCTTTTTTATCTGTCTCAATCTCACCGTCTACCGAAACAAAAGTCGGAATTGCGGCCAAAGACGACTCTCTGCCTTCAAGGGCATCGCCAATCTCGCGTAAAAATGCATCGCTCTCTTTATTCGGCTCGAACAATTCATGCGACAACTTATTGTTTTTTAAAAAACTGTTGATTAGATCTCTGTTTCCCATGTTGATAATTCCTCCGTTATATTAAATCATATCGGGTCATAAATTCTTACAACCCTTGATGAAACCCCACAAAGTACCTCGTAAACTATCGTATCACACATTTCGGCGGTGGAAACCGCATCACTTGCAGGTGCATCTCCGATCACCTCGACCTTGTCACCTATGGCAACATTTTCGATATGACTGACGTCGACAATTATATAATCCATACATACGCGTCCTACCACCTTGGCCGATTCACCGTTGAACGAAACCATCCCCCTGCCCGAAAGCGCTCGCGGATAGCCGTCGGCATAGCCTACTGTCAAAACTGCAACCTTCATCTGCTCTTTCGCAGTGAATGTTCTGCCATAACTGACGGAGTCACCGTCATCAATATATTGAAGCTGTGCTACTGTAGCAAAGAATCGCATAACCGGCCTAAGTCCTTCGAGCGGCTGTAGGTCGGTGGTGAATCCATAAAGCCCTATTCCACACCGAACCATGTTACATCCTTCGATGTCACAAAATATCGTTCCTGCCGTGTTTTCACTATGGACAAATCTCATTTTATGCCCGTTTGACTTGATAAACTCCACCGCACTCAAAAAACGTTCCTGCTGAAGCGAAGTAAAATCGCAGTCGTCACTCGTCCTACCATCGGCCGATGCAAAATGAGTGAACACACCTTCGAAATCAAGGTTTTCAAGTGAAAGAGTCGTCAGAATATCGTCTCGGCGCTCACAGGCGATACCAAGCCTATTCATTCCGCTGTTAAGCTTAAGATGACAACGAAGTCGAAAGCCACCCTCTTTTGCTATCCTAGACTGCTCCTTTGCATAATTTGCGTCGTAGATTGTGATAGTGACATTGTTTTTCGCCAACTTATATAACGCTTCGCAAGGTGCATATCCCTGCAAAAGGATATCGGCATGTATCCCCACATCTCGAAGCTCAAGCGCCTCTTGCATGGTGGAGACACCGAACATCGTTACCCGATCCTCGATTGCCCTTGCAACACTGGGCGCACCATGTCCATAGGCATCAGCCTTTACAACGGCGAGCAGTTGTTTTTCCCCTGCATGACGCCGAAGCACCTCAACATTCTGTCGCAGTCGCCCGAGGTCGATATGGGCAAAGCAACGCAAACTGTCGGTCATAGATTCTGTTGCAGGCGGATATCTTCGCCCGCAAAATGAAGCTGGTCACAACTGCCGAGCAATCGTGATGCAATCTTCTCGGTGTAGCGCGCCATCAACATATCCTGTGTCGTAATATTGGTTGTATACACAGAACAACGAGATGAATTGAGGCGCTCGTTTAATATATTGTAGAGATAGTTAAGGGTAGAGGGGGTGACGAGTTCACTTCCGAGATCGTCCAAGATGAGCAGGTCAGCACTATAAAGTAGTTGCAACAACCTGTTATCTCCCTCGCGACGGAACCTGTCCAGTTCAGAAAAAATGTTTCCGGCACTAACGTAGACCACGAGATATCCTCTGTTTATAACCTCATTCGCTATGGCAAGTGCAAGATGGGTTTTGCCAAGGCCGGCATTGCCGATCATCAGGATACTGCGATTGTCGGGCGAGTAATAGTCGGCAAATTCTTTGCAATATGCCAAAACATCACGCATCTGATCTCTTGCGGTTTTCCCGAGTGACGGTATTGTTTCTTCCGGATATAGCGCAAGATCAAATGTGGAAAAATGTGACAACTCAAGCGGCGTTATTGCAGCAAGATCCTTTTGCATGAATTCGTTGATTTGTCTTGCTACACAACTGCAAAGTTTCCCTTCGTGTCTTGAACTGTCTTTGCAAACAGGGCAACGAAAATCCGGTTCCAGGTCTTCCGGCGAAAGGCCCAGCGCCCGATAACGCTCGTTGATAATTTTTTGCATGGATGTGATATGTCGCGCAGTGGTAGTATCAAGGCTTGCGTTCTGAGAAACTTCTTCTGCAACCTTCTCCATCAATTCTTTGCGCTGTGCCTCCATCTGTATGAGTTCCGGATGCTTTTTATATAGTTTTGCAAGTTTGACATCTAACTTTGCAAAGCTTCGCTGACGATAGGTGGAAATCTCCGCAAGCGCTTTCTTTTTATACTGCTCATGTGTCAGCATCTATTTTCCCCCTTTTGCTCTAAACTTTGGTACCGTTCCCCGATTCTTAATCATGACATCATCCGCCTTTGCAACACTTTGCACCGTGTTAATATTACTTCCGGTGTTGGCTGCACGCACATCTTTCACCGTCTTGAATCCACTTTCAAACCAGCGTTTCAAAATGCCGTTCACATATCGTATGTTTCGCTTTTCACCGGCGAACATAACGGCCTCTTTTAACATTTTTTCATCGAAACTATATTCATCAAACCAACGGAACACCATCAGCGACTCGGCATAAGAAACAGATTTTGCGCCAACCGCCTCTGCGGCAATCTTTTTCAAGTTCTCGTTTCGTTCCAATCGTTCCAGATGTTTTTCTGCCGATGCAAGATCGGTCACACCGTCCTCCAGCCAACCTTTCATCACGCGTTCAATATATCTTAAATTAGGTTTTTTCTTTTCCACGGCACAGTGGGCGATCCCGAGTGCTAGCATCTCAACCGAAATTTCATCCACAAACATCAACGAAGCAAGGATCGAAATATCACCGCTTGAAAGAGTTCGTCCAAGAATGTCTTGTGTCAATCGAACAAGAGAACGCATCTCGTCGCTATTGGCCGCAAGCCGCAAAGCATCGCCACTATCCATCTTTTTTTCCTGAACTTTTGGCGGCAGATCGGCAATGTCTTTTGACTTTCTTTTTCCCACCGCAGTCTCGACAGGAATAACAATTCCAGCGCCCTCAAGATAATGAAGTTCTTTTTCTATGGTAGAAAGCTTGTATCGCTCCCCGAGCGCAGCCGCAATCTCACTTACCGAGAGTTCTTTGTTGGTGCAAAGGAGCATCGCAAGGCGCAAACGTATATCCGAAAGCTTGTGCAGATTGTCTAATAATTTCTGCGGCAAAGCTACCGTTATACACGTATTATCGTCGCAGATGCGATATTTCATTGCGATTGTTCCTTACATACATATTTTATGATATTATTTTACCATATATTTCATCGTTGTCAACCGAATAAAGCACCAAGATTTTATTTTATTCTATTGCTATATGGGCACGTTTGTGATACACTAAGCTTAATTGGATTATTACAACTCGGTTACCGCTTTTTTTTCATTAATATTGATTTAAGGATGAAGGTTTTGAAAAAACAAATTCAACGATTTCTTATAATACTTGGAGCGACTTTATCACTTATAGTCGCTGCTATCGGTATTGTTCAATTTAATGATAGCGTCAACACCGAGCTCGAAACCCTTCTCGAGGCGCGGTTAAGTGATACAGCCATACAGCAGCAATCCGCATTCAACAATGAACTTGAAGACGGACGTGCTTTGCTTCGACATATTTCAAAAGCGTTGCCTTTCCTCGGCTATGACGAAACAGCAATACTTGAATTTTTATCTACACTCAACGATGAATTTGAATTTGAAAACCTTATGCTCATCGAGATGCATGGTCGTGGCATGTTAGCAGACGGCTCACATGCCGACATCAGCGACATGGATTATTTCCATAGCGCCAGCAACGGCGATGTGGTCACCACAGAGCCATACGTGTCAAAGTATTCCGGCAATAAAGTAATCGCAATTGCCGCACCTATACATTTTGAAGGCGAAGTCGCCGGTGTAATCGCCGCCGAATATTCCGTCACCTATCTCAGCGAATCGCTTGGTCTTACACTGAAAGACGGTCAAGGCTATGCAATGGTCGTCAACTCGCAGGGCGATGTCTTGATCAGCACAAACGAAAACTACACTACAATAAACGACTTAACGCAGTCTCAAAGCGTGAGTCGCCCCGTCGAAGATGTTTTAGGCGACCTTGCTGCCGGGCGTATTGGTACATTGCGATTTACAAACGGCACAGTAGAACAATTGGTTGAATACCGCCCGCTTGAAATCAATGGCTGGTCCCTTGTCTTTATCGCCACTGCAACCGATGTCGCTGCCGGCGTTGCCGCCATCTCGAACAACATGCTAATACTCAGCGTCGCGCTCATCTGCCTTGCCGCACTGATAGCGCTCTATCTCCTGCGCAAAAGGCGTGATACCTTGCAACGAGTGGAGCGACTTGCATATTACGATGAATTGACCGACATATCAAACATGGTCAAATTCAAGTTGGATGCGGCTGCCCTGATGGCTAAGCATCCGGAAAAACAATTTATTATGTTGATGATGGACATTGTTAACTTTAAAGGCATCAATGAAGTATTCGGATTCGAGATGGGCGATAAAGTGTTGAAGACGATTGCCGATAACGGAAAAACTGTTCCGGAACCCACCTTTACTCACGCAAGAGTTGGAACCGATGAATTCATGATGTTCTCTTCCGGCGGTCTTTTTGAAGACATGCCAACTACCACCGCATTTTATGAACAGCAGTTCAAGCGTATGCTGCCGGAACTTGAAAAACATCAGTTTTCCTTCCGATATGGTCGATATGTTATAGAACAAGGCAACACCGATATCAACGATATCGTAAACAAGACTATAATCGCCCACAGTTTCGCCAAGGTTGAAGGTGGAATAAATATTTGGGACTACGACAATAAGTTCAAGCAAAAAGTTTTGCGGATGACTGAAATCGCCAACAAGATGGAAGACGCATTAAAAAAAGGCGACTTCAAAGTCTATCTGCAACCAAAATATCGAATCATCGACAGCACTATCGTTGGTGCCGAAGCTTTGGTGCGTTGGATAGAAGACGACGGTTCTACAGTCTATCCCGATGAATTTATCCCTCTATTCGAGAACAATGGATTCATCGTCAAGCTCGATATGTCGATGCTCGACAACGTTTGTTTGATATTAAAACAGTGGCTTGATTTGGGAGAACCCTGCGTCCCTATCTCGGTCAACTTTTCTCGTGTCCACCTGCGCAACAAGAATTTTGTCGATGACATAAAAACTCTGGTCCAAAAACATGGTGTGCCTCATAACTACATTGAGGTCGAACTCACCGAGACTACCGTAACCGAAAACGAGAAGGAATTGAAGGCTCTTCTCGACGATCTGCACGCCGCAGGATTCCGTGTCGCAATTGACGATTTCGGCTCCGGATATTCTTCACTCGGCATGTTGAAAAACTTTAGAGTCGATACGCTAAAGCTCGATAAAAGCTTTTTCAACCATGAAACTGCCGACGAGCGTGGCGATATCGTAGTAGGCGGTATAACCAAACTTGCGCGAAACCTGTATATGCACACCGTTGCCGAAGGTATCGAATACTCGAGTCAGGTCGAGCTTCTCAAAAAAGTCAACTGTGATATTGCTCAAGGTTATTATTACGCAAAACCTATGACAGTATCTGAATTCAAAGATCTTCTTTTGCTAGAAGCAGAACAAGCGGAGTCCTCATCACAAGAATCACAAGACTCCGAATAACATATCGCTGTGTCTTTTCCAATGCCGCCTGCCACGGCTCTGTTTGGAGTGTGGCAGCGTCGCCGAGTTTAAATTTTGTCAGTAATATTTGCCACATAAGTGCGGCAAGAAAATGATAAACAATTTAGAAAGGGACGGTAAAAAATGGCACATCTCGACACCATGAAAAACTATCTCAAGACAATTGACGAAGTTATAGCCGAAGGGCCCCATTCAGACAACTGGGAGTCTCTCACCGACCACAAGGTTCCAACTTGGTATAAAAATGCTAAATTTGGTATCTTCATCCATTGGGGCGTCTACGCTGTTCCTGCGTTTGATAATGAATGGTATCCGCGACACATGTATCTGAAAGATCTTCCCAATGCTAAAAACGATGTCTACAAGCACCATGTCGATACTTATGGCGCGCATAAAGACTTCGGATATCGTGACTTTGTGCCAATGTTCAAGGCGGAAAAATTTGATGCCGCCGAGTGGGCAGAGTTGTTCAAGAGTGCCGGTGCACGTTTTGTTATGCCGGTGGCAGAACATCACGACGGTTTTCAGATGTATGACAGTGATCTTTCCGATTGGTGTTCCACCAAAAAGGGTCCGAAAAAAGACATTGTCGGAGAACTAAAACGTGAATGTGAAAAACGCGACATGGTCATAACTACCTCGTCCCACCGCATTGAGCATTACTGGTTCATGAGCGGTATGCGTGAGTTTGAAAGTGATTTCCAAAAGTATGCCGACGAAAACGGCAAGTTGCCTTATGGCGACATCTATTGGCCCTCCTCCACTCCTCCGTTTCAAAAAATAGCCGACAACGAACAGATCAGCGGTCACCAAAGAATCTATCTTGAGAACGTCGATCCACTGTACATGGAAGATTGGCTGGCTCGCACCTGTGAGATTGTAGACAAGTATCGTCCTAAAATAATGTATTTCGACTGGTGGATTCAAATCGAGCCGATGAAACCTTATCTTCGCAAGTTCGCCGCCTACTACTACAACCGTGCCGCAGAATGGGGTGAAGAGGTCACAATAAACTATAAAAATGACGCATTCCAGCACACTTCTGCCGTCCGTGACATTGAGCGTGGCCAGTTGAGTGACGTATCGCCCTATTTTTGGCAGAATGATACATCTGTTGCGAAAAACTCTTGGTGCTATACCGAGGGCAACGACTACAAACAGCCCTATGAAGTGGTCTGTGATCTGGTCGATGTTGTCAGCAAGAACGGCTCACTACTTTTGAATATCGGTCCAAAAGCAGATGGCACAATTCCGGAAAAAGATGCTCACATCCTTAAAGAGGTCGGAAAATGGCTATCGGTAAACGGCGAGGCAATCTATAACACCCGCGCATATCGCAGATTCGGCGAAGGTCCGACCGAAGTTCCGGAGGGACATTTCACCGACACTTTGCGCAAGCCATTCACATCCCAAGACCTGCGTTTCACTTTCAAAACGAACGCTCTTTATGTGTTCTGTATGAGATGGCCTGAGGATGGCAATGTCTGCATAAAATCGATGGGCCTCGACAGCGATCTATTCAACTCCGCGATCCGCAAAGTCGAAATCCTCGGAAATCCAAAACCCTGTACCTATGATATACAGCCTGATTGCATGAACGTAAAAGGTGAAATGCCTCAGAGTGATTATCCTGTATGCATAAAACTCACTATTGATTAAGATTGTGTTTGCTTTATTTCAAACATTTTCATGACATAGTGTCAAAAGTTGCGTTATATATTAATCAGCCCTACTAATCATTGCTATGTATGCACGGATGGCTACAGTCTGTCCGCCTTCATCAAAAGTTGGCAACAAGCAGGGCACATTTCGAAGCGATCTCTGACATAAAATCATTGAATCACAAACGCTTCACCGAGACTGCAATCATCAAAATTCACGAAAGGTCAACTAAAATGAAAAAATTGAGAATTATAGCTTTAGCTTTATTGCTGTCATCTGTCATCGTCACTGCTGACCTGCTGGTCAACTTCCTCGCCGCAACCATCCCGTCAATGAATGATGGCATTGCCAGCACTAGTATGTTTCAAACGTTATTCGAGGACAACTGGAGCGTTGAATTTTTCTTTGACCTTTTTGTGACATCGCTTTGGGTGAGTGTTGCCATTGCCGCTTGCAATGTTGGATTGAGCGCTTTCTCGATCCTCCGTGATGATAACGAATAGCCAATTCCCTTCAATTTGTCGACTTCCCCTCTCTTTTTTCACCCGAATCTTTAACTCTAAAATAATCGTTGCCATCATGGCGACGATTATTTTTTTACCGTCATTTTGTTGCATCGCTCGGTTGATTTATCGTTAGTTTTATGGTAAAATAATAAAGATATCATCATATAAGGAACAAACACAGAGATGGACATACAAAAAAACATCCGTAATTTTAGTATTATCGCACATATAGACCACGGCAAGTCGACACTCGCCGACAGAATTTTGGAGAAGACAAGTGCTGTCGAACAACGATTAATGGAAAACCAGTTGCTCGACAACATGGACATTGAGCGAGAGCGTGGAATTACCATCAAGGCTCGCGCCGTGACGATTGACTATACCGCCGCAGACGGCGAGAGTTATGAACTCAATCTTATCGACACGCCCGGACATGTTGACTTCAATTATGAGGTCAGCCGTAGTCTTGCCGCCTGTGAGGGCGCAATACTGGTGGTCGACGCCGCACAGGGTGTTGAAGCGCAGACGCTTGCCAACACCTATCTTGCAGTAGATGGCGGACTGGAAATCGTACCTATCATCAACAAAATCGATCTTCCGAGCGCCGATCCGGAACGTGTTGCACAGGAGGTCGAGGACATCATCGGGATTCCCTGCATGGAGGCTCCTCGTGTTTCTGCAAAACAAGGTGTCGGCATTGAAGAGGTGCTGGAATCTATCGTACAGCAGGTTCCTCCGCCCTCAGGAGATGTCGACGCTCCACTTCGTGCATTGATTTTCGATAGTGTATACGACAGTTATAAAGGCGTAATCGTCTATGTGCGCGTAGTCGACGGCAGTGTTTCCATCGGCGATACCATCAAGATGTTCCGCTCCGGAACCGAGTACGTGGTGACCGAAGTGGGGCACAACGGCGCAATCTCCATGGCTCCAACCGGCAAACTTCACGCAGGACAGGTTGGTTATATCTGTGCCTCGATCAAGAACGTCCGTGACACAAGAGTCGGTGACACCATCACGCTTGCCGACAATCCCGCTACCGAACCGCTCCCCGGCTATCGCCCTGTCGTGCCGATGGTCTTCTGCGGTATTTATCCTGCCGACGGAAGCAGGTACAACGATCTGCGTGATGCGCTGGATCGACTATTGCTCAACGACGCATCTCTCTCTTTTATTCCGGAAACATCGGTTGCACTCGGATTTGGTTTTCGTTGCGGATTTCTCGGACTTCTTCACCTCGAGGTGGTAATCGAGCGTCTGGAACGCGAATACATGATGGAATTGGTAACAACTGCCCCTTCTGTTGAATATGGTCTAACATTGACCGACGGCACCAAACTGATGATCGACAATCCGACCAACTATCCTGAGGTCACCAAGATCGCCAGCAGTGAAGAACCGTTTGTGAACGCCCACATCTACACTCCAAGCGATTATGTCGGCGCACTAATGGAACTTTGTCAAGAGCGCCGTGGCATTTTCAAAGACATGAAATATATTGACACGACCCGTGTTGATCTTCACTATCTTCTTCCGCTCGGCGAGATTGTCTATGACTTTTTTGACACGATAAAAAGTCGAAGTCGCGGCTATGCCAGCTATGAATATGAGCTTTGCGGATATGAAAAGTCGAAGCTTTGCCGACTCGATATTTTGCTCAACGGCGATGTAGTTGATGCATTTTCTCTGATCGTCCATGCCGACAAGGCATACGAACGCGGCCGCAAGATTGCCGAAAAGCTCAAGGAGAGCATCCCGAGACAAATGTTCGAAATTCCGATTCAAGCGGCAATCGGTGGAAAAATCATTGCACGAGAAACGGTCAGCGCCATGAGGAAAGACGTGCTTGCTAAATGTTATGGCGGTGATATCACCCGAAAGAAAAAACTGCTTGAAAAGCAAAAAGAAGGCAAGAAGAAGATGCGCCAGCTCGGTAGCGTAGAGGTCCCAAGCGAGGCATTCACCGCAGTTTTGAAATTGGATTAGTGTTTTTTTACAAGGTATGATGGAGACATTTGAAATACTGCACTACGTTTCAATACTTGATCTGCAAGCAATAAAACCGTGACTCATGGTGAGCGTGCACAGGTATAGTCAGACCCTTCATGCTTACTGCTTCAACTCTTTCCGATTTGTGATAAAGATATATAGTCATTCAACTATAACCTTTAAGAACCGAACCGACACTTTTTACAAAGTGTCGGTTCGGTTGAATTATATGTGGTTCTGTCTGCCTGCGATATTGTATTTTCGGTAACAACAGTAGCGTGTGTCGGAGTTGACATCGCCGGTTTGTTGTTGTATAGTGGTATCAACAGAAGATAAAGCATGACCGTTTTCGGACGTATGACTGGGGCTACGGCATCAGTCGCTTGCGAATCTTCTGTATTTATTTCACTTTTAAAATTGATAAGTTTTTTTACTTTGATGTATAATGGCGTTAAAAGCAATGTTCGTTAGTGGTTGGGGCAATTGGAGCCCTATTCGGCTAATAAATCATTGCTTTTTCTTTATTTGCGTACAAACTTCTAAAAACACTTTAGCTTTGCTAAAATGCTTTTTTCAAAAAAGTGCTTTTTGCCGGGATAGGAGGAATAACGTCGGCGTATCCGCTCTCACGCAAAATATCAAATCGATAGGATAGAAGTTCTTGCGGAACCTCCAACATGCCTGCTATCTCAAAATAGCTGTATCCATCCTGCAAAAGCGGAATAATATCATCGTCCGGTATCAAAAGCTGTGCCGCAAAAATGTTCGCCTCTTTTTCAAGCAACGAAACAGGGTCAAATAGTGCAAAATCTGAAATTGTAGTACCCTCGGCCTCTTTTTGGTGCAAAACCGCATGCCCCAGCTCGTGAGCCATCACTACCTTCATGATATGCTCTGAAAGTCGGTTATTGACAGTGATACAGCTTTCGCCGTAAAACACGGCAAAAAAGCCCTTGCAACCGCTCTCGGCAGAACCCATAGGACTATAGCAGAGCACAATGTCGAGTGCCTCACAAAGCTCGACTGCATCACGTGTTCCGTGATGCTCTGCAAGCTCCTCCGCCTTTGCGGCTATTAAATTCAGCAACTTCAAATATGGCCTCCAAACGGTTATCTAAACCTTGTTGCGTTTTCGTTTTGAAACTTCCTTACAGCGCAGATACGATGTCATGACCGCTTCAAAGTATTCATCTTTTGCATCTTGACTAAGCTCACCGCCTGCAAAAAGTGCATTGCTGCGACGCAGCAAAAATTCCAGCTCTTTTCCTGCTTTTTCACCGGCCATCTCAAAGATGTCATTGCTTCCGCCCGTCTCAATTCCATGTCTCGGATCGACAATTTCATCGTTCGCCAGATATTCCGGTGAGAGACTGAGCGCCTCTGCAAGGCGAGCCATTACCGCTTTGCGCGGTTTTGTGCCCTCAACCTCATACTTTATTACACTGCGCACCGAAACTCCGACAAGCTCCGCCAAACGTTGTTGACTGAGTTTCAATGCGGTGCGTGCCTCACGCAGTTTGTCAGAAAAATTCTTCATATCCACCTCATTTATATGAACTTTATGAACTTATTCTAACATTTAATTCATATATTGTCAAGTGGGGTCTTGAAAAAATTTGCTGCTATTAAATCGAGGCAAACTGCGCCTCGTTAGGGTTTTATAAATAATCTAACCCGTTACTCAAATCAATGATTTAAAACAGGTGCCCTGATTCTTTGAAATACGCTATGCCACACAACGTGTGGCATATATAGCTATTATAAAATGGTATCGGTGCGATTAATTTCAACTAGCTCAGTACAAACAACTAATAGTTTGACCAGAATGAGCGTCCATATTGGTGACTTTCATCGTCCCACTCAACTCGATAGCGTTGCAGTGTCTCGCGCAGTTCTTGTGTTATCTCGTCGTATTCTTCTATTCCGTATAGATTATTGATCTCTGCCGGATCGTTTTCAAGATCAAACAGCTGTGTTTTGGTAATGGTGTTACGATATTCAATCAATTTGTAACGATCATTTTTAACGCTACGAAGAAGGTCGTTATAAACGAAAAACAGGTCATCTCGTGTAACAAAATTCGAATCAGAAAACATCTTTGCAAAACTCTTTCCCTCCACCGTTGAAGGGATTTCGCATCCGATAAGGTCACAAAGCGTCGGGAATATATCGAGAAGGTAGACATAGTTATCGATTTTTTTGCCTTTATCGATGCCCGGTCCGCAGAATATCAGCGGTATTCGAATGCTGTGCTCATAATGGTTTTGTTTTCCCATTAGACCATGACAGCCGACTGCAAGTCCGTTATCACCGGTAAACACAATCAACGTATTGTCTAGCTCGCCCTTTTGCTTCAGGGCATCCAGAATTCTACCAAGCTCATCGTCAAGGTGGGTAATCATTCCATAATATTCGGCGATATGTTGTTTGATCTCGCTGTCGACTCTTGGATTTGCCGCCAAACGTTCGTCACGAATTCCGGTTACGCCGTAGTCAAACGGATGCTCTTGCATATAGTTCTCGGGAAGTTCGATCTCGCTTGGGTCATACATATTTTTATATTTTTCCGGCATGGTTCTCGGGTCATGCGGTGCAAGATACGCGGTGTATATAAACATCGGTCGATCGGTCGGTGCCTGTTCGATATGTTGCACCACCGAATCGGTCAAAAGCTCGGTCGAGTGAACACCGGGGTTGAACTTGTCACAATTAATTTTTGTTATTTCATTAGAAAGAAAAAAATTAGACACAAAATTAATGACATTATCATACTCACCGGTCGGATCATAATAGTTGGTCGGTACGTTCCAATGATCCCACATTCCGCCAAAAAACGCATGGTCACCGCAGTGAAAACTGCGAGCAAACGCCGGCGGGCCGTTATGCCATTTTCCTGTTCCAAAATTATAATATCCTTGCTCTTTCAGTACCTCACCAAGCAGAACATGCTCGCTCGGAATCGACTGTCCCTCTCCCTCAAGGTGAAAAAGCGTGCGTCCGGTGTTTAGCATGGCTCGACTCGGCATACATATCGCCCCCGATGTGCCGCCCGGAATATGCGCATTTGTAAATGCGGTGCCATTCTCTACCAACTTGTCAAGATTCGGTGTCTTGATCGCCTTGTTGCCGAGCGCATTTATTGTGTTGTAACGTTGATCGTCGGTCAGTACAAATAGAATATTCGGTTTTTTCGCCACTTTGCTCCCCCTCTTTCCTAATATTGGTTTTGTTTTTCTTTTAGGTATTACTCATAAAACTAAAATAATAGTTTCTAGATACAACATGTCAACCGAGTTTTGGGTGGTCTGAAAAGACAAGCGCCGCTCTCTCTTTTCAAGAGAACTTACGGCATATACCAGTAGGAGTTGATTTTGTGCAGATATGTTCTGGCGCCTTTTGGCATCTGTGTCAGTGCGTTGAACACATTTAGATAATCGCCCGCTCCGCAAGCAATAGACATTACCGCAAAAACACCCACTATGAAAAGCTGCGGAAATATAATTGCCACTATATAAGGAATAAAGGCAAATATGATGCTCGGAAGTAGCGACATAAACACAAAACGTCCTTTTGACATGTCCTCCGGCCCGACTACAAAAAGCATACCTTGTCGCAAGTTAGTATAGACATAGGCATCTTTTTTGAAGCAGATTGCATGGAGCAATTCATGTATGGGAAGGGAAATAGCCAGTAGCGCAAACACAACTGTGTATTCAAAAAAATTGAAATCCCAACTGCTGCGAATGATAATCGGCAGGCCGAACACAACTACCAAAACAAGCCCTATTCCGCTTGCCACAAGTCCTAGTGTTTTGCTGTCTTTAGGCTCTTTAAACTTCACCGCACCAGATTTGTGTTCGCCGTGCGGTAGCGAGTCGGGGTTCAGATCGAATTTGCCCATGTAGTGAATTTTCATTCACCAACCTCGGGTGTGTAGGGATACCGTTGTAACAGTTCCTCAACCTCGGGCAGGGTAGGCATTGCGGGGATAGCGCCTCTCTTTTGCACGCAAAGTGTGGCGGTGGCATTGCCGAAATAGGCAAACTGTGCCGCATCTTTTGCTGTTATCTGTTCCAGCGGCAACTTACTCTTTACCAGTGAGTACAAAAAGCCTCCCCAAAAAGCATCGCCCGCTCCGGTCGTGTCAACAGCCGGAAGGTCAATTCCTTTGACGGTTGCACAACCGTCAGCAGTGGCAACGTAGGCACCTTTTTTTCCAAGCGTAACACAAACAACTTTGATGCCTTCCGCAAGCAAACGCTCTGCCGCCTGTTCTACCGTCTCGGCATCACAGATCAAGCCAATCTCTTCGTCCGACAGTTTCATCACATCGACAAGAGGCAACAGACTTCTCATCTGCTCTTTTGCAATCTCTTCACTCTGCCAAAGTGAGGCGCGATAGTTCGGATCGTAGGCAACCATCACACCGTTGCCCTTTGCGGAATTGAGGGCATGGCGAGTGGTGCTTCTTGCCGGTTCTGCCGTTAGTGACAGCGAACCCACCGCCAAAACAGTGCTTGATTTCAGTTTTGTCTCATTCACCTCAAAAAGCTGGAGCATGGTATCCGCTCCCGGCTTCCTGCTGAAAGAAAAACTGCGCTCCCCTTCCGGCGAGAGTTGCACGAAAGCAAGCGTTGTAAACACTTTTTCGTCGCTGATGACTCCGGTAATATCCACACCGACATCGGCTAGTGACTTTATCAAAAATTCCCCCTGCAGATCCTTTCCGACCTTGCCTATAAAGGCGGACGGATACCCAAGGCGTCGCACTGCAACTGCCACATTGGCAACGGCGCCTCCTGCATTTTGTTCAAAAAGTTTATTTCCGGACTCTGAAACTCCGGCATCGGTATAGTCAATTAAAAGCTCACCAAGAGTAGTTATCATAGTGTTACCTTTCTGTGTTTGTGTGGTCCTTTTCTGTCAAATATTCTGCTGTAAATTTGTTTCGGCGCACTCTACCATACACCGACAACTGTGAAACAAAATGTTTAAAACGACAAAATTCTCTTTACTCAGCGAAAATCCTATCAATATATTATTATAAACCTAAATCTCGCGAAAATCAATACTAAAAAAGCATCTCAATAAAATCGTTCTGCACCATACCGTTGATAAAATCATCAATATCACCACTATGAGACAGCACCGCACTTTCTTTGTGCGGAACATTTCTCAATCGCTCACAAAGTTCCGAGATATCCTTACTGCCAAAAAAGTCGCCGGTGATTACGATATCGTTTATGTAACCGTCTTTGACATCCAATGTAATTGTTACGCTGCCAAAGCTAAATCTCTTTGTCTCTGAGATATCATATTGCGGCGAAGCTCCAAAGTTCCATTCCCATGTAGAGTAACGACTAAGCCTAAGCCGTGTTGCCTCTTTTTTTTGTTCGTCATTCGGCTCAACGCGCTCGCCACGTGTCGTCTCGGCGATATAGTCAACCAACCCTTTGATAAATTCCGGCGTATCAATGTCTTTTTCGAGATACTCACGAATGTTAGCAATTCTGCTCTTGACCGACGCCACACCTTTGCTTTGTAACTTCAGGCTGTCAGGCGTCAGCACCTGCCCTGCATAGGCAAGGTTGGCATCAAAAAGCAACGTGCCGTGATGCAATACCCGTCCCGCAAAAATGTGCTGGGCATTTCCGCTGATCTTTTTTCCGTCCACCAATATGTCATTGCGACCACCAAATTCAGCCTCAACTCCCAGCGTCCCAAGATAGGCAATTATCGCCTCGGTGTATCTCTCAAACGAAATATGCTTATCGATGGTGTTGACTATATAGCTAAAATTGACGTTGCCCATGTCATGATAAACAGCACCTCCGCCGGTCATTCGTCTCACTACTTTTGTCTCGTGCTGTGAGGCGAGCTTGCTGTCGATCTCGCGCAGGGCTACCTGGTTTTTTCCGATTATGACAGCATTGTCATTCTGCCATACAAAAAACCAGTTATCCGATGTGTTCTTGAAAAGATATTCCTCCAGCGCAAGATTGTATGCAGGGTCGGTAGTCGTGGTGTAAAAGATGTTCATGATTCTGTTACCCTCGTAATTTAAACGTCTTAGGTGCCAATCTGTAGACCAGTATCAAGGCTACCGCAACATATACTATGCAAAACGCTATCATGGTGATACCGAAAAGTAAAAGCGGAATGCGTTCACCTATTGCAAAGAAACAGACAAAATAGGTCAGCATGTTTATTATGGAAAAAAGCGGACTCTTTATTTCCATCTTTGAATTGTAGGGTTGGAAGAGATAATAGAGCACCATGCCATGTACCGAAAAGAATATCGACATTGAAATAATAGAAGTGAATATTATCAAGTAATCAAGAGGATTTTGGGTTCCGCCTGAAGCTAAAACAAGAAGTGGCAGACCCAGCGCGATAATGGTGCCGGGCAAAAGATTGATCGCAATCACAGAACGAAGACGATGGGTAAAGTTCACCAATATAGATTTCGGCGCCTTATAAAAACCATATTTGAGCATAGCTTCATCGCAGTTGGCAAACATGGTATAGGAGATGCGATTGGAACAGTTTATCGCATACATAATCATCAAGAAATAGGGAAGCATTTCAGAAATCAACGGACCGATTTCTGCGCTTTCATCCGGAAACAAAAGCACCAACACTACAAGTGTCACCATAATCACCGCCGCAAAGACGGCAATCACGCTCGCAACTCTCATGAGCACCTTGCGGTGACGTTTCACAAACAGGTCGTTGAAATAGCCAAAACCCTCTTTGTTGCTGGTTATGCTCGGAGAGTCGGTAATTTGCTTTTTGAAACTTTTTTCCATCGCCTGTTTTTTTATGTCGGCGCTGGTGGCTCCGAGTACAATAGTATCGGTGGAGAACACCTTTTTATAGTATTCCTTGAAACCGTCAAACTTTTTCAACTTGAAATATGACACTATCGCTCCGAGTGCCGCCGGCACAAAAAGAATGAGCAGTGCCGAGGATGGGAGCACATAGCCAAACAGCGCAGCTATTGTCGCCGCACCCATTACCATAGCCGCAATGCCTATCAACAGCCAAGAACGACCGGTGGCACTATCAATCTTTGTGCCGTACCAGAGCATAAACGGTGCCGATATCATCTTGATGCAGACTACAAAAAACGGAATTATCAATACAGTCAACGGGTCAAGAAAGAATAAAAACATCGCCACAAACGCAAACGGCAAAAAGCCGATGAACATCTTTGATGTAAACAGTGTAAGCTCGGTGAGTGCATAGTCACGGGCCGGCATCCTGATGAAAAACACCGCATAATAGCTGTCCCGTGTTGCATTGTCAAAACGTGAGTTCGCAAGTCCGCCTGCTATAGCGCCGGCTATGAAAAAATGCACAAACATATTTTCCATATCCAGAAAATCCAAATACAGCGGCAACACCAAAAAAGCGAGTATGTAAAGTATTTTCCCGACAAATATCGATGAAAACTCCATCATTATCGCAATGACATGTGCCAGTGCTTTAAGATTTCGGTTATCGTACGCATCTTTCGGCATCAATTTCTTGATGAGCGGTATGGATTTGAGTATGTTTATCACACTGTTGGCACGATAAGTCACCCGCAGTCGAAACAAAAAGCTAATATTGTTAGCCATTGTCGTCACCTTTGAGAGCACTGATAATGAAATCCTTGAATCCTGCATTATCCAGCTCACCCTTCGACAACTCTTCCAATACTCCGCCGTTCAATATTACAATTTCGTCGCAGAGATCGAGTGCAAGCTCTAAAATGTGGGTAGAAAATATTATGATATGGTCTTCCCTTTTACTGCGCAAAAGTTGCTTCATCTCCTCTGCTACTACCACATCAAGTGAGGTGAGCGGCTCATCCAAAAGAAGTATTGGCGGATCTATTATAAAGTTTACCAACATCTGAATCTTATTCTTCATGCCATGCGAAAAGTCTTTGAGCAGCTTGCCGCGATCCTCCGGCATAACCGACATCCATTCAAGATATTCGTCCGCCGAAAGATATGTTTTTTCGCCTTTAGGCTGTATTTCGATTAAAAACTTCAAAAATTCACGTGCCGTCAAAAATTCCGGAACAATGGGTTCCGACAAAACATAGCCTATGTCATCTGCCGTAACCTCGCGTATCCCTTGCTCATTCACGATATTTATGTATCCGCCATCCTGCTTCAAATCGTTGTTGATGCAGTTGAACAACGTTGTTTTTCCGGCACCGTTTCGACCGAGCAAGCCGTATATTTTCCCCTTTTCAAACGTAAAACTCGCATCCACCAATACCGCCTTCTCGCCGAAGCTTTTTGATATGTTTTCTATTTTTAGCTGCATTTAGAGCATTCCTTTCTATAAAAATGTCTTTGTGTGTTTTTCCCTGCCTCGCCTATGTGTTGTAACCGTCGGCCATACAGGCTCTCTCTTTGCACTGTGTGGCCGACGGATTGCCTATTAAAACCTTTGTCAGAATACTATGACATTGCTGCCGACCGTCGCCTCGGAAGATGTGCGGCTATCGACCAGCCAGCTTGTGTTCGGTTGCATGATCAGATGGAACATAAGGTTTGACGTTGTCTGTGTCTTGTTCTCAAGATCATCGCTTGGAGCCGAAGTAAATACTACTTCGACCAAAATGTCTGCGGTGGTCACACCGTCTACCGTGTTAACTACAATGGTGTCGCGATCCACCTTCATGCTAACAAATTCAAAGCTATTGCCACTGTTATAATTATTATAACGGTCCAAAGCATCTACTTTTGCTGCTTCGGTCGAGTATGTCAAAAGCGACATATCTCCATTCGTCTGTGAAAGAAGGTAGGTGCTATAATGCCCATGAATGGCTGTGGAGATGTTGTGGAACAAAATATCGTTCTGATTCGTCATTCCCTCCGGAATTTCCGGTTCCGGTGTCGGTTCAGGTTCGGGTTCCGGTACAGGTTCCGGCTCCGGTGTCGGTTCCGGTTCTTCTACAACTGGGCCGATGGCAACCGCTTGCAGTGGCTCACCGTCATCTTTAAAGGTAACAACCGTGGCAGACTGATATGTCCCCTCGGCACCGAATGTCATGTTATACGTTCCCGGCACAAGTCCGGATATGATACAAACGCCCTCCTGCGAAAATTCGGTAACGGCAGTCGCGCCGTCTACCGTTACAGCGGTGTCAGAGGTTATCCCATTCACATGCACCGAAGCGGTGTCGACCGTAACAACATAACTCTTGAACGGCCATGTCAATGCGACTTCGGCGATAGAGAAAGCGGAATAATCTCGTGATTCCCCCGAATCCAGTTGTTTTTTAAACTGCAAAATATCGTCTTCGGTGAACGAGCTAGCCATGTTTTCAAGCTGTTCATCGGTCGGATCAAAACCGTTAAACAAAGCGTTTTCACGAATTTCTTCGACGTCAACGGTCGCAACCGCCTCTGCGAATCGGTTAATCGCGGAGGCTTGATTATGGGTAAAAAGCATATACACGCCGGCGATCACCACCGAAGTCATTATCGAAAAAACTCCCAGCAAAAGAAAGGACGACGCCAGTCCGCTCTTGCGCTTTTCGGCAGGACGCCTGCCAGGCTTCACTCTTTTCTTTATTACGGGATGTTCCAGTGCCTGTAGGTCATCTTCTGCCGCCATCACGCCGGAATTAATTGCTATATTTTCAAACAGTTGTTCCGAATCAAACTCCGGCAACGAAAGCTTCGCGCCGCAACTGTTACAATATATTTGGTCATCGCTAGAAACATGACCGCATCTCGGACAGTGCATTATCACCTCTTACTGTGTTCTTTTGGAAAAGTATTGGCAAATATTTTTTTGATATTCATTGCCAAGCTTTTATTATTATAGTATAATATTAATAAAAAGGCAACCGTTATCGGAGAGTAAATGAGGCACAACCTAAAAAAAATAATTGCCGTTGCCGTCGGTATTATACTAGTAACCGTTGTCAGTTTTTTTGATGGCGCTCTATTTCATCTGCTCTTAAATATTATTATTTCTTTCACTCTGCTCGCTATAACAGAACTTGCAGGGTTGAAATGGGGATTTGCTTTTTCAATATTGGCTCCCATTGCTACATTTTGCACCGGCAACTTTGAAATCCTCTACTTTTTACCATCGCTCATTCTTGGAAACGCCCTTTTCGCCCTCACCATCTATCTTGCACCAAAGGTCATCGAACATAGCTATGAGTTCTTTTTGTTCCTTACTCCTGTTCTCGGTGGATCGTTGCTGAAATACTATGTGCAATTTTTTACCGCGGTGAAGTTCGTCCCATTTTTGCTGAAATTTAGTGAAACCGATAAACTTGCCGCCCAATACCTTTTTAATTCAAATCAACTCATCGCCACTCTAATCGGAGGAATGATTGGCGTTGTTGTGGTATATATTATTAAAAGATTCACAGCCAAAAAGTCGAAACTAAACACTCTCGAAGGATAACCGATCATATGAAATATTCTCCCTATCGCGCATATAAGGCTCCAAAGAAAGCCAAAACCGGTGCACCCAGTGCACAACAAGCCAAACAGCCTCGCAGACGAAGAACCTTCAAACCAAAGCCCGTCGCAATATTGATATTCCTCTGTCTTATCATTACGGTTGTTTCTGTATCTCTCGCGCTTATCGTACCCGCCGTCAACAACTGGAACGAAGACAATCAACCGCCTGTCACACCTTTCCTGATCGAGGGAAATGTTGTCGGAATATTCGCTTCCCCATTTTCACTCTATAACGATGAAATGACAAAAGAAGAGCAACAGTTTGTCACCATCAATCTTCTGGACTATTGCACCGTCAATGGTATAAACACTATATTTTTACAAACTAAGTCCGGCGAATCGGTCGCATATGACGATCGGAATTTCGAATCGGCATTTGACAAGTTTGATCCACTCGAATTGATCAGCATTGCCGCCGCCGAGCGCGGAATCGCCACCGTTGCCGTGATGGATCTTTACGGTGCAGATGGAATGAATTTTGATGCGGCAGTCACCCAAGGCCGTTATGATGCCGGCGATGTGGAATATGCCGAGATGCTCACCGAGAGCCTGTCTCGCCTTTTCCAACATTACCCTGTCGCCTCGGTCGTTCTCGACAACATAAGTGAAAAAGAGACCTCCGCTTTGCAGGGACTTTTTAGCGGACTTGAACAACAGCTCGCAGGACGTACTGTCGGGTTACTCAGTGAATTATCGTCGCCACCCGAATTTGTCGATTTCGTCATCGCCGATGCCGAAACAGCAAAAACTATAGAGCCACAATCCCCGTCAGCCTCTATATACCTGACAGCGGGCGAATCGAGTACTGCGCAGTTCAGTTTCGACCTCTTTATGCTTGCGTCCCTGCCACAACTTGGCGGTACTTTAGTCGGAGATTATGACGATGTCGATTCACAAACTATCTCGATGCTAGCCGCATCGGCAACTCCTCAGCCTTCCGACCTTGTACCCGACTATCAACCGACTCCGGAGCTTTCGCTCACCCACCCTGCCTCCGGCGAGCTTAGACAGACCTCTCAGAATTGTTATATCATGGGACTTTCCGATCCTTCACAACCTCTTCTAATGAACGGAGTGGAAGTTGTGCGAAACGGTACTTCGGGACTTTTTGGCGTACTTGTCCCCCTCTCGTTCGGTGACAACGAATTTGTGTTTACTCAAGGTGATAAAACCGTCACCGCAAACATTGAACAATACACATACAGCGGCAGTGGAAGTTCTGTAACACGCGACGACACCGTAGCCGCTGCACAGGGAACTTTTGTAGAAGTAAATGTTCCTATCGCCAGCGCACTTTTCGATCCAAGCAGTGATTCAAACATTTCCGAAACTTTACGGCAGGGAGCTCGGTTCTTGGTCGTGAACAGCCAACTTGTCACCCGTGGCACTACCTCGACTTACGCGTACCAACTCAACTCAGGCGACTGGGTCATGGCATATAACACAACACCTGTACAAGGTGACCAGTCGGTAGAATGCAGTGGCCTCTCGCTTCTGCCAAGCGAGAATGGCGAACTAATCAACTTTGACGGAATGAATGCGATAGCCGCCTATGATGAGCGACTCGGCAACAGATTGACGATAGAAATGCATGGTGTGAACTTTACGGCGGCACAGAGCAGTGTAGAGCAATTGGCTATCACGTCTAAACTCATCGACACCGCCGAACTTGCGATAGAAGGAAATGTAACCACGCTAACCCTCGATCTCTCATCACAAAATCCGGTATGGGGACACTATATTGAGTATGTCGAAGGTGGTATGAGTATTGAACTCATTGAAGCGCCACAGCAACCTACGGGACTGCCGCTGGAAGGATTCACCATCATGGTTGATGCAGGGCATGGCGGCGAAGATTCCGGTGCTCCCGGCATAGCCGCAGGTATAAGTGCACCGGATGAAAAAACGCTCAACCTTGTGCTCGCAAAGGTTATTGAACTTCGTCTAGAACAGCTCGGCGCCGAAGTAATCATGACCCGTACCGACGACTCCACTGTTTCGTTGCAGGAGCGACTGATCGCATCCGTGACAGAAAAACCTCATTTCTTTATTTCAATCCATCACAATAGCATCAACCTTGTTGCGGACGGAAATACTGCCGCCGGCGTCGAAGGCTACTATTTTGAAGAAACATCGCAACCGTTTGCCGCCGCACTGACCGAACATGTGGCAGGTTACACCGAGCGGGCGGCAAGAGGTGACTTTTACAACTACTTCTACGTCACCCGATCTACCGGAGCATATTCGGTGCTGTTCGAGTACGGATTCGTTATCAATCCTCTTGAATATGAGGACCTCTACTCTGAGGAAGGCATCTACGCCGCGGCATACGGCACCGGCCAAGGCTTTGTGGATGCTGTCGAGCAATTTTACAACAGCCACTCCACAGCCAACTCCGCTGGATAGATCAAACACGTTTGATCTATCCGCGCAAAAGAATTGTAACGATAGGTCAACTCTTTTGCGCGGATTTTCACGCATCGTGAAAATCCAGCGTCCCCAATTTTGTGGACTACGATACCGGTAATAACTAAGGAAAGGAAAACACTATGGATGTAGCACAACTTAGCATGAACATGAATACTGCCGAGACACTTCACTCTGTCAGCATCGCAATGGCAAAAAACACCATGGATATGGTGGAACAACAAACACAGGCACTTGTAGAAATGGCACAGGCTGTTCCGCAGCCCACCGATACAATTGCCATAAACATGAGGGTCTAGTTGATCACCTCCGGTATCGAATACAGTCTGAAGCGCACACGCCGCCGCACCGTCGCCATCCAAATTAAAAAAGATGGGACCGTGGTGGTGTGTGCACCTTTTTTGGTTTCAAAAAGCAGTATTGAAGACTTTATCAAGAAAAAATCTGATTGGATACTCAAAAAAAAGCAACTCGTGAAACAGCATCCTGCCAACGAATTATCTGAACTGGAACTCACGAGACTGACAGCACTTGCAAAGGAGATATTGCCGGAGCGATGTCGACACTTTGCCGAAATCATGGATTTGCAATATAGCGGTGTGAAAATTACTAGGGCGGCAACGCGGTGGGGCAGCTGTTCTCATAAGAATTCATTGTGTTTTTCCTGTC
>CAYJJX010000013.1:0-21964 GCA_964370605.1 uncultured Oscillospiraceae bacterium | reverse complement strand
CCAAGAAGCACAGGACTACGTAGTAGTTCACGAGCTCGCGCATGTGGTACACAAAAACCATTCAAAACAGTTTTGGTCTGTCGTAGAATCAATCATGCCCGATTATAAAGAGCGTAGAAAAATGCTCCGTCCATAACCACCAATGCAAAATTTCTATCTTTATTTTGAAATTAACAATATCCCGAGGAAAGGAACCGCTATCCAATGAAACATTACGACACTGTCCTTTTCGATCTGGACGGCACTTTAATTGATTCTTCACAAGGTATCGTCAACTCATTTATATACGCCCTTGAAAAATACGGTGCACCGATCAAAGAACGAAATTTCTATCTTAGATTCATAGGCCCACCGTTGCTCACCTCTTTTGCCTCACTGGGCTATAACAACGAAGAGTCGGAAAAGCTTATATCACTCTACCGTGAATACTATGTCGAGCGTGGAATGATGGAAATAACGTTGTATCCCGGTATGGCCGAACTGCTGCAACGTCTCAAGTCGCACGGCAAGCGCTTAGCCATCGCCACTTCAAAACCGGAAAGATTTGCTATACCTATCATTGATAGTCTCAACCTTTCCGATTGTTTCGACTTTATCGGCGGCGCTTACTCCGATGCTTATCGTTCTGAAAAAGAGGAAGTCATAGAATACACTTTGCAGTCGCTTTCAATTTCCGATCATTCTTCTGTTGTCATGGTGGGCGACAAATCATTTGATATATTCGGCGCAAAGCAAAACGGTATTGATTCAATCGGTGTGCTGTTCGGATTCGGAACAAGAGAAGAACTAAGTGCGGCAGGTGCAACATTTATAGCCGAAACTGTGGATGAAATCGAATATTTTGTTGGGTAGAAAAGACCTGTGAATCTGCCTGAACACAGGTTTACCGCAGACCACATGTATTGCAATAATCGCCGATAGGTAACAAGGAAACATACGCTATGAAAACCGGTTTAACTTCTGTCACTTTTCGCCAACTATCTCCGATTCTAGTTGTTGAACATGCAAAAAACGCAGGCTTATTCGGCATCGAATGGGGCGGCGACATACATGTCCCACCGGGTGATATCGCCACCGCACTTGACCTGTCAAAGCTCACTCGAGATGCCGGCCTTACGGTGATGTCATACGGTTCATATTTCCGAGCTTTGCCGGACGACAATTTTTCACCTATACTTGATACAGCAACCGCTCTTGGTGCACCTGTCATTCGTATTTGGGCAGGCACAAAATCCCCTGATATGCTATCCGGTTTCGAGTTCGAATCGATGGTGCTATCAATCCGAAAAGCTTGCAAAGAAGCCGAAGAAAGAGAGATTGCTCTCGTGCTTGAGTACCATCGAAATACTTTCACTGAAACAGCTCAAGGTGCCGTTCAATTGCTCGATGCAGTTAACCAACCAAACCTAAAAACCTACTGGCAACCAAATCCAAAACTCTCATATCTCCAACACCTGTCAGAAATCAGACAACTTCGCAAATGGCTAATCGGATTTCACGTATTCTGTTGGAAAAATGATGAAACACGATGCCTTTTAGAAGATGGAAGCAAACAATGGGAAGCTTATATAAATCAGGCAGACATTGTTGACCTGCGTCTATTACTGGAATTTGTGAAGGACGACAACGAACATAATTTTTATCGTGATGTCAATACGCTAAAAAAAATTATCAAGGAGCAAACCATTGCAACAGGCAACCATATTTGACATACAGCGTTTCAGATGACAAATCGAGGTGCGACCGTACGCGTTGTACGGGTCACACCTCGAACCAATTACACTTTTTGCTTCGACAAACACAATTTGTCGGAGCATTTTTTACTTACAGCAACATTGTACTCTCTTCGCTGTCAAAGAAACTTTTGAGCGCCTCCTGTGACATCGGCTTGCCGTAATAGTACCCCTGTATTATGTCACAGCCCATCTCTTTGAGTATGATAGCATCTTCCAGCGTTTCAACGCCCTCTGCTATGGTGCTGATACCAAGATCATTCGACAACAGAATAACGCTGCGGACTACGGCAATACTGCGATCGCGGTCTTTAGATCCCATCAAAAAGCTTCTGTCCAATTTCAAAACATCTATCGAAACGTTCTTAAGCAGTCCGAGTGAACTAAAACCGGATCCAAAATCATCCATCAACACCTTATAACCGTTTGATTGGAGATTTTTCATTACTGCAAGGAAAACCTCTTCATTGTTCAACATGTTTGTCTCGGTAATCTCGATGCCGAGGTATTGGGAAGGAACATTGTATTTCGCACTGATGCGGTTGAGCTCATCCACGAAGTTTTCGGTCAAAAGGTGAAGCCGAGAGAAGTTCACCGAGACGGTGATAGGAGTCCTTCCGCTTGCCATCCACCCGTTCAGGTATGAGCAAGCCTCTTCAAACATATAAAGATCCAGCTTTACTATAAAGCCATTCTGCTCGAACACCGGAACAAACTCATCGGGGCGCATCGGTCCATCTTCACTTTGCCAGCGCACCAGCGCTTCTGCCGCTATCATCTTGCCCTTTTCAAGCGACAGTTCCGGTTGCAATACCATGGTAAATTCTTTATTTAGTATGGCTGCTTCCATACGGTTTTCTATATTCTTTCTCTTGACCGCCTCGGCCACAAGCTCTTCACTGTACTCACTCATTAGCGAATGAGTGCCTTTGGCACGGCGATGTGCTATATTCGCTCTTTCGATTGCATCGGAGACCGGTATTTTTTCCGATAAATTATACTTGTAGTATCCCGCAACAACTCGTATTTTATAGTTAAAATCCGAGCCCAACAATTCCATGAAACGGGCAACGTACTTGTGGTAGGCATTATCGCCATAATCAGGATCACACTCTGCCAAAAGCATGATAAACTCATCATCATGCAGATGGGCACCCAGTCGGTGCGGTTCATCTTCGAGCATAGCCTCGGCCATCTTGATGAGCACCATGTCACCGTATTGCATACCGAGAGACTCGTTGATAAGCTTGAAGTTCTCAATGTCAAACTTTATAATCATCATCCGCTGACCGGGATGTCTTTTCATAAATCCCGGGGCATCTATACGGAATTTTTGCCCTGTTGCAACCTTGGTCAGTTCCGAAACATAGGCAACCTCGCTGACTGCTTCTAGATTTTTACGATTATTCAAATATATTATAAGCGTCAAAATAAGCAGTAGCAACAACCCGACAAGCGACACAAAACTCGTCACCGAAATAATGTCTTGCGTGACCGCCGTTACCTGATTATACGGCAGAATCGAGATCATGCTCCAGTCTCGAATTCCAAGAGGTGTGTAGGCTATGTAAAACGGCTCTTCATCAAAGACATGACTTGTATACCCGCTCTCGCCATTCGAAACTGCATCGACTATCCCGTCGATCGGCTGATAGCTCTGTGCCTCGCTGACAATCAAATCGTATATATTTTTCGAGACCACAAATTCCGATACACTCTCAAGGCCGTTAATGATAACATCGCCTTCTTTGTCAACTATGGCGCTAAACTCAAGGCCTTCCACAATGTTCTCGCCAAACAACTCACCCAGCGATTTAGATGAGTTCAGCCCTACCATAACGCCGACTATTTCGCCTTCATTGTCTATTATCGGAGTGGCCACCGTAACAGAATATTCACCGTCAAAACCGGATACTATAAGATCAGATATAACGGTTTCGCCGGCAACGGCTTGCTGATAATATTCTCGCTCGCCGATGTCACTTATGTTGCCATCGGTGCCGTAAGCATTGCCTTCAAGGTCTGCCACTGCTATATAATCAAAAGTATCTTCAAGATATAAAAACTCTTGGTTGTGTTCTGCAAAATCATCTAATGAATCAGAAAGGGTCATCATCGACGCCGCAACTCGAAGCGTATTGCTGTCTGATTCAAACTTCAATTTGAACATATCGGCCTGCTTTTGCATAAGCCCATAGAAATTATCTGTCGCCATTTCACTTGTTCGGCGCTCAATATATGCACTTGAAAACATCGCCATCGCAACCATGATGACGAGAACAAACACAATGATAGCACCAAAGGTGAGATACCGCTGAAGCTGCTTTCGTATTGCCATTAACTAAGATATCCTTTCATTTTTCGTTTTTACTTATTATTGAGCAAACGCTGTTCCAAACGATATTTGAGTAGGAAAGTAATCAGCACACTACTGATAGTGCCAATCTCGTCGACTTCGATAGAAGACACATGGTGAACCTTCAACGAATCCTCCATTGCAAAGAAGCCGGTAAACTCACCTCGTGACATAATGGGGTATATAATCAGTGCTTTTACTCCCGACTCTTTTAAAGCAATTCTCTCGATATCGGCTTCATGCAAATCAATGTCCGAAATTACCATGTGTCCTTTATCAAGCAGACATTCAATCGAAGCGGAAAAATGTTCGGCAGTAACCTCGTTCAAAATGTCGTGGCCGCTGAGATTGCTGATATCATCCCAACTAAAAGTCTTTTTGAACAAATCACTTTGTCCCTCTCGCTCAAAGAAATAGCCCTTACTGTAACCATACTGTTCTGCTACCAGCTTTATGACCGAAGGAAAAATCGTGGCAAGATCATCACTGTTATAAAGCATATTGAAAAAGAATTCGGTGCGATTTCTATTGAAGTTTTTGCGTCCTTGAATATCGCTATCGAGTTCGGTACGCTGTGAAACATAGGGTGCTTTCCCCATCGATTCATCGTAAAACGCAAATCCGTTTTTTGTGGTTGCCTTCACATGATAAAGTGCAACGTCGGCAAACTTATAGAGTTGTTCAAACGACATTCCGTGTTCCGACGCTTTAGCAATGCCTATACTGGAGGAAATTGTAATCGGGTGCTCTGCCTCGTTAAACGTCATATCAAATGCAGAACAAATTTCCTGTGCTTTGGATGCAATAACCTTGTCATTCACGCACTTTTTCAAAAACACAAAGAATTCATCCCCACCAATTCGACCGATGATGTCATCAGAACGAAAAATTCCTCTCAACTTATCGGCGAGTTGTGCAAGCAATGCATCGCCAAACAAATGTCCGAGAGTGTCATTCACTGTCTTGAAATTATCTATGTCCACAATGAGAAGTGCATGAAACTCATTAGCGTTTCTGCGGTCTTCGCGAAGCGACTCTTTGATAAAATGTTCCACCGAAACCTTGTTGTAAAGGCCCGTCAAAAGATCGGTCTCGGACAGCTTTGTGAGCTTTTCGATCTCACCCTGTTCTGTTGTAATGTCGTTCATCTTGCCGACCACCTTTGCCGGCCTTCCTTTATCGTCGCCAAATACGCGATAATAGAGCATATACCAATATTCACGACCGGAATTATCCCGTAGATGAACTTTCTTTGATACTGTCCTCTTTGACACCGACACAAGTTGCCTTGAGCTGATGTCTCTTCTGCTGTCCTTGCAAACTATATCGGTATTACGAACAATATTTGCAAAATTTTCGATTACCTCCGGAAGACCAAAACGATCTGCGAACATCTTTGAAAACACCATTGTGTCTTCGTTAATGCTATACTCGAAAAAAGAGTCTTCTGTCAGATTTGTTACCTTATAGATAAAATCCTTCATATTTCCGAGTTCTGCCGCAGAATGTAGCTTTGTGCTACTTTTTCTTACGGAGAACACGATAAGACGCTCACCGTTGCGTTCCATTATAGTGCCATCGACAGAAACATACTTGTCTTTGTTGTCGGTCTTTGTTTTGATTCGGGTGGTAATGCCAAAGCTAAGGTCCTCATTACCCCGCCGCCGCTGTGTTAGCGCAACAATCTTGGAACGATCATTCGGGTGTATAAGATATGCCGCCTTATTCTCTGCAATCGTTGCAATTTCTTCACGGGTATAGCAGAAAAGTTTTAATGCCTCATCGTTTATCGCAAGCATGGTCAAATCGTCGTCACAGCAACAAATTATCATCCCTATCGAATCTGCAAAATACGAAAAATCACTCTCAGATATATTGTTCAATATTTTTATCGACATCAGGCATTCCTTTCAACCCGTTTTTATACTAGCTTTGTGCAATTAATTATATCATGAAACAAATCAAAAGTAAACATAATGCACCTTAAAAATACGCTTTATTCAAATATAAAACTGTTGTCAGTGGTATTATTATATGCTATAATTATTTCAAAGCTAAAATAGGCGCGACACAAATCCCATGCCTTTTAGCGAAAGCAAAAGAAATGTCATCACAAAATAGCAAAAATATACAATTTTTTGGGAAAGGACTGGTAACAAACATGAACATCCATGAATCGAGCGAAGACTATCTGGAGGCGATACTGGTACTGAAAAATCGACTCGGCCTAGTGCGCTCTATTGATATTGTAAACGAACTCGGGTACACAAAACCCAGTGTCAGCATCGCGATGAAGAAACTCCGTGAAAGCGGGTACATCAACATGGACGACGGTGGGTACATCACCCTTTGCGAAAAAGGCCTTGCGATAGCAAAAAAAGTCAGCCAACGTCATGTGACATTGACCGACTTCTTAGTTCTTCTCGGGGTGTCGGAGGAAACCGCACGTGCCGACGCTTGCAAGTTGGAGCACGACCTCAGCGACGAATCATTCTCAAAGATTCTACTGCTTTTTGAAAAGTTAAGCAAAGAGGGATAACCCTGCCTAAACATTCCACAGCGCTTTTCGCGATTCAAGCATCTCAAATCCACACTCGGTCAACACCTTCTCGACATCACGGATCGATTCACCGCTCCAGCCATAAGCACCAAAAGCCATTCCTACACGATTTTTGGGCTTTAGCCCCTTCATGTAGGTCAAAAATGCGGCAACCGTTGGCAACATACCGTTGTTGAGAGTCGAAGATCCGACAAAAACATGCGATGACTCGAGCAGGCTTGCAATCGCTACCGAGTAGTGAGTTGACGAAAGATCGACAACCTCAACCTCAAACCCCATCTCACCATATTCACGGGCAAGATTTCGAGCCATTTTCGCCGTGGTATTCCACATGCTGTCGTAGACAATGCAAAGTGTTTTCTCTGCAACTCGACCCTGGGCCCAATATGCGTACTTCTCCAACACGAGCGGTATGGTCTTTTTCAATATGACACCGTGTGAGGGGCAAACCGTTTCGATTCTATATTCTGACAAAGACGTGGCAAGTTTTTGAACCTGCATTCCAAAGGGCAACACAATATTTGCATAATAGTTGCCAACACGCTCCATCAGCTCATCTAATGTCAGATCACTGTCAAAGGCTGCACCGGTGCCGATATGTTGACCAAACGCATCGTTCGAAAATAGAATTTTGTCTTCCACCAACATGGTCGCCATACTGTCCGGCCAATGAACCATCGGCATCGGAATAAAAGAGAAAGTTTTATTGCCGGTATTGAGCGCCTCACCCAGTTTTACGGTACAAAATTCAAACGCCACCTCTTTGTAATAGGCACGCAGCCCCTTTTCACAGGCGGCGGTGCCGAATATTTTTGCCTCGGGATATTTCGCCATCACCTCAGGAAGCGCACCGCTGTGATCCGGTTCAACGTGATTACAGATTATATTGTCGATCTTACGATCACCGAGCACCTCTTCAATGTTCGATAAAAATTCCGGCGCAAACTGCCGCTTCACGAAGTCGACAAGCGTAACGCGATCGTCTACCACGAGAAATGCGTTATATGTCGTTCCTACCGGTGTCTGATAGCCGTGAAAGACTCTCACATCGGCATCGACCACTCCTACCGAGTAGATATTTTGAGCAAGCTCCATATATATATGACCTTTCCTTTCGCTATATCTGCCACATTTACAATTTCATTCTTGTAGCATGGCAACCCCCCCAACGATCACTACATGATGAATGACAGCGACTCGTTGTTTTGTGATGTCGTATGCTCGACAAGCCGTCGAAAACCATCCCCAAAACATTGAAAAAGATCGACAGTTTCGAGACTTCACGCTACCCTCCAAAAAGGCATTACAGGGCTTTGACACTTTGAAGACACCAAAGGAGGTCCTGCCTCATCCGAGGCCGACATAAATCATCGAGCAAAACATCGATTGTTTATTTATTCGGCAGAAAACTGATCTTTGCCAACACCGCAAATTGGGCAAGCATAATCATCACCGAGCTCTTCGAACGGCACATCGCCGTCATAGGTGTAACCGCATACATCGCAAACATATGTTTCCATTATATATCTCCTTGTTAAAAAAAATTATAATTCTTGACATTATCTTAACATAGAGCAAATTTTTTTTCAAGCGGTGTTGACTAATTGCTTGCAATTTCATATAATTAACTAAAAGAGCAACCTTTTATGTGCGTCAATGTCAGCAACAACACAGGCGACAAAACGCAAAAACGTAAAATATTGAACCCAAAGAAAGGAATGGTAACAATATGATAAGTGCCGGAGATTTCAGAAACGGCGTAACATTCGAAATGGATGGAAACGTTCACCAGATCATTGAGTTTCAACACGTAAAGCCGGGAAAAGGCGCCGCATTTGTGCGAGCCAAGACAAGAAACGTAATGACAGGAGCGGTAACCGAGACGACCTATAACCCATCTGACAAGTTCCCGCCCGCCTACATCGAACGCCAAGAGATGCAGTATCTCTATAAAGACGGTGACCTATACCACTTCATGGACATCGAAACCTATGAACAAAGCCCCATCAACGAGAGTTCACTGCCGGATAGTTTCCGCTTTGTCAAAGAGAACGAAGTAGTCAAGGTTTTGTCTTATAAAGGAAGCGTCTTTGGCGTAGAACCTCCGAACTTTGTGGAACTGGTAATCACCCAGACCGATCCCGGATTCAAGGGTAATACCGCCACCAACACCCTCAAACCCGCAACCGTTGAGACCGGCGCAGAAGTTCGTGTTCCGCTGTTCCTGGAAGAGGGCGAGAAAATTCAGATTGACACCCGCACCGGCGACTATATGGGACGTGTAAACAACTAGAAAGGGATAAACCAATGGATTTGAAAGAAAGAGCTTCTTATGTCAAGGGTCTGGTAGACGGACTCGGCCCCGATTTCACCACAAAAGAAGGAAAAATACTCAAAGAACTACTGTTGCTGTTGGACGAAGTCTGCGTTGCGGTCACAGAGCTGAACGAAGATGTAGACCAAATCTATGATGAAATTGACGCAATCGACCAAGATTTGACCAGTATCGAAGACAACATGTCTTGCGACTGTGGTTGCGGCGACGACGAAATGTATGACGGCGGCATCTATGAAATCACCTGCCCCGAGTGCAAAAAAGTCGTTTGCATGGACGAAGAGATGCTCGGAAACGAAGATCTTGCCTGTCCAAACTGTGGCACAAACTTTGAAATTGACTTCTCGGACGACGATATCGAATAGGCTCGATTTTTGTAAAAAAAGTGAATATTTTACGGCTCCGTGGTGATAATAGTAATATCATTACGGAGCTTTTCCTTTTTGGAAAACAAAACCGTAAATGATGGTCAAAGACACATGCAAAAAGGGAACGATTATGTACAACGGAATTAACGAAGAACAAAACGACCTGATGCAATATCTTGCGCTTTTGAGGTCCGGATTCATTAAAACCGACAACGACATGACGCTGGGCAGAGAGGTCGAGACCGACGAGGAAGTAGCAATAAAGAAAAAACTTCGAGAGGAGCATCAGCAATAAAAAGCGTCACAAAACAAATATAAATTTATATTGCAGTAAAGCGAATGGGAGGTGAACAATTCACCTCCCATTCGCTTATTATAGACGTATTTAATCACGTTAAATGGAAAACCAAAAATACAATGCGAAAAGCCGAGGCTGTCAGCGGGTGGCGTTTCACGCAAAAAATTATGATTAAAGCTAACAACTGGTTATTCACTATTAGTTCTTAGTTTTTAGCCACTGGCGCATTTTGCACTTGCTGGCTTACAGCTCTATTTCGGATAGAAATTCGATAACTTCACGGTAATACTGCTCTTTGTCTTCATGAATAGCACATGCATGTCCTGCATTTTTTGCAATATACAGCCGCTTTTTGCCGCCATATTTTTCATACATCCTCTTTGAGTTCTCGGGAGGTGTGAAAAGATCATTTTCACCGTGAATAAACAGTATCGGCGCCTTGACATCGTCAAGCACCTTTATCGGTGATACATCGCGATACCCATGCTTCACCCGAATTCGATTGAAAAAATCGGCAAACAACATTGCTGGATATTCCGGCAGATTGTAGCTTTGCTTAATCTGATATTTGACCTCGCCATAAAGATCGTCGAATCCGCAGTCCGCAACCACAAAGGCAATGCGATGATCGAGTGCGGCGGTGAGAATCGAAGTGGATGCCCCCATCGACTCGCCGTGCAGTCCTACAATGCCGCCCTCACCTGTTTTTTGAAACGCAACATCGATCCATTTCTTCAGATCGTATTTCTCATAATATCCGAGTGTGCTATTCTCGCCCTCACTTTTTCCGTGAAAACGATGATCATACATCAACACGTTGAACCCTTGTGTATAAAATAGGTCAATGTACCGTGCGGAGCACATCAAGTTTGCCGAATATCCGTGAACAATCAACACCGTTTTTTTCGATCCTTCAAACGGCAACCATTTTCCGCTAAGGCGATAGCCATAGTCAGAAATCACACTCACATCTTCAAACTCATACTCTCCTATGGCTCGTCCGTAGTAAAAATTCTTCTGCGTCATTTCATCTAGTGTGCTTTCCTGACTATGAGTTTTGGGCCGCAAGGTCTTAAGATTAAGCAGATGCCCAGCATAGACAAGCAATGCTACAACTATAACAATTGCTGTGATAATAATAAAAGCCGCCACTTGTTTGCTCCTATGATATTTTCTCCATCAATATCATATCACTTTTTTGCTGATTTTTCAAGCATGTTGTATATATTGGCAACGTTAGTCTGCTTGACAAATCTCCATTTGAATGGTACTATTTTGTTGTGTAAAAATTCATGTTTTATGGCGTATGGCTACACATATGAGAAACCAACACGGAATCTAATTTATGAAAAAATTCGCCCCTATTCTTCTATCGGTACTGATCATTTTCAGCTCTTGCGACGCATCGCAAGAATCGGAAGATACATCCGGATCACAAGAATCTCAATCACAGTCAGAGCTACATCCGGTAAGTGTCGGTGTGTCGCTCAGCACCCTTGACGACAACTACCTATCTATCCTTAAACAGGCACTTGAAGAGCAAGGCGACACAAGCCTGAGCGTCAACATTTTGGACGCCGAGGGAAACGCCGGAACTCAGAGCACTGATATACAACAACTTATCGCCGACGGTGCCGACACGCTTATCGTCAGCCTCGTGGATCTTGCATCGGCTCGATCGGTCGCCGACCTTGCGCTGGCGGCAGATGTTTCGGTGGTGTTTCTATATAGCCAACCTGCGTCTGACATCTTATCCCAGTACGAAAATGTATTTTTTGTCGGTGTAAACGAGATCGAAGCAGGAATGATTCAAGGTGAAATGGTACTCAGAGATTTTGCCGAAAACCCCGACTATGATTTGAATAGCGATGGTATTTTGCAATACATGGTTTTGAAAGGCGAAGAGGCGAACCCCTTGACCGCTACTCGCACCGATTCACTGATTCAGACCCTGACCGATGGCTCGGCAGTACCGATCGCACAACCGAATGCCGACTGGAACACCGACGTTGCCGCTCGACTTGTGGCAGAACTGTTGGAGCAAGGACAGACGCCCGAGGCGATAGTGTGCAACAGTGACAGCATGGCACTCGGAGCGATTGAGGCACTTAAAGCCGCCGACACATTGGTTCCGGTGTATGGAATAGATGCAATACCTACCGCCATCGATGCAATAGAAAACGACGAAATGGCAGGCACTATCTACAACAATCCCTATCGACTCGCGGAAGAATCACTCAATGTAGCCGCCTCTTACGCAAGGGGGGAGACGGTTTCAAATTCCGCTGGAGTCGTTCGCATTGCATATGAACTGGTGCAAACATCATAGCCGTTTCGGCAAAAAAATTTTTGCTTTATAAGCACCGAACAGCGAACAAAACCGCATCAATGACGGCGGCGATAGAGAAAGTTTGTGCATTGCAATCGGTATTGTTTTTCACATCAATTAACTATAAATATAGTTTATGTGAGGCACGTAGATTATTTATGACGCTGTGCAAAAACAAAAAAAACGCCGCACCCTACCATGTGAAATCGGGTGCGGCGTTATATCAAAAAGTATCGGATTAAAATCTTCCGGTGGTGCGTGGGAAGAAGCAAACGTCACGGATATTGGCTATTCCGGTGACCATCATGACAAGACGCTCAAAGCCAAGACCGTATCCGGCATGTTTTGTCGTGCCAAAACGACGAAGGTCAATATACCACTCGTACTTTTCAATAGGCAGTCCCAGCTCGTTCATACGATTCTTCAGCCTATCTTCACGCTCTTCACGTTGACTTCCACCAATGAGTTCACCGACCGACGGCACCAACAGATCCATTGCGGCAACCGTCTTGCCATCATCGTTTTGACGCATGTAAAAAGACTTGATCTCTTTGGGGTAATCATAGACAAATACTGGTCCATCAAAGATTTTTTCGGTCAGATATCGTTCATGCTCCGTCTGCAGGTCGGCACCCCAGCTGATCTTATACTCAAATTCATCATTGTATTTCACAAGACGCTCAACCGCGTCGGTATAACTTATCCGCACATATTCACGGTCGGTAAGCGCGATCAGTCGCTCACGCAGTCCCTTGCTGACAAATTCATCCAAAAAGGCAAGCTCATCGGCATAGTTTTCTAGAGCATACGAAACTACATAACGCAACATGTCTTCCGCCAACTGCATGTTATCATACAGGTCGGCAAAGGCAATCTCCGGCTCAAGCATCCAGAATTCTGCCGCGTGGCGAGGAGTGTTAGAGTTTTCTGCTCGAAAGGTCGGCCCGAAGGTGTAAACCTTTCCGAGCGCCTGCGCAGCCGCCTCCGCCTCAAGCTGTCCCGACACGGTGAGTGAAGCCATGCCCCCGAAAAAGTCTTGACCAAAGTCGACTTCGTTGTCGTCGTTCATCGGAGGGTCGACTGGCGGCAGAGTGGTCACTCGAAACATCTCGCCCGCCCCTTCACAGTCACTTCCCGTTATAATCGGGGTGTGCATGTAGATAAAACCGTTTTTGTTGAAAAATTCATGCAGTGCAAACGACAGTCCACTGCGCAGTCTAAAGGCCGCATTTCCGATGTTGGTGCGAAGTCGCAGATGCGGAATGGTACGCAAAAAATCCACGCCGTGCCGTTTCTTTTGCAAAGGATATTCCGGCGGGCAGCCTCCCTCCTGCTCCACCGAAACTGCAAGCAGTTCAAACGGCTGACGTGCCTCAGGGGTGAGTTTGAGCTCACCGGTGGCAACAATCGATGCACCGACACCGATGCCCGAGACATTTTCGTAGTTCGGCATTGAGGCGTCAATGACCAGCTGGAGGTTCTTGAAGCAGCTTCCGTCGTTCAGCTCCACAAACGCAACATTCTTTCCAAACCGTGCGGTCTTGACAAAGCCGGCTACGGTAAAAGTTCCGCTCGTGCAACCACCTTGCACCTCGGAATAAAGCTTATTTATTTCAGTTCGTTTCATATCGTTAAATCCTATTTTTTGTTTGTTTTCTTACTGTAATAATACATCTTTTCCGCTGTTTAGTCAAGAAATAACGCAATAAAGAGAACACCTGAATAAACAATTGCATACTATGCGATAAGGTGATAACTCAGCGGAGGGAGCATGAACAAAAAACACGGCGGGTATCCATGGCTATTACTGCTCGTACTGTTCATCGGGGCATTTACTACATTGCTTTTTGGAACGGTCGGCGGTGGCTATGTGATATCAATTATGGTTCTCACGTTGATTATCGCATCTTTTTTCAGATAATGGAGGTAAGGTATGCAGATAGTCGTTGTGAAGAGTCCAAAGTTTTTATCCGGTATTTTGAAATTGGTTTTCGGAATACGCTAGCCTATTTGAGCATAAACGGTGGATGTTTTGTTGATTTGTGCCACCAAAAAACCAATGAGTATTGATAAGAAAGGAATGTCAAGGTGTCCGACTGTTCGCTTTACATACACATACCCTACTGTCGTCGGCGGTGTGACTACTGTGATTTCCATTCCGCCGTCGGCGAGGTTAGCTCACGGTATATTGAAGCACTTTGCTCCGAAATACCCTACGAAACCGAATTCGACACGGCATATATCGGCGGCGGGACTCCGTCACTGATGTCGAGCGAACAGCTTATAACGCTGTGTGATCGTCTGAAAGTACGTGGAGAATTCACACTGGAAGGCAATCCGGACAGTCTTGACAAAGAACTTCTTACCACTGCGCACTCCCTCGGCATAAACCGACTTTCGATGGGAGTGCAAAGCGTAAACAATCGCTCACTCAAAGCACTCGGTCGCCTGCATGATACAAAACAGGTTGAACGAGCCATAATCACGGCAAAAGAGGCCGGTATCAACAATATTTCAATCGATCTCATGGTCGGCATACCGTACGAGAGCTGCAACGACATTGCAGAGTTCGTGCGGTTTGCCGAGTTCCATTCGGTTAATCATGTGAGCTGTTACATGCTCAAATTGGAAGAAAACACTCCTTTAATCGAACGTGTGTCTCTCGGTGACGTCGCTCTTCCCGACAGCGACGAAACTACACAGCGATTCGAGTTCGCTATCAAAGAGCTAAGCAATTATGGCTATGAACGGTATGAAATTTCAAACTTTGCAAAGCCGGGATTTGAAAGCCGCCATAATCTGCGATACTGGAACTGTCGTGACTATCTCGGTATCGGTGCTTCTGCACATTCCTGTGTATGCAATCAAAGATTTTTCTATGAAGCGGATACTGAGCAATTCATGCAAAACCGAAAAAAAATTGATGACGGCATATGCGATGCCGATGATTTTATCATGTTGCAAACAAGATTGGTTTCGGGGCTTTCGATCGACGAGCTTTTCAAGCGGTTTGGCTATCGTTTCACTGACGAAAGCCTGTGGCAGATAGCACGGCTTGAAAAGGGCGGATTGCTCCGATATAACGAAAAAACCCTCGCCTTAACCGAGCGAGGGATGCTTTTACAAAACAGTATACTTGCCGAAATATTGTGATGAGAGGACCGAAAAAAGATGAAACTTGCAAAAGGTCATGACATTATTATTGTAATCATTGCGCTTGCCGTGTTTGTCCTGATGGCCCTATTGATGCGTTCCGAGCCGGGCGAAATCGCAGTGCTTGAATATAACGGCGAACAGATTGCAAGACTGAAGCTCTCGGGAGAACAGCAACTTTTTGTCCTTCCCGACAATCCGAATGTTGTATTGTCTTACGGCGAAGAAGGAGCCTTTTTCGTCGATTCAGACTGTCCCGACCGGGTATGTGTGAACACCGGCATGATCCATCGAGCAGGAGAGATGGCGGCCTGCCTTCCAAACGGCGTGGTACTCCATATTGAGGGGGACGGTGCCGACATCATAGTGTAAGTGATCACCTTCGTTTTGTGGCCGCCACCATCGCCAACGCCATCATGCAACCGACCATAGAGCTTCCGCCTGCCGAATAAAACGGCAGAACAATACCGACAACCGGTATGAGCGCAAGATTCATGGCGATATTGATGACCGCTTGACCAATGATCATCATAAAAACTCCGATTGACATTATTCGATATCGCTGGTCTTCACAGCGATGGGCCAATATCAAAACACGTATTCCTATTCCAACCAAAAGAGTCAGCACAACTAAAATTCCTACAAGGCCGGTTGACTGCCCGATGAAAGAAAAAATAAAATCGTTGTGTGAATTTGGGACATAATAATGTTCTGTGCCGAAAAGCCCCACACCGAAAAGTTGACCCGAACCGATGGCGGTTACACTTCTTGTCTGCTGAAACATAATATCGGGATATTCTTCCGGATTCAAAAGACCGAGTATTCGCTCCTGTTGATAGGGACGGAGCAGGTCAAATCCTATCGTCACAAAGAACAGAGCGCCCGCAACAACTGCGCCGATGACATAAAAGATATTAAGCCCTGCGGCGATCAACATTCCAAGTGCAATGACCGCAAAAACTATGGCGGCACCGTCATCACCTTGTAGATGAGCCACTGCCATCACAATAAAGGTGTGCCCCACCGCAAGTAGCAGAGGTATCGGACGATTGATCTTGCCTTTGAAATAGGCGAGTTGGATTGAAAAAGTCCCGATAAACACTAGCTTGTACAGTTCTGTCGGCTGGAAACTCAAGCCCGTAAAAATAGGCAACCAAGCCTGTGCCTCCGTTTCACCCGGAGCATAGCCGAACAAAAAGGTCATCAGCACCGAAGCGGCAGACGCGACGGTTATGACATACCAATATTTATATATGGGTTTTAGCCCAATAATCGATATTACCAACACACCGACAAACCCCATTGCAATGGCGAGCACCTGAGTGGTGGCGTTGGAATAAACAGAAAAAAACGAACGCCAAACGGCATAGAGCATCAACACCGAGAAGGAGCCACACATTGCGGCGAGAAGCAAAAGCGGTATGTCGATCGTTGTTTTTTTTAGCCTGTTCAGCAAAGCAGTGACCCTTATGTTTTTAGTAGACAAAGACCGCAATACAGATGTAATGCAGTATATTTCCGGCAAGCACAAACAGATGCCAGACGGCGTGCATAAACTTTTTCTTAATGGAATAGAATACAATTCCGCCGGTATAGCAAAGACCTCCGCTAATCATCAGCCAAACACCTGCTGTAGACAGAACCGCAATGATGTCGGTCAACAACCAGACCGCAACCCATCCCATGATAACATAGAGCACCAATGACAACTTTTCAAAACGCTTCAGCGCAAACACCTGCAAGAGTATTCCGCCGACTGTGCATCCCCACAGCACAAAAAATACGATAAACGCCTTCTGATTGCCACGCAGTAGCACAAGCAAAAATGGGGTGTAGGTAGTGGTGATCAAAACAAATATACTGCAATGATCCATGATTCGAAAAAGTTTTTTGAGACGATCTGATGTGAACGCGTGGTAAAGCGTGCTCATGCAGTAGAGCAAGACCATACCAAATCCGAAAAGAGCGGCAGACACTACACCGACCCAGTCGCTTTCATATGCGGCTATTGTCACCAGCGCGCCAAGTCCCATCAGCGACAATACCGTGCCGACACCATGGGTCACCGAATTGAATATCTCTTCACCCAGTGTGTAATTTTTCTTTCCTATTGCCATTATTATAACTTCCTTTCGTCGGCGGTGATTAGAACCTCACCACGGCGGCATAAATTTGTTGTCCTCGTTCAATAAACTTTTGCTCGTATTCTGTCTTGATCGAGAGCGGTTCAAAGCCATGATCCGACGCTAAATTCTCGGTAAAAAAAAGTGTTTCCAGCCGACACTCGTCGAAATACTTTAGTGAAGCGCGATATAGCCCTTCATCGTCCGTCTTGAAATACAACATCGCTCCCGGCATCATCAACTTTTGATACCGTTTGAGCAGTGCGGGATAGGTCAAACGCCTACGGTGATGGCTGCGTTTCGGCCAAGGATTGCAAAAAAAGATAAAAAGCTGTTCCACGCCATCCGATCGGTCAAGACAGTCCTCGATATGATAGGCATCAAAATCGGAAATACGAAGATTCTCCGGGTCGTCACCAAAGGTGAATTCTACAAGTCGACAGGCTCCCACCAGCACGTCACGGCTCTTATCTACCGACAAGAGGTTTCGTTCGGGATGAAGCGTTGCATATTCCGTAGCAAAACGACCGAAGCCGCACCCGAGTTCCAGCGACAATGCACCTGCTTTTGAAAATAATTTTTGCCAGTTTCCTCGATGCTCGGTAGGATTTTCGATATAGTATTTATGTTGTGGCAGTCTCGCAACCGCTTTTGGCTTGTGTCGTAACCTCATATTCCTCAAGTAACTTTTTGTGTACGCAAATTATTTTACCACGAATTTCATTTATTGTCTATGCAAAACGTCAGATAAATGGTAAAATATATGTGAAACATATCTTAACATTTTCTTAAAGGTCCCCTGATTTTATGATAAATATTAAAAAATATACTTTCGGTATAACCACCTTTTCCCGTCTGCTTGCCATATTATTGGTCGGCTGTTTGTTGTTCGGCTGTTCCGACACGACCACTCAAGAGCCTCCAAGAACCATCTCGGCGCCGAGCACACAGCTCGAATCCACGGCCGATAATCTAAACGTTGCCGTCAGCAGTTCAGTACTTGAAGAGGTAGCGCCTCTTCTGAACCTGTATTCCGTAATGGAAGGGGTACAGATTACTATCACCGAAGTGCCGAGCGGAAGCGACAGCGAGGAGTTTATTGCCGAACTGACCGCAGGAGCCGCATCATTGATCATCAGCGACAACATCTATAATATCAACAGCCTTGCGAACAGAGGCGGAATTGCACAGATTCGAGAACTGGACTCTGCCTTGATAGCAGCGTTTGCCGAGCTCGTGCCGGATTATATGGCAAGCGGTGACGATGTGGCATTTCTGCCGGTCGGAATTGATGGCTACGGATATATCGGAAACACAACACTTCTTGCAGAATTAATTGAAACCGACGACATAGCCACACTTTCAGACAATTTGAGAGACGCATCCGCAATCCAGTGGCAGGAAGCCGTGAAGTTATTGGACGAGCTAATACTCGGCGACATTTCCGAGGGTGAGATACTGCGACTGTCTGGTGGGGAATACGAACTTCCGAGTCAGATGCCGGAAGAAATTGAAAATCTGGTAGCACCGTATGCGATGAGCCTTGCCAATGCAGATGTTTTGTTGCCGCCACTCTCCATCATGCTAAACGGCGATGACCCAACCGAAGAAACAATTAGTCGCTTTGCTGACTATCCTGAATATCTTTACAACGAACTTACCATGTCGGCAACGCCGCAAGGGCGAGCGGAGCTCGGTGACGATCCGTCGACGCGTTTTTCGGAACTGGATTCGATAACCTCTGCCGCTTTATACGAACAGGAGAAGGTGCTTTTCTATCGCACCTCGTTGTCCGATGCGTTCAAATATCTCTCACCCGAGGCGCTGTCCGAGTCGGTCATTTTCCCACTGCGGCCGCTTATATCCCAAACGGGTGACACCGCAACCTATACACTCAACGCCTCCATGACTGTGAGCACGCCTTTTGTCTTTGCTGTCGCTTCCGATGCCGAACAGGCCGAGAATGCCGCGGCGCTCGACTTTCTTGTCTGGTTCTACTATTCCGAAACGGGTCGCAGTTATATCACCGATACACTTGGACTGCTTGAATTTAATCGACCTCTTGCAAAGAACCCACTGACCGTTCAACTATATGACTATATCGATAATAATAACATCTCGATCGATCGTTTGCTTTACACCGATCCGAAAACTCTGTTAAATGCAAAGGCACTTATCTACAACGATTATCTAAGCTTCGAAGAATGGAGCGACGAAACATTCGACCAGTTGACTACGGCGCTCGACGAAACTTTCACCACGAGTTAGCATATTATTTCATCTCTTCGCATATACTTGGTAAGAAGGAGGGATGAAATTGAAACTGTTATCTATGAGAAGGCTTATCTTGACCGACATGGATGAGCTAATGACTTTTATTGAGCGCACAAGAGAACACTGTGGACACATGACTTTTGAAGAAGTGGTACACTTTATCTCGCACGGTAGAGTCGAAGGTTTTTTCTTGAACGCAGAGCTAGCCGGAGTTGTCTTCTGCACAAAAACGAGTGGTTTTTGCACCGACGGCATGATGTTTGGAATTACTGCGGGTCACGAAGTGAGATATCTACGTGTACTCCATGACGAGTGTCTTGCGACACTACTGAAGCCGGAGAGTGATGATTGCTACACCATATTGCACTATCGTCACATCGATCGAGTAATGCCATTGATCGGCGAAATCTTTGAGTTGACCGCGCTAAAAGGCGGAATCGGAAACAAACCGTATCTATTGCTTTACAGCGGCGCAAAAAGCAAGATACAAAGTGATTGCTTGCTATGTTCCGGCAGTGAGAGCAAAGAGTTGAGCAGATATCTTGCACAAGGCTATCGCGCGATAGCATCAATGGGAAACAAACTGATATTGGCTCAATAAGGAAAAACACAAGACGACAAAAAGGAATAGCATATCGATGAAAAAAACTGACATAGTAATACTCGATGCTGTCGCTTTGCGAGACGGCGACATGAATTTTGATCCACTCAAATCAGTCGCGGGCGAGTTCACCGTATTTGATCATACCACCAATGACAAGTTGATCGAACGCATAGGTAACGCCGAGGCAATAGTGATAAACAAAGGGCGCATCGATGACTCGGTATTGATCGCATGTCCACGCCTACGCTATGTCGGATTAACCGCTACCGGTTATGACAACATCGATGTCGAGGCATGTGATCGCCGCGGTGTTGCGGTCACCAATGTGCCGGGATACAGTACCGAGGGCGTAGCACAACAGTTGTTTGCATTGTTGCTTGAATACTGTGTCGATACTTCCGGTTACAGCTCGGCGGTAAAACGTGGCGAATGGTTAGGCAGGATGAGCGATATTGGCAGTCTGCGTACCATGACAGAACTTGGCACAAAGACGCTCGGGATTTTAGGGTTTGGCAACATAGGCGCCGCCGTCGCTCGAATAGCTCTCGCTTTCAACATGCGTGTGATCAGCTACAGTCCCCGCCCAAAGTCAATGGAAGGCGTTGAATTTTGCTCCTTTGATCGGCTTCTTGCCGAGAGTGACATTCTTTCACTACACTGTCTACTGTCACCTCAAACCGAGCGAATAATCAACGAGAAAAGCCTTGCCAAAATGAAACCCTCTGCGGTACTTTGCAACGTTGCACGCGGCGCACTTATAGACGATGATGCCGTACTCAAGGCGCTTAATGATGGGCGACTGAGCTTTTACCTCGCCGACGTGCTGACCAATGAACCGCATACGCAAGATCATCCGCTAATCCGTTGTCCAAACGCAATAATTACTCCACATGTAGGGTGGGCAACCGAGGCATCACTCCACCGTCTTGCGGGCGAGGTTTGTAACAATTTAATCTCATACTTTGAAGGTAAGCCGAGAAATCTTGTGAGCAAACAATAAAAACGCGGATTACATTTACCATTTATTGATGAAAGGACAATTTAATGAAAAGAAACGATTACTTAAGTTGGGACGAATACTTCATGGGAGTTGCACTGCTTGCTGCCGGGCGAAGCAAAGACCCCAGCACTCAGGTAGGTGCCTGCATCGTCAGCCAAGGAAATGTTATCCTGTCCACCGGATACAACGGATTCCCGAAAGGCTGTTCCGACGACGAATTCCCGTGGAATCGTGACGGCGATGATACAAAATACCCCTATGTAGTACATGCCGAGCTCAACGCAATACTTAACTCACAAGGAAAATCGTTGCTTGACACAAAAATATATGTCGCCCTTTTCCCCTGCAACGAATGTGCCAAAGCGATTATACAATCCGGAATCAAAGAGATAATATATCTTTCAGATAAATACGCCGACACCCCATCGGTTAAGGCATCTAAAAAAATGCTTGATGCGGCCGGCGTCAAATATATAGCGCTTAAATCGACAAAAAGCAGCATCGTGATAAATTTCGAGTAACATATTGACTTGTTGAAATGATAAAAATAATAGGGTAGCTTGAATCAACAAAACACTCTAATACAGATATGTTTTTTATCTTTGACCGCTGCAACCTGTGATGATTCCAGTAAGAATACGCAAAAAATGTGAATTTTTGCTTGACAAATTCCATATCGGATATTATAATAGAAAGGCAGCATAAGCGCGCCTTTAGCTCAGCTGGATAGAGTGTGTGGCTACGAACCACAAGGCCGGGAGTTCGAATCTCTCAAGGCGCACCAAAATCTAAGGGGTTAGTCCGCTGGACTGTGCCCGTAGTAATTTTTTT
>CAYJJX010000012.1:0-66432 GCA_964370605.1 uncultured Oscillospiraceae bacterium | reverse complement strand
CAGCGAGTGCGGTGGGCGATGCACCAACACCAACGCCGGAACCTACGCCCACACCAACACCTACAAGCTATGGCATATGGGTGGCTGGCATTGAAGTCACACCGGCAAATGCGGATGATATTTTGGATGACGGAAGTGGTGGCATCAGTTACAATGCGGCTGAAAATACACTATATATCACCCACAGCCTTGATACTGCCGACTATCCAACAACACAAACAGGTGATCTGGTTAAAGACGCCGCAATAGGCGCAAATAGAGATTTGATTATTCATGCCGACTTCCCCGGCGCTAATGCTGAAATAATAATTGATAATAGAGGTAGAACTGCCTATACGGCGGCGGCACACGGTGTATATATAAATGGAAACTTAACTGTTATGAGTGATAATGAGCAACTTGGAAATTCACTTAAAATTTTCAGTGCTAATAATGGCTCGGACGGTGCTCACGTCACAGGGAATTTGACTGTTAATTTTACTGGTGCCTCAGGTATTGGCTTAAGAGTTAACGGCGGCGATGGAAGTGCGGCTTACAAAAACGATGGCGGCTACGGAATATATGTAGGCGGCGAATTGAATGGCATAAATGGCCTAATTGATGGTAACGGTGGTGCAAGCGCAGAGTCGCCGCTCGGGTCTGATCCGTCCGAATATTACACCGGTGGTATCGGTATTTATGCCGGCACGCATGTGAAGGTTGAAAACAGTTATTCATGTGAGATACAAGGTCGTGGTGGCTTAGGTGACCGTGGCCACGGCGGTGACGGCATACATTCTCGGAGAATAGATACTCCTTTTCCCGGATTAATCGAGGGCTATGGTGGTTTAGGAGTGTTAGGCGGCACCAATGGAACAACCATTGTGATACTCCCATAAACAAATTCAAAAAAAGCAAAATTCTACAAATCGTCGCAAACGAAACAACGTTTGCGACGATTTTTTTGCATTTACAATCATATAAACCAATAAAAGCGCCACTATGCTTTCCAACTTGAACTACATTGAAAAGCCATCGCCCAACAGGATAAAACAGACACAACAAATTATTATTGCGTTTATATTGCAACTGTGATAAAATATAAAGGAATATTTTATATCGATAGAGGCCAAAACCGATCATTAGAATGCAGAAAAGCACGGCCTCGCCTTTGAAACACAGTATCAAACAAACGGAGAGAAGCTATATTTATGAAGTGCATAGCATTTATTTTATCGTTATTGGTAGTTTTCGCCTCGTGTAGTACCGGAACAACACCGCCAAATCAGCCGGAATCGGAGGTGCTTGAGGTATCAGAACCAAGCGCACCGAGTGTTCTGACAGTTGGTGTCGAGACACTTCCGAATGAATACGATCCAATCACTACCGGCCTTGAAAATGTTTCGCCGCTTTTTCTTGCGTGTTATGAGGGGCTTTTTGCTTACGACACTTCAAGCGGTGCCATTGTTCCCGGCCTTGCGGAAGGATATGCCATAAGCGAAGACGGTTTGGTCTATACATTTCGACTTCGTGAAAATGCAAAATATTCAAGCGGTGTTACCATCGTGGCAGACGACTTTGTAGATACGATATTTCGGATTTTGGATGGCGAGGGTGATCCTGTGCTGCGTGAAAAGCTTGCCGGACTCATCGTCGGCGGCTCTGATTATATCCTTCCAAGCGACCAACGACCCGAAGGGTTTGACAAAGATAGCGTCGGTGTATACTCTGTCAGCGGCACCGAACTGACGATCGAACTGGTTCGACCGGCATCGGAACTGTTGCAGTTGTTGACACTTCCGGCACTTGCTCCGACATACCGTGACGATGACAGGGCACAGCCGGTGAGCAAGCCAAGTGAAGAGGAGCCTATGGGGGCGCTTTTCGAGAGTAGCGGCCCTTACTATATCGTCAATGAGGACGACAGCGGCATCACGGTGCGGCGCAACAACCATTATTATGGCATGTTGGACCTTGCAACCGACACCATGCGCTTCAGCGAACTGAACGATGATTCTATTTTTGCGTTTAATGAGGGACGACTGGACATCATCGCAGATCCCACCGAGGATATGCTAAACCAGCTGAGTGGCGATGTATATACAACCTCGACATTTGATACCCTCTATCTCGCATTCAACGTCGAAGATCTGCCCACCAGAACCACAAGTGTTCGTGCCGCAGTCAATTTTTCGATCGACCGCGAGGAGTTGGTTGACACGGCGACATTTTCTGCCGTTGCGGCAAATGGAATCGTAGCTCCCGGTGTGGCATTCACCAATGAAGACTATTCTGACTATCCGGAGCGCAACAGCCTCAGCACCACATTTGAGCCGGAAAAAGTGGAGCAGGAACTGATAAATGCAAGATACCGCGACGGTGTCGGATTGCGACTGACGATGGTCGTCGATGCGACCGATCCATACATTGAGACATATCGTCAGGTGTCGGAGATGATCGAAACCAATACCGGTGCGTCGCTCGAATTTTTTGTGCTGTCAGACGAAGAATATGCCGAGACCATCGAAGACGACAAGTTTGATATTACGGCAGGGTATATAAAGGGTGACATACTCAATCCTGCCTCGATGATGGCGATTGCAAAAAGCAACTCAAGTCAGAACATTTCCGGTTATTATGATTCGACGTTCGATAATCTCTTGAACGCAGCATCGACAATGACCAATTTTACAAATACGCAGGAGGCTTTCCGTGAGGCGGAGACACACCTTATTGCAAATACTTCGTTTTCACCTCTCCTCCACATGACTCAAGATGTCATCGTTTCCCAAAATGCTGATGGTTGGTATATGAACGCTGTCGGTAATCTATATGTCAAAAATGCATATTGTATTATGGAAGAGGGAGCGGAGTAAGATCGGAACTGAACGAAAAAAAGGGAGTTTATAGTTTGTTATCAGACATCGAAAAAAGCATACGGAAGGCTACGCTCGACCATGTCGAGACCGTTTTTGGTATCCTTCTCACCGGAAAAAAGTCTCTTGCCGATGCAGGGGTTGATCAGTGGCAGAATGATTATCCGAACCGCGATATAATACGGCAGGACATAGAGCTCGGCGATTGTTTTATTATGTTTCATGATTCCGACCCGGTCGCGACCTTTGTTTTTACAAAAGAGAGAGACGAGGCGTACGACCAAAGCGGCGTTTATACCGATGTGTCAGAATATTGTTCGTTGCACCGTGTTGCGGTGCTTCCCAACTGCAAAGGACTCGGAGTGGGAGGCGATATTGTAAGCTTTTGTACTGCCGAATGTCGCAAGGCGGGCATTTTGGCACTTTTTTGTGATACCCATGAACATAACAGTTCCATGAGGAGGATGCTCGAAAAGAACGGCTTTGTCGATAAAGGAGCGATTTCTCTGCTCGACGGCTCGCCGAGAGTGGCGTATGAGCTGATGGTGGAGCAAAAATAAAAAGGCACTTGCAAATTATTATATATAGCTCCGCTAAAAGAGAACATAAATACAAATATATTGTGCTCATAGCTTTAGCAAGTGCGGTCAAACAAAAGTGGTGTTTAAGCAAAAAGACACCTGCTAATTAAGCGGACAGAGCAGAGCGGGTGTCCCTACAAACACCACCATAAAAGCGTCAGAATGGACTACGCTATATTCAAAAATCCCGTCCGGTAGGGCGGGGTTTTCTCATACCGTTACGACATTCTTTCTTTTTCGCAAATAGGTGGTCGGGAATTGCCTAAGCCTTGTAAACGCGGCTTTTAGCGTCAATTCTTTCCCTTAATCCTTTTTGCGGCTTTGGGTGGGTGCGATTGCTAAAATTTACATTTTCAAAAAATAGATTATTCAATAAAAAAGTAAGCGCTGAACTGTTGTTCATCGCTCACTTTTTTTATTCGCATTATTTTATTCGTACCTCAATGCTTCGATCGGATCAAGTTTTGCCGCTTTATTTGCAGGGTAGTAGCCGAAGAATACTCCGATTGCAAAGGAGAATCCAACCGCTATGAAAATGCCCATGATGTTTGGTGCGGCGGGAAAGCCAAGCAGTGAAGAGGTGAGACTGCCGAGCCCAATTCCGAAAAGAATACCGATAATACCTCCGACGATACAAATGACCGAACTTTCGGTGATGAACTGCATTCTGATCGAGAAGTTTGTCGCTCCGAGCGCCTTTCGAGTGCCGATCTCTTTTGTACGCTCTGTGATGGAGACGAGCATGATGTTCATGACACCGACTCCACCCACCAAAAGCGAGATGGCGGCAACTCCGGAAATTGCGAGTTGAAGTGTGGAAAGCATGCTGGTCATCGACTCGATCATGCTGTCCATGGCAAAGGAGTCGACTTCATAGTCTTCGTTGTTTGAATATTGTCGGTTGTTGAGATAGTTTGAAACCTCTGTCGCAAATGCAGTGCTGTCGGTACCGGCAGAGGTTAGTATTGTAACCGATTGATGCCCGTCTGCGGCTCCGCTGAGGAGTTGGGCTGTGGTATAGGGTATATATGCGGTTGTCTCGACATCCTGTTCATTGGCAGAGCCACCGAACGAGAAAAGGCTTTGCTCATATTCATACACGCCCACCACCGTGAAAAGTGCGGCGGAACCGTTCTGTCCTTCCAGCATGATCTGCTGACCTATCGGGTCGCCGGCTAAGCCGTAATTTGCGACAAAACTGTCTGATACCACCACCACGTGTTTCTTGTCTTCAATCTCTCGTTGCAAAAGAAATCTGCCGTTCAGCATGGTGAGATTGCTGATCAATGCCTCGTCGGCACTTACGCCTTGAAGATTAAAGTTTGCATAGTTTTCGCCTATCGCAGCGGTGCCGCTACCAACCCCGACCGTCACGCCGATGGCTTCAATCTCTTGCGAGAATTGCACGTTGATCTCGTCAAGCATCTCCTCGCTCAGAAGATCCTCTTCGTCCGGCTGTCTCATCATCTGTGGTCCGGTCGCAAATTCATCGACACGATTTGTGATATATAGGCTGACATTGTTGGCGCCCATAGCCGACATTTCATCTGCAATATAGCCGTTGAGCGAATCGCCGATGGTGAATATGGTTATGACCGAACCGATGCCGATGATGATGCCGAGCATGGTCAGCAGGGCACGCATCTTGTTGCTCATCAGTGAACCGAAGGCGAGTGCAATGTTTTCTTTTATACTCATACGGCACCTCGTCCACTTCCCGGTCGATCACTCACTATTTTTCCATCTACCAGTGTCACTATTCGCCCTGTTTCCTCTGCGAGTTCCGGCGAGTGGGTGATGAGGATAATCGTCTTGCCCTGTTTTTGGTGGAGATCGTGAAATATATCCATGACCAGTCGGCCCGTTTTGCTGTCCAGTGCACCGGTCGGCTCGTCTGCAAGTAATATTGCCGGATCGTTAGCCATCGCTCTTGCGATAGCAACCCTTTGTTTTTGACCACCCGAAAGCTCATTCGGCTTGTGATGTCGGCGATCGTACATGCCGACCGTTTCAAGCAATTCGGCACTCTTTTGGCTTCGTTCTTTTTTTCCGAGTCCTGCATAGAGCATCGGAAGTTCGACATTTCGTTGTGCGTTAATTCTCGGAATAAGGTTGAAATTCTGAAAAATAAAACCGATCTTTTTGTTTCTGATTCCGGAAAGGTCACTGTCCTCGGTCGTCATAATGTCCACCTCGTCGAGGAGGTACTCTCCCTCTGACGGGCGATCCAGTGCACCAATTATGTTCATCAGCGTAGATTTTCCGCTTCCCGATGCTCCAATGATGGCTACAAAGCTTCCCTTTTCTATCGAGAGTGAAACATCGTCGAGGGCGCAGAGCTCATTCTCCTGCCCCTCGAAATAGCGTTTGTATACACCTTTTATCTTTATTACTTCGCTCGGCATGGTTATCGTCCTCCGCCGCCAGCGCCGCCGCCTGTAGGTCCGCCGCCTGCATTGCCACCGCCGCCCGGCAAAGCAAATGCTCCATCGACCATGGTCATTGCCGTTGAAACGTTGAAACCTTGCGGATCGTCCAACACCAACATGCCGTCAACCAACTCTGCCGAGATAATCTCGACGAGATAATCAGACTCGAGTCCGGTCGCAACCTTGATCATACGACGTCCATCCTCTTCGCCAAGTGCAATTTGCTCTGTTGTCGGCATGGTGTCATATACATATACAAACTGTTCGCCGTCTATCTCCATCACAGCGTCGATCGGAACTGCATAGACATCGCTTGAGGATTCTATCATAAACTTGACCTGTGCCGGAACGCCGGCACGCAGATCTTCGTGACTTTCATCGATCGACACCGTTACGCTGAAACTGCCGGTGGCATCCACTGCGATGGGAGATATCGCGGTTATTGTGCCGCCAAATTCAACCGTTCCGGTGGAATCGGTCGTGATTATGCTCGCCATACCTTCTTTCAGCTTGACGGCATCGAAGCTCGGCACAGTTGTAATAATTTCCATCGAGTTGAGGTCTTGAATCTCACAAAGCGCCCCGCTGAGAGTGTCTCCGACATCGAAGTTGAGCTGTGTGACCACTCCATCGATGGGAGAGCGCAGATATGTATCTTCCAGACCCTCTTGTGCCGTGATTATCCCGTCATACAGGTCTTCCAACGTGCGTTGATTTTTTATGTCGGTGGAATTTATCTGCAACAGTTGTCGGTCTAGTGATGATTGTGCATTTTCAAGAGATTTAAGGTTTGCCGTCTCTTGAGAGGAATAGGTTTGCGTCAGATTGTCCATTTGAACTTGAAAGGTCGCTATCTCGCCGTTTGCGGTGGCGACGGTCTGCGACAGGGTGCTGCGCAAAGTTTGAATATCGTTATACACATCGACAATCTCCTGCTCGTTTGCATCGGCAGGCACATTTGGGTCGACAATGGTGGCATATGCCGTGTTCAGCTGTGTCTCGTCGGTGATCGGGATTGCGGCAAGCACTGTGCTTGTCGTGATGAGCTGGTCAATCTGTGTTTTTGTCGTGCTGTTTGCCTGTGTGATGATGTTGTTTTGTGCCGCAATTGCGTTATTCAGCACGGCGAGGTCGGCGTTGTATTTGTCCTTGTCTTCTGTATACTTTGCGGCCGCTTCATCGACGGTATTTTGTGACTGCTCAAGATCATGGTCGGTAAGGGCATCACTTGCCGAAATGTCGATTCTGTTATTATCATAGCTTTCCTGTGCAGCCTCGATGTTTTCCTGTATCGCTTCATCATCAAGTGTTGCGATGATCTGACCCTCGCTGACGGTGTCGCCCACCTTAATCTCAAGAGATACGATTTCGGTAGCGGTTGCATTTGGGGTGGAAGAGGTTCCGCTCACCGTGACAGAGCGCGCGTCGGTGGAAGAGGTCTGCCCGCTTGCCACAATTACATTTTCAATGTCTTGCCGCACCAGTGTGGTGATTGAAGGTGCCGAAAATATTGCTCCCATCGCCTGCTGTGCAGACGATACAATATTAAAGATCACTGCCCCAATTATTATTAATACAATAAGCACAATTATAAGTGCTCGACGTTTTTTTATGAATTTACCAACCTTTGACATATAAAAACCGATTCCTTTCAATATATACATAATACAATCTGTTTAAAATAATAAAAAAAAACTGTGTGCAAAATATGTACTTGAAATTGAAATCACTACATTGTCGAATTTTTCATAAAAGCAGGGCTAAAAAAAGTTTTTCATTTTAAGTTCGTTTAAGGTTCAAGGTGTAGACTACAATCAAACAAAGAGATTGTTTGAAATTTTAACCTACTAAAAAAGGAGTAATATTATGAACTACAACGAATATGGTAATGATCATCAAAACCAAAACACAGCACAGCAACCTTCGGTAGAGGCACAGTATCGTCCGATCGAGCCACCAAGCGAGCCGAAGAAGCGAGACACAAAAAAGAAGATCGCCCAGGGTGTGAGTTTGTTGTTGGCGGTAGCCGTGGTTGGAACCGCAAGCGGGTTCGGCGGTAGCCTACTATACTCAAATATTGCATCGGACGGTGAAAGTATTACAATATCAAGCGAGCCGGAGAGTGCGAACGATCTTTTGAATATGAGCACCACACCAAATCAAAACCTAGAAATGTCGGTCTCGGAAATAGTAAGCATGGCGCAACCTTCCGTTGTCGAGATCACGACCGAAATGGTGGCATACAGCCAATTTACCCAATCCTATGTATCGGAGGGTGCCGGTAGTGGCGTCATCATTTCGGCTGACGGATACATTGTCACAAACCACCATGTAATCGACGGTGCTTCAAAAATCACGGTAAAAACTGTCGACGGCGCAACATACGACGCATCGCTTGTCGGTTCTGATGCCGAGACCGATCTCGCGGTACTGAAGGTCGATGCAAAAGGACTTACCGCCGCAACCATCGGTAGTTCTGCCGATCTTACCATCGGTGACTATGTGCTTGCCATCGGAAATCCACTCGGACAACTCGGCGGTACCGTCTCAGACGGCATCATCAGCTCACTCTCTCGCGAAGTTACCATCGAGGGTGAGACGATGACACTATTACAGACAAATGCGGCGATAAATCCCGGCAACTCGGGCGGCGGATTATTCAATGAAAACGGTGAATTGATAGCGATAGTCAACGCCAAATCGTCCGGAGTGGACATCGAGGGTATCGGATTTGCAATACCTATCGACATTGCCGTCGATGTCGTGTCCGACATCATTGACGTTGGTTATGTGCAAGGTCGTTTCTCACTGGGTGTATCACTGCTGGAACTGAACGACGAGTCACTCGCCATGATGTACCGTGTTGAGGAGCTTGGTGTATATGTTCAATCGCTGACACAGGGCGGCAATGCCCACATCGCAGGTGTTGCGGTCGGTGACCGCATCGTGGAATTTGACGGTGTGACGATTGAAGAAAATCAAGACGTGCTGGACGTGCTGGAGGCAAGCGAAGCAAACGAAACACTTGAAATGGTGGTACAGCGTGGCGACGAGCAATATGTTTTGAGCATCGTGCTCTACGAAGATAAGGCTGAAGAGGTCACACAGGTGGAGCAAGAGGCACCGAGATTTGAATTCGGCTTCTAAAATATAACCCCCAATCCATGATCATTTTGCAAAATACCGATAAAGACCGAGCAGTCACCGCTTATGGTGACTGCTCGGTCTTTGCGTTAAGATTATATTACTAAATGTGGGCGGATGAAGTCTACACCTTCCAGATGTCGTCGTTGTATTGTTTGATGGTCCTATCAGAAGAGAAAAATCCGGCATTTGCGATGTTGTGCAGTGCCTTTTTCGCCCATTCTTCTCGGTTCTCGTAGTCGGCAAAAACCTTATCCTTGATAACGATATATTCCTCAAGGTCGATAAGCGCCATAAACCAGTCTTTGGTTGCAATGTTTTGGTACAGTCGATTCAAGATTTTTTTGTTGCCGATCTCGAGCAGTTCTTTGGAGCGGATAAACTCGACCAGTTCACGCACATGGGGGCGTTGTTCCATGATTTTGCCACTGCCATAGCAGGCACTGTCGTACAGTTCGATGATAAAGTCGCTGTCCTTTCCGAAGGTATAGATATTCTCATCGCCGACCAGCTGGGCTATCTCGACATTTGCACCGTCCATTGTGCCGAGCGTAATAGCTCCGTTCAACATGAACTTCATGTTTCCGGTACCGCTTGCCTCTTTGGAGGCGAGTGAAATTTGTTCCGACACGTCACAGGCAGGTATTAGTTTTTCCGCCGCCGTGACGTTGTAGTTTTCCACCATCACGACGCTCAGGTGTTTTGACACCTTCTTGTCGCTCTTGATGAGCTCACCGAGGCAGAGTATCAGATGGATAATGTCTTTTGCCGCCTCATATGCCGGTGCCGCCTTTGCACCAAAGATAAAGGTGATCGGTCTTTTTGGCAATTTGCCTGCCTTGATTTCTTTGTATTTATCAATGATATAGAGAGCGTTCATCTGCTGGCGTTTGTATTCATGCAGACGTTTGATTTGTATATCAAATATTGAATCGGGGTTCAGTTTTGTACCCTGTGTTGTTTTGAGATAATCACAAAGGGCTTTTTTGTTGCTGTGCTTTATCTCGTTTATCTCACAAAGAGTGCCGGAATCGACATTATCAAGGAGCCCACGCAAAAGCGCGGCATCTTTTTTGAAACCGTCACCGATGCGATTTTCGATGAACTGTGTCAGGCTCGGGTTGCAGTGCATCAGCCAGCGGCGGAAGGTGATTCCGTTTGTTTTGTTGTTGAACTTTTCGGGATAGATTTCGGCAAAATGAGAAAGTTCGCTTTCTTTCAGTATGTCGGTATGCAGTGCGGCAACACCGTTTACGCTGTAACCGTAGTGTATATCCATGTGCGCCATGTGCACCCTGTTTGAAGAATCGATGATGTGCAAACGCTCGTCGGCAAACTGCTTCTTGACTTTCTTATCCAGCTTCTTGATGATGGGGACAAGACTCGGCACCACCTCTTCAAAATAGCGCATCGGCCATTTTTCCAGTGCTTCGGCGAGTATTGTATGGTTGGTGTAAGCGCAGGTGCGTGAGACAATGTCCGCCGCCGTATCAAAGTCGATCCCACTCTTTTCAAGAAGTCGAATCAGCTCCGGAATAATCATGCTTGGGTGGGTGTCATTGATCTGAATTGCAACATATTCATGCAGATCGGTCAGTTTTGAGCCACGCTGTTTTGCCTCTTCCAATATCAGTTTTGCACCGCATGCCACCATGAAATACTGCTGATAGATACGAAGTTTGTGTCCGTCCTCGTCGCTGTCGTCGGGATACAAAAACAGCGTCAGGTTTTTATCAATATCGGTCTTGTCAAAATTGATGCCCTTTTTGACGATCTTCTCATCGACCCCCACTATGTCAAACAGGTGCAGTCGGTTGGTAGCACCTTCATATCCGGTCACCAATATGTCAAACATCTTTGCCTCGACCGAAAAATCACGAAACTTGACGGTGGCGGAAAAATCGGTTTCACAAAGCCAATTCTTGTCTTCAATCCAGGGATTTGGATATTCTTTTTGTTCACGCTTTTCAAATTGTTGGCGGAAAAGACCGAGGTGATAATTCAGGCCGATGCCGTCGGCAAAAAGCCCGAGCGTCGCCATCGAATCAAGGAAACAGGCGGCAAGCCGTCCCAGTCCACCGTTTCCAAGCGACGGCTCCGGCTCGATAGCCTCGATTGCGGTAAGGCTTTTGCCTTCTTTTTCCAGTAGCTGTTTTGTCTCGTCGTAGATGCCGAGATTTATCAGGTTGTTGGAAAGCAGTTTTCCGAGCAAAAACTCAGCCGAGACATAATAAGCCTTGCGTTTTTGCGGCTTTGTGTGTTGTTTTTGCAACGCCTTCTCTTTGACGATTTCAAGCAGAGCGACATATATCTCATGATCGCTTGATTTTGCGATTTCTTTTTTTAGATGCGTTCTCAACAGTTCTTTCATGATTATGACCATTCCTTTCAAACTTAAAGCTTTGGTGCGAACTAAATTCGTTTTCCTTCACAACGCTATTTTTTGTTTATAGTTGAATGACTATGTTTCGCATTTCGATCGGCTCTGCCATACAGTCTTGTCATCTGCGCTATCTCACCCGAAAGGTCTTTTGTGAATGATGCCTTGTCGGCCCTCCAGCACCAGTTGCCTCCAAGCGTTGAAGGGGTGTTGATACGCCCTTCGATCCCAAGGTTTATCCAGTCAGCAAACGGCGTGATGCAGACATTGGAAACGCTCGCCATCGCACAGCGAATGAAAGTTCTTGTAAAATTTTCGTCCTTTTTTGAAAGTCCGAGATACTTTTTGCAGAATTTGACGTCTTCTTTGGGCGCTGAGGTTTTCCAGTCTTCGGTGGTGGTGTTGTCGTGCGTTCCGGTGTAGACGATACAATTTTTGGGGTAGTTATGCGGCAGGTAATCGCTCTCATCCCTTGAATCAAACGCAAATTGCAACACCTTCATGCCGGGATAACCACTGTAACGAAGCATCTCATAGACCCCCTTTGTCAAAAACCCGAGATCCTCGGCGATGATGGGTGCCTGTGGAAGGGCATCGTTTACCGCATTGATAAAGGAAAGCCCCGGCCCCATCTTCCAGCGTCCGTTGCGGGCGGTGTCGTCACCTGCGGGAATGGCATAGTAACCCTCAAATCCACGAAAATGATCGATCCTCACCACGTCATAGATGTCACAGGCATATTTTATTCGCATAATCCACCAAGAAAACTCGGTGGCAGCATGATAATCCCAATCATAGAGCGGATTGCCCCAAAGTTGACCGTCGGCAGAAAACCCGTCGGGTGGACAGCCGGCAACCTCGGTAGGCATACGGTTTTTGTCCAGCTGGAAAAGCTCCGGCTGTGCCCAGAGTTCCGACGAGTCGGGAGAGACATAGATAGGTATGTCTCCGATGATAGATATCCCTTTTTTGTTGGCATAACGTTTGAGCGCAGTCCATTGGCGATAGAAAAGGTACTGCACGACACAGTAAAACTCAATCTCGCCGGCGAGCCGTGTTTTTGCGGCGGCCATTGCCTTTTTGTTTTGCAATCGAATGTCATCACCCCAACAGGTGAACGACACGTCGTTGTTCTCTTTTTTTAGCGCCATGAAAAGGGCGTAATCATTAATCCAGAAAACGTTTTCCTTTAAAAACTTTTTAAACCCTTTGTCGTTTTTATCAAATCGACCGACTGCTTTTTTCAGCACCAAGTCACGACTTTTATAGAGTTTATAGTAATCGATAACAAGGTCATGCTCGCCAAAATCATATTTTTTGATATCTTTGGCGCTGAGCAGTTTGTCGGCACAAAGCAGGTCAAGGTCGATAAAATAAGGATTGAACGCAAAGGCAGAAAAACTCTGATACGGGCTGTCGCCATATCCTGTTGGGCCGATCGGAAGGATTTGCCAGTATTTTTGCGCCGATTTTTCCAAAAAATCGACAAAGGCGAATGCCTCTTTGCCGAGACTGCCGATTCCATGGGCACCCGGCAGTGAGGAAATCGGCATCAATACTCCGGAACCTCTGTTCATCATAACAACACTCCTATTGCGATTATATTATTCTGACACTCCTCGTGCCGAAAAAAACGTTCCCACTTCTTTGCCTTCAAGAATATCGTAAAGGATCTCGGGGCTTTTGCCGTTTGCAATGATCATCGGAACCCCATTGGAGGTCGCAAATCTGGCGGCGGCAAGTTTTGTTGCCATACCACCGGTGCCTCGCTTTGTACCGCCCGGCATTGCCATCGCTTCGATTTCAGGTGTGATTTTTGCAACATAGTTAATAAGTTGCGCACCCTCGTCACTTGGACTGCGATCATATAGACCGTCGATGTCGGAAAGTACGATCATCACATCGGCGCTGACTATCGGCGACACGTAAGAAGCGAGCATATCATTATCGGCGAATTTAATTCCCTCGAAAGACACGGTATCATTTTCGTTGACGATAGGTATTATGCCCATCGAAAAGAGGCTTTCAAAGGTGTTCATCGCATTTTGTCTGCGATCTTCGTGATCCAATACATCTTTTGTAAGCAGGATTTGCGCAATCTGTTTGCCATAGGCAGAGAAAAAGCGATCATACATGCTCATCAGTTCGCATTGCCCCACCGCCGCCGCTGCCTGCTTTTTTTGTATGTCTCCCTTGTCCGGTTGAATCTGTAATCGCCCCACACCGAGCGCTACCGATCCGGAGCTCACGAGTGTCGGTATTCGTCCGCTGTTTGAAATGTCGCTGACCACCATAGATAGACGGTCTGCCCTTGCAAGGTTCATCCTGCCGGTACTATGGGTGAGTGTCGAGGATCCCACCTTGATCACCACTCGTTTTGCATCTTTCAGATATTCACGCATGATAAATGTATTCCCTTTTTCTATAATTTTATTATCACTTAACCCCGAAAAACGAGGTATTTTCATTTTGTACTACTTAGTATTGACCCCATTATAACATATAAGGAGAAAAAAAGAAATATTTTTTTGAACGCTCAAGAAATTAATTATCGAGCTACTATTGTGATAAAATCGTCACACAAAAAAAAGAACGAGGGCGATGTGATATCGCCACATCCGAGAGTTTCGGAAGGTGCATTTTGCAAAACCGGTTGACCGATTGCAACAAAAATTATCCTTGCGATTTTATGACGATGCTTGTAGGTACAAGGTCTTGCTCTGCTGTTTGAGTAGCAAATAAAAAACTATCAGGCACGCATGACCTGATAGTTTTTGTTTTATTACGGGGTGGTCGATGCAGTGGTCGGCACCGCGATGAAAAGCTGTACCTTCGTATTTTCGTCGATAACCACGTCCTCGCCGACGGCAGGCTCAGAGTACATGACCGTTCCGGCCGGTGCGCTGTCATCAAAACGGTTGTAAAACTCATAGCTCACACCCATCTCACTTAGCAATGTCATTGCTTCCTCTTTGGTCATGCCATAGAGCTCTGCGGGAATGACGCCAAGCTCCGGTCCGAGGCTTACACGCAGTTCAATTGTTTGACCAATGACATAGGGCTCTTCCGGCAACGGTTGTTGTGCGTAGACTTGGCCTTCCGGATAGTTTATCTGATACTCTTCGGTAATGATGAACTTATACTTTTGTTGCAGTTCAGTATCGGCAAGGATATCGTCATACATCATGCCGATCAATCGGGGCGTCAACTGAGAATTGATCGCCTCACTGACTGCCGAATCTGCAAGGTCGGTTGCCTGACTTTCCGAATCTGCGACTTCGGGAACGAGTGAGGAAGCTAGCAGTGAGTAAGCATAGTATATGATACCGGCCGCTAATAGCACCATGATGATTACTATAAGGATAAGAGGACTGAAGCCGGATTTCTTCTTGTTATCCTTAATCTGTTTTGGTGCGGAATTATTGTACGACGGTGCCGACTCAAATTCCTCCAGGAGTTGCATTATATCATGGGTACGCTCCGATATGGACAATCGAAGTGCACGGTGGATTGCAGAGGTAGCGAGGTTTGGGATATTTCCGGCAAGGCCTCGTGCGACCTTGAGGTTGTCGGCGGTATGACGCTCTTTTGCATCCTGCGGTTCTACACCTGTGATCATACGGTACAGCACTGCCGCCACGGCATAGATATCGGTTCCGGTGTCTTGAAATTCGGTAACCATATATTGTTCCGGAGCTGTGTATCCGGGGAAAAGTTGAGGTTTGAGGGCGCTTTTTGAGGTACGAAGCGCAAGGGTAGCGTAGCCGGACAGCAACAGCTTGCCGTCTTCCTTGACCAAAATAGTGTCGGGTGAAACACCACGGTGCAATAATCGTTGCTCATGCAAAGACAAAAGAGCGGAGAAAATGGGTTCCAGCATCTCTTCGGCGGTTTCGAACGGTATTTTCTGGTTTTTTTGTTCTAGATATTCACGAAGTGTTTTGGTTGCACCATGTCGCTCTGTCACGGCATAGGCGGTGTTGTTGTCCAGCAACAGTTCATAAACCTTGACAAGTCCGGGATTTGCGGCGACATTGCAAAGACCTTTATACAGATCGATGAAATCGGTGAGAGTGGTTTTATATGGCACTTCACTGCCGGGGCGGGGGATGACTTCGCCGGTAGGACGACGTGAGGCACAAAGCGATATCGGCAAAAACTCTTTTATGTAGACTTCTTCCGCCGTTGCGTTAACAAGTGCTTCATAGACGATACCCTCGCCGTCGATGGAAACGAATCGACCGATGGTATACTTCTTCTTTACGACCGATCCAAGCTCCAGACTGCCGATTGGGTTGGTATTTGTCGCTTCGATTCCGCAAAAGGGACACAGAACGTCTGTCTCATCGATTCTGGATTTACAGAAAACGCAAAGTTTAGTGTTCTTCAAAAAATGTTACCTCGTTGTGTTTACTCTAGATTTGTGCTATAATCCTGCACATCGTCGTCGTCATCAAGCGCGTTCATCAGCTGCTCCAATCGCTTTTGATCGTCAGGATTGTCTACTGTGACGGTAGTCATCGGCAGATTGGTTATCTCTGCCGATTCTATGATGACGTTATTATCGTTCAGAAATGCGACCGCCTCACTGAAATCAGATGGTGATACCGTTATTTCGAAGAAAGCCTCCGCTTGAGTGTAATCTTCGATCGGTGCTTGCATTATTGTCTCTTCGACATTCCCGGCATCGCTTGCTACAATGATCAATCCTTTTCGCTCAAACAGATATGAGGTGCAACCGTTTGTTCCGAGACCTGCGCCGAATTTATCGAAATAGAGTCGGATATTTGCGGTGGTGCGATGAAGATTGTCGGTCAGCGCTTCTACGATGAAGGCGAGACCTGCGGGGCCGTACCCCTCGTAACGCACCGACTGATAGTTGTCCTTGTCAGAGGCAGACGCTTTTTGAATCAGCCTGTTTATGTTGTCAGACGGCACATTGAGTGATTTTGCTTTTGCAATGACGTCCCGAAGTCGGGTGTTTGCGGCGGGATCGTTGCCGCCTTCACGCACAATCACCTGAATTTCTCGACCGATTTTGGTGAAAATTTTGGCTCGCGCGCTATCCGTTTTTTCCTTTTTTCGTTTTATTGTGCTCCATTTTGAATGGCCGGACATAGTTTTGATCTCTCTTGGGTTTTAGTCATACAAAAAGATTATATCACACTTAGCCATAAAATTCAATGTTTTTTTGTGCACAATTGTGAGGATATCGGCGATAAGAGCTGCTATTGTTGTTTGTTGTCATCATTTTTGAGCGGTTTCATGGTCGGCACAAAGTTCTGTGCAATAGTGCGTTTGTAGCCTTTGGATTTGACATAGAAGAAACCACATATCGAAAATACAACAGCACCGACAAAGTTAACGATCATGTCCTTCATGGTATCGAGCAGTCCGATGTCGAGATATCCTCCAACGCCAAGTTCCTGACCGTTGATAAACACCTCGTTAATGTTATTGATCGATACTGTGGTATTTGTGAGTGTTGTGTCCAGTGTTACGGTATGAATCGCGTTTATCACGGTATCCTTTTGCATGTCGGTAAAGAATATCATGTCCATGCCGAACTCAAAAAACTCCCAAACAACTGCCACCGTCATAGAGAAACAAAATGAGGTGAGTGCCATGAACAATGGTGATAGGTCGAAGGTCAATTTTTCGTTGTTGTTAAGAATAACGACCATCGAAAACCCTACGGCCGCCGCAAGGAATCCGTTTATAGTATGTAGCATGGTGTCCCAACCGGGTATTTTGACGTAGAAAGCATTGATTTCACCGAGTATCTCGGCCGCAAAGATGAAACAGAGAATGGTGATTTCCAACGCCGGTGGCAGTTTAATACGCATCTTGACCTGTACCCAACTCGGTATATAGAAGAGTACCAGTGTCAAAAGGCAGAAAAATACGCCTTCGTAGTTTTGCAAAAAGAATTGGCGTACCAGTACTGCGACGACAATTAGCCGAAGAATACTAAAGACAATAAAAGAGCTTTTATTCTCTCTCATTTCCTGCTTGAGGGCTTGCGAAAGCTTTTGCTTTGGCGAGGTGTTCTTTTTAGTCATGGCCTTGTCTCCTTATAAATAATAAGATGAAAATATATAAATGCAGTGAATAAAAAGTTACAATACGGCTACAATATCTACAAGTCCCTTATTCGGGGATTATATCCAAATTTTCAGGAGAATTATCATGAACAAGAGATCAGAAAACTCGAAATCGCAAAGCACATCAAATTCCGCAAGCGACAAAGCGCAGAACAAGACTCAAAGCAAGATGAACTCCGGTTCTGACAGCAATCGCACCGGTCAATCCAAGAGCGGTTCCAACTGCAAATAGGCTGATTTCGGCCAGATTGGTTATGGGTGGCGGTCATTTGACTGTCACCCTTTGCCTTGCGATTCCTCATCGTCTCCATGCCGAGGGGGTGAAAAGGAAGATAATTGGGAATATTTCCAGTCGTCCGATGACCATGTTGAAGATCAGTACAATCTTTGAAAACACAGAAAACTCAGAATAGTTTCCGGTTGGACCGACCATGTCAAGTCCCGGTCCGATATTGTTGAGGCAAGCCACAACGGCAGTGAATGTTGTTTCAAACGAAAAGCCGTCAAAGGATACGACCAGCACCGAGCCAAGAAGGATCATCATATAAAGTGCAAAATAGTTCTGCACCTCCTTGACGGTGGAATCTTCCACACGTCTGTTTTGGAGCCGAACAATGTTCACACTGCTCGGAAAGAGTTGAGTGCGTAGTCCCGATATGACCGACTTTATCAAAATTATGAAGCGCGAAACCTTCAAACCGCCGCCGGTAGAGCCGGCAGAGGCACCAATAAACATCAACAGCACCAAGAGTGTTTTGGAAAATTCCGGCCAGAGATCGAAATCGGCAGTGGCATAGCCGGTGGTGGTAATGATGGTCGCAACCTGAAATGAGGCTACACGCAATGATTCCGCCAAGCCGTCATACATATGATATATATTTATTGTGATTGCGATAATACTCGCGATCACGATACCCAGATACACCTTTAGTTCTTCGTCAAAAAATGCCTTTGCAAACTGGCGAACCAGCAACAGAAAGTAGACGTTGAAGTTGATACCGAACAGCAACATGAAGATTGTGATAACTATCTCAACCGAAGGATTGTCATAGGCGGCGATAGATGCGTTTTTTATAGAGAAACCACCGGTGCCTGCGGTACCGAATGCATGAACGATACTGTCAAAGAGCGGCAGGCCGCAAAAGAGCAGAATAACGATCTCGATTATGGTCAGTGCAAGATAGATAGCGTAGAGCACCAGCGCGGTGGTACGCATCTTGGGTACAAGTTTTGATACGGTAGGTCCCGGCACTTCGGCACGCATAACGTGCATATTCCGACCGCCCGAGAGAGGAAGGATAGCCAATAGGAATACCAGAACGCCCATGCCACCGATCCAGTGGGTGAAACTTCGCCAAAACAGAACCCCTTTGTCCAAAATTTCAACATTGGTCAGAATCGAGGCTCCGGTGGTGGTGAACCCTGACATGCTCTCGAAAACAGCATCGACAAAGCTTGCGGTTGAACCGGAGAAAACAAAGGGCAGTGCACCGAACACTGAGAGTGTAACCCAGGAAAGTGCGACGATTATAAAACCCTCACGGGCAAAAATTCTGGTGTTTTTTGGTTTTGCGAGCATCAAAAGAAAACCGACTGCTGCGGTGATTGCGATAGAGGCAACAAGCGCCGTGGTATCGTTTCCGGCATAGATGAGTGAAACGATAAGCGGTGCCAGCATCAGCGCTGCCATACAAAGTTGAACAATGCCGACAGTATATGCGATCATACGTAAATTCATGCCGACATCAATCCTCGAATATTTCGGACAGATCCGACATTCTTGGCAGCGTGGTCGTGACAATTACACGGTCACCGACCTCGATGGTTGAATCGCCGGACGGGTACATTATTTTACCTTTGCGCATCTGGCAGGCGATGAGCGCCTGATCTTTTATGACAAGCTGGGAAAGAGGTATACCGATGAAATCGCCGTGTTCTGCGACAAACTCGAGCGCTTCGACCTGTCCGTCCAAAATCTGGTAGAGTGCATTCACCTTGCTTCCCATGCTGTTTTGCATGGCGCGAACATAACTCACGATCTGGAACGCGGTGATATATTTTGGCGATATGACGGTGTGTAGATGCAGATCCTCCAGCATAGTATTGAAGGACTGGCGGCTTATCTTTGTGACCACCTTGCACTCGGGGTTTTGCACCATAAGTGAAATGATAACATTCTGCTCATCCATTCCGGTCAGCGCAACAAGAGCGTCGGTCTTGTCCAGTTGCTCTTCTCGCCAAAGGTCGGCGCCTGTGCCGTCTCCGCACAAAACTTTAGCCCCCGGCAGCATCTCACAAAGCTGGGTGGCGCGTTCATAGTCTTTTTCGACAATCTTGACCGATATACCTTGCTTGAGTAGCGATAAGGAAAGATGGTAGGCGATGGTACCGCCACCGATGATGACGACGTCACGAACCGTCTTTTTGAAGATACGAAGCTTCTTGAAAAAACGGGAAATTTTGCTACGATTTCCTGTGATAGACACCTTGTCATTTGCCTCGAACACGAAGTCGCCATTTGGAATGATGACTTCCTCACCGCGATCAACGGCGCAGACAATAAAGCCCTCTTCCGACTCTTTGCGCAGGTCGGCAAGGCGGCGTCCTATGATGGGGTTGCCGTTCATCAATTTGATTTCGACAACTTCAACTTTACCACCGGCAAACGTGTCGACGTTTACGGCAGACGGAAAGCGGAGCACCTTCAAAATTTCGATGGCGCTCTCTTTTTCCGGATTAATGATCATGGAAAGTCCCATCTCCTCTTTGAGGAAGGAGAGTGACTTTAGATAGTCGGTAGTGCGCACACGTGCAATGGTGTGAACAGTACCGAGTTTTTTTGCCAACATACAGGAAAGGATGTTAACCTCGTCCATCGATGTAGCGGCAATAAGCAGGTCGGCGGTCTCCGCCCCTGCCTCACGCAGAATTTCGATATTAGTGCCACTACCTTTTAATGTAATGACATCAAGTCGATTTTTAGAATCGGTCAAAACCTCCTGTTTGCTATCAATAACAACCAGGTCATGTCCCTCAAAGGCCAATAGGCGTGTAAGGGTGAAACCGACCTTTCCGTCTCCGACAATAATAATATTCATTTTAAATAGACCATTCCTTTATATATAAAGTACTACAGCTCTATCTTAGAGAAAAGAGGTTTATCAGAACCGTCGTCTATCTTTTCAGATCTAGTCGAGACAATGGGGGGCTGTTTTGGGCGTCTGTCTCTATCGTTGCTTCGTTCACGACGACCGCCGCCACTACCGCCACGTCCGCCGCGACCGCCACGAGAATCACGGTCATCACGACCACCGCTACGCTTACCGCCGCGTCGACCACGATCGCTGTAACGTATGTCGCCCGTAAGTCCCTCGGCTTCGCTGTAAATCACGATGTGACGACGCTCACCGTCGCCCTGTGATTCACTTGCTACGCCATCGATAGTACCGATAGCGGTATGGATGATTCTACGCTCGTATGGGTTCATCGGCTCTAAGGCATAAGGTCTGCCGGAGGAAAGAACGTTGCTTGAGATACGCTTTGCAAGTTCGCTAAGATCGGCCTCACGTTTTTCACGGTATCCCGCAACGTCAAGCGACATCTTTTCGAAGTTCCCACCAATGCTGTTGGCAACCAGCGAGGTCAGGTAGGACAGGGCCTCCATCGTTTCACCCCTTTTGCCGATAAGGATTGAAAGATTTTCACCGCCGATATTCAAAATTGCTCCACGCTCTGCAGGCGCAGAGGTTATAGCGACATCGGGAAGTTCCATAGCCTTGAAAACGTCATTCAAAAATTCGGTAGCGATTACCGTCTTTTTGTTGAGTGTTTCCAGCTCTTCTTCTGTACGTTTAGAGGCTTTAGCCTGTTTGGGTGCCGGTTTTGCAGTCTCGCTTTTCGGTGCGGCTTTTTTAGGCTGTTCCTGCTTTGTCGGTGCAGGCGCGGTCTTCTGAGCGGGTGCACTTTTCAAAGGTGGGGCACTTTTCTTTTGTTCCGGTGCTTTTTTTACCTCGGCAACCGGCTCCGGCAGGTCACGGGTCAACTTTACCTTGGCAGGTATAGATTTGAACAGACGGCGAACAGGTGTTTCCAATATTTCGACCGAAACGTCGTCACGGGAAAGTCCGAGTTCGGCAAGGCCTTGTTCTATAGCAAGGTCGATGGTTTTTCCGGTACAAATTATCTCGTTTTGCATATTATTCAGTTCCTTTCATCAGATGCGGACGCAATATTGATCGAACACCGTTGCAAACAGGATCGATATATCGTCACTGCAGTCGTATTAGTCATCGTACTTCTTAGAAAATTCTTCACGGGCTTTTTGCAGACGCATCTTTTCGAGTTCGCTCTGCGAGACATTTTTTTCGACCAGTTCACCCTCGGCGTTTTCTACCTTGACAACCTTATTTTTCTTTTTCTTCTTGCGCTTTTCCTCAATCTCTTTTTCAAATTGGGCTTTGAGTTCGGCAGGATCATAGATTCTGCGAACAATGATGCTCTGGAGAAGATTGAGTAGGTTGGAGCCGATCCAGTATACCGTAACACCGGCAGGCATAGAAAATCCGAAGAACAGGAACATAACGCTGGAGATATATGGCATCATCTTCATGCTTCCGGTCATTTGAGTTCCCGAGACCTTGGTGGATACGACCATAGAAAGTATCATGGTCGCACAGGAGAGGATCGGTATCAACCAGATCACATCAAGATCGGAAAATGACGGTGTAGTTGCAAGGTTCATTCCGAAAAAGTCAAGGTCGAGCGATTCAATACGAGTGATTTCGTCTGCCGTAAAAGCTTCGGCATAGTCTGTGGGGTTCAACTGTACATGACTGATAAGTGTCGCTTCGATACCACGAACAGCGGCGTCAAGCCCCGATATCTCCATTGCTTTGGCAAGACTTTCCTTTGTAACATTGACGATATAGGTCAACGGGTTATAAACAACATCGATAAGACCGAACAGGATGGGCATCTGAACCAAAAGGGGAAGACAGCCGGCAAGTGGAGAGTAGCCGTGCTCCTGTTGCAGGCGCATCAGCTCTTCTTGTTGGCGCTGTTTGTCGTTGGCATAGGTTTTGTTTATCTCGGCCAACACCGGTTGGAATGCCGCCATCTTAGCCGAAGATTTTTGCTGTTTGAGTGCGAGAGGGAATAAAATGAGCTTGGTAAAAAGCGCAAAAAGAAACAGAGAGAGCCAGTATGAACCGGCAAACCCCTGTATAAATCTCATGACAATTCCCAGAATGCTGGGTATAAAAGAAGTAATCGAATCCCACATAAAGCGTTAAACCGTCCTTTCAGGGAGCGCCCAAAAACGCACGTCTCCCGACGAAACATAATTAATTTTAATAGGTCTGGACGTCTTTCGTCTCAAACCAAGCCTATTTGAGCGGATCAACTTCCGCCTTTGTCTTTTTTTGAAGTTTTTTCCGGCACCGGGTCAAAACCAAAACCACCGAATGGGTTGCACCGCAAAATTCTTCGAAACGCCAAAAAACCACCACGCACAACTCCGTGCAACTGTATCGCTTCGATAGCGTACTGGCTGCAACTTGGCATATAGCGGCAATGGTGGCCGAGGAATGGAGATATAAAAAGTTGATATCCCCTTATTGGCAATATAAAAATTTTCTTAACTAAACGCATCGTTTTTTTAGATGGTGTGCGACGACTTCAGCGAGCTTAGTGCTCGTGGAAGCGGCGGTATCTGCCCTTGCGACCAACACAACATCATATCCCAAATTTTGCGGAATTGAAACGTTTGCCGCTTCGCGCAATATTCGCCTTGCGCGATTACGAACTACTGCACCGCCAATTTTTTTTGAAGTAGTGATTCCGAGGCGGGTGTTGCCTTTCGGGTTCTTGAATACATAGGTTACAACCAGTGGATGCGCTATGTAACTGCCGCGCTTATAACAGCGAGCAAATTCAAAATTCTTGGTCAGTGAACGATGGCGCACCGTTAGATTCCGAGGACTGCACGACCTCTGGAACGGCGACGAGCCAGAACCTTGCGTCCGTTTTTGCTTTTGGAGCGAGCGAGAAAACCATGCACGCGGGCACGGTGACGTTTTTTAGGTTGGAATGTTCTTTTCATCTTGTTAGATCCCTTTCTACATTTTAAAGAGGTCGAAATCCTGTGTCGGACGATTTTTTTTGGCTAAACCCGAGTGAAGATCCTGCCAAAATTCGCCAATAACCTCTTGTGTTCAACATTAGCCTTTATATTATATCAAAAGGTGTATAGCTTGTCAAGTATTTTTGATAGGATTTTGCGCAGGGTGTCTTTGCACGCAGATTCCACCTTGCGATGGCGCATTTTTAAAATTTTCACCGACTACTTTTTGGCTAAATATATTATTCTATTAAATTGTCAGGTATTTTGCTGAAATTAAGAGAAAAAACTGCTGACACAATTGAGATAATGTGGTATAATGGTTTCGAGACATAATGTAAACTATTAAGAAAAGAAAAGAGAATAACATGAGACGAATTGCAAGTTTTTGTGTGGATCATCGAGAACTACCAAAAGGAGTCTATATATCACGAACCGACGGCGATATTATTACATATGATCTGCGCATGGCAGAACCGAATAAAGACACGCCACTCTCACCCGGCGCCTCGCATACGATAGAGCATATACTTGCCACCTTTCTGCGAAACAGTGAGTTTAGTGACAACATTATCTATGTCGGACCGATGGGATGCCTTACCGGTTTTTATCTGTTGACCCGTGACCTGCCTACCAAAGCGGTTCTTTCACTGCTTTGTTCGGCCTATGAGTACATATCCAATTTTGAAGGCGATATTCCCGGTGCTACCGCAATTGAATGCGGCAACTACTCGTTGCAAGATCTGCCGGCGGCAAAAAAAATCAGTGCAGAATATCTTGAAGTCTTGTCACCGCTCGTCGAGAGTGACACAGCATATCCAAAAATGCTGGAATAGCATTGTTTTTATATGACAGGAATTCCGAACTTTGTGTCATAATTACGCTATCCTTTAAATTGCAAAGAAAAGTATTGACAAAAACCGACTAAGCGGTTATACTAATTAGGTAACTTTTAGGGGTATAGCTCAGTTGGTAGAGCATCGGTCTCCAAAACCGAGTGCCGAGGGTTCAAGTCCTTCTGCCCCTGCCATATGCTGTTGTAGCTCAGTCGGCAGAGCACCTCCTTGGTAAGGAGGAGGTCGGCAGTTCAAATCTGCTCAACAGCTCCACGTCGCTGTGAACTTCACTTTAGTTCACAGCGACTTTTTGCAAAAACAAAAAATCGCCGTTCACCCGTTGCGTTACAGCTCGTTAGCCGCCCAAAGGCGGTCGAGAGTATAGGGCGGTTTGTAAACGTACCGCTTTTCCAATACTCACGCCCTTCTTCCTTTGTGCGGTTGGGACTTCTGCTGTCAGGGCAGGGTGTGGTTTGTGAGCGAAGATTAAAGAAAGGCAATGCACGTCACAGCGACTTCACTTTAGTTCACAGCTATTTTTAACATAGCAAAAAATAGCAGCTCACATCGTTGCGTTACAGCTCCTTAGCCGCCCAAAGGCGGTCGAGAGTATAGGGCGGTTTGTAAACGCACCGCTTTTCCCATACTCACGCCCTTCTTCCTTTGTGCGGTTGGGACTTCTGCCGTCAGGGCGGGGTGTGGTTTATAAGCGAAGATTAAAGAAAGGCAATGCACGTCACAGCGACTTCACTTTAGTTCACAGCTATTTTTAACATAGCAAAAAATAGCAGCTCACATCGTTGCGTTACAGCTCCTTAGCCGCCCAAAGGCGGTCGAGAGTATAGGGCGGTTTGTAAACGCACCGGTTCATATTATTAAAGAAACAATAATTCACTTTACGGAGGATATTATATCATGAAAAATAACGCAAACACCCTTGTGCAAAGTTTTTTTAGCGAAAATCTTACACTTGAATGTTGTAAAGGTTCTGTAATTCAAGCGATTGAGCTGATAATAAAAAGTTATAGAGACGGCGGAAAATTGCTTGCTTGTGGTAATGGTGGCAGTGCTTCCGATTCGGAGCATATCGTGGGAGAGTTGATGAAAGGGTTTGTGCTCAGACGTTTACTTTCGGAAGAAGAAAAGAGTGTTTTTGATAAACTGAGCATAAGCGACGAGAGAAAAAGCCATATAACTGACAATTTGCAAGGTGCTCTTCCGGCAATTTCACTGGTCAGCCACACAGCGCTCATCAGTGCCTACACCAACGACGTTCAGCCTGACATGGTATTTGCACAACAGGTGTACGGCTATGGGCGATCGGGTGATGTTTTTGTTGGGCTGAGTACGTCCGGTAACTCAGAAAATGTGTTAAACGCGGCATATGTTGCCGGTGCGAAAGGTTTGAAAAGTATTGCGTTCACAGGCGAGAAGGATTCGAAGTTATCGCAGACCTGTGACTGCACCATTCAAGTTCCTTCGAGCGAAACCTACCGAGTTCAAGAGATGCATATAAAGATATACCATCTTATATGTCTTGCCATCGAGGCGGAGTTTTTTGGTGACGAGGAGGTAGTATAGCTATGGCTTCCAACGAACTGTATCTTGGTGTCGATATCGGTGGCACGAAATGTGCCGTACTGATAGGAGACAGGCAAGGGGAGATCTTAGAGCGCATCGCATTTGCAACCGGACTCTCTCGAGATCCGTATGAAATAGTGGATGAGATAGTTGCACTCGCAAAAGAACTGGTAGAGCGGCATTGCGACAGCGAGAGAGTACTTGTTGCCTCGGGTGTGAGTTGCGGCGGCCCGCTGGACAGTAAAAAAGGGTTGATTTGCGCGCCACCCAATCTGCCTCTGTGGGACGATATTCCGATAACCGACATACTCCAAAAGGAGTTAGGCGTTCCTGCTTTTCTGCAGAACGATGCCAATGCATGTGCCATTGCAGAGTGGAAGTTTGGTAGTGGACAAGGCTTTAATAACGTTATTTTTCTGACCTTTGGAACAGGACTCGGTGCCGGCTTGATATTGGACGGCAAGCTGTATAGCGGAACCAATGATTCGGCCGGTGAAGTCGGTCACATACGCCTGACAAACAATGGTCCGGAAGGATTTCATAAAAACGGATCGTTCGAAGGATATTGCAGTGGAAACGGAATAAGAGAACTTTGCAAAATTGTCGTTCGCAAGAAGTGGGGAAATGGCGAGAGTGTGGATTTTTGTGAAAACGAACAACAACTTGCCGATTTGACAGCGAAAGACATTTTCAAACTGGCAGCCGATGGCAGTTCCGATGCAACCGAAATAGTAGATATCTGCGGATATCAGCTGGGGAGAGGGCTCGCTGTGATTGTCGATATATTGAACCCCGAGTGCATCGTCATCGGTAGCATCTATGCGCGTGCCGGTCATCAACTGCGCGATAAGATGAAGGAAGGCTTGTGCGAGGAGGGGCTTGGTAAGTCAATCGAAGTATGCGAAATTCGACCCGCAGCCCTTGGTGATAGGGTCGGCGACTTTGCTGCGTTGACCGTTGCGATCAACGGTTACAGCCATTCGGCTTAAAAAACGTCGTATGGTTTTGTAAACTCTAGCTTCTATATTTGTCTAGGATAAACTCGCTTTGGATTTTTTCACACTATGAGACATAAAAAGACTGTAACGGTACTCGTTACAGTCTTTTTACTTTGATTATTGCCCTCACCTGTCAGATTATTTGCGGCAGTGAGGTTTTCAATCATGGCCACCGGTACTAACGCAGTAACTGCAGTACCGATTGCGGTTGGGTGTTTGCCTGTGCAAGCATAGCCTGTGCGGCCTGTACCAGAACTGTGTTTTTGGTATAGCTCATCATTTCCTTCGCCATGTCTGTATCACGGATACGACTTTCGGCGGCGGTTAGATTTTCGGTTGTTACGCCGAGGTTTGCGATGGTGTGCTCAAGACGGTTCTGCATAGCACCGAATTCGGCACGTTGTGCTGAAACTTTCTCGATAGCGGAATTGATGGTTTCGATTGCATTCTGTGCACCTGTGATACTGCCGATGTTAACGGCACTGATTCCGAGCGAATTAATGCTCATGGACGAAAGGTTCATGTCAACCTTTTGAGCCGATGTGTCACCGATCTGGAAGGTCATGCTGGAACCGCTTACGCTGTCGCTAAGCAGTGTCAAACCATTGAAGTTGGTGTGAGTTGCGATACGATCAACCTCTTTCAAAAGACTGTCGATCTCTTTTTGCAGCTTGTCACGGTCGGTGTCTTCGTATGTGCCGTTAGCAGCTTTGGTTGCGAGCTCTGTCATACGATTGAGCATGCTGTGAACTTCGGTCAGAGCGCCTTCAGCGGTCTGGATAAGTGATACAGCATCCTGTGCGTTGACCTGAGCAACCTCAAGGCCTTTGATCTGAGATCTCATTTTTTCCGAGATTGCAAGACCTGCGGCGTCGTCGCCTGCACGGTTGATCTGGTAGCCGGAAGAAAGTTTTTCGAGGTTCTTTGCGACCGCGCTGTTGTTGACACCCAGCTGACGGTTGGAGTTAATGGCCATAATGTTGTGCTGAATAATCATAGTGTTCTCCTTAATACATTCTTGTACATCCGACATTCCCTGTCGGATGGGGGTAAGGTAACCGAGCGTTTAAACTCGGGCAACATACTTTAAAATGTACCGGCCCCGGAGAACCTATTAAATTGTCGACCGAAGCCGGTCGGTATTCTTTTCACGCTCCCCGGTCACGACTTCGAGGACCGAGCAAAGAATACCAATTAGCTTGCGGTATTAGCCGAGCAGCTGCAGTACCGACTGCGGTTGAGTGTTTGCCTGTGCTAGCATAGCCTGTGCAGCCTGTACCAGAACTGTGTTCTTGGTGTAGCTCATCATCTCTTTTGCCATGTCGGTATCACGGATACGACTTTCAGCGGCGGTCAGATTCTCGGTGGTTACGCCGAGGTTTGCGATGGTGTGCTCAAGACGGTTCTGCATAGCACCGAATTCGGCACGTTGTGCTGAAACTTTCTCGATAGCGGAATTGATGGTTTCGATTGCATTCTGTGCACCTGTGATACTGCCGATGTTAACGGCACTGATTCCGAGCGAATTAATGCTCATGGACGAAAGGTTCATGTCAACCTTTTGAGCCGATGTGTCACCGATCTGGAAGGTCATGCTGGAACCGCTTACGCTGTCGCTAAGCAGTGTCAAACCATTGAAGTTGGTGTGAGTTGCGATACGATCAACCTCTTTCAAAAGACTGTCGATCTCTTTTTGCAGCTTGTCACGGTCGGTGTCTTCGTATGTGCCGTTAGCAGCTTTGGTTGCGAGCTCTGTCATACGATTGAGCATGCTGTGAACTTCGGTCAGAGCGCCTTCAGCGGTCTGGATAAGTGATACAGCATCCTGTGCGTTAACCTGAGCTACCTCAAGACCTTTGATCTGAGATCTCATTTTTTCCGAGATTGCAAGACCGGCGGCGTCGTCGCCTGCACGGTTGATTTGGTAACCGGAAGAAAGTTTTTCAAGGTTCTTTGCTACTGCGCTGTTGTTGACGCCGAGTTGACGGTTCGAGTTGATCGCCATAATGTTGTGTTGAATAATCATAATTTTCTCCTTAAATTCTCTTTGTACACTCTACAATCCATTGTAAAGCGTTTTTTCACGGCGGTAGATCGGGCGACAAAACAAATCTCGGTCATGACTTCGAAATTTTCGTTCGGTCGGCACCGACGGTTTACGCAAACCATCCCTAAAGAGAACCTTAACTGACCCTTGTGCGAAAGCACAGAGCTTACAATCCCCGAGAGATGACACACTACACCTATCGCGCCAAAGCGCAACCGTGGTGAGTGAGTACACCTCGACAAACGGCGCAAAAAGTCCGTTTGCGGGGCAGGGTATGAAAGAGGGCACACCTCTTCCGAGCGATTGCCGCAAAATTGTACGACAATCAAGACCCTTGTACAAGGGCATATTTTCGGGTCGGCAATAAAGCCATATTCAAAAATATGGTAAGGCTTCCCCAAGGGGTGGCAAACACCGATTTTGAATAACCCTCAACAAAGGTAGCCGCAAAAGCCCTATACATAAGGCATTCGTACTATCCGTTTTCAGAGGTTCACCCAACATCGGTATATCAACAAATCGTCTGCACGGCAGAGCACACACCATCAAAATTAAAAAATTTATGGGTAGCTCGACCGATAAACGCATGTTGCGCATACCGCCTCTTGACAATATAATCGCACATATTAAGCAAAACTTTAGTCCCAGGACAAAAATACTCCCAAACAAACGACGCAGTCATGCGAAACATCTTGTTTGGGAGCAGTTTTTATTCATCCGGAAATACTTTATAGTTCGGCAACCGCCTGTTTTAAAGCCTCTGCCTTGTCGGTCTTTTCAAAGGAAATACCGAGTTCCTCACGGCCCATATGTCCAAAGGCTGCAAGTTGTTTGTAGATCGGCTTGCGAAGGTCGAGCGTGTTTATGATTCCGTCCGGTGAGAGGTCGAATACCTTACCGATGGCGCGCTCTATTTTTGTCTTCTCTACCGTTTCACTGCCGAAGGTTTCGACCAATATCGAAACAGGCTGGACAACGCCTATTGCATAGGCAAGTTGGACTTCACATTTTTTTGCAAGGCCTGCCGCTACCACATTCTTTGCGACATAGCGCGCGGCATAGCTGGCACTTCTGTCCACCTTGGTGGGGTCTTTGCCGGAGAAGGCGCCGCCGCCGTGGCGAGAATAACCGCCGTAGGTATCGACGATGATCTTTCGTCCGGTCACACCGCTGTCCCCTTGTGGTCCTCCGACCACAAAGCGACCGGTCGGATTGATGAACACCTTAGTGTCGGAATCCACCAGTTCAGACGGTACTACTGCATCGATAACATATTTTTTTATGTCGGCACGAAGTTGCTCTGTCGAAACATCTTCTGAATGTTGATTTGACACGACAATAGCCTCCACTCGAGTGGGGACGCCGTCGTCATATTCTACCGTTACCTGACTTTTTCCGTCGGGACGCAGGTATGACAGTGTGCCGTCACGGCGGACTGTCGAGAGTTGCTTTGTGAGCTTGTGTGCGAGCGAGATAGGTAGCGGCATCAACTCGTCGGTTTCATCGCAGGCATAGCCGAACATGATGCCTTGGTCGCCGGCACCGCCGACGTTGACACCCATGGCGATATCGCCCGACTGTTCGTCGATGGCGGTCAGCACTGCACAGGTGTTGCAATCGAAACCGTATTCTGAACTATCGTAACCGATCTCTTTGACGGTATCACGGGCAATTTTTGGGATATCGACATAGGTTGAGGTAGAGATTTCGCCCATTACGAGAACCATTCCGGTAGTGACGGCGCATTCGCAGGCGACTCGACTGTTTGGATCACCGGCAAGGATTGCGTCGAGCACCGCATCAGAAATTTGATCACAGATCTTGTCGGGATGCCCCTCGGTTACGCTCTCAGAGGTAAAAAAGTTTCTGTTCATGTTTTTTGTTCCTTTCTTTTTGCAATAAAAAAGCTGCTTGGGGTGTACCCAAACAGCGATTAATTATCTCTCGGTATACACCGCAGGATTTGACACCTTACATAATGCAGGTTGTCGGGCTTCACAGGGCCTGTCCCTCAGCCACTCTTGATAAGTGTTATTTAATTGTGCCACTATTTTAACATGCCGGCTTGCAAATGTCAAGCACCAATGTAAAAATAGTGGGGATAGTATATATTACAGTCGGTTGCATCGTTTTGGTTATACGTTCATTCAGTTTGCCGCAACATAGTCGTCGACCATTTTCAGGTATTCCTGTTTCTTTTCTTTTGAATTCCAAGAAATCTCAAAGCTGTTTTTTGCCAGCATGATTATGTCTTCTTTAGTTGCGTTCATACCCTGTGCGAAGGTGAACATGTCATCCGATATGTAGCTTCTGAAATAGGCAGGGTCATCGGAGTTCACCGTAACTTTTACGCCCTTGCGCAAAAGCTCAAGTATCTCTTTGCCTTTCATGTCTTCCGTTACAAAGGAGTTCGAGACGGGGCAACAGGTGAAACCGATGTTGTTTTGCAGGGCATATTCGACCAATTCAGGATTTTCCACTATGTTTGTGCCATGGTCGATTCTACTGGTAACAATGTCTTTGAGCACATACTCGATGTTGTTTATCGAGCCGACCTGATCGATGTCGCAGTGCATCGTAACGTTGAAACCGTCTTTTTTTGCAAGTGCGAAAACCTCTTTGAATTTAGAGGGTGGGTTGTTTCTTTCGTCAGAATCAAGACCGATGCCGATGATTTTATCTTTAAAAGGTTGTGCCTGCTTATATGTTTCCATTGCGGATTCCGCCGACATATCCCTCAAAAAACACATAATAAGTTTTGCTTCCACGCCAAAGTCTTTTGCATCTTGTGTAGCTTTATAGTATCCATTAAACAATGTTTCAAAAGAAACACCTCGTGAGGTGTGGGCCTGGGGGTCGAAAAACATCTCGGCATATTTGACATTGTTATCTGCCGCTTTTTTTAGATAGCTGATTGCGAGGTCGTAAAAATCGCTTTCGTTTTGCAATACATTCATCGCAGGGTAGTAAACCTGTAAAAAGGATGTCAGGGAGTCGAACTGATAAGATTGCTCAACCTCTTCGATCGTTGTTTGTCCTATATCAATACCATTCTTTTTAGCAAGTTCCAGTTTTAGATCCGGCTCTAGCGTTCCCTCAAGGTGTAGATGCAGTTCTGCTTTAGGCAACCCTTTAATAAAATCATAGTTCAACTTGTTATCCATCTTTACAGTACCTTTCAAAAAATATTGATTAGCCTAAATTATAACATATGCAAATCCAAATTTCAACAAAAGACATAATGACTTTTTAAATATATTGTGATATAATATACACACGATTAGACCTTGTTGACAAAATGAACCATGGATGATCGCTTGATTTTTTATATGTCAAACTCACACAATAGCGACAAGCATGAATTGTTTATGTTGAAAGGGGAATAACTACATTATGGACATTATGACTAATCATAAGTGCAACGCGTGTGGCGGCAATGTTAAATTCAACCCGGTTTCTCAAACCCTTGTTTGTGAGCACTGCTCAAGCGAGTACACCGACCTTGAGCAGAAGAAAAAAACACAATCCGACAACCAGATGTATAACAATTTCGAGTGTGTCTCTTGTGGTGCGAAGTTGGTCGCCGACAAGTTGTCAATGGCGAGCGTATGTGCGTTTTGCGGATCAAATGTAGTTTTAAACAATCAGGCACAGAGTCATTTCCAGCCGGATTATATACTTCCGTTTCTTGTAGATAAAGAAAAAGCAATGGATCTATTTCGTGAATTATGTAAAAGAGAAAGAAAGACACCAAAGGAAATTTCTACAAAAAGCAAGGTCAGTAAAATGCAAGGCGTCTATGTCCCTGTATGTCTTTTTAGTGCAAACACCGAGAGCAGGATGCAGTATGAGTGTGCGCAAGAAAAGCAAATACTTACTTCAACAAGCAGAGTTTTTGATGTTTTTAATGTAGCTATGCGAATCTTCGGTAGTTTCAATAAAATTCCTGTCAATGCAAGCAGCTATTTCAACAGCAAGTTTATTGAATCGATAGAACCTTTCGATTATAACAAGCTAACTCAATTCGACAACAAATACCTCTTGGGATTTTTTGCCGATTGCAGTGATGTCTCTGCGACGCAGTGTTTCAAAACCGCCGACAAGCGTATGCTGGAATCTATATCTGCGATAAGCAAAGGCACAATCAAAGGGTTTACCAAAGTCGAAATGAAAGATTCCAAGATGAACTATAGCAATTTGGAGCAAATTACCGCACTTGTGCCGGTATGGTTTTTAAACATTACATATAAAAACAAAAAATACTGTTTCACCATAAACGGTCAAACAGGAAAAATTGCCGGTGTACTACCTATGAGCGATTTTACAAAACGATTGCTCCACGCTGTGCGAACAATGGTGATTGCAGGCGTTGTTGCTGTGTTATCATTGCTCACGGCTCCAATCATCTCTATCATAGCTTTAGTGGCAGGCGCAGTTTATACGGTGATTAGTTTTCGCAATTCATCGGCGGCCAACGAGCAGGTATACCATCTGGATGGCGCCGTGAACGCCGACGAATATATCGTACAGAATTCTATCAATATATCGGAAAATACGGCTACTTTCACTCATGAGAAAAAGGTTGCGGTTTCCTCCGAGTGATATTCTTGAGTTTTAATCATACGAACAAAGCCAATCGTTTGCACGATTGGCTTTGTTGTTTGGTAATAAAGATTCTGCAACGCTCATATGATTTTGCGCACCAATAAAGCAGGTGTATTTAGATACAATTCAGCGTGCAATTAGAGTTGCGGCAGTTCGCTTCCGGTGGCATGGCTATACTCGAAATCACCGTTTGCATTAGGTTTGTAGGTGACGTAGACTCTTGTCCTGCTGTCCTCTTCCGATATCCAGACATAGCCGATACTCTCTTCGTTTTCGTGGTCCAGTTCAGGAGCAACACCATAAAAGTATTGAGCAGTAACCTCTTCTATGCTAAGCGGATACAGAAGTTCTTTGTCGACATCTCGGAGTGTGTCATAGATCATTCTCAGCTCCAACTGTGTAAGAGGGCCGTCAGAAGAAGGTGTGATTGCACCTGCTCCGGCTTCAGGTTGTGTTTCTCCTCCTTCGGTGACAGCGCCGGCCGAGCCATCATTCGATATTTTAGCTATATCATAGCTTAGTATAAAGCTGGTACCGTTATGTTCATAGTTATAAGTTGCTTGAAGTGTGCCGTTAAGCATGGTCGGTATCAGCCAGTTTTCGTCTGATTCAACATATGGCGCATCGCCGTAAAGCCAGTCGAAATCATCGTCAATCGGAAAAAATGTATAGTCATGTACATCTACGTTAAAAGACATCAACAGCATACGGTTTTCGCTATCTGCGTTGCCTCTTGCATATAGTTCAAAATATTTGCCGTCAGAATCTTCGTCAAGATATGCCCATGCCTCGTACTCGCCCGATATGTCGTCGTTACCACCATAATCGCTTATCGTGACTATGCCGTACCACTCGGACGGGAATTCGAGTGTTTCGCTGGGAACGGTCTGCTCTGTGCCATATCCGGGTGCCACAAAAGAACCGGTTCCGCCTGCGGTTGCATTGCTATTATCGCCGGATAATGCGCCTCCTGAACTGCCGATTGCACCGTCTTTTGTAAATACAATATTAACACCCATGTTGAGAATGTTGGTTATTGTTAATGTATTGCCCTCTAGTGTGCCGGAAAACTCGTCACCACCTTGTTTTAGCGCAAAGTTTGTGCCGTCGATTTCATATTCGCCACTAACACTGGCGCCGTCAAAGGTCAAAACACAGTCGTCGTTTGCTTTTAGTTCCAAAGTGATGCCATCGGAATACATGTCCTCAGGTGCTACCGTCATTCCCATTACTTCGATTTCGGTTGCGGTCCACATGCCTACATGGGGCGCGTCGTCAGAAGATCCGGAAAACAAGTTGATGATTAAAACAATTACAAGCACAACAATGATTAAAGCCGCAACACCTATACCGGCAAAGACGAGAGTTTTATTTCCTTTTAGTTTAGTGATGATATCTGCACCGCTCTGCGGTTGCCTACCCTGAGGCGGTATTCCCTGTGGCGGCATTCCTTGTGGTGGCATGCCTTGCGGTGGCATACCCTGCGGAGGCATTCCCTGAGGCGGCATGCCTTGTGGCGGCATTCCTTGTGGCGGCATGCCTTGTGGCGGCATTCCTTGCGGAGGCATTCCCTGAGGCGGCATGCCTTGCGGCGGCATTCCTTGCGGAGGCATACCCTGCGGAGGCATACCCTGCGGAGGCATACCCTGCGGAGGCATACCCTGTGGAGGCATACCCTGTGGAGGCATACCCTGTGGAGGCATACCCTGCGGAGGCATACCCTGTGGAGGCATACCCTGCGGAGCGTTGACCGGAGCTATTTGGTTGCTATCAAGTGGAGCGTCTTGCAAAGATGCTGCAGCCCCGCAGTTATCGCAAAATTTTGTTCCTTGCGCCAGTTCATGCCCACATTTGTTACAATTTGCCATGAAAATCCCCTCCTGTTTGATTATATTATTTTAGCAATACCCTAGGTATGTGTGCTTTTGGGAATCGGTCAATATGGTTATTCAATGTGTAATATCGATGTCGCAAATGGATGGAAATCACCTTCTATAATAATTCAGTCTAAATGGAGATGCAGTGTGTCTATACATTATATCAAAATTATCAGTAAAATGAAATAGTGCAAAACGACAGTTTTTGCATCGATTTTTTGTGTTGATTTAAGAAATAATAATGACAGACAAAATTGTTTTATCACTTTTAATGCGGTTATCTATGTGTTATAATACTATAAATAGCATGGACAAACTATTTGATAAATGCGGCACAAAATACAAAACACGGCAGGAGGATGGCACCTAAAAATGGGTTTGAAGCAAAAATATAACAGAACCAATATTGTTGTTCTGATAATTCTTTTAGGCATAATTGTGTTATGCTGTATGCTTTGGCTTTCAAAAATGGAATATCGAATAAATACAGAGGACAACAAGGTCGTTGTCTCGCAAAACGGTGTGTGGGACTTGGAATCGTTCGATTTTAGTAACGGCATTGTTATAACAAGTGGCAGTGAAGAATATATAACGGGCGAACTTTTGACTCCCGATGAATTTGAACAAAATCGTGACAAGGTGCAGGTAGGCACACCAAGGTCTTCTCCTGTTAACACCTCCAAAATTACGCTACTGATGCCCGACAACGACTCCTATACCGTTATGGGCACAAGCTTTGACTATGCCGAAAGAATATTTATCAACGGGGAGTTGATGGGTGAAGTGGGCACTGTCTCGACAGATGAAAACAGCTCAGAGCCGGACTATGAGTACTTGAAGTTTACCGTGACACCGCAAAACGGCGTAATAGAGATTGTGCGTCAAAGCAATAATTTTGTACACAGAGACAACGGAGTTGCCACGCATGTTTTGGTAGGCACTCAAGTAGGATTAAATGAAATTTATGCGCGAGAATACGGCGTTACAGGCATGATGATAGGTCTGTTTTTCACGATTGCAATGACGCATATTTTTATGTTCTATATTTACAAAAAACACAGGGCACATCTGTATTTTGCGATACTTTCTTTAACTTGGGGACTACGCATGGGTGTGACCGGAGTAAAAGTTTTTGATAAGTGGTTCAGTTTTTTGCCTTGGGAAATTATGTTTCGAATTGAGTACATAACCGTTCCGGTTACCTGCGCAATGATGTTGCTTGTGTCGAACGAAATATATAAAAAAACACTGCCGAAAATTTTCTTGAACACTTTCACAGGCGGATTTTTGCTCTATGCCATTTGCTGTTTGTTCCTGCCTACTTTGCCGCTGTCTTACAGTATGGTCGGCGCACAGACAGCCTTGGTTTTGGGGAGTGTTCTGTTGACGATTTTTGTGTTTATTAAAACGGTCACTTTGTTTAGAACTCACAAAATGACGCTAAAACACACTTTTTATCTGATAAGCCTGATACCGTTTGTTTTTGCAGTAGTGCACGACTCACTGTACTATAATGCGATACTTGTACTCGGTGTGTCTATTCTTCTGCTTGACCTTGCCTTGATGATTTTGGTGGTCACACAGACGGCTGTCATATATTTTGACACATCACAGCGAATAATCGCGGCGTATCGAGAAAAAGAACAGATAAGTATAGAGGCGCAGACTCTGCGACAGGCAGGACATATGAAAGAGGAGTTTTTGCGCACCCTGTCACACGAGATGCAAATACCGCTTACAACCGTTTCGGGATATGCACAGCTGACAGGTCAGATTCTGAAAGAGGACGAAAAGTTGAATCGTGACGAGCTATATGAAAAGATGCGCGTCATTGACGACGAGGCAAGAAAGCTCTCACGGCAGGTGGCGCAGTTGTTAGATGGTTCTGCGATGGAAAACGGCACCTTCAAATTGCACAGGGAGTGCGTTGATTTAGAAGAGCTGATGAATAAAATCAAGGCGCTTCATTTTCCTACAATGATTGAGGGCAATCTGGAATTAAAGGTCGTAATGCAAGAAAACCTGCCGAACGTGTTTGCCGATCGAGAAAGGATATTGCAGGTCGTTTTGAATCTGATGACAAATTCTATCAAGTATGCCGAGTGCAGTCAAATATTAGCAGAGGCAAAAATTGTCACTCCGCGTCACTCGGAAAACGCAGCAAAAGCACATTTGGAAGATGGGTTGGCGCAAAGCGATAGGTTTGTGGAAATTTCGTTGAGCGACGACGGCATCGGTCTTTCGAAAGAAGCACAGGAGGATTTGTTTGAAAAATATAGCAATCATCGTTCTACAAGAGGAAACGGTTTGGGGCTTTATATAACGGCGCAGACCGTAAACGCACACGGCGGGGAAATAAGGGTGCAGAGCGAAGTAGGAAAAGGCACGAGTATATCATTTACACTGCCTGTTTGGGAGGGGGATGCAGATGAGTAGCGAGAAAAACGAAACTAAAAATGTTCTCATGGTTGAGGATGACGTCAATTTGCTCAAGCTCAACACCGAGATTTTGACGCGAAAAGGTTATGTTGTTTTTAGTGCGAAAAACTTGAAAGAGGCAAGGAGAATTATAGACAGTAATAGCATTGACGTTGCTGTTTTGGACGTTGTTCTTCCCGATGGAGACGGGCTTTCGTTTGCAGGTGAAGTCAAGACAAAGAGCGATTGTCCCGTGATCATACTTTCGAGTAAAAGTGAACATGAGGACATCGTGAAAGGAATGAACAGTGACGCCGACATGTACATGACCAAGCCGTTTTTGATACCGGAACTCATCGCAAGAATTGACGGGCTACTCAAAAAACACCGAATGGGTGCTCTGAGGACATCAGAGCGAGTGAATGCAATGGGAGGCGAGCTGACTTTTGATACAGTTACACGAAGGGTTACCCTGCACGGTGAAAATTTAGACCTCAGCCCCAATGATTTCACCCTGCTTTTGGTGTTGACGCGAAACGAAAACAAGACAGTGCCACAAGATTTCTTGTACGAAACCGTGTGGGGACAAACGCTTGGGAGCGACACCACCGCGCTTCGCTCCGGAATCGCACGTCTTCGCAAAAAGTTGCAAAGCAGTGAATACACGATCAATGCAGTGCGTGGCGAGGGATATAAATTCGAGAAAATCTAAATCGAGAGAAAAAGTCGTGTTTATGCCCAGTGAAATACGTTTGACGACACAATCTTGTTAATATAACACATCTCAGACCGACTCGAATGGTTAAAATGCTGAAAATGCAAAGTCGAATGTGGCAATTCTGACACATTCGGTTTTTTGCACATGCTTTGTGGTATGATTATTGTGTACAAATTTGCGAAAAAAATATATAGTCATTCATCTGAAAAAGGACGGTCATAAATCATGAACACAATAACAACGAATCTGAATGAAAAGACAAATCACATAAAAGTTGCTATTGCAAGAAAATTCAGACCCATAGCATTGCTCTGCTGTTTGTTTACGGTGATGATGGTGATCACCGCGTGCAGTTCTAGCGTAGTAACCTCCGGTATCGCAGTAATAAGCGGACTTCGAAGTGACCTGCCCGACCAAGAATATTCCCTTAACAGCACGGCGGAAGAGTTTGCCGTGCCATTTACGGCGCACTGGGAAGACGAGCATGACCAAAGCGACCATAAGGTTTATGCCCAACTTTTAGAGCACAGCAACGGCAATGCCGTTATCGCCCAGCAGGAATATGAGGTGGAGGGAGAAACAGTTGTACAAGGATTTGAATTTCGTGTGCCGACCGACAAACCGGGCACAAGGCAATATATAGTCCAAGTGTCTCACGCCTATACCGAAAAAACGTACGAAAATGGAGTAGAAACCCAAAATACGCTGAAATATACCGTCTCGTCGAGCAATGTCTTCACTGTGACGGTTGAGGACGACGGCACATATGAAGAGATTGTAGAATTTGCAATCACAAAGCACCCACAGGGCGGTACGTTTGTTGCCGGAAGTGAAATTGAACTTTCTGTGGAAGCGAGTGTACCGGCGGGCGCCAACATTTCATATCAGTGGTACTATTTCGAGGCCGGACTCCAAAATGATGCTGTACCGATAGACGGCGCAACAAGTTCAAGTTATATCGCGCCCAGCGGTCTTGAAAACAACAACGATAACTACTATTGTGTTGTTTCAATGGGTGACAAACAGCTCACAAGCAACAGCGCTAAGATTTATATAAATGCTGACGATAGTCATTTTAATATTTCATTGCAACCGATACCGGCAACCGTAAACGTTGACACAATTTTATCATTAAGAACTAAAGCGGTTTCACCAATTTCACCTGTAACATATCAGTGGTATGGTAGCGACACTAACTCCATAAGCGGCGGCGTGGCGGTGCCGAGCTCACAACAGACCTTACACATAGACACAAGTTCTGCAAGCACTCGCTATTATTACTGTGTTGTAACGGAGCATGAAACAGGCAACACGCTCACAAGCGATATTGTCAAGGTGACGGTAACACAGCCGCTAACCTACAACTTCGCAATAACAAGTCAGCCGGTCGGCGGCAGTTACACTGCGGGTGACTCGGTGGTGCTGAGTGTGGCGGCGGTCACCAACAGCGGCAATTCGCTCCACTATCAGTGGTACACCAGCCTTACAAACTCAATGGAGGGTGCGATTGCCCTTTCCGGTGCGAATTATAACACTTATACCGTCAATTCGGCAAACAATGCAAACCAATTTTATTTCTGCCGCGTGACAGACAGCTATGGCGGCAGTTCGCGTCTGCTTGACACCAATCTGGTGAATGTAATCATAACAGGCGCAAACCCGACACCAACTCCAACTCCAACTCCGACACCGACAAGCGAAGAGCTTTGGGTGGCGGGCGTGCTGGTCACGCCTGCGAACGCGGGGGATATTTTGTCGGGGAGTTCATCACTTATAAGCGGCACTGTCAGCTACAATTTCACGACAAAAACCTTGACACTTGATGATGCGTACATCCAATACACGAGATCTTCGGTCAGCCCCAGTGCACATCAAAATGCCGTTATCGGTGCTAATTTTGATTTGACTGTTGAGCTTGCGGGATATAGCAATATTCAGGAGCTGTCGGGTCTTCCCACCAACTCGCCAACAGCCGCAATTTATGTCGGCGGCAACTTGACCTTTGTGGGAAGCGGACTTTTAAACGCAAAGGCACCACATCAAGCAAACGGGTTTGTTGTGACCGGTAATTTGAATGTTAATACAGTTAGTGGTATAGTCGATGCGACAGGTGCAGATGGAGCATGGGGGTCAAATGACACAGACGGCGGCACCGGTTATGTCGGCGCACACGTTTTTGGCACGGTAACAGTTGGTGCCTCGGCAACCTTTTATTCAACAGGCGGCCAAGGCGGACAAGGCGGACATGCCACTATCACAGATGGAAATGGCGGAGACGGCGGAGACGGCGGTGTAGGAATAATAGCTGCCGCAATAATCGATAATTCCCCAGCCGGTTATTTTCAAGCAACAGGCGGCATCGGCGGTGGCGGTGCTCCGGGCAACGGCGCAGGTAGCGGCGGCCGCGGCGGCAACGGCGGAATAGCTGCAACAGCAACGTCAATTTATATTGCAACCCCGGCTACAGCTGGGCAAACCAACTTAAAAGGTGGCGACGGCGGCGATGGCGGCACCGGTAATTCCGGCGGCCGCGGCGGAGATGGCGGCACCGGCGGCGATGCCTACACAGGCACACTTTCAGGCGCAGCAACAGTAAAAGGCGGCCCCGGCGGCAACGGCGGCAACGGCACAATCCAAGGTGGCACCGGTGGCAACGGCGGCAATGCAGGCAGTGCAGGTACAGGTGCAGGCGCCTGTAGCAGCGGCGGAGACGGCGGTGACGGCGGCAATGCAAGGGGCGGCGGCACAGCAGGTACCGGCGGCAGTGGCGGCAACGGCACGGATAGCAATGGCAGTGGCGGCAACAGCGGTATAGTGAGCTAAAAATAAAAACCGATTTTCACGCAATCGGCGGCACAAGAGGACCTGCCGGTGCATCCGGTGGGCAGGTCATATGATTTTTGATTAGCAAAATGACGGCAGCGCGGGGGGTGCTGTCGCCATGGAGAGGCTGTCGGCACGGAGGGGGCGCGACGTCTCATAAGGCGCACACGGTAGAATAGTGCGCCGAGCTAAACTTTATAGTCCCGTCCTACGTAAGGTAGGATGGGACTATATTGTTTGTATGGTCTAATGGTGTTGCCGCCAAAATGCGCACTACGGCATAGACATTTCTCGAAAACATCGAGGGTAACAAATTTGAATAAATATATACAAACAAGGTTTCTGATACAATCAGAGCCTTTTTTTTGTGTTCAAGCTGAGCCTATTTGTAAAGCTTTTGCCGCGTTTTAACCTTTCGACGGAAATCGATAGAATTGATTATTTAGAAATAATTGAGCACTCTTCTTTGCACATTTTGCGATATGTCGACGGCGTTATTCCTACTTGGTTTTTAAATATTTTTGTAAAATAATTGTAGTCATCGATTCCGACCGCGGCCGCAATGGCCATTATGTTGTCGTCATTTGTCTGCAACAAGTTCATTGCTTTTTCTATTCGCCTTGATCGAATAAGTTCGCTCACGGTGAGAAAAAATGTCTTTTTAATCGCCTTGCAAAGTGTGGTTTTACCGATGCCGAATTCAGCACACAATCCGTCGATGCACATGGGTTTTTCGATGTTGTTTACTATGTAGCGCTCCACCCTGACCGCCAACGGTTCATTTTGCATTCGGATGAATTTGTCGTAGTAGGTGTAAACCGCACAGGCTTTCAAAATTTTTGAATAAGCCATTAGTTTTTCCGTTGTGTATATCGGTACTTTTTCAAACAATGACGGCAGTGGTGCAGTATCGATGTTCAGTCTTGTCAATCGATCGTAAATTTCTTTTCTGTTTATGCTAATCCCCTCGGTTCTTATCTGACCAATCATCAAAAAGCCCAATATATTGTCTTGTTCCATTATCGGTGCTATCATCTCGGTCAGTCCGGCATGACAGGTATAAACATCAAACTCTCTTTTCTTCATAGCATGTCGATATGCCGCATTATCACATCTTAGACACTCTTGTTTTCCTTTCGGAAACTTGCGTATATAATTGCAGTAACAGTTCAGCTCTTGCGGATAAGCGATAACTTCTCGACCGTCTATGTCGAAAAGTCCTATTCTGAATCCGGATATGTTATGAAAGTCCAGCAAAAGCTCTTTTGTTTTCTTTTCGCTCCAGACAATTTGCACCTGATTTACCCCCTGTTATTGAATGCATAGTGAACATAATTTCTATTTTGTGAACATTATAAACTATAAAGCGCAACAAATCAATGTTAAAATTAAAACATATTAAACAGTTTTTGATAATGAGGAAATATAATGAACAGACGTGAGCTGGTGATCAAAGCACTAAATCATGAGGCGACAGAGCCGATACCTTACCATTTGGATTTTACACAACAAGCGCTTGAAAATCTTATTGCCTATACCGGTGATGCAAACATAGAAGAAAAGCTGGGCGGTTGTTTGCATTCCGCTCAATATTGGGGCTGGCCGACCGAATTGCTCGACAAACCGGAATATTATCTTGATGAATTCGGAGTAATTTGGAACAGGGAGGGTGCCGACAAAGATATCGGAGTGGTGGAAACACCACAAATTGAAAACATTGAAGATCACGATTATAAATTCCCCGTGCCCGATATCGCAAGACTGCGCACAGACATAGAAAAAGTAATAGCTACAAAGGGCGACAGATTTGCAATTTTTGGTTTTGGTTTTTGCATGTTTGAGCGCAGTTGGAGTTTAATGGGTATGGAAAATGTCATGATGAGTATGGTGACAAATCCCGACGAGCTCGAAAAGCTTTATGATGATATATGCAATTACATGTTAAGGCTTGTGGACGTAGCGTTAGAGTATGATGAATTGGACGGTATATATTTCGGTGATGATTGGGGACAACAAAAAGGGCTGATTATGGGGCCGGTTTACTGGCGGCGTTTTATCAAACCATGTATGGCGCGACTTTATTCAAGAGTAAAAAGAAAAAACAAATATGTTATACAGCACTCATGTGGAGACTGCCACGAGATATTCCCCGATTTGATAGAGATAGGACTGGACTGCTATCAAACCTTTCAACCGGAAGTTTATGACATCGACCTTATGAAAGAGCTGTATGGCGACAAGCTGACTTTTTGGGGCGGTGTTTCCACTCAACAGGCGTTGCCGCAGATGAATGAAGAGGAAATAAAATCTGAAATAGTGCGAATAGTAAATTCATTAAGGGCGAATGGTGGGCTTATTATTGCGCCCACCCATGCGATCGCTTTCGACGTGCCACCAAAGAATATTTTGGCGATGCACGAAGTGTTTGCAAATCAGGAAAAGTATTTTCTTTAGGCGATAAAACAATCCAAAGAAAATTTCGAGAGTCGAAGCACTCGAAATTTAGCACAGATAAGTGATCGCAATTTTCAGTGTATTAGCTAACCCGAGCACACGACGGCACAGGCAGTGAACGAAAAAAGAAAACAAAACGGCACAAAAATAGATGAAGCATTGATGTTTCGTTACCAACGCTTCAACCATAATCAAAATATCAGCTTTTAACACTGCTAAGCTGTTCTTGCATGAGAAACTAAATCTACACGACTAATTCTCCCACCTATAGATCTACTTTACCGATTTTTTTAATGAGCAATTCGTGCATTATCGTCATTAGTATTATGAACAAAAGCACAAAGAAGGGGTATATACCAAACCCTATTTTATCGCCGATGACACCAAACAGTGCAGGCATGGTCATAGAGCCGGTGTAGGCGCAAGCCATCTGCACCCCTGTCAATGCTTGTGAATTTTCGACACCAAAATTTGTCGGAGTTGAATGAATAATACAGGGGAAAATCGGTGCCGAGCCTAGTCCGATCACCATCAAACCTAGCAAGGCAAATGTACTGTCTTGCGGGAGTAAAAGTAGCATCACTCCGACTACCATAATAACAGAACCGGCACGAATCATCTGCCGATCATTAAACTTAAGCGTGGCAAAACCACCAGCGGCTCTGCCTACAGTTATTCCCAAATAAAAAAATGATGTAAATCCGGCAGCGACCTCCCTATCGATATCACGAATATACACGAGATAAGTGCTTGCCCACGCTCCGGAAGTGGCCTCCACTACGCTGAAACAAAAGAAAGCCACTGCAATAAACGGGACGCCTCGAATAGAAAAAATTTGTTTCAATGAGAGGAGTTTGCCGTGTGTTGTGGCATCAGATTCAATGACTTTCCTTTTCCAAAGGGGGGCACTAATGAACATGATTACACTAAGTGATAGCTGCATGACAAACAATATATTATAACCTGTTCGATAACCCATATTGTTTGTCAGAGCCATACCCATAATATAGGGCCCGATCGTTGTGCCTACACCCCACATGCAGTGCACCCAGCTTACATGGCGGCTTTCAAAGTTGACGGCAACATAATTGTTTAGAGCAGCATCGATGCTTCCGGCGCCAAGCCCATAAGGCACAGCGAATAGACATAGAATATAAAAATTTGGGCTGAGAGCAAATCCAAGCAACGAAAATGCCGTAATGGCTATACTGATCGATGTTATTTTATGGACCGATAGCAGCTGTGCAATTCGATTACTAAAAAGACTGGAAACTATTGTTCCACCGCTAATGATTATAGATATTAGTCCCATTCCCGAAACCGGTACATCCAGTTCAACACTAAGTACAGGCCACGCCGCTCCGAGCACCGAATCCGGCAATCCCATACTGATAAAAGCCAGATAAATAAGTGCCAATAATAAAACAATCATCAATTTTCCCCATTGAATTCTTTAAGCGCATCGACCATAGCAATAATATTATCAATCGGGGTTTTTGCCTGAATATTGTGAATGGTGTTGAAGACAAAGCCTCCGTCGGTTGAAAAGGTATCGAGGCATCGAAGTACCTCCTCACGAACCTCGCCCGGTGTGCCGAATGGCAAGGTTTTTTGAGTGTTAATACCGCCACCCCAGAAAGTCAAGTCCTTCCCAAACTCCGTTTTCAGCTTTTGTGCGTCCATGTTATCGGCGCTCCACTGAACCGGATTGATGATATCGAAACCCGATTCGATTATCTCGGGGAGTAGTGGAAATATTGATCCACAGGAGTGTTTAAACGTCTTCCAAGTTGTGTTGCTGTGAATCCAGCCATTAATTTTTTTGTAGTACGGCATATAGAGCGAACGAAATGTTTCGTTTGAACAGAACTGAGCATTCTGTGTACCAAAGTCGGTTCCGCAGATAAAAATTGCACTGATGTCATCTTTAAATATCTCGTGCGTTGTTTTCAGATTTTCTATAGCTATCTCGGTCTGTTTTTCGAATATTTCATGTAGATAGTCGGTATTTGTGAGCGTAGCCATATACCATTCCGAGATATCACGAAGCCCTTTCGGGTTTTTAAGCATCGGTGCCGGAACTAACGCAATATCACCGATAGCGGTGCCTACTGCACTTGCTATAATCCCCCGTCCCGTCCGTTTTTTCTCGACAAGTGAGGTTTGAAAATAATCTCTCGTGTTTTGATTTATCAAAGAAAACTCTTCAAGGTTATCCTGCACGTTTGGGGCATCTTCGTCAAAGTTGTGACCCCTCACAATAGTGTCGAAAAAATACCCGCTCTTCGGCATCTTTGCGCAAGGAGCACTGCCCAGATCGCCGCAGGGATAGATGTATGTCGTATCGTCACTATCAACCGTGACATTAAAGTCTTTGGGCACCAGCACGGTTTGCCCCCACGGAGTAACCCACTCTTTTTCCTCGCCCAGTATAAAACCGAATATAGTGCCATCGCCTGTGATACCCTCGGTATCAACACCCATAGCCTCTTTTAAATCGTTATCCACCTTGCCGAGCATTTGATATGGGTCTGTTATGGAAATCGGCTGTTTTTTCAATCCGTAATAATCCCGCAACTGCTCTGCAACACTGCAATGAACTCCTGTCACAGCAGTGCCGCCGAGATCAAACGGCACTTTGCCGGATTTATGGTTCAAAGCGTTTTTCAGTTTTTGTGCTCCGGTCATACAATCCCCCGTTATACTTATTTATTGGTCTCTAACTGTTTTAATATCGCATGGGTAGGCCATGCTCCCCAGGATTCGGTTATCACACCGCCTTCTATCTTAAAAAATTCCATTGCTTCGAATTTTACCGTCTTTCCGGTTGCCGGCACCCCTGCAAATTCACCCATTTGTGTGCCGCTGAACTGCAACCTTGTCGCTATCAGTCCATCCTCTTCAATAATGTCCGAGACTTCGACCGAGATGTCGGGAAATATTTTGTATGCACCCTTTACAATGCGCACAGCATCGGCAGAGCACCGAGCGCCACCTTCGTGATGTTCTGTATAGTTATCACTGTAGCATTCCAATATATACTCGGCAACATGCTCATTATACACCTTTTCAAAAAAACTGACAACCACTTCTTTATTCGTCATGATCTACTCCATTATTTTTAGTTCGATTTTAATACTTTGCGTTTCACCATCAAATACGCAGTATCCCTGCACAGCCTCTTGTGATACGCTAAACCCATTTGGAACTTTTACTCGAATAGCGCTCGGCTTGTCGTGTAGCGCCAACTGTACCTCGAGGCCAAACGTCTTGTCTGTCGTTTTCTTCATTTTAAGAGTAACAGCACCGAATTTCGTGGGACTGTTCTCAATTATCAGGTCGCAATCTTCGCTCGGAAGCCACAGCTGGCAAAATCCTTCAAGAAGATTTAACCCATCTTCTTTTTCCAGCACCAACATGTTTCTGATTAACCGAATAAACTCCGCCGAGCCCCAGTTGTGAGGCATATCACCCCAAACTCCCGGATGATTTGAGTCTCTAAGCGCCTGTTCTTCACGCCAAACTCGGGCAGGTGAGGCATGGTTTGCAAAAGCGTACAGATATTCTATCGCTTTTTCGGGACGATTGGCATAGAGCATAACCTGGGCATAGAACATTGCCGCATAGCCCCAGACAGCCCCGTCCGACATCCAGCCGCTGTCTCTCGGGATGCCTTCTTCGTTGTCAAAACCGTCAAGAAGTTCGACAAACTCCGTCACAATAGGATCGTTTGGTTTAAACAGTTCACCGGGAGCAATTACCTGAGCAAGGGTCCATGTTCCGGTCAGCGGTGTATAGCCACCCCAGTTGCAAACCTCACCGTCGACATTGTATTTTTCGTATTCGACAATGTGCTGTGCTACCTCCTCGTCGGTCAACATGCTCGTCGGCACGTACGGCAAACCATCTTTTGTGTATTTTCTGTCTCTTGCCGCCATTTCAAGATAGCGTTTCATCATCTTGTCAAAGATGTACTGCATATCCTCTGCACCGGCAAAGGAATATTTTTTCGCCGCTTTAATACAAGATTTCAAAGATGACATTATCCAGAGCGGTGTCGTGTACTCCGGTTCAAGGCCGTTTGTTCCGCCATCACCGTAGGAGGGAGGATACAGGCCTTTTGCCGGATAAGAGTCGCTTAGGTCATCGGAGGAAAGAACACGCTTTTTAAGAAACTCAAATCCTCGAAGAACAGTCGGCCACAACTCTTTCAGCTTTTCGAGATCGTTCATGATCTCACACTGTCTTATTATGGTATACATAGAGATTGCTGTCTCTTTTTCATGAAAAAGTATTTCCGATATTCGTCCATCGGGGTAAACTCTTTTCATCAATGCATATATCCCATCATATGCATCTTTAGAGTAGCCCATTATGTGGGCGGCATCAAGCATGAATAGACCGTCCGCTACCCAAAGACCACGATAGCAGGTAGGACCCACCTGAAAAGTCGGAATATTTGCATGAACCTCTCTCGCTTGCAATATGTTTCTGCCGCACGCCTTGAGCATGTCCATAAGTCCATTGTCCGGAATAGATATCTCGTTTACAAATGGCTTTACATTTTTCCAGTATTTTTCCGACCATGCCTTGGCCGTTTTTGCGGACTTTAGATTTATCAGCTCCTGAGGCATATCACCTTTTTGACAGATAAAATATGCTCCCTCGAGTGTCTTACCTGATGCTAAAAATTCATTGTCATCGTCGCACGACTCTATATCGGAGGAATGAACGGTAAAATCACCGCCCTCATCACCCAAAACATACAGTGCAACCGAAGCGCGAGTTCTCTTGAAACTTTCAAGCCCTGTCAACTTCCAGAGGATGACATCTACTCTCAGCTCATCATTCGGTTGCCATGCAAAACAGTCGAATGTTAGTGTCGAGGACTTATAATATTCCGTGGTGGTGACTATCGCCGCCGAAGGATCACCGAAATCCTGCTCCTGCCGAATCAATATATCGCGATGCATTATTTCCGGCTTGAAACGATACCTGAACCCTCTGTTTTGAACTATTCGGCTATGAATGCCGGTCTTTAAAAGTGGGTAATAGTACAGATCGTGTTCTACTTCATAACCAAAAGCAATGCTTCCATCGTCCCAAACTAAAGTTTTGTGAGGGTCGTCCACCAAGCCTATGCAAGTTTGCGATTTATCCGGCGAATATCTAAAATCAATAACATTACTAATACTCATACAATGCCTTTCTTACAATTTATTTTTCAACAACATACATTGCCGAGTCGTGCGGCAGTAAAAATTCAGTGCTATTGCCCCATATATTCACCACGGTTTTCTGTGGTGATTCGTTTGAAACAATGTTGTCTGAAACGTTCACATACACTACCACCTTCAAGTTGTCAGCACTACAAAGATCTGCTTCGAAAACATAGAGACTATCTGTCTTTTCCACAAGTTTTACATCTCTTGCAAATTTGTCGATTGAAGAAATGTTGCAGTTTTGTAGCATCTCAAGCGTTTGCAGGTCAATTTGTTTAAGGTCGCCGCCTAATATGATCGGTGAGTTCATGATGCTCCAAACCGAAAGGACGGTTCTCTTTTCAAAATAGGTAAAGTTGCTGTAGCGCGGCGAAGGCCAAGGGCCATAGTTGGATAGCGCCGACACCGGCACCATATCGCCATCCGGAAATGCTGCTGCTTTTTTGTATTTTTGCCAATCGATAAATGTGTCCAGTTGCAACCTGAGAGCCGACCAATCATCCCAAAAATCGGGGGATATTCGCCACATGTTTGCATGTGTTGATACATGCTCACCTGACTGAAGAGGCGTAGCGCCGGGAGAGGTGGAAAATACGATCTCGCGATCTACACCATCCAAGGCTTTTGAATAAGCCACCACCGAACGTTCGCGATATGGAAAGGAGAGATCGTCGATTTTTATGAGGTCAATTTCCCACGATGTATAAAGCTCAATAAGACTTTCAATGTATTCGTCAGCACCGGCTTTATCAAAATCTATCGGGAACATCTCGTTGTTCCAACTGCATACCGGTGAGCCGGAATCCACTATCATATCGCAGGTAATGTCTGTTCCCTTTATGACGCTTTTTGCCGCCACAGCCTGACGTGGCACACCACACATGACATGAATGCCGAACTTCATCCCACGGTCATGTATGAAGTCCGCAAGATATTTAAGTGAATTCCCAGCGATAGAGGAGGGGAATCTGTCCGGTGCGGGGATGAGTCTACCATACCTATCCATATATCGCCAGGGACTGAAAAACTCATCCTGATCCGGATTGTCTCGATTATCACGTCCCGGAGTGGACCACATAAAATCAAGGCACATATATGTATAGCCGAACTGTTTTAGTTCTTTGTCACAGAAGATTATATCGTCTTTAAACTCTTTTTCTGTTATGCTCCAACCGTATCCATCAAAGGTGTTATAACCCATTACAGGTGTATTGTTTGTCGAAATCATTATTATGACCATTCCTTTCTTAATGTTTGAAAATTTATTTTCAAACTTGTTCCTTTAAAAAGTTGGTGGTAAAATAGTTGTATATGCTCGCAGACCAAGTATAACAATTATCTCGAAGTGCCTTTCCGGAAAGTGCACTAAAATTCTCCCCGCTACCACTGACTTTCACCATGTTGCAAAATCGAGCTGCCACATCTTTTGCAAATTCTTTTTCTCCGCAGTTATCCAGTGCATAGACCATAAGGCAGGTGGCAGGTGGCCAGATCGCTCCTCTCCAATATCCGTCTTCTATAAATAGATCACTTTTGGGTGACTCGCTGGCAAAGCCATATTCTGTTAAAAAGCGATCACTTTTTAATTCTTTCAGCATAGAGGCGACGATATTGTTCGGCAGATGTTTTGCTGCGATGAGTGAGACGAACGGCAAAAGGCTCTCACACCTGTGAACTTCATTCGAAGAAGGGATAATTGATATGGGTAGATTATCTTCGAAAAAGTTCTCTGTCAGCAATTCAGACAGCCTTTTCAAATCGTGGTCCCATTTTTTTGCATCTTCTTGATAACCAAGCTTTGTCGCTACATCACGCAAGACCTCTGCTTGCACTACTAAAAATGCTGTAAGATCGGCAGACTCCATAACAGGACTTTCTGAAAAAACACTGCCGTTGTCCCATCCGCTGTCATTTCCGTGCCAATATTCACAAAGACCGTTTTTGTTGCCATCACGATGTTTATACCACCACTCACTCCATGCCGAGAGTTTTGGATAAATATCTCTCAGCTTGTCGTCATCAACGTCCATGTTTTTCATAAGCTGGGAAAGCGTAAAGCCATGAATGGGCGGTTTGCAACATTGGACAAACTTGCTTGTGTCGTTTAAAAAGTCGGGAAGCAACCCTGAGTCTTCTTGATGGTCAAACATGACCATGAACTGATCCCACGCAAGTTCTGGGGATCCGTTGCAGAGCCCCAGTGCATTAAAACAATGGTCCCATGCCCAGACGTTTGTCATCCAGTTTTTTGACATGAACATGGTCGGTCTTTTTAGCAATCCTCTGGCACCGACAACTCCTGACCATTGAACATATGCGTTGAATCTACGAGTTTTTTCGTCCGAAACAGGAGTTTTTTGCATAAAGCTCTCGAAGCGGTCACAAGTTTCGCTATATGCCAAATCAAAATCTTGATCGCAAACAAATATATCTTTCTCTTCACAAACCTCTCTGATACTGAGCTCAATACCACCATCGATTGAGAAAAAGTCTAACTCACATTGTGTTGACTCCTCAGCATCCCAAACCATATTCAATTTTGAACTGCCCTGTTTTTGATAAATCAGATGTCGCGTCCAGTTTTTATAGCAATTTATCATTCTGCATGATTGATTGTCAACCGTCAAATCATGCACATAGTTGCAACTGTGCTCCATGGCTATCATATCAAATCGAATTCCGACATCTTTGCCTTTTGCTCTGATCAAAATCTCTTTATCGCCTGCAAAGAACATCTCAATCTGTCCGCATTCAAAGTCTAATGTCACAAGCGTTTCGGTAGCTTTAACTTCATATGGAACAACCTTTTCTTGCATCAGGACATTGACCCTGAAAACCTTGTCGTAGGGCGAAGAGCCGCTGATAGAACGCAAAAATAGACCGTCTTCTCTTTGGGAAAGTGTCATATATGAACCGAAATGGCTGAACGGTACTTTGAATAGATCCATACTTTTTTATAACTCCTATATCATATTTTTTGTTACCTCTTCCCAACTCAAAGGTGGTAAAGAGGGATGCATTTTATGCAAGTCAGAATTGCCGTTAAAAAGATTCCCGTCACATTCTCGAATCAAAATTCGCTTCAGTCGCTCCACCTTTTCGACATTACTTGACGCGATATCATTTTTCTCCGCATAGTCGTTGTTTAGATCAAAAAGCTGAAAAACCACCCTTTTGTCATTGGAAATGTCCGCCGAGAGTATATCGTGCTCAACATTATCTAGGACAACCCTTAATTTATATCCGTCCTTTGTTATCATAGCCGGCGCAGGACCGCCGAACACGACATAATCGTGTAACGATTCTTTGCAGTCACCTTTTAGTATGGGGAGGATAGAGATACCATCGGTGCCACTCGGCGGTTCACCACCGCCCAGATCGGCAACAGTCGCTAACAGATCATATTGGGAGATGAGCGCATCGCAGACCGTGTTTTTTTCGATAAAATCAGGGCAACTGACTATAAAAGGTACTATGCACCCACCGTTCCAGTTCGAGAACTTTAGTCCTGCCATACCGTCATTTCCGTTGAAAATATCGCCACAGGTTTCTGTTCTGTATGGATCGTCAAGATCGTTGACCGGACTACCGTCAAGTTTTCGATTAATCTCGCTTCGGCCTCTTTTTTGATAGTCAATGGTGTGCCCATTATCGGAAGCGAACATTATCACTGTATCGTTTCGTAATCCAAGTCTTTCAATCTCATCGACTATTTTACCGACCGTTTCGTCCAGCCTCAGTACCATGGAAGCATACTCTTTTTCAAGAGGTGTAAGTTCAGACAGCTGTTCTATTTCGGGGTATATGTAGGGGTAAAACACGGGGCCGTGAGGAAGTTGGCTTGGATGGAACAGGAAGAAAGGGTGATCTTTATTGTCACGGATAAACCCGATTATTTTATCATCAAAAAGGTCTTGTGAATATTGCTTTCTGAATGACATATCCTTTGGGTTTTCCGCCTCACCTGTCCTTTTAGTCACAACATCATAAGAAGGTCGGCCACAGTGGGGATCGGTGTTTCCTTCGATATCGACCAATCTACCCTGCTCCATCAAAAAGGGAGGATAAAAGCCATGACACATGATATGATCGTAGTAACCGTAATGATAGTCCCAACCATGCCTTAGCATCTGCTCGGCAGTTGTAGAAAACCCCCACTCTAGTTTTCCTATCTCAGCGGTGGCATATCCTGCTCTTTTTGCGACGGTAGCGATAAATTCACCGTTTGAAGCCTTCTCTATTCCATCATTTTGTAGTATTTCTTGTAGCTGCTGGAAAGTTAGCTCGTCGGTTGTCAATTTTTTATAGTATCCTCCGGGGGTGAAACTCCATCTTCCGGCATGAGCGTCGTGTATGCCACAGATCAAACTCGCCCTTGCCGGTGCGCAAAAAGCGGTGGCGGAGCAGTTGGTAAATTGCATTCCCTCACTTGCTAATCGGTCGATATTAGGAGTTTTAAACAGCTTCTGACCATAGCAGGAGAGCATCCCTCTCCCTAGATCATCTGCATATATGTAGATGATGTTTTTTTGTCTCATTCTTAATGGTCATTCCTTTCTTTATGTTTTGTTCCTTCTCAGTATGTTTTACCGAAAAGGAACAAAATTTGGGTTTAGAATCTCATCATTAAACTGTAATCACTCTATTATCTATCCTTTGACGCTTCCCATGACAAGACCCTTTGTAAAATATTTTTGTAGGAAAGGATACACCAACATTATCGGTAGTGCGCCGAGGAATAGCTGTGCGGCACGTCCTGTTCTAGCGTTCATCATGGAAAGTAATACTGTATAGTCGCCGTCCGCTGTAAGCATCAAGTCCTCAAAACTCTTGAGTAACGATTGAAGATAGGTTTGAAGCGGATAATTTTCGGTAGAATTCATGTAGATCAAGCCGTTGAACCAATCGTTCCAATGCGTAATCATACAAAAGAGTCCTACCGTAGCAAGAGCAGGTTTAAGTAATGGAAGAACAATGCTCAGCAAGGTTCTGAAAGGTCCTGCACCGTCAATCATAGCTGCCTCTTCGACTTCTGCAGGCAGGTTACGAACGAAATTCATTAAGATGACCATCTCATATACAGGAAGCGCCGTCGGAAGAATCAAGGCCCAAATTGTGTCCAACAAACCTGCGTTCACAACCACGAGATAGGTAGGTATCATGCCACCGTTTATAAATAAAGTAACTGCAAAAAACGCCATATAGAGGTTTCGTCCTTTTACTTTATCTTTTGTCTTTGAGAGTGGGTATGCTACCAATACCATCAAAGTTAAATTTACTAAAACACCGACAATAACGCGCATAACCGAAATGCTCAAAGCGGTAAAGAATTGTCCTGACTCAAGTGCAAAAGCGTAAGATTGAAGAGTAAACTCTTTAGGGATAAAGTAGACTTCACCCGCAGAAACAGGTGCACTGCCACTGAATGATATCGCCAGCAGATTAATAAATGGTAATAGACATAAGAGTGAGGTTACTATAAGTATGACATATATGATTATGGTAGATATACTTATCCCTGCAGTCTTTTTGTTCATGACTTTTTTCCTTTCTGATCAGAAAATTCTGTAACCTACGAGTTTGTCTGCCAAGAAATAAGACGTTCCGACAAGTATACACGACACCAACGATTTGAAAAGCCCAACGGCAGATGCTACCGAATATTGTGCCTGCTCAATACCAAGTCTGTAAACATATGTATCGATGATGTCACCCGTTTCATAGACTACCGGTGCATACATGTTATATATTTGATCAAAGCCGACATTCATCACTCGCCCGAGTGACAGAATGGTCATCAAAACAACAGTGGGGAGCAACAACGGAAGGGTGATTTTCAGTGTCTGTTGCCACCTGTTTGCGCCATCAACGGTAGCCGCTTCATATAGGCCCGGGTCAATGCCGGTCAACGCCGCAAGGTAAACTACTGTGCCAAAACCGAAACTTTTCCAAATTTCCGATACAATCATGGTAAGTGGAAATGCTGTCGGATCGGCTAAAAAGTTTATGCTCCCAAGACCTAAGGAAGTCAATAGATTATTGATAACTCCGTCAATTGCCAGGACATCGATCAACACACTTGCCAATATTACCCACGACAAGAAGTGCGGCATATATACAATGGTTTGAAAAGACTTTTTCACGAAAGGTCTCTTCACTTCGTTTAAAAGCAATGCAAAGGTAACAGAAACAACCACACCACCGAACAATTTTAAAATAGACATATAGAGCGTATTCCATATTGTCCTCACAAAATTCGGTTGACTGAAAACATATTCAAAGTTCTCCCACCCAACCCAAGGCGAGTTAAAACCCATGCCAGGATTAAATTTTTGAAAGGCTATCACAAGACCATATAACGGCTGATAACTGAATATTAACACTAAAATTATCGCAGGAATTAACATAACATGGTATTGCCACTGGCGTTTTAAAGTTTTCATAAATATGACCCCGATCTTTTTTTAACTTGAAGGTGATAAATGCTTTTAGTTTGCGAAAGGCTTTCATATCTTTAATATATGAAAGCCTTTCATCTATAATATCTTATTGACCGTATCTGTCGTTCATTGCCTGAGTTACCGCATCACCACCGGCTGTTCTCCAGTTTTCTACCACTGTGTCAAAATAGTCAATCGGTTCAGCACCAATGATTATTTTGGTATATCCCTCTGTGAGTAGGTCATCAAGAGTTGTGCCGTAGCTTGCAAGTTCGGAGGGAGTTTCGCCCCAAAGTTTCGATTTGATTATGAGGTCGTTTTCGATGTAGTTGTTGGCATGAATGTAAGAAGAGTTAATATTGTTTTGTTGCAAATATCGTCCAAGTCCGGCAGAGTCTTGATCTATTGCCCAAAGGTTGATATCTGACAATGTCTTTTGAAGTTTGGGGTCAGTTAGGGTTGATTCGTCTGCTTCACCATTTAAGACACTGCTTATCAGGTTGAATCCGTTTTGATCAAAGGTGTGATCAACAACACGAGCGTTTACGTAGTGAGTTCTATTACCATCAATAAATGCACTATAGTTTTCTGCACCAATATCATCTAATGACTCATATTGAATATAATCATAATAGTTGATAAGTTTCATTACCGCTTCGGGGTTTACACAATCTTTACTCAAAACTACATAACCAAAGTTGCCAAATTCTGCAGGAGCATAAACTTCTTCGCCATCGACGGAAGGTAGGGCGAAAGGCTCGAGATAGGACTCGCTACCATTTCTTGTGACCTGGTCAACGCCGACTTCCCATCCCCAGTATTGATAGAATGGTTGTGCTCCGACTTTTTCAGAAACTACATCTTCTTTTACTGCTGCAGAGTCCATTGTTGGGAATCCTTCACTCAGAATGCCTTTTTGATACCAATCGGCCCATGTTTCAAGAGCATCTTTCATTTCCGGTTGAACAGCACCGTGCTCAATTCCGTTTTCAGTTTCGACCCAAATGTCGGGATAGGCATGCCATGCAGGTGCCATCAGATTTAGCATGTCCATCGTTCTGTCGGCGCCTAGTCCGTATACTCCATATACATCCATGAAAGTCAGCAGAATATTCTCAAGATCTTCGACAGTTTCGGGGGCTTCAAGATTGTTCTCTTCCATCCAGTCATGTCTTAACCAAATGTAGTCCGGCTCTACGATAACACCGTAATGCATTTGAGGTATTCCATAGAGTACTCCGTCGCGAAAACCTGATTCAAAGGTTTCAACATCTGAGTTGTGAAGCTCTTTTACATCATCGCTGATGAATTGCTCATATACATCGTCGAGTGGCAACAGCATGTCAGCTTCGTACAGCATTTGAAGCTGTGTTGCATTGACTTCAAAAAAGTCAGGGAGTTCATTTTGGGTCATGGTCAGATTGATCTTGGTGTCGTATTCATTGCTGACCCATTCCATGTCCACTACTATATTAAGGTCATCTTGATATGCTCTTGTCCAAACATTGCTGTAAACATCGTCGCCTTCCGGCCACTCAATAATATTGTTTTCTTCCATAACCGTTGTCAAGGTCACCGTCTCCTCCATCGGTGCCAGGTATGGGTTGTCATCGGTGCTAGTTTCAATTGCCGGCGCTTCAGAACTAGCATCAGTTGATGCAGCTCCGCTTGATGTTTCTGTAGGAGTGCTACTTGAACATGCGGCCATTGTAACCACTAAGCTAGCAGCTAACAAAAATGACAGTGCTCTTTTCATTTGATTGCCCTTTCTTTTGTGTTTGTTTGCGTTAATAATATCATCATTTCAGAGCAATAACCATAGTTTATTTTTGAATATTTATAATATTTTGTTCTATATGCGGTGTAAACATGATAAAGTATTGAAATATATTTTTTTTTGATATATCATTAATGTTGTAAGAAAATGAAGGTAACACATAAATATGAAAAAGTTCAAGTCCAGTGCCCTGGGTCGGTTATTAACGGTATTTGTTCTAATCATGATACCGATTCTGATAATTTCGTTCCTATTCTTAAGAGAATATATTAATCGCTTGGAAAAAGAGCCGCTTGACAATATTTTGCACAATGTGAACAATGTTGCGGAGTCTTTTCAAGACGAGGTAGTATTAATGGAACGAGCTCTTACATCTATTATACAACTAGAAAGTGTGAATCAGTTAGCGCACACTGTTGATATAATGGAGCCAATAGAAGTATTCGACAACGTAAATTCTACAAGAGATATAATGGATAATACCAAAAGTTATTTAAATACCATTGAGTGTATAAGACTATTTCTACCTGCACTGGACGTAATTTACAATACAACCGGACATAGTGGTGGTAGCCAAAGTGACTTTGATCAAGAACTTTACGATAGAATATATAACGGACATCTTAATTCAAACATTATCAATATTATAGACGACAACCTTGTGTTAAGTCGAATTAACTCCTATCAAGCCCCGACAGTTATAGCAATGCTCAAAATGAATGAACAAGCTTTGCATCAGAAGTTTTCTGCTCCTTTGATTTATGACAACTCATATTTTATCTTAAACTTAATAAATGATGATTATTCATTAACAAATCTCCCTGACGATATTAAAGAGCAGGTAATTGACTCTGTATCCGGTGCCGAAAATGGCTATTCCGAGATAAATATTAATGGGCTAAACACTGAAGAATACTATCTTTTTTCTTATAGATTAACCGACATGGGCGCACAATACCAAATTTTGATTGAAAAAACTCAACTCTCATCATCAAATCTGTATTATTATTTCATTATAGTGCTGTTGGTTTCAATAGTGATTATTATAGTTTTCTTTTGGAGCGCGTTTCATATTATGCATAAACCGCTAAACGTTCTGGTTGAAGCTTTTAAAACTCAGGGCGAAAAGCTTGATCTAAATCAAAAAATCCAATATACCCTCACCTCAGATTTCAATTATTTATATTTAGAATATAATCAGATGATTGACAAACTCAACAAATATATTCTCAGCGAATTTCAAAAAGACCTTCTAATAAAAAAAGTGCAGTTAAAGCAACTTCAAGCACAGATCAATCCTCATTTTTTGTATAATACGTATTTTATGCTTTATAGAATGATAAAGGCGGAGCAATATGACAAGTCAATACTTGTAGCACAGCAGCTGGGAAAATATTTTGAGTATATTACACGAAATGCTCAAGATATTGTGCCGCTGAAAAACGAGTTGGAACACGCGATGATCTATTGCAGTATACAGCAACTGAGGTTCAGTAATAGAATAGCTATCTCTTGTGATGCTCTTGATGAATTTTACAGTGACATACCGATTCCGAACATAATACTTCAACCGATAATTGAAAACGCCTTTGTTTATGGGCTCGAAAACAAGGTGGAGGACGGTTTGCTACGCATAAATTTTGAGTATCAGCCTACAAAAGTTATCATCAACATCGAGGACAACGGCGAGGAATTAACCGACTCAGGCTTGAAAATGATGCAGGACAGTATTCAAAACTTGACCGATCATACTTTTGAAAGCGAGGCTACCGCAATAGTAAACATTGCAAAAAGGCTTTTGTTTGTATCTGATGGTAAGAGTTATCTGACACTGATGCGTTCAGAACTTGGGGGACTAAAGGTCAGCTTTACTATTCATTTTTCGAATGACGATCAAATGCCAGAAAATGAAAAAGGTGACGTTTTATGATTAGAATATTAGTAGTTGATGATGAAGTACATATTACAGATTGGTTGAGTGATATGCTCAAAAACCTGGAGTATGGACAACTCGAAGTCCACAAAGCCTACTCTGCCTTCAAGGCACTAAACATAATGGAGAGTCTTAGAATAGATATCGTTTTACTTGATATCAAGATGCCAAAGATGACAGGGCTTGAATTGTCGGGTAAAATCAAGGCTAATTGGCCTAAATGCAAATTCATTTTTTTGACAGGTCATAATGATTTTTCGTTTATATATGAAGCCGAAAAGATGCAGCCGGTAAAGTATCTACTAAAAACAGAGGATGACTCTGTAATAATTGAAGCTGTAAACCTTGCAATTAAAGAGGTTGAAAATTTATCTTTGCTTGACAGTGCCCGTCAAAGCAAAAGCATGGTGGATTTTCTAGTCGGAAGAGCGATTCTAAATGATATGCTGAACAATCATAGCAAAAAAAATAATCAGCATAGCTTAGAGGACACATTTTTAATATATGGTGTTACCGGAGGCAACACATCATTTCAAGATTCATATGACTTGTATAGTTATATATCACACTTAGTGGATATATTTTATACTTGCTTAGACGATATGTTCACTATTTTTGCAACAGAAATCGGAGATAGTCAAATATTGTTCGCACTCAAAACAAATATCAACCTTTTCCAAGGCACAGTCACACCGACAGTATATCTACAACAAAACCTCGATAACGCAATCGTTTCGTGTAACTTAATTGAAAACCATAACATTAAGATGTTTTTGTATGAAGAAGCAGTCAGTAGCAAAGACATTTTGTTAGCTTCTCAAAACCTCATGTCGGCCTGCAGCCGTTTGTATTTCAATAATTATAAACGCGACGCCTTTGTTTACACATTGAAGAAAGAAGATATGGTGCAAGCAACAAGCGACAAACCGGAAGCATATAAATCATTAAACAAGACGGTAGACGCACTATCTTTTTATCTTTTCCAAAGCGATAGAGTGAATTTTTTCAAAGAATTTGAAAAATATGAAATCATAGTAAAGGAACGCTATAACTTTGTAAATGCTTCCTCGGCAAAATGTTATCTTTCTCTCTCCATGGTCTTTTTGAATTTTATAGAGCGATATCAACATCAATACGCGCTAACAGAGGTGTTGCCGTTAAACAGACTTTATTCTCCTCAGTTGTTTTCCAACTGGTCAGAATGTTGCACTTTTTTCAGGCAAACCGCTACTGCCATATTTGATCTTATCGAAAATGAAGGCCAAGATTATGAAAGTGCACTTATCCAAGAAATAAAGCTCTTTATTAAAGAAAAATTCAGTACCGACATTAACCTGACAATAATATCTAATCATGTCAGTTACAGTAATTCTTATGTATCAAGAATATTCAACGAACTAGAGGGCGTCAGCATTACTACCTATATAAATCAGATAAGAATTGAAAAGGCAAAAGAATTGCTCGAGCAAACCAATTTTTCGGTTCAAGAGATTATCGATCGCATCGGATTTGAAACGCCACAGTATTTTTCGCTAGTATTTAAGAAAGCGGAAGGGATGTCACCGCGCGAGTATAGGCATATGGCTAGCAAATAACTTTTTCAGACAAATTACTGTAAATAAGATAAAATTTTAACTGTTATTACAATTAGGATTGTTGTAAGATTGGTCTATATTAGCATCAACAGCTATAACAGAGAGGATAACAGTTGAAAGGATCAAAACTATTTATACCTATAATATCAACAGGAATTATTCTAAGCTACTACATTTTCGGCTACGCCGATTCTGTGCGAGGTGCAATTCTTCCTGATCTTTTGACAGATAACGGATTGGGTTTAGATTTCGGCGGCATAGTAGCCGTTTTACATTACGGTGGCTATTGTCTGGCGGTATTGATTTTCGGTATCATTGCCCAACGGATAGCTAAAAAATATTATCTTGTCATTGCAAACGTAATTTCGTTGCTTGGAATTCTTTTTTATGTTTACGGCAAAAATGCTTTTCTGGTTCTAGGTTTGTTTTTGCTCGGTTTCTCTTTGGGGCTTTATGAATTTTGCGGAAACGCAGTCATTCGTAACGTTTACCCTGTGAACAAAAGAACAAAATATGTAAATATATTTTCTTCTTTTCATAGTATTGGCGCGATAACAGCTCCGCTGATTCTCGGGTTTATTATAATGATAAATGGTGATTGGTCTACTGCGCTTTTGGTTGTCGTCCCTGTTATTTTGTTGTCTGTGACGATTTTTTTTGCAATAAGGTGGAAAGGCGATAACGAGACATCGGTTGAAACAATTCATATTAAGGAGTATCTACTCACTCTATCTGACAAAACTACACGCAAATATTTTGCTGTTTCTTTTTTGTACATTGCAGCAGAAGCTACCATCATAATGTGGCTATCTTCATATCTGAGGATATATCGTGGTCATTCAGACGAATCTTCAGTGTTTTGGCTAAGCGTATTTTTTTGTTGTCAAGCGGTTGGGCGTTTCGTTGGTGGGTTTATCATAGACAAGTTTGGCTATAGTCGAATACTGTATATTGCATTGTTTTCTGCAGCTGTGATGATTTTGTTTGGAGTGGTCCTTCCGGATGGGCTGGAGGTATTAATTCCGCTAAGCGGGATCTTCTTTTCTGTCGTTTTTCCGACTATTGCTTCTGCTATTTCCCTTTCATCGAAGCAAAGAGAAGATATAACCATGGGGGCGTTCTATGTGTTTGCCGCACTGGGAGGTGTTTTTGGAGGATTTATCGTTTCACAAATTAACAGCTTGTTTGGCATGGTTTTTGGTTTCATTTGCGCCTCTTTAATGTGTTTAGCTGCCGGTGTGGTTGCTATTAAGTTATTGTTCCAAAATAATAACGCAAAGAAAGGATAAAACGAATGAGTAGCTTAGGATTTGGTTTAATGCGATTGCCCGGTAGTGATGGGCAATTTGATAAAAATACGATATGTCGTATGATCGATAAATATTTAGATAGCGGTTTTAACTATTTCGACACAGCCTACACATATGCCGGATCGGAAGCCATCACAAAAGAAGTGTTGACAGATAGATACCCACGCGAGCATTTTCGGCTAGCAACAAAATTAAATGCTCCGTATGTAAATTTGAAAACCTACGACGAGTGTGAAAGGTATTTTACCGAACAGTTGATAAGAACCGGTACCGATTATTTTGATTACTATTTAATGCATGGTGTAATCTCTTATCAAAATTACCGGTTGTATAAAAATGCCGGTTTTTTTGATTTTGTAGAACAAAAGAAGAAAGAAGGAAAGATTCGGTATAACGGTTTTTCTTTTCACGGCGACTCGGAATTGCTAAAATTAATCCTAAAGGAACAGCCGCAGACCGAGTTTGTGCAAATTCAAATAAATTATATCGACTGGAATAGTCCGATAATCGAATCAAAAAAGTTGTATGATATACTGCATAGCGAAGGGATACCTATAACGGTCATGGAACCGGTAAAAGGAGGCTTGCTCGCCTCAATGCCACCGGAAATAGAGAAGATGCTAAACGAAATTCGTCCCGGAATGTCGATGGCTTCTTGGGCGCTGAGGTTCGTTGCTTCTTTAGAGGGAGTTGGTGTCGTATTGAGTGGGATGTCGAATGAAGAGCATGTTGATGACAACCTAAAAACATTCGAAGACTTCAAGCCGCTTTCTGGCAATGAAAGACAGGCCATTGAGGAAGTGGTTAAAATACTGAACAGTTCTAATCAAATACCATGTACTGCATGCGAATACTGTATAGAGGGATGTCCTAAAAATATAAATATACCGCGTGTCTTTAAAATTGCAAATGAGAATCGAAGGTTAAAAAATGATAATGTAACAAAAATGATGTATAATTTATTACCGAGCGGACAAAAACCAGAAGACTGCATTTCCTGTAAAAAGTGCGAAAAAGTATGTCCCCAAAAGCTACCTATTTCTGGATTGCTTAAAGAAATAATTTCAGAGTTCAACTGAAATTTAGCAGGAACAGTATAAGTCTGTGATATGCGCGAAGTAAAGGGAAGGGAATGTTGAAAATACTTCACCATGAGGCGCAACCGAAAAAAGCATCGAAGATTTGTAAAATTATTTTTGCTTTATATGTTGCGCAATTGATAACAATGAATTAAAATGATAATAATCAACTAATAAATTTCTATTTGACCCAAAAGAAACGCATTGAAATTGAACACGATTTGCAGAAAGAGTAGGAGTGAGTATGAGCATAAAAAATAAAAAAATATGGTTCGTGGTAGGCAGTCAATTTTTGTATGGCGATGAGGTGCTCGGCACGGTGGACAAGCGTGCTGCCGAAATGACAAAAATCATGAACGACAGCGGGAATCTCCCTTGTGAGATGGTCTACAAACTCACCGCCAAGACAAACTCAGACGTCACCGAAACAATTAAACAGGCGAATTTCGATGATGAGTGTATCGGTATTGTGACATGGTGTCATACCTTTTCGCCGTCCAAAATGTGGATAAATGGACTTGCTAGTCTACAAAAACCGTGGTGCCATCTTGCAACTCAGTTCAATCGCGAGATTCCAAATGACGAGATCGACATGGATTTCATGAACCTCAATCAGGCAGCGCATGGCGACAGGGAACACGGGTTCATAGGCGCTCGTCTTCGTTCCAAGCGAAAGGTTATCGCCGGATATTGGCAGGATAAAGAATTGCAAAACCGCCTCGGTGAATGGATGAGAGTTGCTTATGGCGTGGCTTTTTCCAAAGAGCTGAAGGTCATGCGTTTTGGCGACAACATGCGTGAAGTTGCGGTCACAGAGGGTGATAAAGTGGAGGTGCAGGCAAAGCTCGGCTGGCAGGTAAACACCTGGCCGGTGGGCAAACTGGTCGACACCATGGACAAGGTTACCGACACGCAAATTGAAGAGAAGTTAGCGGAATACCGTGAAAAATACAGTTTTCAAGACAGCGATTTAGAGGCAATAAAATATCAAGCATGTGAAGAGATAGCGATGAAGACCCTGTTTGATAAAGAGGGTTGCAAGGCGTTTTCTAATACCTTTCAGGATCTTTACGGCATGAAGCAGCTGCCCGGTCTTGCCAGTCAAAACCTGATGGCACAGGGCTATGGATATGCCGGTGAAGGAGACTGGAAAACTTCTGCAATGACATCGATTTTGAAGGCGATGAGCGAGGGGAAAAGCGGCGGCACTTCGTTCATGGAGGATTATACCTATCATCTTGAAAAAGGCAACGAACTCAGTCTTGGTGCACATATGCTGGAAGTTTGCCCAAGTGTTGCGGCAGACAAGGCAAGAATTGAAGTGAATCCGCTCGGAATCGGAGGAAAAGAACCTCCGGCACGTCTTGTGTTTGAGGGCAAAGCGGGTGATGCGATAGCGGTTTCCCTTGTCGACATGGGTGGCAGGTTGCGACTGATCTGTCAAGAGATCGAGTGTGTAAAACCGACGATGGAGATGCCTAATCTTCCGGTTGCAAGGGTGATGTGGAAAGTGCTTCCCGACATGTATACCGGCATCGAGTGTTGGATACACGCAGGCGGTGCCCACCACACTGTGCTTAGCTATGACGTGAGCGCCGAACAGATGAAAGACTTTTGCAATATTTTCGATATCGAATTTGTTCGTATCGGAAAGGACACCACGGTAGAGCGATTTGAGCAGGAGTTATTCCTTGCCGATATCGTATGGAAAATGAAGTAAGGGATCTATTCTATGTTAGAACAGTTGAAACAGAAGGTGTTTGAGGCGAATTTATTATTACCGAAACATAATCTTGTCACATTCACGTGGGGTAATGTCTCTGCAATAGATCGAGAGCAAGGTCTTGTCGTGATAAAGCCAAGTGGAGTAGAATATGACGACATGACATCTGATGATATGGTGGTGGTAGAACTTGAGAGCGGCAAGACGGTGGAAGGGCAACTCAAACCGTCCTCCGATACTCCGACACATCTTGAATTATACCGTAGATTTGACGACATCGGCGGCATAGTTCACACCCACAGTCGCTGGGCGACGATTTTTGCACAGATGGGTCAAGGGATACCGGCACTTGGAACGACGCACGGTGATTATTTTTATGGTGAGATACCCTGCACTCGAAAGATGACGTCGGACGAGATAGGCGGTGAATATGAGCACGAGACGGGCGTAGTCATTGTAGAAGAATTCACAAAGCGAGCGATAAAACCGAGTAGCGTCCCGTCGGTGGTGGTGTACAGTCATGGGCCGTTCAGTTGGGGTAAAGATGCTATGGACGCAGTGCATAATGCAGTGGTGCTGGAAGAGGTTGCATTTATGGCATGGCACTGTAAAAATGCTGTCCCGTCACTGACGTCGATGCAAAAGGAACTGCTCGACAAACATTATCTTCGCAAGCACGGTGAAAATGCGTACTATGGGCAGTAAGAATTGATGAATATTTTTGATCGTATTACTTTTTTTGTGCCCACTATTTGAGTAGGATAGTTGAAAGTAGCCGGAGATTAAAGATGAAAAAATTCATCAAACAAGGCGTCAGAAATTTGACAACAACACCGATGGACGAAACATCTCCTGAGAACCGAAATAAAATATAACAAAATAACATTATAAAAAAGGCTTCCGACGAACGAAAAATCGGAAGCCTTAAACTTGTTATACTACACGGTTATCACATATACACACTTTTGTGGCAAAATTGCAACAGTTCCATACTATTATTTTGCAAAAAAACATTGCTTATAGTATATTAAATATGATATAATAACACAATATAAATAAAATATAAAACATTCATTGGCATATTTTAGGGCTACACTAAAGAGTGCAAACCGAAAGCTATAAAATAGTTGCTTAGAAAAACTAATGTTAAAATAAAGGGGCGATATGAAAAAAACATCATCAACAACAAAGCAAACAAAATTCAGGCTTGCACTGCTTTTGGCGGTGCTGATTGCCGCACTGTTCACACTCTCGTCCTGTGCCGAGTCGCTGGGGGAATACTCCTTTGAAGCGCCGGAGGATGTGACCTATAATATCGGAGATACGGCGGAGCCGCTGACCGTGACGGCTACGGTGGACTTCGGTGAGACGGAGGGCATTATTGA
>CAYJJX010000011.1:0-77078 GCA_964370605.1 uncultured Oscillospiraceae bacterium | reverse complement strand
AAGATCACGACCATGAAGAAGAGGCGCACGACCACGAAGATCACGACCATGAAGAAGAGGCGCACGACCACGAAGATCACGACCATGAAGAAGAGGCGCACGACCACGAAGATCACGACCATGAAGATGATGTTCACACACATGATGGCGAAGTGGTCTATGACGAACACATCTGGCTTTCACTCGAGAACGCAGCTTTAATTGTAACGTATCTTACCGAGCAACTAAAACAATCTGATTCTGACAATGCCGATGCCTATGATGCAAATGCTGAAGCGTATATAACCGAACTATACGAACTTAATACACTATATGCTGAAACTGTAGAGGGTTCCGGACGCGATACACTACTATTTGCCGATCGTTTCCCGTTCAGATATCTTGTTGATGACTACGATATATCCTATTATGCAGCATTTCCGGGTTGTTCCGCCGAAACTGAGGCGAGCTTTGAGACTGTAATCTTCCTATCAGAAAAACTTGATGAACTGGCGTTAGATCAAGTCATGATAATCGACGGTGCCTCGGAAGATCTTGCCAGAACAATAATACAAAACAGCAACAACAAATCGGGCGATATTCTGACAATAAACTCGATGCAGTCGGTAACGGCAGATGACATCACAAAAGGCGTTAGCTATATTTCTATAATGGAAGACAATCTCGCTGTTTTGTCAACCGCGCTTTTGGGATAACAAATTGCATGTCTGTGGCTAACAATTTGATAGTTTTTATAACCGGGAAAGGATTGAACACAACTTGAAACAGTTTATCTGCGACAACCTATCGGTAGGCTATGACAGCAACGTCGTACAATCCGGAATAAACTTTACCGTTTCTTCCGGTGACTACCTATGTGTCATCGGACAAAACGGAGCCGGAAAAAGCACACTAATCAAGACGATACTTGGTCTTTTGCCACCTATTGGAGGCAGCATTGACATGTGCGATTCTCTAAAGACAACCGACATCGGTTATATGCCACAGCAAACACAGATTCAAAAAGACTTTCCGGCTTCGGTGTTCGAAGTGGTCATGTCCGGAAACATAAATAAGCATGGCAGACGATTTTTCTATAATAGTGAGGAAAAGCAACTTGCAATGCAAATGCTGGAGAAAATTGGGATTGCAGAACTTAAAAAGAAAAGTTACAGCAAACTATCGGGCGGTCAACAACAACGTGTTCTACTTGCACGAGCCCTTTGCGCTACCTCTAAGATGATATTACTCGATGAACCTACGGCCGGACTTGATGTCGAGTCGACAAATGAACTCTACGAGATCATTAAAATCTTGAACGAAGAGGGAATAACTATAATAATGATCACCCATGATATTGAAAGTGCCTTGCCTTTTTGCAAACATGTATTGACACTAAATGACAATGAAACAAAATTTTTAACAAAGTCGAACTATATTTCTTTTACAAGGGGTGAGTGCATTGAGTAAAATTATTTCAGACCTCCAGCTTTATTTTTCATATGAGTTTGTGGTCTATGCCTTTGTAGTCGGCGTACTGGTGGCACTCTGCTCCTCATTGCTCGGAGCGACACTTGTGCTCAAGCGCCTTTCATACATTGGTGACGGTCTATCACACATTGCATTTGGAGCCATCGCCATCGCCTCGGTACTCCGCGTTGCTAATGTTAGCTTGCTGGTGTTTCCAATCACCGCTATCTGTGCTGTAATATTGCTTCAGATAGGCCAAAACGCAAAAATAAACGGCGATGCCGCCATTGCGATGATGTCGGTCGGCTCGCTCGCAATCGGATACCTACTTCTCAACATCTTTCCGGTTTCTACCAATCTTGCAGGAGATGTTTGTACCACGCTTTTCGGATCCACTTCAATATTGACATTAACCACCGTCGATGTCGTGGTCAGCGCAGTATTGTCACTCTTTGTGATTGCAGTGTTTGTGCTGTTTTACAACAAAATATTTGCCGTGACATTTGACGAAACTTTTGCGCAGGCGACAGGTGTAAAGGTAAAAGCCTATAACCTTTTACTTGCAATAACAGTTTCTGCCGTAATAGTTATTGCCATGAATCTCGTTGGATCGCTTTTAATATCGGCACTTGTAGTGTTTCCCGCACTGTCTTCGATGCGTATTTTCGGCAATTTTAAGGCGGTCATAGTCTCGTCGGCCGTAATTTCAGTCTTTTGCGCGGTGATGGGTATGCTAATATCGATTATCTCCGGCACTCCTGTCGGCTCTACCATCGTCGCTGTAAACATAGCCATATTTGCACTGTCCTTTCCGACAGCCGCACTAAAACGTTCTTAAACTACCCTAAAGGTGTACTATGATAAAAAAAGTTGCTGTTTTTTTGTTGCTTGCTTTACTCTCCATAACACTCTTTGCCTGCGCTCGGGAGGAAGCTACCCAAGTTGATGCGCAAGTCAATGCCGAGAATGGTGTTGACATTGACCTTACCGCCATGAGCAGCTCGATGATATATGCACAGGTATATGACTTTCTGTCCGATCCTCAGGCCTATGACGGCAAGGTTATCAAACTTGTCGGAACTTTACAATCGCAGTATTACGAAGTCACAGATACAACCTATAACTTTGTAATTATTAATGACGCAACGGGTTGTTGTCCCCAAGGACTTGAGTTTTTCGATACTTCCGAAAACGAGCTGCCGGAGCAGGGGACGCAGATTACTGTTATTGGATCTTTCGAGCCATATGATGAAAACGGTAATAAATACTATCGTATAGTGACCGACGAAGTTACTGTATTATAAATAAATAGATTATGGGTGGTTACTTTTGTAGCCGCCTTTTTTTTAAGTTAGTAGAGGATTTTGCCCACCTATAATTTCTTGATACATTCAATAGGTAAAATTGACTTATTAGTCGTTGTGTGTTAGAATCATCTGTATAAAATGTCGATTATTATGTGTGAATTAATTAAAATCGGAGTTGCCATGAAAAAAGGGTTTATCGGAACATACACAACCGGCAAGAGTAAAGGAATATATAGCTTCGAGCTGGACGAAGACAGCGGAAAAATTTTAAACCAGAGACTCTTTGCAGAAATTTCATCTCCAAAGTATATTTTTTTAGACGAAAAATACCTTTATACAATCTGCAAGTTTGAAGAGAATGCCGGTATAGCGATTTTTGATTTTGATGGTAACGTTGTCGATAAAATCGGATATGAAAAATCTGATTCTTGCCACATTGCAAAATTTGGTGATTATATTTATACCGCCAACTATCATAGCGGTGAAATAGCAAAACTCTCCTTTATTGACGGAAAACTAGAGCACCTCAAAACACTTGAGCTTGGCAACGGTGCAGGAGCACATCAAGTTTTATCGGATGGCAAACTTCTATATATCCCATGTTTGAATTTGGATAAAATGTATGTTCTTGACTATGATCTAAATAAAAAAGCGGAAATGAAATTCCCGAAAGGTTCGGGAGTACGACATGGGGTTTTCTTGAGAAACCATGAACTTCTTTATCTGGTATCGGAACTCAGCGCAGAGGTGTTCACCATAAAAACAGACACCCTTGAAATACTAAACACCACTGAAGTCATCGAGTACGATAAAAACAATGCTGTTGCGGCAGTTCGCCTGAGCGCAGATGAAAAACTGCTCTATGTCTCGACGCGTGGGGATGACAGTATAAGTGTTTTTAATGTCTCAAACGGCATTCCGGAGCTTTTTCAAATCAAGAAAAGCGGCGGCAAACATCCTCGAGATTTCATGATTTATTCTGATCGGTTCTTGTTGACGGTAAACCGCGACAGTGATAATTTGTGCGTATTTAACCTTAGCAACGGAAAAATTGAAGACATGGTCTGTGAAGTGAATATTCCGGAGGCAATTTCAGTTGTCATAAAATAGCAGATTCTAATACTCAAACAAACAATACATACAAACAGAAGGGGACTGGATCATGAAAAACCAAATTGGCGTTATCGGTCTTGGAACAATGGGGAAGGCGCTTGCCAAGAATTTTTTGAGCCGTGGATACCGTGTCAGTGGGTTTAACCGAACTTTTGAAGTGACTAAAAGCTTAAAAGATCAAGTTGAAAAAAACTTTGACGCCTGCGAAACGCTTGAGGAATTTGTAAACAGCCTGGAAAGTCCGAGAAAGATAATCCTCATGCTGCCGGACGGTGCTGTTACGGATAATCAAATCAAGGCTCTGTTACCTATGCTGGATAGCGGTGATATTTTGGCCGATTGCGGAAACTCCTACTATAAAAATACAATAAGAAGATGCGATGAGATTGAAAAGACCGGAATTATTTTCTTTGGAATAGGAGTATCGGGTGGAGAAAAAGGTGCTCTGCTCGGCCCGTCAATTATGGTCGGTGGAAATGAGTCGGCATATCCTAAATTAGCACCTTTTTTAGAGGCGATATCGGCAAAAAAAGATAATGATCCTTGTGTGGCATTTATCGGAAAAGGCGGATCGGGACATTTTGTTAAAATGGTTCACAACGGAATTGAATACGCCGACCTGCAGATGCTTGCTGAAGTATATTTAATCGGTTCTATCTTGTATGGATTTTCTTGTGATAATATGGCCGATATGTTTGCCGATTGGAACCAAACTGAGGCAAAAAGCTATCTGGTCGAGATATCAAACGCTGTGTTATCGGAAAAAGAGCCGGACGGTAGCAATCTTATCGATAAAATTGCAGATAAAGTTGGCGCAAAGGGAACAGGACAGTGGACTTGTCAGAGTGCACTTGAATTGTTGGTCAACGTATCCACTATTCAAGCATCGGTCGATGCAAGGAACACATCGAACCTTGCATTTGAGCGTGATTTTTTTGGAAAGCATCTCTTTGGCTTCCGCGGTACTTCAACAACTCCCGCCGATAAAGATGATCTGTTCGGAGCGTATATTCTTTGCAAAATTGTGGCTTATGCACAGGGTTTTGCAATGATGAAAGTTGCTTCGGATAGTTTTGGTGAACAGTTTAATCTTTCGGAAATTGCAAAAATTTTCAGGGCAGGATGTATTATACAGGCAAATCTTTTAGACGAGCTAATGTGGATTTTTGACAACGGCGACTGTGACAAGAACTTCTTAACTCACCCCAAAATGGTTGAAAAGATTAAAGAGAACTTGCCAAAACTACGTCGAGTTACCTTGGCCGCAATGAACCAAGGACTTGCGATCCCTTGTTTTGTTTCTGCTCTCACGTATTTAGATCAGCTTTCTTCGCAGCAATTGGGGGCAAACCTAATTGCTGCAGAACGTGATTATTTTGGCGCACACAAGTTCGAGCGTACAGACCAAAAGGGGGCAAGTCATCATGATTGGAACAACATCTAAGATAATCACAATATTTGGTGCAACAGGCGACTTGTCATATCGCAAGCTAATGCCGGCATTATATATGTTGTCAGAAAGCAAAAAGTTAAACAAAGGCGATCGCGTTATCGCTATCGGCAGGAGAGATTTTACAAATGAATCGTTCATCGAAAACACAAAATCATGGATAAAAACTTCGATAAGAAGTGAGTATGACGATGTGGTTTTTAACGAGTTTGCAAAACGTATAACTTACCTTAAGATGGATTTTACCGAAATTAGCGAATACAAAAAACTTGCTGACATTTTTTGTAATGGAGATTCCAGTGAAAAATTGTTTTATTATGCCGTAGCTCCTCGCTTTTTCAATACAATAAGTGATGGAATTATCTCACTGCCTTGCATCGGTTCTCCAAAAATCATAATTGAAAAACCGTTTGGAGAAACAATTTCAGAGGCTAAAAGTATCAGTGACAAACTGATTAAATGCTTTGGAAAAGACAACATTTTGCACATCGATCACTATCTTGGCAAGGAAATGGTGCAAAGCATTCTGGCAATTCGATTTAAAAACAGTATTTTTAAGGCTTGCTGGAACAAAGATTATATTGATCATATAAAAATATACGCTTGTGAAGAGTTAGGAGTTGAAACACGTGCCGGCTACTATGACAAAGCCGGTGCTCTAAAGGATATGGTGCAAAACCATTTGATGCAGATTCTAAGTTTGGTTGCGATGGATGAACCAAAAAACTCTGCCGATATAAAGCAAAAACAGGCAGATGCAATGAAAAGATTGCGTACTGTCAACAAGGCTGAAAATATGCTGTTTTTAGGGCAATATGATGGGTATTTAAAAGAAGATGGCGTCGATAAAGAGTCAAAGACAGAAACTTTAGCCTGTATGAAGTTGTATGTCGATAGTGAGCGCTTTGACGGAGTACCTTTTTACCTCTTGACCGGCAAAAAAATGTCAAAAAAAGAGATGAACATTGTTGTAGTTTTCAAAACGGCAGATGAGGGTGTGTCACCCGATACTCTTACATTTAAGGTGCAGCCGACTGAAGGCGTGTATCTCGAATTTAACATAAAAGAACCGGGCGAGAGCAACAAGGTTATCCGTGCAAGCATGGATTTTTGCCAGAGTTGCAATATAGTTTTCAGAATGAATACACCGGAGGCTTATGAGCGTCTATTATATGCCGCAATCAGTTCCGACAATACATGGTTTTCAAGCTGGGAACAAATTGAACTATGCTGGAGTTTTGTTGAAAGGTTAAAAAAGCTGTACAACGACGAAGGACTCTCGGTAGAAAAATACCCTCAAGGAATGTGCTTTGAAGCCGATAATGAGGGCACGGCCTGTCCAATCGGCGGGATCTTCAAAGAGTTTATGGAAATTAATCGGACGTAAAACGGTGTGCTTACAAGCTGCAACCGATAAATAGACGTCTTGGGGCGGAAAAAGATGAGCGACGAAATGAATGAGCGATTTTTTCAAAGAAAAAACGTCACGAACTCAAAAAGAGTGCACGACGAGTGAGTAAAGCATTTTTATATAAGTCAACTGATTTCAGCGCGGGCCGTACAAAGTTGTTAGCGACAGGTTTGTGTCGTGAGGGCGTTTACAACCGAACAAAAAACCCGAGCGAGACTTTGGGCGGAATGACGAGGAGCAACGGAGCGGGTGGTGCGAGGTTTTTCAAAGAAAAACGTCGCAAACTAAGCATAGTTTGCGACGAGTGGTGCCGCTGACCGGAATCGAACCGGTACGGTATTTCTACCGAGGGATTTTAAGTCCCTTGCGTCTGCCAATTCCGCCACAGCGGCGACAACAATAATATTATAAAGAAATTTTTCAGTTTTGTCAACACATTCATCTTTCTTTATTTTGAATGTACAATTTTTGGTAAACTTTTTGTGGTATATTTTCCTTTACTAACAATAAATAAAATGGTATAATGAGATATATTTGAACAACACTCTCTGAATATGAGACCGGAGGCGATGTGAAAGATGCTATTGTTTTTATACTAATATTTATACATACTATTATTTCAATAAATTTATTAGGCCGTGTATTTGGTAAAACTAAACACTACACACTATGGCTAATTGTTATTGCATCAATCAATGCTTCACTTGGCTGTTATGCCTACTCAGTGCTAGGCGCTTTCTCATGGGAAAGCTACCTGATTTCTATGCTGGTTTTTCTAGGCGAAATGGCCATTCTGTTTCGTGTTTATCCTCTCGGAATATTGACCGGAATTACCGGAGTGTATCTTCATGCCTTCGCAATTCGATCTATAATCCTATCGATAACCGCCATAACTCAAGGCGTGTCGATGAACCATATACTAAATGATCCGGACAGCTTTTTCATTTTCACAGTCACATCCTTGTCGGTTCATATTGTCGTTTTGCTGATTTTCACATACAGCATTCCTCCAAAATACCTCAGTGCGATTGTAGAGAATATAAACCTCATTGGCTTTCTTGCGATAATTACTGTATTGCTTTCACTTTATGCCGTAATTAACAGTTTGATTTTCAACATCAATACTGATATACCACTGCTAAATATGCAGCAAATTTTACTGCCTCTATTCCTACTGATAATGTTCTACGCAGCGTTATTCGCTACCATAAGAATCATTATCTTTCAAAAATATAAATCTATCAATGCGGAACTGGAAAACAAGATCGACAAAGACAAGAGTTTGCAACTTGCCCTCTTTAACCTTGCAGACATTTTCATGGAGATCAACTGTACCCGTGACATAGTTACTAGATTTATCATTAATAAAAAGGAACAGCCGATCGAGAATCTCCCGCCTTACTCCCAGTACTACCTTGCAAATTCCGCACAATACGTTTATCATGAAGATATTCCGATTGTATCAGAGTACACCCCTGCTAAAATTGTTGAATATTTCAATAATGGCGTGACGCAGCTTACATACGACTACCGAACAACATATCAAAGCAATGACCAACCCGGTAAAAGGGTCTATCTTTGGCATCGTATGAACGTAGTTTCCTCAATGAACGAAATTACCGGAGACATCACTGCCATCTGTACCGCCGATGAAATCCAGGCCGAAAAAGAACAGGAGATTGCACTACGTATAAAAGCGGAGCATGACCCGTTGACCGGAGCCTATAATAAAGAAGGTGCAAGAAAACATATTTCGGAACACCTTAAAAATAACGGTGTAGGCACTGTTTTCATGTTTGATCTCGACAACTTTAAAGGCATCAACGATAATATGGGTCACGCTTACGGCGACAAGGTATTGTGTGAACTGCATGAAGCAATGAAAAGTCTGTTTCGATCAAAAGATATTATCGCTCGTCTTGGCGGAGACGAATTTGTTATATTTATGGTCGGCGATGAAAATCTTGATTTAGTCAAGTCAAAAGCCGATTCAATATGTAAAAAACTAAATAAAGTCTATGTTGCCGATAATGGTGTTAAAATTGAAATTTCAACCAGTATAGGCGTTTCAATTGCGCCAAAAGATGCACAAGAATATGGGAAGTTATTGCACCTTTCCGACCTTGCTATGTATGCATCAAAAAATAGTGGCAAAAACACATTCACTATATACGATAAAGAAATTCATAACAAATATCAACCACAGGAAATTGAAGCATATCAACGTAAAGGAAATCAAGCATGAGTGAAGAATATGTGTTGCTTGCGGAATACTCGGCTTTAGCAATCATTATAGTTGTTTTGCTTAGTTTTTTCCGTGACTACGAATCCAGAACATTAAGATACAAACTCCTGCGGTACATGTATTATGCTACCTTTGTTTTGATATGCGTAACCATCGTTTCCACCCAAATGATTCAAGAGTATTTCAACATTATTCCGTATGGTATCACAGAGTTTGTCAATATACTTTACTTTCTTATTACTCCCACACCTGCATTTTTCTGTCTGCTATACGCCATCTCCTTAACTGAAAATCACAGCGATGAAGAGAAAACTTCGAAAAAAGTAAAGGGAGCAATAATCCCATATGGTTGTTATGTTATTTGGGTGCTAGCAAATTATTTTCATCACCTAATTTTTTACATTGACGTTAATGAAGGTTATGTTCGAGGTCCGTTATTCCAGATTGCGTTTTATTTAACGGTTTTCTTCGCCGTTTCCACCGTCTTTATTTCTGTCATTAACCACCGCAGTGCAAATCGCGGCACACTCTTAGTCCTGTGCATAAATCTTATGCTTGTACTCGGTATTTCGTTTGTACAGTACTATCAACCTCACCTCACTCTCACCGGAATTGCCTCGGTGGCCGGAGTATTGGTCGTGCATCTCTATATTCAAAATGTTAGCAAATCTACCGATAAACTAACCGGTCTTTCAAACAGAATGGCGCTCATGTTTATCCTTGGACGCCTTGCCAGTCGAAATGAACGCTTCTCACTCTATGTAATCAGTATCCGCAATTTTAAAAGTGTCAATGAACGTCAGGGTCTTGAATCGGGCGATAAGGTACTAAAATATATTGCATCTCGAGTTGCTCATTATTTCGGATATTTTGACTCTTTTCGCTATAACGGTGATGAGTTTGCGGTGTTAATAAAAAAACATGGCGCACAGGAACACAACAAACTTGAAAAACTAATTGCAGAATTCGATGAGCCTTTTATTGTTGACGGGTATGAGCTGGATCTTGACGTCCTATACTGTCGTGTGGATTTTCCCGACTTTGGTTCCAATGTACGTGCATTGATATCTGCAACCGACTATTCTATTCGCACCCTCAAAGAAAATTCAGGTGAATCAAACTTTCTCTATGATACCACAATCGGCGAAAAGGTGAGGGCGCGTAACGAGATGGTGCAGCGGTTAAAAGAAGCAATCGAAAATGATGGCTTTGAAGTTCACTATCAGGCAATTTTTTCTACTAAACATGATACATTCTCTCAGGCAGAGGCACTCGTCAGAATGAAAGACGGTGCTGGTGGACTGATTTATCCCGGTGAATTCATCGACATAGCCGAAAATACTCGCCTCATCATAAAGATGACCTACATAATTCTTGAGAAGACCTGCTCCCATATTCGTGAATTGATCGACGAGCAAGGAAAAACTTGCACGCTCGAGTCAATTTCAATTAATTTCCCTTATATACAATTTTTGCAGGACGATCTTCTGGAAAGAGTGACCTCAATCCTTGACAAATACAATATCCCGCCAAAAATGATCAAGATTGAAATCACAGAACGTACCCTTATATCGGATGCAAAATCGGTGAAACATGTCATGGAAGAGATGCAAAAAATTGGTTTTGTGTTTGAACTTGATGATTTTGGTGTGGATTACTCAAATATGAGCACCTTTCTCAATCTCCCTGTCAACGTTATTAAGATTGACCGTAGTCTGCTCCTTGCTGCGACCACCACTGCACAAAACGAAAACTTCTTTGAGCATCTTATCAACGGAATAAAGGCAACCGATCGCGTCTCGGTAATTGAGGGCGTAGAAAGCCTTGAACAGCTTGAATTCCTAAAATCATGCGGCTGTGAACATATTCAAGGTTTTGTATTTTCGAAACCTCTGCCTTTTGATGAATTTAAAAAATTTCTGCTTGAAAACAGTATTAAATAGTGTATACATACTCATAATAGTATTGACACCCCGTGTAAATACTAAATATTGTGCATATCCTATTGCAAGTTCACTATATTTGTATTATAATATTCAATATAGGGGCTTGCAATATTTTTTCCCCAACAATTCAAACCAACGGTAAGGGACATTTCATGATAAAATACAGTGTTCGAAAGCCATATACGGTTTTCGTCGGCATTATGCTCGTGCTTGTACTGGGCGTAGTGTCTTTTTTAGATTTAAAGACCGATCTTCTGCCTACTATTGAGCTTCCTTATGTGGTGGTGCAGACCGTATATCCCGGCGCCAGCCCCGAAAGAGTCGAGACGGCGGTAACCACACCGATCGAACAGGCTGTTTCCACCGTCAATGGCCTGAACAGTGTCAGCAGTATTTCCGCCGAAAACATGAGTATGGTAATACTGGAATTTAGTGACAGCGTTAATATGGATTCAGTAATGTTAGACCTAAGCGCCAACATTGATATGGTCTCGGGATATTTCGAAGACACGGTACAACCACCGATTCTTCTTAGAATAAATCCTGATTCACTCCCAATCCAGACATTGACCGTTAATTATGACGGCATGGACATCAAGGAACTGACTAAATACGTGAACGACGAGTTGGTGCCATATCTCAAAAGAGTTGAAGGGGTGGCCTCGGTCGACGTCTCGGGCGAGGTTACCGACCGAGTAGAGATTCGTCTCAACCAACTCAAAATAGATAATATCAATGCAAACATTCTCAACACTATCGATTCTGACCTATACGAAACACAACTTGATCTGGAATCGGCTCAGTCAGAGGTCGACACAGGTCTTAACGAACTGGACAGCGCTCAAAAAGAAGCTTTTGATCAATTGGCGGCGGCAGGTGCACAAATCGACTCGGCCGTTGCTCAGCTTCAGGCACTAATTTCAGAGAAGACTTCACTCGAATCACTTCAACAAATAAAAGAATTGCAGCTCGAGGTTCTAGAGGGCAAGTTTGGAATATTATCCACCATTGATTTCTTGAAAGCAATCGAAGCCAATCCTTTGTTCTCATCAATAACTTTGCAACAGGTTTATGATGCTTTGAGTGTCATGGGACCTTCTGCCGGACCGCCCGACCCTACATCACAACCGAACGAGTTTTTGATGTATACTACCATTGACACCCTTATAAAAAGTGATCCATCGGCAGGCGCAATGACTGCAACCCAGCTGATTGCAACGATGCAGACCTCGCTTGCCGCACTCAACTCTCAACTTTCACAGCTCGGAATCGTTTCATCGCTAATCACAACGGCCGATGCTAATGTCGTCTCAACCGAAGTTAACAATCTAAAAAATGAGATCGAGGGGTTAAAACAGGACATTGCCGCCTCGGATGTCATCATCTCGCAGCTCAACTCCTCTGTTGCCGAGTTGGAGGCTGCCTATATTGAGATGGAATCGGGAAAGATGGCTACCACCTCGGAACTCACTGTGACCGAAACGGAACTTCGTGCACTGCAAGACGAAATTGATCAAGGACTAAACGAGTTCGAGACGGCAAGAGATGAAGCTCTGAAAAGTGCCAACATAGATCAATTGGTATCGCAGGAGGCACTTTCCGGAATATTAATGGCTCAAAACTTCTCGATGCCGGCCGGATATGTCACCGGTACCGATGGAGAGCTAACCGTCAAGGTAGGGGAACAGTTCTCTGATCTTGATTCGGTAAAAAACCTACTACTTCTCGACATGGGGCTTGAAGGGGTTGATCCGATATATCTAAAAGACGTTGCTGACATCGTGATTTCCGACAACAGCGACGACAGTTATATTCGTGTGAACGGCAACTCTGCTATTATTATATCTATTCAAAAATCCAGCATTGCCTCTACATCAGAAGTTTCGGACGATGTGAACAGTGCGATTGCCGAGGCTATGGAACTCGATACCGCTCTGCATATCGACATGCTGATGGATCAGGGGATCTATATTGATCTTGTCATCGATAGTGTAATGAGCAACCTTATCTACGGCGGTATTATCGCACTCATCCTTCTTCTTGTGTTCCTAAAGGATATCCGCCCCACCTTCATTATCGGACTCTCTATCCCACTCAGTCTGCTTCTCAGCATCGTTTTGATGTATTTCACCGATGTTACACTTAACATCATCTCACTTTCAGGACTTGCACTCGGTGTCGGAATGTTGGTGGATAACAGTATCGTTGCAATTGAAAATATCTATCGACTTCGCAAAGAGGGATACAGCCGTGCCAAGGCGGCTGTTGCCGGTGCTTCACAGGTCGGCGGTGCTATTTTCGCCTCGACCTTAACCACTGTTTGCGTGTTCCTGCCTATAGTGTTTACCGACGGTATCTCACGCCAGCTGTTTCAGGACATGGGACTTACTATTGCATACTCACTTTTTTCCAGTCTTTTAGTTGCCATGACTGTCGTTCCCGCCATGGCATCTTCAATGCTTCGTTCCAATGTTCAAAAAGAACACAAGCTATTCGACGCCTTTGTCAATGTATATGAAAAAGTGCTTCGTTTCAACCTGCGGCACAAATACATCGTTATTCTTTTATCTGCCGGATTATTTGTCGGTACTATGCTTAGCCTTATAAACATGCCGCTGGAGCTGTTCCCCTCCATGTCATCCACCCAGATGCAGATGACGCTTGCAATGGAGGACGACACAGAAAAAGAAGTGCTTATCGAAAAGGCAGAAGAAATTGCAGCCTCGGTTCGATCTATCGAAGGGGTAACTACGGTCAGCGTCTCATATAATGGAGGAAGTGCCTCCACCGCAATGATGGGTTTTGGCGGTGGAAGTAACTCTATATCATTCAACGTCGTACTGGATGAAGATTCCGGTATCACCGGCACTGAAGTTACACCTCAAATCCGCGACTTGACGCCCGGATTTGAGGAATACCTCACCATCACCGAAAGCAATATGGACATGAGTGCACTAAGTGGAGATGGCATCACCATCGCCGTCAAGGGAAATGATCTCGACACGCTGCAACAGGTTGCAACCGACATCAAAAACACATTATCAGATATTGAGGGTATAGAGGAAATATCGGACGGAAGCGGTCAACAGGAGGATGAACTGCGCGTAACGGTCGATCCTTCCAAGGCGGCGGAATACTCACTCACCATCGCGCAGATATTCCAAATAGTCAACGATTCATTAATTGAAGAAACCACTTCCACCACGCTGACTTTTGGCGACAACGACATGTCGGCTATAATTATCCCATCAGTATTCACCACTACAGATACATTAGACGACATAGTTGTGGCAACCAAAATGGTTGAAAATGACGACGGGGAAGAGGAGGAACGTGATGTCCTGCTTTCTGAAGTTGCCTCCATATCAAACGCAAAAAGCCCGGAGAGCATCTCCCGTGACGATCAGTCTCGCACCAAAAACGTGTCAATAACTATCGCCGAAGGATACAATGTTAGCATAGTTGGTCGAGAGATAGACGAATTGATGGCGGACTATGAACTGCCACAAGGCTATGTCATCGAGGTCAGCGGAGAAAACGAGACTATCATCGATACTATGTCGGATCTCGTTTTGATGCTAGCGCTAGCCATAGTTTTTATTTATCTTATTATGGTGGCTCAGTTCCAAAGCCTTTTGTCACCGTTTATCGTAATTTTCACCATACCTCTTGCCTTTACCGGCGGTCTTCTGGCACTTCTTTTAACCGGACAAACCTTGTCGGTCACCTCTATGGTCGGTTTCCTTGTGCTTTCCGGAGTCGTTGTCAACAACGGTATCGTATTTGTTGATTACGTTAACCATCTCCGTGAAGAGGGAATGGAGAAGCGCGATGCAATACTGCGAACCGGACGGGACAGAATTCGCCCGATATTCATGACCGCACTCACCACTATCTTCGCCATGAGCACCATGGCTATGGGTGTTGGTCTGGGCGCTGAGATGAGTCAAGGTATGGCGATTGTGACCATCGGTGGACTCTCATATTCCACCGTGTTAACGCTCTTGCTCATACCGGCGCTGTACGACATTTTCAATCGTCGTAAAATAAAGAAATTGGATCTTGATGGAGTATAATTTGAGTTTTGCTGAAATAATCAGTATAAAATTGATATGATTAGAATAATTATTATAGTAATAGCCTTGCTTCTGGTTAGCAACAGTGTGGTTCTTTACCGACGCTCTAACCTGAATTTCGGCACCGTGATTATTTATATTCTTACAACACTTGCAATAGGCTATGCCATTTTATTTGATATGGTTAACGCCTACTGTTCACACGGTATCGGATTTTTGCTTGCTGTACTATTTTGGATTGGATTTGCACTTTATGTCATCATGATGTTCGTAGTATCAAGGTTGCCTTTCAATGTCGCAACAGGATCAGAAAAAGCAATAATTGTCCTCGGCGCGGGCCTCAATGGAATCAATGTGTCCGAAACGCTCAAGCGTAGGTTAGACAGTGCAGTCGATTTCTATAACAAACATGAGGATGTAACACTTTGTGTTACCGGTTCACAGGGAAAAAACGAAATAATTCCCGAGGCGGTCGCAATGGAACGATATCTCATAAAAGTTGGTGTACCAAAACAAAATGTGCTCACCGATCCCGACTCTCCCGACACCTACACAAACATAAAAAACGCATTATTACTCTTTAAGCAAAATGGTGTCGACCTATCGCACGGTATACTGATAACCACAAACCATTTTCACTGCTATCGATCCTCTGCATACGCTAAAATGCATGGAATCGAAAAAGTCGGCTTTGCACCTTCGCCTTTACCAAAATCTATGGTACTGTCGGCATACAGTCGAGAACTCGCCGCTATACTTCGGTTATGGATTTTCAAAAAATAGAAGTCTGTTTTCAGAAAGGTACTGATAATACATGTTTGACTCTATTACACCAATAATTCTCTTCGCTCTTGGCATAGTCATTATTGTCAAGGGCGGTGACCTTTTTGTAGACGCGGCTCGATGGGTAAGTCTTGTGACCGGAATCCCGCGTATCATCGTAGGGGCAACGGTTGTCAGCCTAGCCACGACGCTCCCTGAGATGATGGTCTCGGCGCTCGCTACATATCACGGCAGCATCGAAATGGCGGCAGGCAACGCCGTTGGTTCGGTCATGGCGAACATCGGTGTCGGACTTTCGGTATCGATGTTGACCTATGCCGGAATTGTAAAGAAAAACACCTTTACAATAAATTCCATCATGATGATTGCTGCCACAGTGTTATTGTTTCTTTTGTCGCTTGACGGAGTGCTAACAACCTTTGAAAGCTTGCCTTTAGTGGCTTTGGTAGGTCTTTTTTTCTATACCGGAATAAAGTATTCCGCCTCGACAGGAGATAAACTCTTCGAAGAGCATCGTCCCAAACCGTACATAGGGGAGATTGCAAAAAATATACTGTTTTTCGTTGTCGGATGTGGCGGAATAATCTATGGTGCAACACTTTTGGTTGAAAACGGTAGCATACTCGCGCGCTATCTCGGCGTATCAGAGGCGGTAATCGGCGTGACTGTCATTGCAGTCGGAACCTCTCTTCCGGAACTGATCACAGCCATAACAGCGGCTGTAAAAAAAGAGTACAGTCTCTCGGTCGGCAACGTTATCGGAGCAAACATAATCGATATATGTTTGATTCTTCCGATATGTTCAGTAATCTCGGGCGGGAGCATTGCCGTTCCATCGACCTCGATTCGCTATGATATACCGATGACATTCTTTCTCATCGCCCTTGCCATCGTGCCGGTTCTTTTTTTCAAGCGCTTTTATCGACTTCAAGGAGTGCTACTAATACTGCTTTACATAGGTTATCTTGCGGCCGCAACCGTTTATCTTGGCGGCTAAAATGCTAATCAACTCAATAAAACACCCCTCACAAACTGCACTTTGCAATTTTGTGGGGGTGTTCATTTTAATAACTACATTAATCAGAGGCAAGCACTACGATATAATCATCTTTGCCAAATTTGACTTTTTTGGACTTTTGGGGGCTATTGACTATCTCAAAACTGTTGTCGTCTTGTTTTTTGTATCCGATTGCAATCTCGTTATGTTGTGTTGCAATCTCGGATATCGCATAGAAATCCACCTCAGTACCAAGCTTCACATATTGTGAGGCACGGCGCATATATATCTCGCTACCATACGGGTGTAGGATTTCCTTGAAAACTGTGGAAAGATCACGATTCTCTGAAATCTGTGTGAGAATGAGATTTACGATATTAGAACCAATAATCAAGTCATTCACCTTTGCAACCTTTGCAAGTTTTTGATTGGTTGTATTTTTCATTTCACTGGTTATGTTAAAGAATTTACCCGACTTCTGACTGATATCACGAAGATGTATAAGTTTCAGCAGTATAATGGCATCCGATGTCTCGGTATCACAGCTGTCGTCGCTCAAAAGAAGCACATGATTAAAATCGTTTTTCAACAATCTATTGAGCGAGGCGCGGTCTGTAGTGTCACAACGTTCTACTTCAACAGCGGTGTTTTTAAGAGTTGCCGCCATCGCTTCGATGTCTTCGGCAAATTCACTGTCGGCAATTACAATTTTTGATCCTTTATCAAAATAATTATCGAGTTCGGTCAAAATCTTTTCCAGCTTATTATTTGTGCCAAGAATCAATATATTCTCCGGATGAGGCACTTCGGTATCTTCTGCCATAACATTTTTGACATATGATAGGTCAGGAGCTGCATCACGCGGTTTTGCGAAACCGTCATCTTCTGTCAATAGAAGCAGTTTGTCTTCTTGCTCAAGAACAATGCCTTTATTGGGATTCAAGAATATTTCATCGCCTCTTTTGAAACCGAATACAACGGAGTATTCAAAAAGATTTACCACCTCGCTGAACTTCCTGCCTGCAAGATGCGGGAAGTTTTCAAAGTACAGCTCGTTTCCACTATAATCAAAAAGCTCAATCAAAACATTCGATAATCCGGACTGTCGACAGGTCTGTGCGATAATCCGTGAAACCGCATCTTGAACCAAGATAAGTTCAACATTGCCTTCACCTGCAATCTCTGCCGCCTCATAATTCTTGCCGTCGCTTACCGTAGCAACAATGTGTGCACCATTTTCATTCGGAGTTGTGCTGAAATAGTTGTTGAGGGTCAGTATCGCCTTGGTGGTTATAAAATCACGGCTTTCATTTATGATGACAGAACGGCAACGCTCGACCGAACACTGTTTTAGCATGTGCACATCGGTAATATTGCCGGTGCGGCAGATTACACGTGTTGTCTTCAGGTCTTGTATCTGCTCTTGAATGGAGGATTCCATCAACTCTTTATCCTCCGGTGCAAGCACAACGACACAGCTGTTTTTATGGTTGAGATTTGCTTCGACCAGCTCGGAAATTATAGTGTATACATTGTCATTGAATCCGAGAATGACGGTATGGTTTTGTTCGATCACCTTACTGTTGCCCTTTTTCAGGGCATTGAAGCGCTCCTCGAAGCCGGTGGTTATAATACCGATGAGAATACTTGTGACAAACAATCCGCAAAGTGTCACGAGCGACATTAAAATAATAAAGCCGGGATTTGAGGTATCGGTTCCGCTGATGGTTCCGGCATCGATGGTGTGCATGATGCTGAGCCAGATGTTGGAGCGAACATCACCTCCGCCGAGCAAGAAACCCACAAATCCGGCAACAATAACGACTATGGCGGTAATGATAAACAAAATGCCAACCAGTGCGCCGGTTCCTTTTGACATCACATTGTCAAATTGATACTTCATTTTTTCTTTAAAACTTGCTTTATACATATCTTCTCTCCAAAAATACACTTATGATTAAATGATCTTCCATTCATTTAATTCGTTTAAAGCTATTACGCCTCTTAATATTTGCCTAACTCCAGACCTTTTTTCATGAAATATTTATAAGTATCATACTCGACCGTCTTGGGTATCGAGTGGTCACTGTGTAAAAAGAAGTTGTACCCCTGCTTTACCGTCGGGATTTTAGACTCCAGCTCGGCATCTATCTTGGCATGGTCATTCTCGTACATACAGCGCACATCAATGCCGCCCATAAAAGAAATCTTGTCGCCGTACATTTTATGTAACTTCAAAAGATCCATGCCGGCTTTCACCTCGATAACCTGTAAGCAATCTATTCCGGTCTTGATGATATCGGGGAGCAACGGCTCGACAAATCCACATGAGTGCATTATGATCGGCAGTCCGAGCGATTTTACAAATTCATTATATTTTTTGTGTGCCGGCATCACTATTTCGCGGTACATCTGTGGGGACATGAAAGGACTGCCTTTGTAACCAAGGTCTTCATAGTACCAAATTCCGTCCGGCAATCCTTCTTCTTCAAACAATACTTTTTGATGTTCGATAAAAAGGTCGACAAAGTGCATCATCATATCGGCAATCCAATCGGGATCCCACACCATGTTCATCAACATGTTCTCATGACCGCAAACACCATGTGAAAGCTCGAATACATTCGCAAAAGAAAACACGAAAAACTTTTCATTCTTCAGCGCCTGCGCTTTTGACTCACGATACGACTCGAAGTTAATCCTGTCACGATTAAAGGTCAGGTAGGGGAGAATATACTCTTCCCACATGGCGCGGTCTTTGACCTTGTAGTCAATGTGCTCCGGTGTGGTATCGTGAAATTTATGGCGTCGTAGTGTCGCTCCGTTCCCGTCAAAATAGGTGATAGTGTCTTCATCCTCTGCCACTACCTCCGGTTCAAAATCATACCTTGCTGTCATATTGATTCCGCCACAACTGTTAATGTCAAAATCAAAATGTTCCGAAAAATTCTCCTGTTCGCCTATGTGACCCTGTTTGCGCCACTCTTTATAGGTGTCCTCCCAAAAATGCTCAAATACACCGATTCGGTCCACAGGTTGATGTTTCAAAATTGCCGTTACTCTCTCTTTTCCGGTCATGGTGATATCCTATCCTTTCTTTAAATGTACCTTATGTTATTTGTATGTCTAGCAATAATGTATATTCCGAAAAATTGTATCATGGATAGATTATACTATACATACATAAAAATTGAAAGAGAAATTTTGTTATTTACTACAAAATATGTATCGCGATTTAAGTTCAGTTAATATTTGCAAAATATATGAATTATATGAACTTTTATCTTGATTTGTTTCACTGTGTATGTTATAATTCATATATCAAGTAGATAAAATTGGGAAAAGCAGCATGGATAATATGTTTGAAAAGTTAAGTATCCTGTCCGATGCCGCCAAGTATGACGTTGCATGTACCTCCAGCGGTGTCGATCGCAAAGGTTCCGGTGTCGGCATTGGCAATGCCGCGGCATGTGGAATCTGTCACTCATTTACACCGGATGGACGCTGTGTGTCACTTCTGAAAGTTTTGCAGAGTAACGTGTGTATTTATGACTGTGAATACTGCATAAATAGGCGGAGCAACGACACAAAGCGTGCTACCTTTTTGCCCCGTGAACTCGCCGAGTTGACCTTTGAGTTTTACCGCAGAAACTACATTGAAGGTTTATTTTTAAGTTCCGGCGTGGTACGAAACCCCGACTACACAGTGGAACAGATGATACTGACGCTTGAAATTCTGCGATATGAATTTCGGTTCAACGGATATATCCACGTAAAGGCGATCCCGAACGCCGACAGCATATTACTAGATAAGCTCGCCACATTGACCGACCGTATAAGCATAAACATTGAATTACCGTCTGAAAACAGTCTTAAACGACTTGCCCCTCAAAAAAGGCGCGACAGTATTATAACTCCGATGAAACGTATAGCCGGCGGAATCGCTCAAAACAGCACCGACATGGTGCGTTATCGCTCTGCACCAAAGTTTGCGCCGGCAGGGCAGAGTACCCAGATGATTGTCGGTGCTACCGACGACAGCGACTATCAGATATTGAGATTAACTTCGGCATTATACAAAAAGTTTTCGTTGAAAAGAGTTTTCTTTTCGGCATACATTCCTGTCAACACAGGAGGAAATCTCCCGTCGGTCGATACAAAGCCACCACTACTTCGTGAACATCGGCTCTATCAAGCAGACTGGCTACTTCGGTTCTATGGCTTTGAAGCCAATGAAATCTTGGACGACGAACATCAGGAGTTCAACCCATTGCTCGATCCAAAATGTAACTGGGCGGTAAATAACCTGCATCTCTTTCCGGTCGAGATAAACCGCGCCGATTATTACACGCTCCTGCGAGTGCCCGGCATAGGTGTGCGCAGTGCACGCAGAATCATGATGGCGCGCCGACATTCTTCACTTGGTTTTGATAACCTAAAAAAGATGGGGATTGTGTTAAAACGTGCCCAGTATTTCATCACCTGTTCCGGCAAGGGGATGCAGGGACTGAAAAGTATCGCATCTCCCTCGGTGGTACACTTTTTGACCGATGGTGACAACTCTCGAGAGGACTTTCAACAAGTATCATTTTTCGACAACACAACGACGGAGGACAGGATAAAATGTTTGAGCGGGCAGATGTGAATTATATATACGACGGTAGTCTTGAAGGTCTCTTTTGTTGTGTATTCTACAGCTTTACCAAAAAGGAACTGCCGCAAGGAGTTTTCACCTATGACGATGAAATTATTAGTTTCTTTCGATCGGTTGAAATCGAGACCGATTTGGACCTTGCAAGGCGTGTAACAAAGGGGGTATATTCAAAACTCTCGGCAGAGATTTTTTCACTTGTACTTCGGTGTTATCTTTCCGACCTTGAAAACAAAGAGCTGTATATCATCACATTTTTGCAGTACAGCTTCAAGAACGGCAAATCCTCCCCAAACCATCTCGGAGAGGACTGCGTTTTAACGGTAAATAAGGCGGCTCAACGTGCCGGTCAAGAGGCACATAAACTGAAAGGGTTCATTCGATTTATTCAGCGAGATGGAGTGCTCGTGTCCGAGATTTCCCCCTCCTGCCGAGTGCTCGCTCTTGTCGCCTCTCACTTTAAAGATAGATATCCCGAAGAGCAAATTATGATCATCGACAAGACGCACCGTGAATTGATGGTGCTGTCGGGCGGAAAATATCGCATATTACCATATGATAGCATAACTCCAAACGCACCGGACGAATTTGAAGAGTGCTATGCCTCGCTGTGGAGATGCTTTTTCAATTCGGTAAATATCAAGGAACGCAAAAATCCACGCTGTCAAAACAATCTATTGCCCAAAAAATATCGTGGCGACATGACCGAATTTGCCTCTGATAAATATCTTTTGCCACTATGAGGGGACAATGGTGAAGTCTAATTTAAGTTCTTCGTCCAAAACTTGATATTTTTCTATCAGACGTGGCCCGCAACTGGCTGTACCAACGCCGGACATGTGACTGTCAAGGCAAAGCACTGTACAGCCAGATTTTTCCAGTTCGTAATCATGCATCGAACGGATTAACATCTCTTGGGTGTAGTTTGAGGCATTGAACGAAAAATCGCTTCCGAAAATTTCCAACCGAGCGTCATTGCCCTCGAGAGAAAGATAATTGCAACCAAAATGGCTACCGTTTTCTTGCGGTTTTATATAATCTTCATGCAGATCATCCACCGTTGTAGCAAAACGGTCATATCGGCAGGCGCCGAGCTTGTCTATATAGCTCTCGGTCGGCCCGTAACCTACATATTCCACCTGCTTAAATCGATCGGGTAGGAACAATCTCAATCCGAAACGCGGGAGATAGGGGAACACCATGTCTCGTTTGCCATCAATCGATATTTCTATTTTTCCATTCGAGTCGATGGTATAACAAACTGACATCTTCAAGAATGGTTGTAGATAGATGGCGGCAAGACCAACCTCGAAACTCACCTTTACCGCTCCATGTACATTCTCGACCTCAACACTGTATACCTTTGTGGTCATGCGATCATACCCTGCACGCTCCCACTCGCGTCTTTCGGTTCGATCGTTGTCGATATATGCACGTATAATATTGAACATCATCGGCTGTTTTAAAAGATTATGATTGTCATGCACCATTTCACAAAATGTTGCGGTAAAACGATCGAGCATATATCTGAACCGTTCACTTACAATTGTGATATATCGACCGTCATCATGGGCAACCGGTGCGTATCCTACGGTCGGCTCTGCCTCATAGCGGCGCTTTTGTAATATAATCTGATCAAATCCCATCGATTCACCGGCCTCGACAAGCGAATAATCTTGCTTTGTCACATATTGCAACATCAGATAGCTGTCGGTATTTTGCTCGATGTCGGCTGTATAGGGGATATCGAGCAGAACTGCGGCATGGGGTGGTATATTAAGCTGAGACAATTTTCCGCTCTGTTTTGTTTCTCCGTCGACAGAAAGCGACCACTGAACATCGTACCAATCCTCTACGCTCACAAAATCCGACATGTTCTCTATTCGAAGTTTGCCGTCTTTTAAAGTAGTCCTGACAGGACGTGTGACATTTTTGTGCTCCAGCAAACCGGTGTGCGGTCTGCGGTTGGGATATACAAGACCGTCCATGCAAAAATTGCCGTCGTGCGGGAACTCGCCAAAGTCTCCACCATAGTAAAACTTCTCTCGTCCCTCGTTTGTCCTGCCCATGCTTATTGCATGGTCGCACCACTCCCAGACAAATCCTCCGGCAAACTCCTTGTTTGCATATATAATATCCCAATAGTCATTCAGATCGCCGGAACTGTTACCCATCGCATGGGAGTATTCACACAGAACAAGAGGTTTGTCAGGGGACTGGGAAAGATAAAATTCACACGCATCGAGCGGCATATACATTCTGCTGTGCACATCAATGTTTGAAAGGTCGTTTTGATGCTCCGGCATTTGGTATATGCTACTCTCGTAATGTACGAGGAAATCTTTGTCTTGCTCCTTTATCCATTTCGCCGCCTTTTCCATGTTTTGACCGTAGCCCGACTCATTGCCAAGCGACCACATAACCACACAAGCGTTATTTTTATCCCGCTCAACGCAGCGTTTGACTCGATCGAGAATAGTAGCCTCATATCTATCGTCAGAGCAAAGCACACCAAACTCGGGATCGGGTCTTATCAGATCAAAATAGCCGCCTACATCTACGGTATTTCGATATACCGACTTGGTGTTGTGGGTTTCAATATCGGTCTCGTCTATCACATAGAACCCATATTCTGAATACAGTTGATAAGCCCATGGAGCATTAGGATAATGAGAGGTGCGAATCGCATTTATATTGTGTTTTTTCATCAGTGTCAGATCACAAATAAGCTGAGCTTTTGAAATGGTATATCCGGTGTATGGGTCGCTGTCGTGTCGGTTTACTCCTTTAAATTTAATATTAGTATCGTTGAGGTACAGTATACTTTCTTTGATGAATACCGACCTAATTCCCACCGACTGCAATATTTTTTCGCCGTTTGCTTCAATTACAAGACAATACAGATGCGGAGTCTCGGCATTCCATAGCAATGCATCTTGGATTTCAAAACTTACCGAACTTTCATTTGTCTTAGCAGAGGCAACCTCTTCACCGCTTGGGGAAAAAAGAGTATACTGTGCGTTGATGGGGCTATCGGAATCAATATTTATCACAACGGTTGACGTCTTTCCTGCCGTCGTCTTGACATAAAAATCTTTTATATGATTGTCAGGACGATTCAAAATATAGACATCGCGAAATATTCCGCTCATGCGCAGTTTGTCTTGATCTTCAAAATAGGTTCCGTCACACCATTTTAGCACTAAAACCGCCAGAGCGTTTTCACCGTCTTTAAGATATGCTGTTATATCAAATTCCGAGGTGGAATGCGAAACCTGACTGTAACCAATAAAGCTACCGTTCAACCAAAGATAAAAACAAGAATCAACCCCTTCAAAGTTCAAATAGTACTTTCCACTTCTTTGCGCCACTTCAAAGGTTTTATAGTATGCAAAACAAGGATTGTCGTCCGGAACATAGGGGGGATCGAAGGGGATGGGCATCTCAACATTACAATATTGATGCTGCTCATATCCCAAAATATTGGCACAGGAAGGCACCGAAATGATGTCAAAACCATCGCAAGCACCATTGATAAAGTCCTCTGATACTTCCAGATGATTTTGATATCGTCGAATTTTCCAATCATTGCCACTAAGCATCATAGTACGATCGCCCTCTACCTCGGCATAAGGCAAGAAATAGGAGCGCGGCTCTGAGCAACCGATGTGCAGTGTTTGAGGGTCTTCAAAATAGCGTTCAAGTTTCATGTATTTTCACCTCATTTTTCCTTTTATTTATTGTGTTCAGTATAATGCAACAGCTTGATAAAATCAACATAAAATCAACATATTTTAGATAAAAAATATTTAGCATGTTTTGCTTGTATTTATGCCGCGAATGTGCTATAATATTTTTCGAATAAGTTTTTTAGGAAAACGGAGAAAATAATGGAAATTCTAAAGCATCAAAAAGGCGAAAATTCTACATACGAAATTAGCGGCAAAATTTCAGGCCCTGACTTCAAGGCGGCAGTCGACAAGGTGTTCAAACGTAATCAAAAGCAATTCAGCGTACCCGGCTTTCGCAAAGGAAAGGCACCAAAGCATCTCATTGAAAAGATGTACGGAAAGGATGCCTTCTATAACGATGCAATAAACGAGATTTTCCCGGATCACTATGAGAATGCCGTAAAAGAGCTTGCACTCGAGCCGGTTGATCGCCCGAACGTCGACATCGAAAGCATCGATGAGGCAGAAGGACTAACCATCAACATTACCGTTGTAGTAAAACCGGAAATTTCGGTCGGCGAATACAAAGGTTTAAAAGCTACAAAAGCTGACAATACTGTCACAGACGACGAAATCAATGCTCGTGTCGATGAGATGAGACAGCGTAACTCCCGCCTTTTGGAGCGCAAAGGTAAAGCAAAGAAAGGTGATACCACCATCATTAACTTTGAAGGATTTGTTGATGATGTTGCTTTCCCGGGTGGAAAAGGTGACGACTTCAGTCTTGTGCTCGGTAGTGATCAGTTCATTCCCGGCTTTGAAGAGCAAATTATCGGACACTCTGCCGGTGACGAGTTTGACGTCAACGTCAGCTTCCCGGAAAAATATCATGCGACAGAACTTGCCGGAAAACCGGCACTCTTCAAGGTCAAGTTGAACGAAGTGAAGTATACCGAACTTCCGGAAGCAGACGACGAGTTTGCAAAAGACGTTTCGGAATATAACACAATGGACGAACTCAAAGACAGCATCAAGAGTGAGATCGCCGATCGCAAAGAAAAAGAAGCCGCAACCAAAGTTGAAAATGAGCTTATGGATCAGATCGTTGCCGGCGTTGAAGGCGACATCCCGTCTGTTATGTTTGAAAACCGTGTCAATGATATGGTTCATGACTTTGAGCATCGACTACAGGGTCAAGGATTGAATGTCGAGACCTATCTCAAATACCTCGGTCAAGACATGAACGGATTCCGTGGCGGATTCGAAGAAGAGGCAACTCGTCAGGTCAAGACTCGTCTTGCGCTGGAAAAGATTGCTGAACTTGAAAACATCAAGGCTACTGACGAAGATCTCGACAAAGAGATTGCACGTATTGCCGAGGCTTACAAAATGGAAGCGGACAAGGTGCGTGAGCTGATTCCGGTTGAAGATGTAATGAAAGACCTTGCGCTGAACAAGACACTTGACATGATCAAAGAGTCGGCAAAAATCACCGCCAAGAAAGCACCTGCCAAATCTGCCGCAAAGTCCGCCGCTAAAACTGCCACTAAAGCTCCCGCAAAGAAGAAAAAAGCGGTAAAAGAAGAGGCGGCAACAGACGACAAATCGGCTGAATAGTCGACTTTTGTCAACCAAAAGAAACCTATTCGGAAAGGAAAATACCGTTTTATGAGTAATTTAGTCCCAATGGTTGTTGAACAAACCAGCCGTGGCGAGCGTAGCTATGACATTTTTTCACGACTTCTCAACGATCGTATCATTATGCTTTCAGATCAGGTGAATGATGTCACCGCAAGCTTGATCGTGGCACAGCTACTCTACCTTGAGGGTCAGGATCCGGAAAAGGATATTAGCTTTTATATCAATAGTCCCGGCGGCTCCATCACCTCCGGTATGGCAATTTATGATACCATGAACTATATTAAATGCGATATCTCCACCATCTGTATAGGTATGGCGGCATCAATGGGTGCATTTTTGCTGGCGGCAGGAACAAAAGGTAAACGTCTTGCTCTGCCACACAGTGAGATTATGATTCACCAACCGCTTGGCGGATACCAAGGTCAGGTAAGTGACATCCGAATCCATTCCGACCGTATGATAAAAACACGCAACACAATGAATGAATTGCTTGCCGAAATGACCGGCAAGCCACTTGAGATTGTGGAAAAGGATACCGACCGCGACAACTTTATGACCGCCGCTGAAGCGCTGGAATACGGAATCGTCGACAAGGTCATCACCAAGCGATAAATAAGGAGCACATGTCAGATGACAAAAGATAGAGAGTCTCTTTTTTGTAATTTTTGCGGAAAGAGCGAGCACGAGGTCCAGCATATTGTCACCGGACCCGGCGTCAACATCTGTGAGGATTGTATCGATCTTTGCAAAGATATGATCGATCAAGAAACACAGTCTCGTGAATCGTTTGTACCGGATACCGGTGGCAATAATTTGCGAAAGAACAAAAAACTTGCTTCTTTAGAAGTGAGTACCCCAAAACAGATAAAAGAGCATCTTGATGAGTATGTGATCGGTCAAGAAGAGGCTAAAATTGCTCTTTCGGTCTCAGTTTATAACCACTATAAACGAATACTGTCAAACGATAGTATAATGGACGAAGTGGAACTGCAAAAGAGCAACGTATTGCTGATCGGTCCGTCCGGTGTCGGAAAAACCATGCTTGCCTCCACACTTGCAAATAAGCTTGGTGTTCCGTTTGCATTGACCGACGCTACCACCCTTACCGAGGCAGGATATGTCGGTGAGGACGTCGAAAATATTCTTTTGAAGCTAATACAGGCTGCAAATTATGATATCGAACTCGCAGAGTGTGGTATCATCTATATCGACGAGATAGACAAGATCACCCGTAAAAGTGAGAACCCCTCTATCACACGCGACGTAGGCGGCGAAGGTGTTCAGCAGGCACTCTTGAAAATTATCGAGGGCACGATCGCAAACGTTCCGCCGCAAGGTGGACGAAAACATCCACAACAGGAATTTATACAGATAAATACAAAAAACATCCTGTTTATCTGTGGCGGTGCATTCGACGGTCTGGAAAAAATTATCAACAAGCGCAGTGATTCCTCTACGCTCGGTTTTGGTAGCAATCTCATCGGAAAATCCGACCGAGAGGGTAACGCAGTGCTTCGAAAGGTCGAATCACACGACATTATCAAATTCGGCATCATACCGGAACTGGTAGGTCGTCTTCCGGTAATCTCGGTGCTATCATCACTGGATGAAGAGGCACTGGTACGTATACTTAAAGAGCCTAAGAATGCTATCCTGAAACAATATCAGGCACTCCTAAAGCTGGATAATGTTGAGCTTGAGATGTCAGACGAGGCACTTGTTGCGGTGGCAAAGAAAGCCCTTGCCATGAAAAACGGCGCTCGAAGTCTTCGCTCAGTCATGGAAAAATTGTTGCTTGATACCATGTATACTGTTCCGAGCGATACATCAATCGAGAAGGTATTTGTCGATGAGCCATCGGTGGAATCTGGAAAACCCATTCTTTCTTATCGAAAGGATGATGTGAAGGTCTCTGCCTTGACAGACGCTCAGGTTGACGACAAAAAACCACCCCGAACAAAAAAGTCGGGGCAGTAATAACTTTTATTTTACCATGAAAAGGCTCTATCTACAACATTTAGTTGTGCTATGCATTAGGTTCCGACTGTTTCTCAACCGAGACGGTCGGAATTCCTTTTTTGTCATTATTTTGCACACGATGGAAAATCACGCTGCATATCAGTACAGTGAACGGAACTGTCAATAGTATTCCGATGCTACCGACAATCGCCTGCAATATCTCAACCAATACAAGTTCTGCGTTTAACATGGTGAGGGCAGTCTTATTATAGATCATAATGAGCAAGACCTCAACGATTGAAGAGCCAACATACGCAAGCACAAGTGTATTCATCATTGTTCCGATTATGTCATGACCAATGTTTAGCCCGCTTTTGATCAATTTAAAGCGAGTCGGACTTTCCATTGTTTTGCTCAACTCATGCATAGAGGAAGAAAGGGACATCGACACATCCATTATGGCTCCGAGTGCACCGATGACTACTCCGCTCCATACTACGCCGATAATGGTAAACCCAAGTTCCTTTCCGATGGTCGCAAGATATATATGGTCCTGAGTAATAATTCCGCTAATCATAAAAATATTATTTGCAAAATAGCTCAAAACCCCTGCAACTGTTATGCCGACAAGATTGCCTGCAACGGCGCAAAAGGTCTTGCTGTTCAAACCGTTGAGCAAAATGAGACTCATCACAACGATGTATACCGCTACACCTGATGTAATAAGATAGATATTCATTCCGGCGAGTATCGAAGGGATATACACCATAAATACTGCGCCCAGCGTCAATATGAGTGAGACTATCGCAGCGACTCCCTTTAATCTACCTATTAAAACAACAATGATAAAAAATATTACCACTGTCGCAATGATAAGCCCGATCCTGTTATAGTTTGCCATGATCCACTCGCCGGTCATTACATCGCCTGTTGCGGCCTTGTTTACAATTATCTTGTCACCAACCTCGACCGTTCTGAGTGCACTGTGTAGATAGTCGTCATGATATTGTGTCACAGCAACCGTCTGACCTTTCATATCTCCGCTCGTAATCTGTGCCACAAAACTGACAACGACGGTGCGCATAACATCGCCGTTTGATATCTCAAGATCCTGATTTTCCACCTCAGATATCGTCATGACATCGGCTGTATAATAGTCGGTCAGTGTTACCGTTTCGGAATAGTAATCTACCGTACCGGAATATATCCAGAAATATATTATCGAAAATATTACTATCGCAACAGAAACCGTTATATTAAGTGCTTTCATGTTTAGTAATTTCCTTTCCGTCATTGTGTCGTCATATCCTCCAACGACATTGATTTCTACGAAAAAATACGAGACGACAGGTTGCCAAGACTGCCGCCTCACTAAATTTGCCAATATTACTAACATCAATATTGGTTAAATGTATACGAGTATTATAACTTATATTATGTGAAAAATCAAGGAAATCACTAAAACTCATGGCAAAATCTATTGACTGTAGCTTGCGGTGTGTTATAATACTCACAGTGATTAAAGTGTTAAGGAGTAGGCTGTAATGAAACTACGTTATGATTCTCCGGCAAAACAGTTTTTACAAGGAATTCCCATCGGAAATGGAAGACTCGGCGCCGTTATATGTGGCGGTGTAACAGACGAAATTCTTTACCTCAATGACGATTCGGTATGGTATGGTGGTTTTCGCAACCGTGTGAACCCGGACGCAAGAGAAAACCTTGACCACCTTCGCAAACTTATATTTGACGGAAAGGTATGGGAAGCAGAAAAAACAGCCTTTTTGACCTTGACCTCTACCCCGGAAAGTGAGCGAAAATATCAACCGCTTGCGAGCCTCTTTTTAAAATTCTACTATCCACAACCTAATTTAGACAATGTCGGCTTTCTTGATGATCGCTATACGCGTACCGATGCTGATGTTATCTACGACAATTATTCACGAGAGCTTTGTATAAACAGCGCCCTCGCCTATGTTTCATATGATGTGGACGGTGTTACATATAAAAGAGAACACCTAGCATCATTCGTTGACGGTGTAATAGCCATCAAACTCACATGCGATCGTCCCGGCGCACTCTCGTTCACGGCACGACTTGGCAGAGAGAAAGAGTTTGATCGTGTAGATAGAGGAGATAACCATGTTATTTTGAGCGCAAAAACCGGAGGCGACGGCGTTGACTTTGCAGTAGGTATCGGAGCCTTTACCGTTGGCGGCGATGTCGAGGTCATCGGTCAGCACTTGGTAATCCAAAACTCCGACGAAGCGGTGCTATATCTAACTTCCTCTACTACTTTTTATGAAAATGATATTGAAACTGCTGTCTCGGTAAAAAATAAATTGCAACGTCTTGGGTTTGAGGAATATGGCTCTGTAAAAAAATCTCATTACGACGACTATTCGTCCATCTATAACCGTGTTGACTTTCGACTCATGGATGGTAGCGATCCGAAAGAATACATGTGTACCGACGAAAGGATTGAACGGATACGCGGCGGGGAAGTGGACCTTGCATTGCAGTCTATCCTCTATCAGTATGGGCGTTATCTGCAAATTTCATCCAGTCGCAAGGGCAGTCTTCCGATGAATCTTCGTGGAATTTGGAACCACGAATTCTCACCGGCTTGGGACGGCAAATTCACCATAAACATCAATCAACAGATGATGTATTGGCCGAGTGATATGTGCAATATGAGCGAATGTGGTCAGCCGCTTTTCCACCTCATGGAGCGCATGTATGAAAACGGCAAAAATGTAGCAAAAGAGATGTATGGCTGCGAGGGATTTGTTGCTCACCACAACACCGATCTTTGGGGTGACTGCGCACCGCAAGACATTCATCGTGCAGCATTCTGGTGTCTTGGCGCCGCCTGGCTGTCACTTCACATATGGGATAGCTATGACTATAACCGTGACACACATTTTCTCAAAAAATACTATCATATCCTTGAAGATGCCTGCCGTTTTGTCCTCGACTTTCTAGTTGAAGATTCAGAAGGCTTTCTCGTGACCTGTCCCTCTCATTCACCGGAAAATGGCTATTTCCTTCCAAACAGAACCGATGTCAAACCGTCGATCACCTACGCTCCAACGATGGACAACATGTTAATTTCATATCTTTTCAGACGTTTGGCAGATGCCACAAAGGCACTCGGAATTAACAGTGAAGTCAATAACAGGGCACAGATCGCGACAAGACGACTGCACAAAACCTCAATCGGAAAACACGGTCAACTGATGGAGTGGGTCAAAGACTATGATGAGCCGGAACCGGGACACCGTCACATGGCACATTTGTTTGCACTGCATCCCGCTGACGATATCTCACTGTTCAAGACCCCAAAACTCGCCGAAGCGGCTAAGATATCCATCGACAGAAGGCTTGCCCACCAATGCCCGGAAGACGGAAAAAATGGCTGGACTCTCTCTTGGATGATGCTTTTCGAGGCGCGCCTTCACAGAGCGGAAAACGCCTACAACTATCTTGTCAACATGTTCAAGAATGCCCTAGCGCCGAACATGTTCGGGCTTTGTGTGACCGATGAAATCTATGTTCTGGACGGCAACCTCGGCATGACCACGGCCATGACCGAGCTTCTCATTCAATCGCAGTGCGATGAGATATTTCTGCTTCCGACATTGCCGAACGAATGGAAAGACGGAAAGCTCAGTGGCATCAAGGCTCGCGGTGGATTTTTGGTAGACGTCGAATGGGCGGGCGGCAAATTGGTATTTGGACAAATAAGATCTGTTTCAAACACCGTTTGCACATTGCGTACCTATTGCACCGTAGCAATCACCGAAAAAAATGGTGCTGTAACACCTGTGCATCAAACCGTTGGAGAACACAATACGTTTGTCACCGTCTTTAATGCCGAGAAAGGCAAGGAATACCGTGTTTCAAACACCACAGTGTAATATATTCAATTGTTTACTCCATCTGTTTTGCACATGACTGATCTATTTTTTCAAAGCAGATAAAAGCGTATGATAAAAATATTGCATTTTTCCGCTATTTTTGATATAATAAATAATATATAGCGTTAAAGCGCGATACACTTTTTTAATGAGGTTTACATTGTCAGAAAAAATCAAGATAAAAATCGATAAAAACGCAAAAATAACTCAGCTTCCCGCCATTGCCCTACGGGGTCTTGTTGTGTTTCCGGGCAACCTTGTCCATTTCGAGGTGGGCAGAGAGCGTTCCATTGCCGCCATAGAATGGGCAATGGAAAATAACAGTCCCATTTTTTTGGTGACCCAAAAGGATCTGGACGTAGATAATCCAAAAAAAGATGACCTGTACCAGTACGGTGTCGTCTGCGATGTTAAACAACTGCTACGTGGCAACGAAAATTTGGTGAAAATTTTGGTGGAGGGCAAATTCCGTGCCAAGATATCTTCGCTTGACGAGAGCGGCAAATTTTTGCTCGCTAACATAAAGTACACACCGATGAAAAAGAACTCACCGGCACAATCTGAAGAGACGGAAGCACTGGTGCGCACGCTCAAAGATGTTTTTGAAGAGTATCTTAGCCTTAACCCAAGGTTATCAAAAGACGTTGTCTACTCCGTTTTTACAAGCGAAGATCCCATGTTCCTTGCAAACTTTGTCCCGAGTAGCATACTATTCAAATACTCCGACAAGCAGATGATCCTTAACGAGGGTACACTTGTCGGCCGATTGACAAAGTTGATTTCGCTGTTCAAGCGAGAGAACAATATTATTTCAATCGAACAGGAAATAAACGACAAGGTCAGCGATCAGATCGAAAAAAATCAGCGGGATTACTATCTGCGTGAGCAGATGAGGGCCATCACCAGCGAGCTGGATGAGGACGAAAATACAAAAGAAGAGGCGGATCGCTATCGTGAAAAAATCGAAGCGCTCGGTCTTGTCGACGAGGCAAAAGAAAAGCTTTTAAAAGAGGCGGATCGTCTAATGCGAATGACCTCTACATCACAGGAAGCGGCGGTCATCAGAACATATCTTGACACCTGCCTTGCTCTGCCTTTCAATGTATACACCGAAGATAATCTTGATCAAAAACATGCCGAAAAGATTTTGGAGGATGAGCACTACGGTTTAAAGCGTGTAAAAGAGCGTATCCTTGAAATTTTGGCTGTACGCAGCCTTGCACCAAACCAAAAAGGTCAGATACTTTGTCTTGTCGGACCTCCCGGTGTCGGTAAAACCTCAATCGCTAAATCCATTGCACATGCCATGGGTCGCAAATATGCCAGAATGTCGCTCGGCGGCGTTCGTGACGAGGCGGAGATACGGGGACATCGCAGAACATACATCGGCGCACTTCCCGGAAAAATCATCAATGCCGTCACCATCGCCAAAACAAAAAATCCGCTGATTCTGCTGGACGAGATCGATAAGCTCGCCTCTGATTTTCGTGGAGATCCTGCCTCGGCACTGCTCGAAGCACTCGATCCGGAACAAAACAAAGAGTTTCGTGACCACTATCTCGATATACCTTTTGACCTTTCCAGTGTGCTGTTTGTCACCACTGCAAACACCACCGACAGCATCCCTCGTCCGCTGTTAGATCGTATGGATGTCATTCGCCTCTCCGGCTACACAAGGGTGGAAAAATATCATATAGCAAAAAATCATCTGTTCAAAAAGACCGCCAAAGAGACGGGGCTTTTCGGAAAGGTGAAATTCAGTGATACAGCATATTATGAATTGATCGATTCTTATACCCGTGAGTCGGGTGTTCGCAGCCTGCAACGTACCATTGCGGAGGTTCTTCGCAAGTCAGCCCGCAAGATTGCATCGGGCGAGAAAAAGACCATGACCATCTCGGCAAAGACAGTGAACGAACTGCTCGGGCCGCAAAGAGTAAAACCGGGATTTTTCAACCGTCACAACACGGTCGGAATATCCAACGGGCTTGCCTGGACATCGGGTGGCGGTGAGATACTTCCCATCGAAGTTCAGGTCATTGAGGGCGGATCGGGCAAGTTGGAGCTGACCGGATCGCTCGGCGATGTCATGAAAGAGTCGGCTCGTCTTGCCATAACATATGCCAGAACCGTTGCAGAGCTCTACGGCTATAACAAGCGTGAACTGTCAAAACTTGATATTCATATTCATGCACCGGAGGGTGCCATACCAAAAGATGGTCCCTCAGCCGGTGTTACGCTGGGAAGTGCACTCATATCTGCGCTCTCCGATTGGCCGGTATCGTCAGAGTATGCCATGACCGGTGAGATAACCCTGCACGGCATCGTGCTCCCCATCGGAGGTCTAAAAGAGAAAACGATGGCGGCATATAAAGAGGGAATTCGTCGAATAATCCTGCCAAAGGCAAACATGCCGGACTTATACGAGGTAGACGAAGAGGTAAAATCAAAACTCGAGTTTTTCCCGGTAGAAACGCTTTCAGAGGTTTTGGAGCTGGTTTTGATCAAGAAAAATAAGGCAACGAAAAGTGTAGAAAAATCGGTGCCGGTCATACAAAACACCACAAAAAACTCGAATAGGCCGACAATATCGCAGTAACGGGTCGCCACAGTTATTATACACATGACCACCCATACGACATTTTTTGCAAAATGTAATTCGATTTTTTTCGGTCGATGACGACAGATAAGGAAAGGAGATTTTTTGAATATCGAAGCCTACTTTTCCAAGGCAACTTTCTGGCGATCGTTTGGGCTTATAGAACAGCTTGAACCGTATGAAAAACCGGAAATTGTGCTTAGCGGACGAAGCAACGTCGGCAAATCGTCACTACTCAACCGACTTTGCTTTCAAAAGTCATTAGCGCGCGAAAGCTCAACGCCGGGTAAAACCATTACCATAAACTTTTTTCATTTACCCAGTGCCTATATAGTTGATCTTCCCGGTTATGGCTTTGCAAGGCGCAGTGCTTCAGAGCAGGAACGTTTCCAGAAGCTTTGCGATGGATATGCGAGGTTAGATGATCGAAAAAGAATATACCTTCAGCTTCTAGATGCACGCAGAGGAATCACGCCGGACGACCGCCTTATGCTAGAATTTTTTGAAAACAGCGGCGAGCATTTTATAGCGGTCATCACTAAGATTGACAAGCTGAACAAAACAGAATTTGCCGAACTACAACGCAGTATCAGTATCGAACTATCAGAGTTTTCCTGTAACACAGTTTTCACCGATGCAAAAAGCTCACGTGGCTACGATCTGTTAAGAGAATATGTAAAGGAGTTTATAGACGAGCATGATTGAAAATTATTTACAAGAAAAAAACGGTCGACTGTTCTTTGATGGTGTCGACGTAACTGCGGTTGCCTCGGAATATGGAACACCACTCTTTCTCTTCAGCAAAAACAAACTTGTTGAAAACATCAACGCTTTTGTAAAAGCCTTTGAAAAACATTATCCAAACGGCGTTGTTCAATATGCCGGAAAGGCTTTTTGCTGCAAAGAGATCTACCGTATCATTAAACCGATGGGTCTGCAATCAGACGTTGTGTCGACAGGAGAAATGTACACTGCATTGTCTGCAGGTTTTGATGCAAATAAAATATATTTCCACGGAAATAATAAAACGGTCGAGGATATAACCTATTCGATACAGAATGATATCGGCTGTTTTGTGGCAGACAACATGTCAGAGCTGGCATTGCTGAGCGACCTTGCTGATGCCGCTAAAAAGACGATAAATGTAATGCTTCGTATCAAACCGGAGATAGATGCACACACCCATGAATACATACAGACAGGTCAGCTAGATTCTAAGTTTGGCTTGTCACTTTCTAACGGTGAGGCGGCAAGAGCGTTTCACTTTGTTCTTAACTCTAAATCACTCAATCTCCTTGGAATACATTGTCATATCGGATCTCAAATATTTGAGACCGAGCCGTTCCGACTCGCGGCACTTCGTCTGCTTGAATTTGCGCTTGAGATGCGCAGCGAGACAGGATATGAAATCAAAGAATTAAACCTCGGCGGCGGTTTTGGCATACGATACACCGGCGAGGATGAGCCAAAACCACAGGAAACATATATCAGTTTGCTTGCCTCTACGATAAAAGATTTTTGTTCAAAACATTCATTCACCGAGCCAAAACTTATCATAGAACCGGGTCGCTCCATCGTCGGTGATGCTTGCATGACGCTTTATACCGTCGGTAGCATCAAAGAGATTGAAGAAGTCAGATCCTACGTCTCGGTCGACGGAGGAATGGCGGACAACCCAAGGTTTGCGCTCTATGAAAGTCTGTACGACTTCCGTCTTGCTAATCGCGCAGACGCTACACCGGATTATCTTTGTACCATTGCCGGTAGGTGTTGTGAGAGCGGCGACCTACTGGGCAAAGACATACTGATAGCAAAACCGTCGGTAGGCGACACGCTTGCCGTGCTTTGCACCGGTGCATATAACTACTCTATGGCAAGTAACTATAATCGACTTCAAAAACCCGCCGTTGTCCTAATAGAGGACGGTAATACTCGCGTTATTGTGCGTCGCCAAACATTTGAAGATATCACAAGAGAAGACATATAATAATTCACCTTGAAAGGACAAACAATCGTATGGCTTATAAAATTATGGCCCCATACTATGACGGTCTGAATATTGATGCCGACTATGAGCGGCTGTCGATGTTTATTCGTCGTCGGTTGTCTTTTGTCCGTATGCAGGGTTGTACCGTTTTGGACCTTTGTTGTGGAACAGGTGAGTTAACTATCAGACTTGCAAAGTTTGGATTTGATATGATTGCGGTGGACAACTGCCCCGAAATGTTGAGCGTATTGTCCAACAAACTGCACGAACAAGAGGTCAAAGGCGTTTTGCTTTTGTGTCAGGACGCAAGAGAGCTTGACCTTTTCGGCACGGTTGATTGCGTAGTCTGCACCTTTGATGCATTGAATCATATTGGAAACATGGGCGAAATCGACAAGGTTTTCAAACGTATTTCGTTGTTTTTGAAACCTCAAGGAATATTTATTTTTGACATGAATACACCATACAAGCACACCGATGTGCTTGCAAATAATAGCTTTAAGTACAAAACAAGTGACGGCGTTAATTGTTTCGTGTCTCATTCGCTGGGCGATGGCTTCACTACTTCAATGGTGAATGTCTGTGCCAAAAACGGAAGCGCGATAGATACATTGACAGAATATTATTTCAGCGAACAAGAGATAAAAGAGCTTTGCAGTCGCCACAATTTCAACGTAGTCTCCTGTATCGACGGCGAAAGCTTTGAAAAACTTACTCCCGAAAGCCAACGTTTTATTTTTACAGTACAAAAGACAAGGGGATAGTCTTAAATATAGAAAGGATATTTATTTATGGTCAGTAGCAAGATGTTAGATGCAATGCAAAGCGGTTCTTGGATTCGAAAGATGTTTGAAGAAGGCGCACGCATGAAAGCAAAGCTCGGTGTTGAAAATGTTTTTGATTTTTCGCTCGGCAACCCCGATCTGCCTCCTCCGAAAGAGCTTTTAGACCAACTGGGAGCCTTGGCAGACAGCAAAGGAATTCATGGCTATATGCCAAATAGTGGTTTTGCCGATGTGCGTACAAAGGTAGCCGGCTATCTTTCAGGAGTACATGGCCTCCAATTTTCTGCCGACGATATACTGATGACGGTGGGTGCCTCCGGTGCAATCAACGTGGCACTAAAAACAATTCTATCAAGCAAGGATGAGGTAATTGTAATCACCCCTTACTTTATGGAATATCGCTTCTACATCGGTAACTTTGACGGTGTCATGGTTCCCGTTGAGTGCAAGAGTGACTTTTCGCTCGACATTGATAACATCAAAAATGCTATCAACGATCGTACAAAAGCAATTATTCTCAACTCACCGAACAATCCGAGCGGAAAAATTTACAGTGATGAGGAATATTCAAAGCTTGCAGCTTTGATTGAGGACAAGGATATTTGTATCATTTCAGACGAGCCATATAATACGCTAGTGTTCGATGACACTCCGGTGCCATCTGTTTTCAAACATTTCAAAAAATGCTTTGTAGCCAACAGCTTTTCAAAGTCGCTCAGCCTTGCAGGAGAGCGTATCGGGTACCTCGCAATCTCTCCTAACATGCCGAATATTGAGCAGTTCCGTGCCGCAATGACCTTTGCAAACAGAACCCTTGGATTTGTGAACGCACCGTCCATGTTCCAAAAACTTGCCGCTGACTTCATTGGCGTTTCCAATAATCGTGACGCCTACCGTGAGCGCAGTCAATTTTTGTATAAAGCATTGACCGAGATTGGATATGAGTGTGCCGAACCCAAAGCTACTTTCTATCTTTTTCCAAAGACTCCGGGCGGCGATGACGATGCATTTGCCGCCAAAGCGATTGAACACGGCATAATCTTGGTGCCGGGCGCCGGATTTGGCTATGGCGGTCACTTCCGACTCTCACTTTGTATGCCACTCGAAGACATCAAGCGCAGTGTTGAACATTTTAGAGCGCTGTATAACGAATGCAAATAGAAAGGACTAGTAACTTGAAACGTATTGATAACTCGATTGATTTTGTCTCACGTGATGAAATCCATAAAATTCAAAGCGACCGTCTTATTGACCTTGTGGCTCGTGTCTACAAAAACGTGCCTTTCTATAACAGTAAGATGAAAGATATGGGAATAGAGCCTGGGGACATAAAGTCTGCCGACGATGTACGCCTTTTGCCATTTACCACAAAAGAAGATTTGCGTAACAACTATCCTTACGGCCTTTTTGCCGTACCAAAAGATCAGGTTGTCAGGATTCATGCTTCGTCCGGCACTACCGGAAAACCTACCGTAGTAGGCTATACCGAGGCGGACATCGCCATGTGGGCTAATCTTGTAGCACGTTGTCTCATGGGTGTTGGACTTTCTGAAAAAGACACATTACAGGTTGCCTATGGATATGGACTTTTTACAGGCGGCCTTGGACTCCATTACGGCGGTGAGGCACTCGGCGCAACTGTCATACCGCTATCGGGAGGCAACACCGCAAAACAACTGCTTTCTATCACCGACTTTGAGTCGACTGCCATCGCCTGCACGCCTTCCTATGCGCTCTATCTAGCCGAAGCTATGAAAGAGCAAAATCTTTTGGATCAAAGTCAACTTCGTGTTGGAATTTTTGGCGCAGAACCGTGGACTGAAGAGATGCGACAAAACATCGAGCGTCAACTGAGACTTAAGGCGTATGACATTTATGGACTCTCGGAGGTAATCGGACCCGGTGTTTCCTGTGAATGTACCGCTCAAGACGGTCTGCATATCTTTGAAGACCACTTCCTTCCGGAAATTGTCGATGTCGACACCTTTGAAGCTACAGATTCTAGCGGCGAATTGGTATTTACTACCCTTACTAAAGAGGCGTTGCCGCTTCTTCGCTATCGCACAAAGGACATCACAACACTAAACAGAGAAAAATGCAGCTGCGGAAGAACTCATGCAAGAATGACTAAACCCACCGGACGCAGTGACGATATGCTGATTATCCGTGGTGTCAATGTATTCCCGTCTCAGATCGAAGAAGCACTGCTCAAGGTTTCGTCCGACTCATCTCACTACATGTTAGTCGTTGAGCGAAAAAATAATCTCGACGTACTGGAGCTGATGGTTGAACTGGAAAAAGATTTCCCGTTTGACGAGATGAAAGAGATCGAAAAATTGACTCGAAAAATCCATCAATCGGTCGAAAGCATTATCGGTATTTCGGTCAAGGTAAGACTGGTTGAGCATAAAACTCTGGAACGCTTTGAAGGCAAGAGCAAACGTGTTATAGATAAACGCAACGGATAAGACGCATAAGCGCAGAAAGGAACGGCATTATGGTTATAAAACAACTCTCTGTCTTTTTGGAAAATGATATCGGTTCACTTTATGATGTAACTTCGGTACTTAGCGACAACAATATTGACATGCTTTCACTTAATGTCGCCGAGACAAAAGAGTATGGCGTTGCGCGTATCTTAGTCGACGATCCGCAAACTGCCTGCGATCTTTTGATGGCAAAAGAGCTGACGGTTCAACTCACCGACATGTTGATGATCAGTGGTGACAATCAACCCGGAATATTCCATGAGACACTAAAAAAATTCAAGGATAACAATGTCAATGTCGAATACACCTATGCATATTCCTGCGGTGGTCAGGCAAACATGGTGTTTAGGGTAGACGACCTAAACAGCGCGCTCAAACTCTTCGACTAAGATTTAATTATAAGGAGAAACTCTTTATCATGTTTAAAGATAAGACTTTGCTAATAACCGGAGGTACCGGAAGCTTCGGCAATACCGTTTTGAAACATTTTTTGAACAGCGATATTGGCGAGATACGTATTTTCAGCCGTGACGAAAAAAAACAAGACGACATGCGCAAGGCGATCGCTGATCCCAAGGTTAAATTTTATATCGGAGATGTCCGCAACGCAGAAAGCCTAAAAAATGCCATGCGCAATGTAGACTATGTTTTTCATGCCGCCGCACTGAAACAAGTCCCGTCCTGCGAGTTTTTCCCGATGGAGGCGGTACAGACCAACGTAATCGGCACACACAATGTTATCAATGCAGCAATTGATGCCTCGGTCGATCGAGTTATCTGTCTATCCACCGACAAGGCGGCATATCCCATCAATGCCATGGGCATGTCAAAGGCAATGATGGAAAAGGTAGCGATTGCAAAAAGTCGTATGCCGGAGGCAGAAAAAACCACCATCTGCGCCACCCGTTACGGAAACGTAATGGCGAGCCGTGGCAGTGTAATCCCTCTCTTTATCGAGCAGATTCGTGCCGGAAAACCGATCACCATCACCGACCCACACATGACCCGTTTTTTGATGAGCCTTGATGAGGCGGTGGAGCTTGTGGTGTTTGCCTACCAAAATGGCGCTTCCGGTGACCTTTTTGTCCAAAAAAGTCCCGCTTGCACCATAGAGGTGTTGGCAGAGGCAGTCATGAAACTTTTCGGTAAGACCGATGTGAAAATTATCGGTTCAAGACATGGCGAAAAACTATATGAAACACTGCTTACTAAAGAAGAAAAGGCACAGTGCGTTGACCTTGGTGGATATTTCAAGGTAGCCGCCGACAGTCGTGACCTCAACTATGAACAATATTATGAAGAGGGTCTTGATCGCCCTGAAGTCATCGAAGAGTACACCAGCCACAACACCTTGAGGCTGGATGTCAATCAGGTCGTGGAAAAACTGCTGGAACTGTCATATATTCAAGAGGAGCTCAAACGATGAAAAATCGTCGCATACTCATAACCGGTGCCGATGGCTTTATCGGTAAAAACCTTGTTGTAGAGCTGAAAAATAGAGGTTTTGAAAATTTATTTCTCTATGATATACAAAATACCGAAGAGCAGCTTAGTGAATTTTGCAAGACTGCGGACATCGTCTTTCATCTTGCCGGAATAAACCGTCCAAAAAACAATGAAGAGTTTTACAGCGGCAACACCGGCTTCACCAAAACGCTGATTGATAACCTAATAGCTTGCAAAAACTCAGCGCCGATCATCACCACCAGCAGTATTCAGGCAGAGCTTGACAACGATTACGGCAAGAGCAAGGCGCTTGCAGAACAGGCGCTGTATGAATACGGTGAAAAAAATAATGTTCCCATCGTAATATATCGGCTTGTCGGTGTGTTCGGCAAATGGTGCAGACCAAGCTATAACAGTGTCGTCGCAACATTTTGCCACAATATTGCACGGGATCTTCCTATCAGGATAGATAACCCAGATGCTTCGGTTACCCTTTGTTACATCGATGATGTTGTCAATGCATTAATTTCGCTCGCCGAAAGCGAAAGTGTTGTGTCAAGCAAAAAACCTTTACAGATAAATCCGGTTTATAATATCACACTTGGCGAGCTTGCCGAGCTGCTGACCTCTTTTAGAGAATCTCGCAAAACCGCCGAGGCACCAAAGCTTGATACCGAGCTTGCTGCAAAACTTTACGGCACTTACACAGGGTATTTGCCGAGTGACGGATATTCTTATACGCTCAAAAATAATATTGACAATCGTGGTCACCTTGCGGAATTTTTGAAAAAGGACGGGTTTGGTCAAATGTTTATGAGCGTGACAAAACCCGGAATTACAAGAGGAAATCATTGGCATCACACTAAAACCGAGAAGTTTTTTGTGCTCAGTGGCAAGGCGGTCATAAAAATACGTCCGATTCATTCAAATGAAGTTGAAATTATCAATGTTGAAGGCGATATACCTACTGTCGTCGATATTCCCACCGGCTGTACCCATAACATCACGAACACGGGGGAGAGTGACCTTGTAACACTTTTTTGGAGCAGTGAGGTATTTAACCCCGAGCGACCCGATACCTATTATCTCGAAGTATAACGAATAGAATTGAAAGGAATATCCAGATGTCGAAACTTAAGCTCGCCACTATCGTCGGTACACGGCCCGAGATCATCCGCTTAGCGGAGGTCATCAAGGCATGTGACCGCTATTTTGATCATATTTTGGTGCACACCGGACAAAACTACGATTATACTCTCAACGGAATCTTTTTTGAAGAGCTGGAACTGCGCAAACCGGACTTTTATCTTGAAAGTGTCGGTGCCGACCTCGGTGAAACGGTTGGAAACATTATATCAAAGAGTTATAAACTACTCAAAGAGGAGCGCCCCGATGCACTGCTGGTGCTGGGTGACACCAACTCCTGTCTTTGTGCCATCTCGGCAAAACGTCTGAAAATACCGGTGTTTCATATGGAGGCCGGCAACCGCTGTTTCGATGAAAATCTTCCGGAAGAGATCAATCGTCGCATAGTCGATCATATTTCAGACGTAAACCTTCCTTACACAGAACATTCAAGAAGATATCTGTTGTCGGAAGGCATTGAAAAAAGTCGGATTTTCGTCACCGGCTCGCCGATGCGCGAGGTACTTGAGAAATATCGTGACAAGATCGAAGCGAGTGACGCACTCCAAAAACTCGGTCTTGAAGAAGGAAAATACTTCCTCGTCTCGGCACACCGAGAAGAAAATCTTGATATTGAACATAAGTTCTTTTCATTGATGCAGGGGCTGAATACCATTGCTAAATCTTATAATCTCCCGGTAATTTATTCTACCCACCCAAGAAGCCAAAAAAGATTGGATGCGACCGGATTTGTATTTAATCCATTGGTGCGCAACCTGCAACCGTTCGGCTTTTTTGACTATAATAAACTACAAAAAAGCGCCCTTTGTGTATTATCCGATTCCGGAACACTTCCGGAAGAGTCGGCTATTCTTGACTTTTGTGGTGTTTCTCTTCGCAATTCGACAGAGCGACCGGAAGTCCTCGACAAAGGTACTGTGGTCATCGGCGGCGTGACCGGCAAAGACATTCAACGTGCCGTTGCTCTTGCTATCTCGATGAAAGAGAATAACGAAATGGTAGAGATCGCCCCCGACTATAACGATGCCAATGTTTCGGTCAAGGTGGTGAAAATCATTGAAAGCTACACCAAAATTATTAATGAGTTTGTATGGCGGAAAACAGAGTGAGTAAAAAACGTCTGCTCGTAATAGCGCAACACTACTGGCCGGAAGAATTTCGGATTAACGACATTGTCGCCGGATTTGTCGAGAGCGGGGTAGAGGTGGACGTGCTTTGCGGCATACCTAACTATCCTAAAGGGAAATTTTATCCCGGATATTCGATATTTAAGAACCGTCGGCAACAAAAAGACGGCGTGAATATCTATCGGGCGATCGAAATCCCAAGGGGAAGCGGATCAATCGGAATATTTCTCAACTATATTTCCTATCCGTTTTTCGCATCATTTTCTATGCTACGGTTGCTTGGCAAAAAATATGACCGAGTGCTGTGTTATGAAACCTCTCCCGTGCTGATGATATATCCTGCAATACTGTTTTCTAAGCTGAAACGCTTACCGCTGTATAGTTATGTTTTGGATCTTTGGCCGGAGAATCTTTATTCTGTCCTGCCTATCGAGAACAAAGCGCTTCGCTCGATAGCAAAGTCGGTGTCAGATTGGCACTACCGCCATGGTGGCAGGTTGATTGCACTTTCACAAGGCATGAAAGATCGTCTTTATCAGGCAACCGGTAAAAGTGACATTGTAGTTTTTCCTCAGTATTGCGAAGACATATACGGTGAAAAAAGTGAACCGAAAAACAGTAAAAGCGATCGATTCAACGTCATGTTTGCAGGGAATTTTTCGCCTGCGCAAGATCTCGATATGTTGATTGAAATGGCAAAACGATGCAAGGAAGAGGGAATAAAGCACATCAATTTTTTGATGTATGGCGATGGAATGAGTCATGCCGATTTTGTCCGCACGGTTTCAGAAACCTCGCTTGACCACTATTTCACCTTTTTCGGCAAGGTTTCACAACAAGAGGTAATTGAGGCGTCGAAAAATGCCGATGCACTGTATGTATCTCTTGCTAACACAGCCTTTTTGGACTTGACTATCCCGGCAAAACTTTCGTCCTGCATGGCAATGTGTCGCCCGCTTTTGTGCTGTCTCTCAGGAGTCGGTGCAAAAACTGTAATAGATGCAGACTGTGGGTTTTGCAGCACACCCGGCGATGCCGATGAGCTGTATTTTAACCTAAAAAAGCTCAGTTCGCTGCCAAGTCAAGAACTGGTGCGTCTGTCTAATAACGCAAAAAATTACTATAAATTACATCTTAGTCGGAAGGCTGTGCTTCCCAAATTTATTGATTATGTAATGGAGAACAAGATTTGAAAGTATTGGTGATTATTCCATGCTATAACGAAGAGGAAAACATTGTACGGGTGGTGCGTCGACTGAAAGCGACCAACCCGTCGGTCGACTATATTGTAATTAACGATTGCTCTACCGACGATAGCGCTGAGGTGTTGCGTAAAAACAATCTGAACTACCTTTCCTTCCCGTTCAATCTTGGCATCGGCGGTGCAGTTCAGTGCGGTTACCAGTATGCCGTGGAAAAAGACTATGACATTGCGGTGCAGATGGACGGTGACGGTCAACACAATCCGGAATATCTGCCGGCTGTATTGGAGCCGCTTTGCAACTCAAAGGTTGACATGTCTATCGGCAGTAGGTTCATCACAAAAGAAGGATTCCAATCGTCACGACTTCGTCGCCTCGGTATTGGTATCATCAGTAATGTTATTCGAATTCTCACCGGAAAAAAAGTCAAAGATGTAACAAGCGGATTCAGGGCAACCGGAAAAAAACTAACCGAATTTTATTCAAAGGAATACGCTCAAGATTTTCCGGAACCGGAAGCGATACTCGCGGCGGTCAAAAATGGCTTTGTCATTCAAGAGGTGCCAGTAATAATGGAAGAGCGCTCGGCAGGCATATCCAGCATCAACGCACTGAAATCACCTTATTACATGATAAAGGTAATCCTCTCGCTCGTTGTAGAATGGCTGAAATACTAAATCAAAGCTTAGTTAGATTGCGAATGTGAGGCAAAAATGAGTATAGCACAAATTTGTATGCTTATTTGCGCGTTATGAACTTCAAAGATTAGGCATGGCAGACGACTTGAAAGGAACAAAAGGAAATGTTTGAACAGGCTACCCTACAATTTGTATTGATAGCGGGTGTTATCTTCTACATTGTAATTATCTTCTATGCACTGAAAAAAGGCAAGCTTGCGGTAAAGTATGCTATCGTTTGGCTACTTTCCGGCTTTGCTCTTTTGGTGTTTAGTATCGTTCCGCATGTCGTCCTTATTATGGGCGATATCTTTCGTGTTATCGATCCGGTTAACTTTGTGTTTATTTTGGTGTTTGTCTTTCTTATTCTCAACACACTGGCGCTCTCAATGATCGTCTCCGGCTTTTCAACAAAGATTACCAAACTGAACCAACATGGAGCACTTCTGGAAAAGCGCATACGAGAGCTGGAGGGGGAGCAGGATAAGTAGATGAATTTTAATAGTTCAACCTTTCTCATATTCTTTCCTATTGTCTGTCTTTTGTACTTTTTTGTACCGAGAAAGGCAAAGAATCTTTGGTTGCTCATGGCAAGCTACTATTTCTATATGCAGTGGAATGTTGGATATTCTCTTTTGATTATGTTTTCCACCGTTTCAACCTATCTGACTGCATTTCTGATAGAAAAGGCACAAAAATCAGTTTTGCGCAAAACCGCACTCGCCGTTAATATTACGGTTAATCTGACCATCTTATTCCTTTTCAAATATTATAACTTTTTCAACGACAGCCTTGCCGATCTGTTTACATCACTTGATATCGCCTATACTATACCGGAACTCTCACTGCTGCTACCGGTAGGAATTAGTTTTTACACCTTCCAAGCACTCGGATACTCTATCGACGTCTATCGAAAAGACCTTGCGCACGAGAAAAATTTCATCGACTATGCACTTTTCGTCAGCTTTTTTCCCCAGCTTGTCGCAGGTCCTATCGAGCGGGCAAAAAACCTGTTACCGCAATTCAAAAGACACCACGTATTCGAATATAAAAGGGTTCGAACCGGTCTTACTCGAATGCTCATCGGTTTTGTAAAAAAGGTCATAGTTGCTGACGGTCTTTCCATGTCGGTACAGACAGTGTTCAGTGCACCGGACGCATTCGAAGGGTTCACGATGTTGATAGCCGCTTTGATGTTTACGCTTCAGATATATTTTGATTTTTCCGGCTATTCTGATATCGCTATCGGAGCCGCTCAAATATTCGGCTTTACACTGATGCAGAACTTCAATAATCCATATTTCGCCACCTCTTTTCGTGACTTTTGGAGCCGTTGGCACATCTCGCTTTCTACCTGGTTCAAAGACTATCTTTACATACCGCTTGGCGGCAACCGTCGCGGAAGGATTCGAAGCTATCTTAACCTTCTTATCACGTTTGTGGTATCGGGTCTTTGGCACGGTGCAAACTTCACCTTTGTTATCTGGGGATTTTTGCATGGAGTCTATCAGATAATAGAACGTCTACTGAAACCAATCGGCGATAAATTTTGCTCTCTTACCCGTATACCGTCAAATTTTTTCATTTTTACCATTATTAGATGGGCAGTAGTGTTTTCAATGGTAGCCTTCTCCTATATTTTCTTTGTATCGCCTGATATAGATACCGCTTTTTATGTCATTGAACACATGTTTGACAATTTTTCGGTGACTATTAACGACACAATATTGATGACCGAGTCGCTAATATCAATCGGATTTTTTAATTATAAGGCTGCCGGTATCGCCATCACCGCCGGTGTGGTGCTTTTACTTGAGCGGATGTCCGGCTCTACTCCCATCACCGATCGAATCAGCAAGACGATATTCTTGATAAGATGGCCTTTCTATTATGCCTCACTGCTCGCCATTTTGTTTTTCGGTGAATTTGGAGAATCACCGTTCATCTACTTCGCGTTTTAGTCTATCATCGCTACACGGAAAGGAACAGTTACTCAACCGATGCAAAAGATGCTGAAATCAACACTCAACAGTCTGCTCACTGCCTTAAAGACCCTCGGCCTTATGCTGGTCATGGTTGTCAAGGCGCTGTTCTTGTTGCCTATACTACTATTCATGATCTGGCTTAGCTACTATGTCGACCCCTCTGCATTCTTCCATGGCGATAAATTTGAACTTGAGGCGGCCCGCGCACTGCTAGACGGGAGTTCACTGTCTCACTATGAACAACTGGATGAACGACAGATAAACAATCTTCACATAGAGAACTCTCCCGAAGCGTTCGATGTTGTAATACTTGGCTCTTCGCGTGCTCTCCAGCTTGGTGAGGAACTGATACCCGATCACTCCTTTTACAACTACGGTATGATTTCCGCTACCTATGCCGACCTATGTAATATATTCTATAAACTCGTCGAAGAAGACCGTGTGCCTGAAAACACAGTAGTTGTGATTGATCCTTGGGTCTTGTTCTATGACGACAGTTTCTATCAAGATGCACGTACCGACTATCCGCTATACGAAGAATTTTTATCGGAGGCTCTCGGAAAGACCAGTACATATGTTCCCGTCGACAACACCGATGCATATGAGGCAATTTTATCGCCAAGTTTTTTCCAGTCCTCGTTTGACTATTATCTGCGAGGAGGCGACCTTGAAGAACGGCCCCAGATTCTAGACGGAAACATCTACTCACAAGATACCGAAATAAAGAGATATGACGGCACTATTATCTATACCGAAGAATATCGGACGAGACCACAAGAGACTCGAGACCTTGATGCACTTGGACTTGCGCTGACCGATCGCTCTTTTGTGCATGGGTTCGGACCACTCTCACAAGAGGGGAAAAACTTGTTTATCGAACTGGTGGAGTATATGTTGCAGAGCGGCACAAATGTTATATTTATGATGACCCCCTACCACAACATTGTATATGATACCGTTCTTGACAAATATGAAGTGCAACCCGGCACTATTGATGGTGAAGCATTTATTCACGAACTCGGCGAAAAGTACGATATTCCTGTCCACGGCTCATATGACCCATATGCACTTAATTGTGTGAACACCGACTTTTATGACCATATACATGTGACGGCAGACGGTATTGCAAAATTCATCGATCCGATGCTGGACGACCTTGTATAGAAAGAAACAAGAAATTAAAGAAAAGGATATTTGAGTGAAAAAGAACTTTTTTAGAAAACTCAGCAAACATCGCAAAAAATTGCTATGGCTATTCGATACTTTTGCGGTCACCTTTTCATATCTTATCACCTGGACACTCATTGCCGGACCATATGAGCTAATGTCCTATCTTAGCCTACTCCTTTCCAGCTGTTTTTTCTTCGTTTCCTGTTATTCTATCATCTACTATTTTATGGGGATGTATGACAGTCTGTGGCGATATGCCGAAATTGTCGAATTCTTTAGGTTCTGTGTTGCCTCGGTGCTCGCTGTCATAATATTTATGTCCGGCACTCTTTTGATGTTCGAAGAGCGAAAAATCCCTATATCGGTCTATATAACCGCAGCTCTTTTCGCCTCGGCGCTGACACTGTATGCGCGGCTAACCTATCGGATGTACCGAAATACTAAATTTAAGCGACAGGAAAGTAATATAGCTCGACGAGTCCTTTTGATCGGAGCCGGCGACGTTGCATCCTCTCTGATTCACGAACTCAACAAAAAGACCGACAAAGAAATGAATATCATCTGTGCCGTCGACATCAACCCAGCACGTGTCGGAAGATCTATTATGGGTATAGAAATTCTCGGCACAATAGACGACATTCCGGAATTGGTAGAGCGATGTGAGATCGAAACAATTCTTTTTGCACTCCCACACCTGAGCGAAGAGGATAAACGAGAGATCATGTCGATCTGTACCAAGACAAATTGTAATTTGCGTACCGTTCCGGATCTTAGCCGAATCATCTCAGACGATGAATCCTCCATCACCTCTCGTATTCGCGATGTCAAGGTTGAAGACCTTCTCGGAAGAGAAGAGGTTGAACTGTTGACCGACAATGAGCTCATCCGAGATCGCGTCGTTTTTGTTACCGGTGGCGGTGGCACCATCGGCAGCGAGCTTTGCCGTCAGATCGCCTCCTGTAACCCGTCGTTGCTCGTGATTGTGGATATTTATGAAAATAATGCCTATTCTATACAACAAGAGCTGATAAGACGCTATGACAAAGAACTGAATCTTGAAGTACAGATTGCATCGGTGCGCGACTACGATAAGATGGATCGACTGTTTGAGAAGTACAAACCTTCCATCGTATTCCATGCCGCGGCCCATAAACACGTTCCTTTGATGGAAACCGCTCCGGAAGAAGCAATCAAAAACAACGTCATGGGCACGTTCAACGTCGCAAAACTTTCCGACCTCCACAAGGTCAAACACTTTGTGCTCATCTCCAGTGACAAGGCGGTCAATCCCACCAACGTAATGGGAGCCAGCAAACGCCTCTGCGAGATGGTCGTGCAGTATTTTTCCACCAGTAGCAGGACAAAATTTGTGGCAGTCAGATTCGGAAACGTGCTTGGCTCAAACGGCAGTGTGTTGCCGCTGTTCAAAGAACAAATTGCGGCAGGCGGCCCAATTACAGTAACCACACCTACCATCGTTCGTTACTTCATGACCATACCTGAGGCAGTGCGCCTTGTGTTGATAGCTTCAACCATGGGAGACGGTGGCGAGATATTCGTGCTTGACATGGGACAGCCGGTCAAGATACTGGACCTTGCGGAAAATCTCATCAAACTTGCAGGATTTATCCCATATCGTGACATTCAAATTACCTTCACCGGTCTTCGTCCCGGCGAAAAACTTTATGAAGAGCTGTTGCAAGACGAAGAAGGTGTGCGCAAAACCACAAACAAAAAAATATTCATCGGTACCCCAATCAAAATCGATACAGAGGAATTTTTGAAAGGACTTGATCGTCTGAGGGGATATGCCATGGAATATCGGCGCAGTGAAATGATTGAAGAATTGTGCGCCATGGTCCCAACATATAATCCGGATGGAAACATTCTACCGGAAGATGAACAAGGCTAGAAAATCGGTCAAGGGAAACCACCATAGGGAAAATACCATAAAGAAAGGACAGGGTTTGTACAAAGCATTTTTCAAGCGTGTTTTTGACATATGCTCCAGCTTTATGGCGATAGTAATTTTTCTACCGCTCTTAGCGCTCATCGCTCTTTTGATAAAGCTCAACTCAAAAGGTCCGGTATTGTTCTTTCAAAAGCGTGTTGGAAAAAACAAATCACACTTCAAGATTGCAAAGTTCCGAACCATGTTCGCCGATACACCAGGTGATGTGCCGACACATCTTTTGAAAAACCCTGACATGATGATTACATCTGTCGGCAGATTTTTGAGAAAAACCAGCCTCGACGAACTACCACAACTTTTCAATATACTCGGTGGGAGCATGTCGGTAGTCGGTCCAAGACCGGCACTCTATAACCAGTATGACCTGATAGAGGAACGAGATAAATACGATGTCAATCTGCTTGTTCCGGGTCTAACCGGTTGGGCGCAGGTTAACGGACGAGACGAACTTCCGATACCAATCAAAGCAAATCTCGATGGCTATTATGCGCGACATATCGGTTTTTTGCTGGACATCAAAATCATTTTCATGACGGTTTTCAACGTGTTCACCGCTCGTGGAATCGCAGAGGGAAACCAAGATGACAGGGGATAATCGTCCGCTTCGACTGTTTTATACCGGAATATTCATCGGTCTTATACCTTTAGCTAATATTATCACCATACTGCTTAACCAGCTGACATCTACCGACCCAATAACCGATATCGATGTCGATCTCTCTGTATTACTAACCTTCGTTACCGTCTGTCTTGCACCTGCCTTTTTCGAAGAGCTTTTGTTCCGAGGATTGTTACAGCGATATCTCGAAAAATATGGAGCGGTTGCCGCTGTAGTTATCACCTCAATACTGTTTGCATCGCTACATATATTTAATCCTGTCGGGATGCTTTCAATTTTCCTTCTGTCTCTTGCTCTTTCCGCTGCAATGCAGTTGTTCGGCAATCTGCGTTTTTGCATATTTCTCCATCTACTCAACAACTGCTTTGCATACACTGTCTATCTTTTCAACTACTATCTGAGCGAAAATATCGCATTCATACTGACGGTTGCACTCTATATTCTCTTTGCCTTGTTATCATTTATTACCTTTTTGATAGGAAAAAACACATGTCCAAAACAGATAGCTATTTTATGGAAAAAGCGCTTAAACTTGCCGAAAAAGCGATGAAAAAAGGAGAAGTTCCGGTGGGCGCGGTTGTGGTTTGCGACGGCAAGATAGTCGGCAAGGGTTATAACCTACGTGAAAGCAAAAATAGTTCGATAGCTCATGCCGAGATAGTGGCAATAAAGAAAGCCTGTAAGCGACTGGGACGCTGGCGACTTTCCGACTGCGATCTTTTCGTCACCCTTGAACCCTGTCCAATGTGCGGCGGCGCTATCATAAACTCACGGCTCAATCGTGTGGTTTTCGGAGCCTATGATCCAAAGGCCGGCGTTTGTGGGTCGGTAACAAATCTTTTTGAATTGCCCTTCAACCATAAACCTCAGATGGTCGGCGGTGTCTTGGAATTAAAATGCAGCGAGATTCTGAGCAACTTTTTCAAAGAGCTTCGCCGAAAAAAAACAAAAAAGAAACTCAAAGAGGGGAAATAGGTGAGAAAAACTCTGCTTGTCACCGGAGGAAGCTCCGGAATAGGTCTTGCCTGTGTTTTACGTTTTCTGGAAAGCGGTTGGAATGTCTGTTTTTCCTTTCTCAGTGGTAGCGACATGGCACAAGATATCTGTCGTCGCTTTGATACCGCTTTTGCCGTGAAGTGTGATTGCTCCAACAGTAATGAAGTCAATGCGTTGGTAGAGCAATGCGTGGCGCGTTTTCATGGCATTGATGCAGTTATTTCTTCTGCCGGAATAACATCACAAAACCAAATTCAAGACATCACCGACGATGAACTGCATAAAATCTTTGATGTCAATTTCTTTGGAACATTCTATACGTTCCGTGCGACAACACCATATTTTTTGGAAAAAAAGCAGGGACGTCTTGTAGCGATTTCCTCGGTATTCTCTCACTCAGGTGGATCCTGCGAAACACATTACAGCGCATCAAAAGCTGCAATAAATGGACTTGTCACCTCACTTTCAAGCGAACTCGCGCCGAGCGGTATTACGGTCAACGCAATCGCTCCCGGCATTGTCGATACACCCATGAACGACGCCCACACCCTTGGCGAGTTAATAAAATATACCCCTCAAAAACGACTCTGTACACCCTCTGAGGTGGCTGCAACTGCATTTTTTCTTTGCAGCGAGAGTTCAAGATTTATCACAGGTCAGGTACTGCGCCAGGATGGCGGAGTTGAATTTTAAGGAAACATGTCATGCTAAACGAACTTTTATACTACATAAATCCGCTAAACTGGGACTACAATGTTCTGTTTAAGAATTTGACCGAAGCTTTTGCTCCGGAACTTTTGCTATTACTTTTGTTGGTGTTTGCCGTCTCACTTTTAAGGGTGGGGGATTACAATAAAGATTCAATCGTTGTACACATCGCTTCCGCTTCGATCATCTCATTATTTTTGATGATTCGTTTCTTCGGTGCCGATAATATCTTTGTGTTTATACTGCCACTCATCTACATTGGGTTCATAATCGTTCGGCAGATTGTACGACATCTTGAATTTGATATGTATGACCTAAAATCAGAAACAAAGATGCGTAACCTCGACAAGGAAAATCCCCCAATACCTGTTCAGGTGATAATGATCTTTCTCCATTCTATAGGCCGAGTGCTTTATATGTTGCCATTATTTTATATTATGCTTGCTTTTGAGCAGTTTGAAACTGCACCGACTATGATCATGGTTTTCCTTGGCTGCGTCATAATGGTATATTCCATCTTGCGCCTTATCTCCTGTGCCAATCTTGTCAAGGAGCATGTACAAAAAGATAGAGAGGCGGAAATTCGTGCAGGATATATAACTACCAAGCACTTCAAACGTACTCAAAGCCCTGTCCAGTACTATGAATTGCTGTTTCAGGTCGGCATCGTTTTTAGCGGCCTAACTTTTTATATTGGTGTCGGACAGTGGTTTGTCGTATTGGTCGGATATATTATGACTTTGCGACTTTTGAAAAAACAGGCTGCCGATCATGAAAACACACGCAGGTTATTGCTCAAACAAAACGGCGACTATAAAAAATACAGCCGTACTACCCCAATTTTCTATCCTTTCTGGCCAAAATATTCACTGCTGAAACCGGAAAGCACCGCCGTAATTACAAAACAGGTCATACCGGGTTCAAAAGAAGACACACCTGCGGCGGAAGAAGAGGGAGAGCAAAAGGGCAAGAAGAAACGGCCGCCAAAGGGCGAGAGGCCGGCTAAAGCAGAGCGCCCGAAAAAAGAACCAAAAGAGAAGAAAGAAAAGAAGGATAAAAAGGAAGCAAAAGACTCGGGAGAAAAAAATTCGAAAAAGGCAGAAAAATAGCAAAATAATACTTGACTTTTCGCCTTATTTACAATAAAATAAACTTCAACGCAATGCGATATCTAGTTTTTTCTATCCGCAAAATACTTGAAGGATGTATTTGCTATGCTTCAAATTCGATGGATATGGCGAAACCTGAAAGGTGACCGAGCGCGATACATTGTTTCGCTCGTGTTTACGGCAATTTTATCTTCAATGGTGATGTTTAACAGCATCATCATTGAGCAGATTATAGACGAAGTTTTTACACCGCTCATTGACAATCCCGTTATCACTCGGGAGATCACGGATCGGTTGTTTTTTTTGGTCGCATTATTGATAGGGTATACTTTTATCAGGACGACACTTGCATACTTCAATATAATGAATTTTGAAGTATGTTCTCAAAATATGGTCTATCGTATACGCTCGGTACTATATGATAATATGCAAAGCCAAGACATTAGGTTTTATGGCAGAAACCGCACCGGCGATCTGATGACAAGACTTTCCGGTGATCTTGACATGGTCAGACATGCGACAGCTTGGATTGCTAGAATGTTGATCGATTCGGTGGTGATTTTCGTATGTACTGCTGTGTTGTTCGTTATGCGTGATCCGCTCTTCGCCCTTTCACTGCTCGCGATTACACCGATAATACTGGTATTGACCATTCACTTTTCAAAAAAAGTCCGACCGCTCTATGTCGATCTGCGTGAAAAACTCTCCGGAATCAATACTCAGGCTCAGGAAAATATCTCTGGCAACAGAGTTGTCAAGGCATTCGCAAAAGAAGAGCATGAGATAATGCGTTTCGAGGAGAAAAATCGTGCCTATCGCGATGCCAACTGTAAGGCTACATTGATGTGGCTCCGATTCTTCCCGATCATTGACGCCCTCTCGCAATCTCTTTTTATTGCCGTTTTGTTGGTTGGCGGCATATTCTTGATCAACGGTCGTATCACTCTTGGCACCTTTTCGCTGTTCAACGGACTTATCTTTACACTTTCTAACCCGATGAAGACGATGGGAATGTTGCTGAACGATCTCCAGCGTTTTATCGCCTCCTCCTCAAAAGTAATCGAACTTTTCTATGAACGCTCCACCATCCAATCAAGAAGCGATGCGGTGGTAAAAAATGAACGACTTAAAGGTGATATCCGCTTTGAAAATGTCAATTTTTCGGTCGGTGATGTCAATATTCTAAGAGACATAAATCTAGATATAAAAGCCGGAGAAACTGTTGCCGTAATGGGGCCAACCGGTTCCGGCAAGACGGCGCTTGTCAACCTTATTGTCCGATTTCAAGATGTGTCATCCGGTAATGTTTATGTCGACGATGTGCCGGTCAATCTCTATGAGAAAGGCTACCTGCGAGAAAATGTCGGAATGGCAACCCAGGACGTTTTCCTCTTTTCCGACACTGTTGATAGCAACATAGCCTACGGCGATCCCGACCTCTCCCGTGAAGAGGTTGAAGAATTTGCCGAGGCTGCAAGCGTTGACTTCATCGATAAGCTACCGGAAGGATTCGAGACCATCGTCGGTGAACGAGGCACAGGACTTTCCGGCGGTCAAAAGCAACGAATTGCATTGGCGCGCGCCCTCGCTGTTCGTCCTGCAATACTTATCTTGGACGACACCACTTCTGCCGTCGACCTTGAAACTGAAAAAGAAATACAAAATGCAATCGATGATCTTGACTTTAAGTCTACCAAGATAATAATAGCACAGCGAATCTCTACTACCAAACGTGCCGATAAAATCGTCATTCTTCAGGACGGCAGAATAGCTGACTGTGGCACACACGACGAGTTGATAAATAGACCCGGTTATTATCAAGAGGTTTATAGCCTTCAAAATATTTTAAACGAGGAGGGCAACAGTGGCACGAAATAGATTTGATATCGACGAATCGCTGGAAACTCCGTTTAATATTAAACATTTCAAGCGAGCTTTTGTCTATATAAAACCATTTAAAGGTAAGATGCTGTTGGCATTTATCATGTCGGCTTTCTCTGCCATTTTCATTCTTTTCCTACCTGTATTTATGGAGACGGCACTCAACGAGGCAGTTCCAAACCGTGATGTGCAACAACTGTTATTTTTGGCGATACTCTCTGCCGTTTGTATAGCAATAGGCATCCTATTGGGTACAGCACGATCCCGAATCATGGCAAAGGTCAGCCAGGAGATTATATTCAATCTTCGAAACGATGTCTTTATCCACCTGCAACGACTGCCGTTTGAATATTATGACACGAGACCGCATGGTAAAATACTCATTCGCGTCATTAACTATGTCAACAGTGTATCTGACATACTTTCAAACGGAATAATCAACCTTATCTTAGAGCTTTTCAATCTTGTTGTCATCTCGATATTTATGTTGACCCGAAGTGTAACGCTTAGCCTTGTGGTTTTTGCCGGTGTTCCGCTTTTTCTCATTGCCATACTGCTACTCAAACCGGCGCAGCGGCGAGCCTGGCAAAGTGTTTCTAATAAGAGTTCTAATCTTAACGCATATCTTGCCGAGAGCATTGATGGCGCAAAATTGACACAGGTGTTTGCAAGAGAACAGTTCAACTCCGGTATCTTTAATCGGCTAAATAAAAATTTCCGCGACGCTTGGATAAAGGCACAATTTACCAGTAACCTTGTATGGTATATTGTAGAAAATCTATCTGTTATTATTGTTTGCGCGTTATACCTTGTAGGGTTCTACTTTATTGGAGCAGGATTGCAGATCGGTACACTTATCGCCGTAGCGGGCTACGCTTGGAGGTTCTGGCAACCTATCCTCAGCATCTCAAATATCTACAACGGTTTTATTAATGCCCTTGCATATCTGGAACGTATATTCGAACTTCTAGATGAGCCGGTCAATGTCACCGATGTTGTTGACGCAAAAAATCTCCCCAAAATTTCGGGTGAGGTGAAATTTGACAATGTTACCTTTTCGTATGACGGTAATATCAACATTCTGGAAAACTTTAATCTTAGTGTAAAAGCCGGTGAGTCAATCGCTCTTGTAGGCCCGACCGGTGCCGGAAAAACCACCGTTGTCAACCTTATCTCCAGATTCTATAACATAAACGACGGCACTCTTTATATCGACGGGTATGATATCTCAAAAACTACACTTAAATCATTGCGCTCACAAATGGGTATAATGTTGCAAGATAGCTTTATCTTCAGCGATACCATCATGGAAAATATCCGCTACGGTAGACTGGATGCCACGGATGAAGAGGTAATCGCCGCATGTAAGGCGGTGTATGCGCATGATTTTATCGTCGAATTCGAAGACGGCTACAATACCAAACTCAGTGAGCGGGGCTCTCGACTATCCCAAGGACAAAAACAACTTATCGCCTTTGCAAGAACACTTCTTTGTAATCCGAAAATCCTTGTGTTGGATGAAGCGACCTCCTCCATTGATGCTAAGACCGAAAAACTCCTACAACAAGGCATACAGCTTCTGCTGGAGAGCAGGACTTCCTTTATCATTGCACATCGTCTGTCTACCATCAAGCACTGCGATAGGATTCTGTATATCTCAGATAAGGGCATCAAAGAGCAGGGGACACACGATGAACTTCTCGAACTAAAAGGTGAGTATCACAAACTGTATATGACACAACACGACGATATTATTGATTAGTCACGATAGCCACACAATTTAACTGCAATAAAAGACGATGTCACTGATCCAAACGGATTGTGAGCATCGTCTTTATTATTATATTATCTGTACCTATAGGCATTTATACTATAAATGATTGGGGATTGCCATTGACTGTCAAAGCGGGGACACCGTTATACTTTCGATGGCAACACCGATAGGCAGAATTATATCGCTAAATCATTTTATCCTATGCTTTCAAAAGATGAATGTCAAATCCACCGACCGAAATATCGGTATATACCATCACCATCTCGGCTTTGCTGTTGTAACCTGCATTCTCAAAATCAAATCCCACACCCTTTGCTGTAAGATGGGCGATAGCTCTTGGCAACGACCTTGTGGTAATCGCAATATGACCGTTTTTGCCTCGATTCGGAATTTTCATGATTTCAATATCACCGGAGGATACTATCGACTTTTCGCCCTCATTTTTTTCAAGTCCGAAAAAGTTATCAAGAGTGTCTGCGATTTGAGTAGCATTTTCTGCAGTCTCGGCATTTATAGCCATATGGCCGAACTTAAAATCAAGCATCACACCGACAGCCTCTTTGCAAAGACAAGTGATTTCATCAAACCTTTTTTGTGTTATTAAGTCTGCCTTCACCATCCAAGTTCCACCGCAACATGCGATCTTGGGGTATTCTAGGTAGGAATTTACATTGTCAAGATTTACTCCGCCGGTAGGCATGAATTTTAGTTTAGGAAACACAGGTGCCACATTTTTTATATAATCAAGACCGCCCGATACTCCGGCAGGGAAAAACTTCACCATATCAAGTCCTGCATTGACCGCCTTTGTGATTTCGGATGGATTTACACAACCGGGTATAATCGGAATGTCTTTTGCCTTACATAGGTTTACCACCTCGTCGTTATATCCGGGACTGACAATAAACTTTGAACCTGCTGCTATAGCACGTTCACATTGCTCAGTGTTCAAAATCGTACCGGCACCGACCACAATGTTCGGACAATTCTGTGCAATAGCCTTGATTGAATCTTCAGCTGCATCGGTACGAAATGTGACCTCGGCGGCCGATATCCCGCCCGCTTCCAATGCCTTTGCAAGCGGAACTGCATCCTCCTTATCATTTATCGCAATGACCGGTATGATTCCGATCAAAGAAAGTTGCTCCAAAATACTGTTCATGTTTTGTGTCCTTTCTCTTTATGTTATATATTGATTTTTACTTTATTATTCCACCACCTACAACTACACTCCTGCCGTCAAGCTCGGTATAAAGCACAATAGACTGACCTCTTGCAGGCGCAAAAACAGGCTCTTTAAACTCTACGAGAAATTGCTCTTTGCTTGTTCTCTTTATAATACACTCGGTGGGTTTTGCAGTGCTTCTCACCTTTGCCGACAATATCAAGTGCTCAAGATCACTAAAGTAATCATTTATCATTACTTCACATGCCTCGACCCTGTGACTATATAGTTCTGACTTATCACCGAGATATATGTCACCGTTTGGCTCAATACTTTTTACATAGAGCGGGTGAGCATAAGACACGGACAATCCTTTGCGCTGACCTACCGTATAGCAATAACTTCCACGATGTCGTATACGTCTGCCGTCCGGCAGAATAAAGTCGCCACGTTTTGATGTTACACCACGTTCATTTAAGAATTGAACGTAATCATCACAAAAACAAAGCTCTTGTGAATCTGCCTTGTCGGCTGAAGACAGTTCATGCGCTTTTGCCTTGTCGCGTATGTCGCTCTTTTTATAGCTAGCAAGCGGAAAAATCAGTCGTGAAAGTATTTCTTGTGGCACACGATATAGCATATAGCTTTGATCCTTTGATAAATCGGGTGCACAGGCAAGAATTGTGTGATTACCATATTTCAAAAGATCTGCATAGTGTCCGGTAGCAATTTTCGGTATATTCAGGTCGTTCGCAAGTTCTGTCAAGGCATACAGCTTCACAGATGGATTGCATCGCACACAGGGGTTGGGTGTTCTCGCATCCTGATAGTTATTGCAAAAATCTGCCAATACATGCTCTTCAAACCTAGAACGCATGTCTATGATGCTATGTCTCAGCTGCAACTCATCCGCCAAGCGCTTTGCCGCCTCGATTTCGACGTGATGTTTTTGCGAGAAGAGTATCGAGGCTGCCACAACCTCAAAACCGTGTTCGCGCAATAATAAAACAGCTACCGACGAATCGACGCCGCCCGATAGTCCGACCAAAACCTGATCAGTGATGATCATGATCACCTTTTTTATAGTTACCAAGAATCGGTGTGGGATCGACACCCTGGGCGATATAATAGTTTCCGAGAGCCTCTTTTACCGCTTCTTCTGCAAGCAGGCTACAATGTACCTTATTGGGTGGGAGTCCGTCCAGTGCCTCCATAACCGCTTTGTTTGAAAGGTTTCCTGCCTCTTCTATGGTTTTGCCTTTTATTAGTTCGGTAGCCATTGAACTGGTTGCTACCGCGGCACCACAGCCAAATGTCTTAAACTTGACATCTTCGACTACTCCGTTTTCTATGTGCATTGATATTTGCATAATATCACCGCATTTTTCATTTCCTACAGTGCCGATTGCATTTGCATTTTCTACTTCACCTATATTTCTTGGATTGGTAAAATGATCCATTACCTTTTCGCTGTACATTTATTAAATTCCTTATGTTGTATGTTTTATTATTTAGTCTTTCCAGACAGGGGACATAGCGCGCAAACGCTCAACAATTGACTTTATTGCAACGACTGTCGTCTCAATCTCCTGCTCGGTATTATCGGCAGAAAGAGAGAATCGTATGGTTCCTTGAGCAATACCGTGAGAAAGTCCGGTTGCAAGAATTACATGACTTGGATCAAGAGATCCTGATGCACAGGCTGAACCGGAAGATGCTGCAATCCCTTGCATATCGAGGAAAAGCAATATTCCTTCACCTTCAATACCTTCGAATGATACGCTCAATATGCCGGGTAAGCGACTATTGGGATCGCCGTTGAAACGCACTTTTTTAATTGTAGCCAGTTCAGTTTGCAGCTTATCACGCAACGATTCAATGTACGACCTGCGCTCAGGCATTGTATCGGTCGCAAGTTTCAGTGCCGACGAAAGACCGATGATTCCTGCTACATTTTCGGTGCCGGCACGACGGCTCTGTTCCTGTCCGCCACCATCGATCAATGATTCTACCGAAAGACCTTTTCGAATATAGAGAACGCCGACGCCTTTCGGTCCTCCAAATTTATGTGCCGACAGATTCAGCATATCAACGCCAAGCTCTTCAACATCGACCGGAATACTTCCAAGAGCCTGTACCGCATCGGTATGAAATACAACGCCTCTTTCTTTTGCAACAGCGGCGAGCTCTTTGATATCCTGAATCGTACCGATCTCATTGTTCGCAAGCATTATGCTACAAAGGCCGGTATTATCATTTATCGCTTCGCTCAGTGAGTCGACGCTAACCTTTCCATATTCATTCACCGGTAAAAGAGTGACCTCGAAGCCTTCGCGCTTCAGTGAATCGGCACAGTGTAAAACCGCATGGTGTTCAATGGCACTGATAATAATTCCGGTCTTTCCTCGTCTTTTCATTGTGCGTGCGGCTCCCTTGAGAGCCCAGTTTATTGCCTCGGTACCACTGGATGTAAAATACACTTCTTTAGGGTGGACATTGATAATTGTTGCGACCTGTTCACGTGCTGCTGATATGTCTGCTTGCACATTTTGTGCCGCTGAATAGATGCTGCTTGGATTATAATAAAACGACTCGAGATAGGGGAGCATGTCCCGCAAAACCTCTTTTTTAAGCGGAGTCGTAGCCGCATTGTCAAGATAGATCATGGTATTCCTTTTCTTTGTTATAACTGAAAATCCTCCGGAGTAAAATTGCCAAGTGCGGGCTGTTTTTTCGGTACGCGCTTGAGCGGTGCGTAAATGAATTTTTTACACCGGTAAAACGGTGCTGTTATACCCTTTTTTTTGCAAAGTATCATCTTTTTGTCATACGCAAAACTCCCGCGCTCACAATAATAGCAAGCCGGTTCTATATTTGCTCCAAACATTTTTGATTTTACATACTTTGCCATAAAATTGTATATTTTGCATTCCGTCATTAAATATATTCTTTACTATATAATATAACACTTTTTTTCTATTGTAAACCTTTTTTTGTGATAAAGTCTTTAAAACTGATAATAATTATCAAATATGCTATAACCGATAGCTCAAAACTAAATTGATAGGGTAAAATGTATACCTTTTCCGACTGCAATAAGACGGTTTGCGTCTGGGGAAATAATGTGAATAAAATAGTCAATATCAATAAAGTCAGTGGCACCGAAATGCATCTGCTTGCGATAAAAACCGACAGGCTTGAAGCTTTTTTCAATATGACCGATACCTGAAAAAAGGCAGAGAACCCAAGTACTGACAGTGTTGCACAGACTGCATATATCCCTTTATCGGCGACCAGTGGCAATGCTGTAGAAAACTCTAATAAAATAGACGGATAAACAGATATTGGCAGTGGCAACATTAGGTTCAGCATACCGCTAAGTATTCCAAAAAAAAGTATAAAACCGGATACATTTACCATATTCTGCGTAGATGATTTTATGGCAGAGATAATGTGCTCTTCGATCGATGGGAGAGGCGTAGACACATTTTTTATTTTTCCCACATGCTTCGCTCCGATTGCCATCATGGATGCGGTCAAAATTCCGGCGACAATATTAGAAAGTGCGAACATTGCACCGATAACATAGCTATCAAACAGAGCGCCACCTGCTACCAATACACAAAAGGGTAAACTTGGCAAAAATATTATCGGCAACAACCTTTTACACTGCGAGATTGTCAGCTCTTTTTGTTCGATCAATCGTGCTGCAGCACAAGCTCCTGCCGCAAACCCGCCAACAAATGAAAGAAACACAACAATCCCAGCCTTTTTACCATCTATCTTTATCAAATACCGTGTAATGGGGTAAAATACTGCACCAAGTATCTCTGCCATCTTACCAAACGACAGAAAAGACGACATAACCATGAAAGGAAATATCGATGGCAAAACCACCGATGTGAGATATCCGAGTGTTTGCACGGTCGATTGTGTGACAAGCCGTGGCCTTGATATCATCAAAAACAAAAGAAGAAAACCGAATACCGTTATCATCGTCTCGGGCAAAGTCTTGAATATCCGCATAATATCGCCTCATTATTTCTATAATTAAATGTATGAGCATTTCTCGTAAAATAGTAAAGGAGTTTTGTCCATGAACTTTATGAAAAAAATGATACATAATATCGGCAACCGAGTGCCCATCTCATCACACCTGTCGGTGGGGCATAACTTTCTAACTATAGATACAAGAGGCAGAATCATCATCGAAGATTGTGATAAGATCATCTCATTCACCGACATGCTGTTGATAGTCGGTCAAGGAAAGATGACATTGACATTTGTTGGAGAAGGGCTAAAGCTGAATAACCTCGCCCGACACAGTGCCGAACTATCGGGTAGGGTAGATAGTATACGACTGGACGAAGGGGTGAATTAGCCATGTTCAAAACTAAAACCAGCGGTGATGTGATCGGTTTTTTTATCCACACTGTCGTCGTCTGTGCCGAGGGCGGCAATCCGGAACTGCTCCTCAACCGAATCATGGCGGACGGAATTACTCCGAAACAGGTGCAGTCGGTAGCCTTCGGCATTTTATTCACCGTCTCGGCTCGCCATTTTCGACGATTGAAAAAATTGCGCAAGGGGACCGGCTGTCGCCTTTATCTTGTGCGCAAAGCAGGACCGCTCTTTTTATTTCGCCGACTCTATCGCCGACGCAGCCTCCTGTTTTCCGCCCTTCTCTTTTTTCTTTCACTCTATCTTCTGTCCTGCCTTGTTTGGCGAATCGATACCGGTTCACTGCAAGAGCAGGATGCAGCTATTATTCGTTCCATGCTTTATGCCGAAGGGATTTATCCGGGCTGTGTCGCAAACAGCGACCATCTGAAATTAGCAGAGCAAAATCTTTTATTGAAAAGCGATCGCTTCGCCTATCTCAAACTCAATTTTTCAGACGGAAGGATTGAAGTTGAGGCAAACCTGAAAAATAATTACATCGATATTAATCGCTCCGACACTCCGCTTATCGCTGCATTTGATGGAATTATTCATGATATAAATATCTATGAAGGATATGGCATGGTCAAGGTCAACCAATCGGTATCGAAAGGTCAGTTGCTGGTCAACAACGTGCGCCTGACCGATGACAACGAAATTGCTACTTCAAAGGTTTATGCGAGCATCACTGCATACGGAAAAGATAGTTATACATTGATACAGCCGCTGAGCTACAGCGCAAGCGTTCTTACAGGAGAGACGGAAAGTTTATATGTGATTCGCTTTTTATCGTTACGAATCCCTCTTTTCAGCGATTCTATACTCAATGGCGATTATCAACGCAACACTACAATGAAGCCGATTAGCATCTTTGGGCTGAAACTCCCGATAACTTTGGAGCGGATAGAACTCGCCGAAACCCACATGAAAGAGATTACACTCACCTCGGAGCAGGCATCACTCAATGCACAGCATCAGATAGAGCAACAACTTATGCAAGATTACTCCTATCCGATCATAATATCAAAAAAGGTCATCTCTAATGAGTCGGAAGATTCAATAGAAGTCAAAGTTGAATACGAGTTCATAGCTAATCTTATAAAAAATTAGAAAAACTATTTACATTTTGGTTGAAAATTGCTATAATATTTACAAAGAACAAAAGGTATCGTTTTGGAGTTGAATGACTGAAGAATTTATAGAACTTAATGATACAGAAGAGTTGTTGATACTCTTCGGACATAATGACGAACTACTCACCATTCTGACAAAAGAACTTGAAGTTACTGCGGTGACCCGTGATGGTGATCTCAAGTTGAGCGGTGATAACTCCGCCGTTGCAAAATCGGCAATAATGGCGGCATTGGAACTCTCTAAAAGCGGAAGGGTTATCGACGAGCAGACTCTGCGTTACTGCATTGGGCTTGCAAAGGCCGGGAAGACAGGGGAGGTATCGTCTCTTTCCGGCGACCTTGTTGCCATTACAATAAAAGGCAAACCTGTCTATCCGAAAACTTTGGGTCAAAAGCAGTATATCGAGGCTATAAAGAAGTCGACCGTGACTTTTGGAATAGGCCCTGCAGGCACCGGAAAGACATACCTTGCGGTGGCATTGGCTGTAAAAGCACTTAAATCACACGATGTGTCTAGAATTATCTTGACTCGTCCGGCCGTAGAGGCAGGGGAGAAGCTCGGATTTTTGCCCGGCGATCTGCAAAATAAGGTTGACCCTTATCTGCGCCCACTATACGATGGACTGTATGACATGCTTGGTGCCGAAGCATTTGCCCGCATGTTAGAAAAAGGTCAGATAGAGGTTGCGCCGCTTGCATATATGCGTGGAAGAACGCTTGACGACAGTTTCATCATTTTAGACGAAGCGCAAAACACAACGTTTGAACAGATGAAGATGTTTTTAACAAGACTCGGAAACGGCTCAAAAATGGTAATTACCGGTGATATCACACAGATTGATCTGCCGGGGAATACAAGAAGCGGTCTTGCCGAGGCGGCAAAGATCACTATGGATATCGAAGGTGTTAAGAGAGTAGTATTAACCGCCCGAGACGTTGTGCGACATCACATCGTTGAGGCAATAGTCGCTGCTTATGAAAAACATGAAAAACAAAACAGAAAAGGAGGTCGGAAATGAAAGACAGGGTTTGCATTATCGCCCGTCAAAGCGAAGTCAAGATTCCAACAGGTACCAGAATCCTGATCCGAAGATGCTGCAAAGCAGTCCTTAAGAACGAGAATTTCGTCGGAGATGCTGAGGTTACCGTTTCGCTCGTCAACAACAATGAAATAAAAAAGTTAAATCATGAATACCGTAATATCAACGATAAGACCGATGTCCTTTCTTTTCCTATGAGTGAAGACGGGAAATATGATATTAACAAAGATACCGGCGCTTCACTTCTCGGTGATATAGTCATATCGCTTGAAAAAGCGGCAGAACAGGCCGAACGTTACGGCCATGATCTTCAACGCGAACTTGCATTTTTGACTGTTCACGGAATGTACCATCTGCTTGGATATGACCACGAGCAGGGTGGTATGGAGTCGGCTATCATGCGTGAAAAAGAGGAACTGACACTGACTCAGCTCGGACTTCCTCGTACAACGGCGTTCCAGAACGAGAGATGATGTCTTTTTTTTACTCGTTCGTCTATGCTATAAAAGGTTTACTAAAAGCGATACGAGGTGAACGCAATTTGCGATTTCACCTTGTTGCTGCGTGTTACGCGGTCTGGATGGCAGTTGTTTTTCGACTCGAGACTACCGAACTAATCTTGTTGGTATTAACAATAGCACTCGTTATCTCGCTCGAACTTGTTAATACCGCTATCGAGCTTTCATGGCAAAATCCAAGCACCGAAAACTATGAAAAGGCAGGTGCCGCCAAGGATGTCGCCGCCGCCGCGGTGCTGTGTTCGGCTATCGGTGCCGCAGTCGTTGGCATTTTGCTTTTTTTCGATCTGCAAAAGCTTTCTGAAATAACCGCAACTCTATTATCCAACCCAATTTATTCAGTGCTATTTGCGACAAGCATTGTCATATCATTTTTATTTGTATTTAAATTTAAGGAACGTTGATGCGAAGTGTATTTATCTCGGTTGTCGGTAGAACCAATGCCGGCAAATCATCCCTTGTGAATCTGTTTGTAGGGGAGAAGGTGGCTATCGTCACCCATAAACCTCAGACGACTCGAAGCAAGATAACCGGTATTGTCACAAAAGGCGACATTCAATATGTCTTTTATGATACTCCCGGGCTTCATAATGTGCGGACTAAACTTGGCGAGCGTATGACCTCCTACGCAAAACATTCGCTATCTGATGCAGATCTGGTCATTGCCATGTTTGCACCTTCAAAAAAGTTTTGGGAAGACGAACTCGGTTTTATCGAAAAAATCAAGAATTCTTCCATACCGGCAGTTGCGGTTTTAAACAAGTGTGATCTGCTGTCAGAGGAGGATATCCTTATACAGAGCAAGCGACTTGAGGACACCGGAGCATTCAAAGAGATATTCTGCATCTCGGTTCTGGAAAAACGTGGTACCGACAATCTATTTGATGCTCTTTCTGAATTTTCACAGGAAGATGTCCACCATTATCCCGACGATAGTTTTACCGACATGCCGGAGACGGCTTTTGTTGCAGAAATTTTACGTGAAAAGTTGCTGCTTGCATTGGCACATGAAGTTCCGCACGGTATTGCCGTGACTTGTGAACGATTTAAAAGACGGCCAAGCGGTTTAATAGATATCGATGTAGATATTGTATGTGAAAAACAGACGCACAAGGGTATAATAATAGGCAAAGGAGGCAGTACCTTAAAAAATGCCGCCTCTTCGGCAAGAATTGACATGGAGGAGCTGTTTGGCTCGAAGGTTAACCTCAAATGCTTTGTAAAGGTGCGTGAGGGTTGGCGTGATAGCAATACACAGCTGAAAAATTTTGGCTTTAAGACAGACCGATGATGTGGCGCTGATAATTACAAAAGGGATTGTTATTGCGGAGCGCGGTACCGTCAAATCGGACCGCACGCTCACGCTGTACACCGAAGAACTCGGCGTTATCGACGTATATGCCCACGGCGCAAAAGGAACAAAAAATTCGCTTTTCTCCGCTCTTGCGCTGTTTCAATATTGTGAGTTCGGCATTGCACAGCGAAAAGGCTTTTATACCGTGCGTGAGGCGGAGACTATCAACTCTTTTTTTTCGCTATCCGACACACTGGAGGGCATTTCACTCGCACTATACTGTGCCGAGCTGATACGGTGCATCAACCCCACCGAAGAGGAGGCGAAGACGCATCTGCCACTCTTTTTAAACACGCTGTATCTCATCAGCAAACAACAAAACGATGCGGATATGATCAAGGCGGTATTTGAACTTCGTACCATGTCGGGACATGGATTTATGCCGACACTCGTCGCCTGTTCTTCTTGTTTTGAATATAAAGAACAACCACACTTGTTCGACTATAAGTCAGGAAAAATGCTCTGCTCCGATTGTGCAAAATCAACGACAAAAAGTTGCAATCTTACGGCGGCAGGCGTTGCGGCAATGCGCCATATCGTGTTTTCAGAACCCAAGGCCGCTTTTGCTTTTAAACTCTCTGATCCAAGACGTTGCGGATTGATTTCCGAAACAGAAAAATTCACACTCTGGCATCTCGATAAAAAACCGAAATCGCTGGAGTTCTATCACAAATTAACCGAACTTCCAACCAATCAAAGAAGAGAAAATGAACAGAAATCATAAACTACTTGAGTTTGATATAATACTTTCAAAAACTGCGGAGTTTGCCGTGTGCGAGCAGGCTAAACAGTCAATTTTATCATGCAAACATGCCGAAAATTCCTATGAGATGGAACAAATGCTCCAAAAGACCGATGCAATTACAGTGATGTGTCAGGCACAGGGTGCGCCGTCACTTTTCAGTATCTCTTCCGAGTTTTTGTCTATAACAAAGCGTGCACAGCTGTCCGGCATGTTGTCTATGGGGGAGTTGCTCTCGGTGCTGTCGCTCCTTAAAAACGCCGATCGATTGCTCCGCTTTCGTGACAGCGTGGAAAACTTCAACATGGTTCTTGACGAGGACTTTTTCTTTATCTACCAAAATAAAGAGCTCGCCGAGCGTTTAGAGGAATCCATTCTATCCGAGACCGAAATGTCAGACAAGGCAAGTGCGGAGCTTGCACGCATACGACGTGAAATTGTGAACACCGAACTTTCTATCAAGGACAAGCTGGAACGCACAGTGCGCTCACAAGAGAGCAGTCGCTTTTTGCAGGATAACGTTGTGACTATGAGAAACGGTCGCTATGTCGTGCCGATCAAAGCCGAACATAAAGGCGACTTTTCCGGTGTTATTCACGATGTTTCCGCCTCCGGTTCCACTATTTTTGTCGAGCCGACGGCAGTAGTCGAGGCGAACGCAAAGATTCTACGGCTCAAAAATGAGGAGCAACGTGAAATAGAGCGCATATTGATCGATTTTACCGGCATAGTGGCTGTTGTATCGGAACGATTGGTAAACAGCTACAACGCGGTAGTAGAGCTGGACATTCTGCTCTCTAAAGCACGGCTTGCCATTGCACAGCGTGCCGAAATGCCCAGCGTATCGAAAAGCAACGCCTTTTCGCTTGTATCTGCACGGCATCCACTTATCGCACGTGATGAGGTGGTGCCAATTGATGTAACTCTTGGCGAAGAATATGACACACTCATTATCACCGGCCCCAACACCGGCGGAAAGACGGTCACACTCAAAACGGTGGGACTGCTTCTTACCATGGCATCGCATGGATTTTTGATTCCGGCATCACATCGCAGTGTAGTGTCACGCTTTGACGAAATCTATGTAGATATCGGCGACGAACAGAGCATTGAACAAAGTCTTTCCACTTTTTCCTCTCATATCAAAAATATTAAAACAATTCTTGATAACGTCGATAAAAATTCACTTGTTCTATTGGATGAACTCGGATCCGGTACCGATCCTGCTGAAGGTGCCGCCCTTGCTACCGCAATAATCGAACAACTTATGGAACTCGGTGCATTTACCATCGCTACAACCCACTATGCAGAGCTGAAGATATTTGCGCTTGAGACCGATAGGGTACAAAATGCGAGCTGTGAATTCGATGTGGCGACACTTCGGCCCACCTATAAAATTATTCTCGGTGTTCCGGGACGCTCCAACGCTTTTTTAATCGGCAGACGCCTCGGATTATCACAACAACTCATCGATTCCGCCTCACTGCATCTCAGCGCCGAAAATAAGCGTTTTGAAAAGGTTTTGGCAGAGCTTGACAGCCTAAAACTCGATATGCACAATCAAAATGAATATATCGAAATGTTAAAATCTCAAGCATCGACTGCACTTGATGCCGCAAAACACGCTCAAAGCAAGGCACAAATCAAGGCGCAGGAGCTGATCGACGATGCTAAAAGGCAGGCGAAAAAGACTCTTTCCGATACCGAAAACGAGGCGCATAAACTGCTCGATGAGATGCGAAAATTGCAACGTGATGAGCGAATCAGCGGTGCAGAAAAAGCGGCGGCGGCAAAGGATCTACTCAAACGATCAGAAGCCGGACTTTCTCGCCTTGGCAAAGACAACGACGACAAGGATTTCAAACCAATAAGCGGCTGCAACGTCGGCGATTCCGTATATTCGATTGATCTAAAACGAAATGTATCGGTATTTTCGGTAGACAAAAACAAAAAAACAGCGGTTGTGGTATCGGGCAATATACGTTCAACCATTGCGTTTTCACGTTTAGCGGCGGCAAAGTCTGGTATGCAAAACGACAGCAAGACCCGCAGGCAGGAGCGTCGTAATTCGGTGACCTCAAATGCCGATAGAAAAGCCTCCAGCGAGCTGATGCTGATCGGCAAAAACATCGATGAGGCATGTATGCTTGCAGATATCTTCATTGACAATGCGGTAATGTCCGGTTTGAACATGGTATATCTTGTACACGGAAAGGGGACAGGTGCACTACGAAAAGGACTGCATCAGCATCTCAAATCACACCGAAGCATAAAATCATATCGTCTTGGCCTGTATGGCGAGGGGGAAGACGGTGTCACCATAGCGGAGCTAAAATAATTTTTTCACATGTTCAAAAGTATGCGTGAAACAACAGCAGGAATAACGAATATAATGATTTATAAACAAATATTAGACGAGCATATTCACGAATTGGCACTGCTTTATATAAAAACATACAACGCTCCGCCTTGGAATGATAAATGGACGGTCGAGATAGCGAGCTTGCGACTTGATGAAATGATTAATTGTCGTGATGCATACGGTTTAGTTTGCGTCGATGAAGACAATAATATAATTGGGGCAATACTAGGTGTCGCCGAAACTTATCATAGTTGCAGACAATTTTTAATTAAAAGCTTTTTAATTGATCCAACACATCAAGGTAAAGGGATCGGCACCCAATTGCTTGCAGAGTTTGAAAATCGACTAAAGGCACAGGGCGTCACCACAACATATTTGCTTACCGATAGGGAGGATAAAGAAACTTTCTATAATCAACGCGGATACAGTAGTTGGAACAGCTTAGTCGTAATGGGAAAAAATCTGGACGAACAAAATTCGCAAGCAACTATCAAACAAGAAGATTGAATTTGCACCACCGGTTATGCCGGTGGTGTTTTCACATGATATCAACGCCATCAAATTGACAAGCGTCTAATCTCATTAAACCAACAACCATTGACAATGACATTTGTTACATAACTTTTAATCTCTGATTTTTAGGGGATATCTCTTTTTTATACACATGTAATTTCGCTAAATAAAAATTTAGCGAAATTGAGGGGAGAGAAAAAAATGAACTCTTGTTTAATGAGCTTATTATGTATGGCTTTCTTAAGTTTGTGTGACTTACGCTTTGCTACAATTGGCTTAGTACTTTTAAATTCACATTGCTGTTAGCTCGCTACATTTACATTACTTGCAGTTTGCTTGATTTGCATGATTTGCTGTTCGCTAAGTTCAGTGACTTACGGTTTACTGCATCTGCTGAGATGATATGTCTTACAACTTATTATGGTTAATACTATATAATACACTATCATTTACACTTCGGTTCGCTTTAGCAGCACTATTTCAGGTTTATTACGCTTTATTGAGTAACTTAAATATTTTACACAACTACCTTTTTTGATTTTTTGGTGCTCTCCCCTTCCTACCGCCTTCTATTGACATTTTTTGGCATAAATGATACAATTTGTGCTAAAGAAATATGGTTTTTAGTATATGAGCAGCTACGTTTTTTCCAAAAATAAGACCTACGACGATTGCCCGGAGCATGTTGAGGACTTTCTTCGACATTTGAGGGTTGTTAAAGGTCGCTCGGAGCGCACTATAAACGGATATTACCTTGATCTTAAAATGTTTCTTCGTTTTATGATCATGAACCGTGAAAACCGTTTCAACAACACGATCGACAACGAATGTGAAGTGAAACACCTTGACATCGATTTTTTCGCCTCAATAACACGCCGTGACATCTATTCTTTTCTGAGTTTTCTTGCCGGAAACCGTGAAAATACGGTGCGCAAAACAAATGGGGTCGGAATCACTGCTCGCTCTCGAAAACTCTCGGCTATAAAGGGCTTTTACAAGTTTATGACGGTCGATATGGGGTTATTAACAGAAAATCCAGCAAAAGATATAACAACGCCTTCTCCGAGAAAAGCGTTGCCAAAATATCTAACTTTGCATGACAGCAAAAAATTGCTTTCGGCAGATGTTGTTCTCAATTCTCGTGAATACTGCATTTTGGTTCTGTTTTTGAACTGCGGAATGCGACTTTCCGAGCTTTGTGGCATAAAAATCAATGACATACGTAAAGATAGCCTAAAGGTTGTAGGTAAGGGCAATAAAGAACGCATGGTATATCTGAATGATGCCTGTATCAAGGCGATCGAAGCCTATATGAAAGATCGCAACGCTATTGAAAATATTATCGATGAAAACTCTCTTTTTATTAGTCCCAAGACAAGAAAAAGTCTTTCAAATCGACGCGTACAACAAATCGTAGAGGGTGCACTGAACCGTGCCGGACTTTCGGGCATGGGATATTCGGCACATAAACTGCGCCATACTGCCGCTACACTTCTTTATCAGTATGGTAAAGCCGATATGTTGGCACTCAAAGAAATACTCGGCCATGAGCATGTGTCCACGACCGAGATATATACTCATATTTCAAATAAAGATCTAATAGAGGCGGCAACTTCATCGCCACTCGGCAGCATGATACCGCCAAAATTAAAGGATAAAGGCGAATAATGTAGTATTGCCTATGCGTGTTTTTGGTTATGTTAATTTTTTGACTATTCATCAAGATTTTCTGCCATCAAACTTTCCCACTCTTCAAATGCGCTGTCGTGTTCGATATGAGTTTGTTCCAGTTTGTTTGTGATTTCGGTCAATCTTGTATGATCGGTACAAACATCCGGCTTCACAAGCTCGCCGCCAAGTTCTGCTATCAATGATTCACACCGCTCTATCTCAACTTCAAGCTCGCGTAGGCGCTGACGTGCCTGCGCCCTTTTTTTGCGCCCTTCTTTGCTTCGATTCGGCTCGGCTCGCTCCTTTTGAACTGTTTCGGCTTGTTCTGCACGATCGGTAATGCTGTCGATCATTTGACTATAATTTTCATATCGGACAAGTGATTTGTTTCGAATATAAAGTATCGGACAGTCAAGATGAGCCATGAGATATCGATCGTGCGAAACAATAAGCAGTGTACCCTCATAGGCACAAAGTGCATTTGTCAGGCTCTCGCGTGTGAACAGGTCAAGATGGTTGGTCGGCTCATCCATCATAAGAAAATTTGATTGTTCCAACGTCATTTCGGCAAGACGCAGTCGTGAAGATTCGCCGCCTGAAAGAGTTGTACATTCAGCAAAGACATCGTCTCCGCGAAACAAAAACCTCGCAAGCAGATCACGCGCCTCCTGTTCGGTAAACTTCGGTCGCAGTGCACGGATTGCATCTATGACTCGTCCGCCACGTTTTTGCTGATGCTGGCGAAATATCGATGTCTGAACACCAAGTCCAAAACGGATATAACCCTGTGCCTTTTCTTCCTTGGTCAACACCTTCAAAAAAGTTGATTTGCCGGAACCGTTTTCTCCTGCTATGATAAGCTTTTCTCCGCGAAGCAGTGTGAGCTGTGCATCCTCTATCAACGACTTCTCTCCGGCAGAAACAAAGAGGTCTTTGCAGGTTAGAATATCTTTGTAGGGTTCACTTGTGACCGAAAAACCGAACCTGAATCGGTTTTTTGCGATGATTGGTTTATCGGTGACGGTAATTCTTGCAAGTTGCTTTTCACGGCTTTTTGCCATTTTAGCGGTAGAGGCTCTCACCTTGTTTTTCGCTATATACTCCTCAAGTTTTTTCACCGTTTTGATCTCGGCATCACGTTTTTTTTGTTGTTGCTCCGCAATGGCAAGTTTTTCGTCGAAATAATTTTCAAAACGGCCCTTGAACTCGATCAGAACACCTCGCTCAACCTCCCAAATAGTCTTGCAAACATTGTCGATAAACGCCCTATCATGTGTTACAGAAATTACTGCACCCTTGAAGTCGAGAAGTTCTTGTTCCAAGAAATTGATGGTGGCAAAATCGAGATGGTTGGTCGGCTCGTCCAGAAGAAGAATGTCGGGCGCACCGAGCAACAGCTTTGCAAGGCGCAAGCGAGTCGCTTCACCGCCCGACAGATTGTGTGTTTTAAGGTCGTATTGATGCTTAGAAAAGCCAAAGCCCTGCAACAGCTTGTTGATGCGGGTGTCGGCGTTATAGTAGTCACAGGCAAGTACAATCCTCTCAGCCCTGTCGTGTTCCTCGATAAGTTCCGGGTCGTCGTGCCGATCAATCAACAAGGCCTCAATCTCTCGCATACGCGAAAGGGCTTCTCTAGCCGTATTAAAGGCGGTTTTCATCTCGGTGAATATGGTACTGTCCGCCGCAAAATCATTATGTTGCGAAAGGTATCCAACGCGCAGACCGCGTGCTATGAACAATTCGCCGTCGTCCCGTTGAAGGTCGCCGGCAATAATCTTAAGCAAAGTTGTTTTACCGGCTCCGTTTTCTCCGATGATAGCAATTCTATCGTCGACCGAGACGGTCGCGGTCACACCGCTGAGTATCTCATTCGCTCCGTAGTATTTCTTAATATCAGTTAGTTGCAGAATCATTTTTATTATGTGCATTCAGCCATGTCAATAGCTGAGCAAATACCTCGTCTTTGTTTGTTTCGTTTATAAGTTCATGCCGAGCATCAGGATAAAGGCGCAGTGTAAGGTCTTTAATTTCTGCTTTTTGATAGAGTTCAAACGCTTCGGCAACGCCGACGCCATATAGACCCACCGGATCTTCGGTGCCGCTTATGAAAAGCATTGGCAGATCTTTCGGGGTTCTCATGACTAGCGAGGGTTCGTTTGCCTTGTAGTGTATCGAAAAAAGTTCATGTAATGCCGAAGTGGTGAACTTAAACATACACTTTTTATCTTTGATATATATATCGACGACCGATTCATCTCTTGTCAACCAATCAAGATCGGTACGCGGCTCTTTGATCCCAAGGTTAAACCCTTTAAAAGCAAGGTTATTCAGCATCTTTGAGTAGCCATACTGCCCTCTCAAAATACGAAACACGTCCGACATGAACAGGGCTGATTTTATCGATGAATTCGGCCCGCCGGTTCCACTTATAATAACTCCTGTTGGCATTTTGCTCTTGTAGGTATAGCACAATACCCTTGTAAAAAAGCTCCCCATGCTGTGACCGAAGATAAAATATGGCAGATCACCATAGAGTGACTTTGTTTGCTCCATCAGCTTCACAATATCGCGCAGAACAAACAGGTGGCTTCCTTTTCTTCCGAAATAACCATCCTTACCACCATTCTCAGAGGTTTTGCCATGACCGAGATGATCGTTACCGACGACAATGTACCCTGCATCGGATAAAAATTCAGCGAAATGGCGATATCTTGCAATGTGTTCTGTCATTCCATGCACAAGCTGAACCACGCCAATCTTCTCTTTGTCCGGCGGCAACATGGTATAGACTGCAAGAATATTTTCTCCGTCTGTCGACGGCAGTGTACTCATTGTAAATTCGCGCATCATAACCTCACTTTTACACCGTTAGTTGTATTATATATTGTATGATAAGCTATTGTCAAGTATAAGGGGTGGCGTTGTCGCATTATGTAATTATTTGCGGTAAAAATATTTGAAACAGTGTTGAATCGTAACGCAAAAAGTATTATAATGTATGAGAAAGATAACTATATGCCGCATAAACTAATGAAAGGATAGCAAAATGAATCTTGATTTTGATGCCATGACCGCCGGCGTAAAACCGGGAGGGCTCAACTCAAAGCACACCATTCGTGTGCTGATGTGCTATCTTATCGACACAATGAAAGAGCCGATCACACAGTATCAACTTGAGCGTGCCATGGTGGAAAACGAGCTGGTAAACTTCTTTGAAATCGGTGACGCGCTTTCACGGCTTGAAAAAAATCGTTTGGTTTTGATGGACGAAAACGGCGGATATACCGTAACGGAAGATGGGCATATGGTAGCACAATCGCTGTATACCGAAGTGCCGCTTACGGTCCGCGAATCGGCATATAAGGCTGCGATAAATTGCCTTGAATACACTAAACTCGCGGAATACACAAGAGTAAGTGTCAAAAAGACACAGCACGGTGATTATCGTGTCACCTGTGCAATTTTGGACAAAGATATCGAGATTTTTACCGTCTCGATGACGATTGACGAGGAAAATCTTGCTGAATATATCGAAAAACGACTTTTTGACAAGGGCAATGAAGTGTATAAATGTATGCTTGCGACCCTAACAGGCAACAGCGCCCTTTATTCCGAAGCGATGGAAGAGCTTAAAAAAATATAATTTGTTTATTTTGACGGCTTGAAAATATTAATTTATGTGGTATAATATAAGCTGTCTATTGTACACATTGCGGTTGCTCTGTTGCTTTTGGCGGCTGGCGCTGTTTTTGTGAAGTCGACAACAAAAAACGAGGCGGATTACTCCTCTTCCATATTGCTTGTGTAGCACAGCTGGCAGTGCAGCTCATTCGTAATGAGCAGGTCGTC
>CAYJJX010000010.1:30103-80356 GCA_964370605.1 uncultured Oscillospiraceae bacterium | reverse complement strand
TGGTGACCCGTACGAGAATCGAACTCGTGTTTGCGGCGTGAGAGGCCGCCGTCTTAACCGCTTGACCAACGGGCCATTTATGACGCTTAAATATAATAACATATTGGCATCGTTTTGTCAATACATTAAAAAGATATTTTTCTGTAGTCACCATGACTTATACAAAAAGCAGGGCTATTTCTTAGCCTCTTGAGAAAATCTATTCGATAGTTCCTGCCAAAGCTGCATTGTAAGGCGTTCCGCACGAATATTTGGGTCTCCTGTAACCTCTGTCACTATTTGGGCAATCATTGATTTTTCCATACCTTTTGCCCCATTCAATGCATTAACCAAAGTCTTGCGTCGTTGTTCAAAACCCGATCGTACAAGTAAAAAAAACAGTTTCACGTCATTAACATCGTAGGGAATCGGATCATGCGGAGTAAACTTGATTACAGAAGAGTCAACTTTTGGAGCGGGATAGAATGATCCGGCAGACACGTTAAATAACTTATGTACCGTAGAATAATAATTGACCGCTACGGTCACCGCGCCGCATTCTCGTTCCCCTACATCGGCACAAAAACGCTCTGCCGCCTCTTTTTGTACCATAACGGTAATACTGTCAAAACCGGCGGGATTTTCTAGCAATTTCATTATCAAAGGACTGGTAATATAATAAGGTAAATTAGCGACCACAGCAACCGGCATATCGACAAAATTTCGACTCACCAGCTCCTTAAGATCTAATGTCATAGCGTCGGCAAATATTACATCAAGATTATCGCAATGTGCAAGTGTTTTTTCAATAATCGGCTCTAATCGACGATCTATCTCAACACTGACCACCTTATTTGCCGTCTCACAAAGACATTCAGTCAATGTTCCGATACCGGTTCCGATTTCAAGGACGCCGTAAGAAGAATTGATGCCTGACTGCTCCACAATTTTTGGACAAAGTCCGGCGTTGATAATAAAGTTCTGGCCAAAACGTTTGGTCGGAACGGCGGCAAAGCTTTCGCAAAGCTTTGCGATAGTATTTCTATCTGTTAAATTATATGATTTCATCAAATGCTCCACCAAATGCGTGCGGCAACAGTTCCGACAGGATAAAATCCTGTTGTATCTCGCTACCTTTTGTATAAACAGGTATATGATTGTTCAGCGCAAATTCCGACACTACTTGTCGACAGCTTCCGCAAGGCATACAACTCTTTGCTGCATCGCAAAAAACTGCAATTGCAACAATTTTTTTGCCTCCACCATTTATCATACCAAAAATTGCGGTCCGTTCGGCACATACCGTCAGTCCATAGCTGGCGTTCTCAACATTAGCGCCTATATATATATTGCCGTCGTCGCCCAATACTGCCGCACCTACTTTGAAGCCGGAATAAGGGCTGTAAGCATTTTTGGTAGCCTTAACCGCACATCCCAAAAGTCTTTCTTTGTCTACTGTCATTTGTAACCTTTCATATTTTTTTATTTTTTCATAAAATGGCTATTGCATTTATCGACGGTTTAATATAAAATTTAAAATATAGATTATAACCGACATAAGATGAGGAGCCAATATGCGCCGTGACAAAACGAACTACTATTTGGATATAGCAGAAACAGTGGCAAAGCGCGGAACCTGCCTTCGCCGCAACTACGGAGCCATCATTGTAAAGAACGATAACATCGTATCCACCGGATTTTCAGGTGCACCTCGCGGAAGAAAAAACTGTAGTGACATCGGAGTATGTCGCAGAGAACGTATGCAGATACCGAGAGGTCAGCGATATGAGCTATGTCGAAGTGTTCACGCCGAGGCAAACGCAATCATCAGTGCGGCTCGAGAAAATATGCTCGGCTCTACCCTCTATCTTGTAGGCATAGATGCTAATGATGAATATGTTAAAAACGCGAGTAGTTGTTCGATGTGCAAACGACTGATAATCAACGCCGGAATCCAGATGGTGGTTGTTCGAAACGATAAAGATAAATTCAATGCTCTTGATGTTGAAAACGAATGGGTCGTTCAGGACGAAAGTTTGTCGAGTGAGCTCGGTTATTAATATATTGCCACTTTTCTAATCTGGCTTTTATTCATTGCAAGGCTACATATCAAACCAAATACTCCCATCGAAACAGAACAAATATATTGCATTAACGGTATCGCATTGACGGTGCCGTTTTCTATTGCATAATAAACTTCGGCAAATCCGAGACAGCCTGCAACCAAGAAACATAAAATGCCGGAAAAGATCAAAAGTTTGTTAGTCCTACTGACGAAAAATATCTGCTTCGCAAATGCTGAAAAGAACAAAACAACCGACATCGGCACGAGGATCGCAACAATATGCGATATTCTTTGAGATGACGCCACCAAAGATAGATAGCGATCCAGCATCAAAATATAGTAGAATATATTTGCGATAAAAGCAAAGAATGCCGAACCTCCGAGAACCTCCTTTGCCGAAAGCGAGGCTATTCCGCATATCAGTAGCCAAAGTCCGGTGAATAGCATTGAAGCAATCAATACAAATGTTATAGTGGAAGCGTTTAACCCGATGGTAAACAGTAACGAGAAAATTCCGCAAAATATATGTACCATACCGACCAAAATCATTGAAAGGGCTATCGGAGACACATTAAACCCTACAACGATCGTTGTTCCGTAGTACTTAGCATACAGAAATATTAATACGATAGGTATTAATAATAAAAGATATCGAGCCGAAGCGGTTGAAACTTCGACAAAACCTTCTAAATCGGTAAAATTCAAAAGATCATAAATACGAAGAAAACCAAAAACAAGACAAACCAGCGCGAGAAGAAGTAGATAAATTTTTTTCATTGCACCCTTACTTTCATGTATAAATCTTTCATTATAAACATATTCATTTTACTATCAATCCTTTGTGAAGTCACTCAAGAAAACACAAATACGAAAACGCAAAAATTATGGAAGGACTGAATAGAACGATGAAAAAGATGTTTGCATTATTACTATTTTTTGGCTGTATAGCATTTCTGATGCCATATTCATGGCTACTATTGACAACTGCGTATGAAGATCCTACAGTTGTTACAGACATACAATCCATACCATCGCAAGAACAAAGTGAAACAGCTACTTCAACATCCGATGACACAAATGGCCTTGAAATAAACAGCGAGGGCGATAATTCAAACAGTCCACCCTCAACAGAGCCAATTGTTGCAAAGCATTCCGAATTTTACATATATTGTATCGACCGTGATGGAGTTTTGACCGTTCCGGTCAAGGAGTATATTATTGGCGCAATAGCAGCTGAAATGCCGCTGACATATCCAATAGAAGCGTTGAAGGCACAGGCGGTTGCAGCATATAGCTATGCCGCCGCACGAGCTGAAAATCGAGATTCCGGTGACAGTCCTATGAACTCAGATTTCACCGCAAACCCATCAAAATATGAAGGCTTCTTAACAGAAAACGAACTGCAAAACATCTGGGGCAACTCATATGAAGAAAACTACAGTTTCCTGTCGGATATTGTCGACGAAGTGGCCGCAGTTACCCTAACTTATGAAGATGAAACAGCATTGTCTTGCTACTTTCCACTCTCAAACGGAAACACCCTGCCAAGTAGTTCGGTGTTCGGCGTGGATCTACCATATCTCATATCGGTCGACTCTCCCTATGATGTAGAATCAATCGAATTCGAACAAAAAATAACCTTTACAACTCAACAAATATTTGATGTATTGACTTCAAATTTCGTCGATACAAAGCTGGGAGAGGATCCGACAGAATGGTTTAGCAATCCAAACTTTGACGGATACGATCACATGACCGATATTACGGCCGGTGGCGTAATAATTAGCGGTGAAGAACTTCGAGCCTCGCTGGGGCTTCGATCCACCTCAATGGAAATTGAATATGCCGACAATGTATTTATATTCACAACAAAGGGTATCGGCCACGGTGTAGGCATGTCACAATTTGGTGCAAAACGAATGGCGGAAAATGGCTATACATATGATGTCATATTGCAATACTATTATCCCGGGACAAAATTGAGCACTTCTTGACCACTACAGTCAACTAAGTGTGTTGCGTATAGCATTAACCTCTTGAGAAACTGTCGGCTGTGTTGAGTTAAAAAGGTTGTCATATCGGTACAGCGCAAAACCTGAAATACCGTTTATCTGTCGAAGTGCTTCGATCTGTTTTGCTATATTGTCACCACTGCTCCACTCCGCTTGATCGTTGGCGCCTCCGTCTCCTGCGCCTATTCTGAACGCTCCAAGACCAATATATAACGATACCGACGGAGCACGCTGATATGATGCCCATACATTCGAAAGACGAACAAACTGGTAATCTTCACGGCCGGATGCGGTGAGATAATCAAATCCCCAATAAAGCTGAGGCATGATATAATCAACATATCCCGGTGTTGCAAGCCAAAGATTAACGTCGCTGTACTGACTATTGTAGTTGTTATCGTTATTGCCCTGAGGAGATATTCCAAATATTACCGACGGATCGGTCGCTTTGACTGCATCATAGACCTTGCGGACAAGAGAGTTTACGTTTTCGCGTCTCCAAACGGCGAGATCGGTGCCGTTTCCAAGCTTTGAATAAGCCGCCGAGTCAAATGATGCATCGGTTGTTGGGTAAAAATAATCATCAAACTGAATTCCATCAACGTCATAATTCTGAATTATCTCAACAACGCCCGAAACAATCAAATCTTGTACCTCGGTATAAGCAGGATTATAATAATAACCACCGTTGCTCTCCACAACATAATCGCCTTTATCCGAGCTGTTCAAATACTGTACCGCAGGATTTGTTGAGGCCAGCGAGGCCGGTTTTGACGTGTTTAGCTGTACACGATATGGATTTATCCACGCTTCAATATTCATTCCTCTTGCATGACACAGTTCAATCGCAATTGCAAGCGGATCATACGGCAATGGACTGCCTTGAGTGCCGGCAACAAGATGGCTGGACGGAAATATAGAAGAATTATAAAGCGCATCGCCAAACGGCCGAACATGAAAAATAACAGTGTTTAGCCCGATACTTAGGCTGTTGTCCAGTATCGCGGTCATCTCATTAGTAAAGCTTTGGGCACTGGATAGGTCCATCCCCTCAAGCTCAAGATAAGAAATCCAAACCGCTCTATATTCATCCGAATTCGAAACACTCACTACGCTGTTGGAATTGACTTGGTCGGTCAATGAATCAGAAACAACCTGCTCTTCAGAGCTCGACTGTGATTCGGTGGAAGAGCTTGAAGAAGATTCGCTTGAATCTTCGCCGGATGAAGAATCTGACACCGATACCGAACTTTCAGGATGGGCTATAACCTCAATGCTTGTCGATGAGCCGACATCGGAATCTTCAAAGCCTTGATTTTCGGTCGGTATTGAATCGCTCTGTAACATAAAGCCGGCCACTCCCAATACTATAATTAGACCTAATCCAACTGCACAATAACTAATAATTCGAGACAGTGATATGTCTCTAATTTTTCTTGATTTTCTGTATTTCACGTTTCGCCCAATCTTTTTGATACGAATTTTCTACATTGCTAATATTACCATAAACCACCGCTAAAGTCAAACTTAGCGGTGGTTTTTATTTCGACAAATAATGGCACTGATTCTCTATTGAAGATCGGTAAAAGAGAAGTATTCTTCGCCTCTCAAGGCTTCAATGTGGACATGGGGGTCCATAGCAATTTCAGAAGGTGTTTCTCCAACTCTGCCAATTACTTCTCCACTGCGAAGTTCAGTTCCCTTTTGAACAGATATATCGGGATTCAATCCGCAATAACGAAGAAGAATTCCATCTGACTCGATTTCGACTGTTCCGCCCCATAAATCATCGATGCTGACAGAAGTTACGACACCAGCCTTTATTGCAACGACAGGTGTATCAAGCTCAGCGGTAATGTCTACGCCGTTGTGAGTTCTCCAGTCGTTCATTGTTTCATTATAAACAAGTTCGTCGCCACTGAAAGGTGCAATTATTTCACCTGCTACCGGCATCGAAAACGTAATCGGTTCACTTGGAACAGCCGGCGGAGCAGTGATAGTCTCTTCCACCGGTATAGGTGTCAATTCCGTCTCTACAGACTCTTCCTGCTCATTTACAGCCTCGTCTTGTGAAGCCATTACGGTTTCGGTTTCCTCATCAAGTTGAACTTCTTGTGTCGGTTCAAGTGGCTCAAGGTCTGGAATCTCTGTCAATGGCACATCAAAGTCCGGTGCCGCGGCCTCCTGTTCAAACCCAAAATTGTCTATTGTCGAGTTATCAAACGTAATGGGTGCATCAGAAGTAAATTGCTCTACAAGAGTTTCGATGGCAAGATAAGACGACACCGCCGCCGCAATAACACAGACCACCAAAACAAGATAAAATCCTTTGTTTTTAAAGAATTGTACAATTCCACTTTTCTTTTGATTCATAAAATCCACCTTTCCTGCGTTGTACTGTGTAGTCTTGTCAGAAAAGATGGATTTATTCATTAATTATTTTTTAATATTGCTAGGTCAATATCGCTTGATAATAATCGAAAGGATTGTTATCAACAACCATACCGCTTGATAGAGCAAAATGATCCCCATAGATAGGCCGTGCAAGCCGGAAGTTACGGTTAGTATGATTGCTATAATCATGCTGAGAATTATTGTGAACGCTTCAATCATTGTCGCCATTCGCTCCGCCGAATCAGCGGCAGAAGCGGCACGCAAACCACCGATAAATGATGCAAAGCTTCCGACATGAGTCATAACACCTTCACTCTCGGGAAGATAGTTTGTATAACGCTGTGCTATTTCCTCTTCTTTGCCGTTTAGAACCTTTACATTCTCGGGAGAGATTTGGAATTTTTGAGATATAAGCTCAGATGTAATGTTGAAATCATCGGAACGAACCAGAATTGAAACTCCACTTTGACGTAGTATGTTGAGAGTAACCGAAATGTCTTCGTCCGCTACATATGATACCAAGAACATACAGTATAATTTTCCCGAAACCGCAAGATATATTACACTGCGCTCCGATTTTGAAAAACGATTTTCAAGGTCGACCGATGGCAGTGCAATGTCATTTCGCTCCATCATATCACGGTTGCCGATGTTGACTCTTTTACCGTCAACCCATGCTGTAAACCCATATCCGATTTCATTTGTCAGCGACTCAACCTCATAAAGCATCTCGGTCTTTCCTTCAATCATAGAAAAGAAGATGTCGCGCAGAGTATCGCACCCTTTAGTCAAAATGCTTGCGGCATACAATATAGCAAGATCGATTCGTTGATCTTTACTGAATGTTTTTATTCCATGAAGTCGCACGGTGGTAGGCGGGAAAATATCGTGTGCGTTTAACATTACTGCAGTAGTCTTTCCGATATCTTCAATCGCTTCCCAACCCGGAATTATCGCACCGACTCGAGCGGCACTATTATTCATTAATACTGAAGGCAAAACCTGTACAAATATAGCACCGAGAGGAGCCGAAATTACAAGTACCGCAGCAAATACACTGGTAACAACTGCAACATCACCGTTTGAAAGATAGAAGGTGATTGCCGCCGCCGCAAGGGAGGTGAATAGCAGTGCGAGACCAAATCTCTTTCCGTTCTTATCACTTTCATGCGGGCTGAAACTTTGTCTCAAAAAGTTTTTGACCAGTGCGGTCGGTCTTGATAGCATCAACTCAGGCATCTCTTCATCAATGCCGGCTGTGAGCTTCAATACCGCTTCTCTATTGCGCACAAGGTATGAAGCTGAATGGTCAAATCCTTCTGTAGCAAGGGAAAAGTTGTTGGTTATGCCTTTCATCTGCATCCAACGCCCAAGAGCGTTGACCGCATAGGTCAAAACCGCTATCGGAGCTAATATAGTTATTGATGATGAAATTGCAGAGGTTTCGGTAAGTACCATTACAAGTAGCTGTACTATGGCGCCGACCATAGCAAGGAATACGAAACTGTCCTGTGTCGGAACCGAAACCAGACCAGTCAAACCTCGACCGAATGTCGGGAAAGCTACCACAATAGCTAAGATCATGACACCAATGACAGTATAATAAAGGAATGTATCCCCCATCTCGCCTGTTAATATACTTGGAAGAGGCATAACAAATGTCAGGGCGGCAGACAGATAGCTTACAATAATAGTTATTATGGTGAGCGCAGCAAATCGAGCAAAAGCAATACGGGACATGCCTTTCAGGTCATGTAATATTCCGGAGGCATCCGAGAGGTTGTTGTAGTCATCGACCTCAATTGGCTCTTCATAATTCTCTTCAAAAGGAGTTGTATCTACGCTTTCCGAAGCGGCCGAAAAAGATTCTGATACCGGAATGTCACCTGTGTTAATGCTCTCGGTGTTGAAATAATTGCGGCTTCCCTTTCTTTTTCTTTGTCCTTTAACGGCGGCTCGCATTGCAGTCTTATCCATCGCGACCGTCTCGCTGAAAAACTCGAAGAAGCGCTCATCGCCAAACGACTCGACTCTTATAGAGCCTGAGGCTGTGCTAACTGCACCGTTTTCCTGGTTACCGACTATATCGGAATCGCTTTTTTGCTCCAGTTCATTTATATCTTGTTCCAGTTCTCTCAGACTCTTGAAAGTAGGTTTAGCCACCTCTTTTGTTATAACTCTTTCCTTGGGTTGTTCTGATGACTTTGAACTCTGTTTTGGAGTTGTAAAAGTTTCAGAGGCAACCGGCTTCGCTACGGTAGGTTTTTCTTGCGTACCTGCTGAGAAACTGAAAATATCATTATTATTGGTTGAGTCAGTTGTCGGCAAAAGGGTATCCGCTGTGGAATGTGATACCGACGATGGTTTTTTTGCAAAGGTCGGGTCAGGTCGAACGGTTTCATATGTATCCGGTAACAGCGTGTCGGCTGTCGAATATGGTGAATAGCCGGGAGATGGACGTTTTTGTTGAGGTTCGGCAACAGGCTTTTCTTGTGACGGTGTTTTTACTTCGATCGGTGTCGATTTTAGTTCAGGTTCTTTTGGTTCCGGAATCATATTTACAGGAGCTTCGACAGGTGGCTGTGCCGGAGTATTCACGACAGGAGCAAAAACCGGAGTCGGTTCCGGTGTGGGCGCCGTCCTTGAAACAGGAGGGGTGAAAGGTGCTTCGCCGCTACGATGTGGCCTATCAAGAGAATTGAGCAGTCCAGTTACTACACCATGACCTTTGTTGTTTGCGGCGGGTGGCGGAACCGGTATCTCGACATTACTTTTCTCACCAAAAACCGGTCCCTTAGGCTTCGGGCGTTTTGAAGCAATTGGAACCGCCGGCGGGGTAGTAAAAGTGATTTCGGTATTTTCTTTATACATTGGGCTAAAAACCGCTTTTTTATGCGGCTCTGCAACATCAAGCTGCTCCGGTTGAATATCCGGCACTATGTTTCGAGCCGGTGGTTCTGATCCGGGGCCTTTTTTTTGTCGAATCTGGTTAAGGATATCCTCAATATTATCCTTTTTGTTGAAATTATCCTGCAACTTTATTCACCTCATCAATAATTATTTATGCCATTAGAGTCTATTCATTCGCTGTAAAATAATGCCTGCTGCGACCGAAACGTTGAGACTATCAATAGTTTCGTCATTGCGTTGCGGAATGGAAACAAGACCATCGCAGAGTTTTTTGATAAGTGGTGAGACACCGCTTCCTTCGTTGCCTACCACAAGTGCCAATTTGCCTTTTGTGTCAAGCCTTTCAATTGAATCGCCGGCGCCATCTGCCGCAAATACAAAAACTCCGAGTTCTTTGAGCCTTCTTACCGCCTCACCCATGTTTGATACACGAGCAATTGGGATCTTTAGAGCTGCACCGGACGAGGCTTTTACTGCTGTTGGTGTGACTGAACACCCACCTCGCTTGCTCAATACAACTGCTGTGATTCCAAAAAGATAAGCCGTTCTGATCATAGCGCCGAGGTTATGGGGATCGAGTATTTCATCCAACAATAAAAACACCGGATCTTGTTCCGACTCTGCTAATACCTCTAGGTCAGAGAGGCCAAGAAACTCTATCTCTGCCGCTATCGCTATCAATCCTTGATGTTTACCGCCAGCGACAAGTGAATCCATTTTTTGAGCCGGTGCACGCTTAATGACCGCTTGTTTTTCTTTTGCCAGTGCCTCAAAATATGAGGCCGACTTTTTTTCCATTGTATTTACAATGTAAATTGTGTCGACAGCCCTATCACTTTTCAGAACTGTCTCGACAGCATTCCTGCCGAAAATAAACTCGGTTTGTAACAATATAATCCCTCAGCATTCCCTGTATTTAAAACATATATTGATATATTACCACGTTTTAAAATAAATTTCCACAAAATACAGAAAATTTTTTAAAAATATATCAGAGTTATACATATACCGATACCGCAAAGCACCCCAAAAAGAAAAGACAATGACAGTTTCTTGTCAAATTTTATCAAGGATTGCCTTTTCCATCTAACGCAGTATCCAAATTTATTCGCTATATCTTGATGTCGATCTTTCAAATATTTCCTCCTTTTTTGTTGAAAATTTTATCTTTTTCACAAAAAAGCATCGATCTGCTTTTTTTGAGAAGTGCGGTCATTTTTTCAAAAAAACCTATGGGCAGTATGGTCAAAATGAAAATTTGTATACGCTTTGTATTAACCCACTCGGTCAATGAAGTTGTTGAAAACTCGTTGAAAGTGTTCAAAAGTTGTATGTTTACACACTTTTTTCACTTTTAAATGCGGGTTTTCAACCGAATGTTAATAATTTTCAACATAACTATGTGTTTATTTTATTTTTTTAACGCTTGACAAATTTAGTAAAACAAAATATCATTGAGATATTGAAAAGCAAGGCTGTCAAATATAAAGGAGCAATTTCATATGAAAAAATCAACTGTTTGCCTTCACGCCGGATATGAGCCGAGCGGTGGAGGGCCGGGTGTACCCCCAATCGTACAAAGCACAACATATAGATTTGATACTACAGCAGAAATGGCTGCACTGTTTGATATGCCGACTGCGCACATTTACTCACGCTTCTCTAACCCAACTACTGATGTTGTGGAAAAAAAGATTGCTGAACTTGAAGGTGGAGTTGCCGCAATGTGCACCTCTTCTGGTCAGGCGGCAACACTTCTTGCAGTCCTAAATCTTTGTAACAGTGGCGATAGCATCGTGTGTTGTTCCACCATCTACGGCGGTTCTGTTAATTTGCTTGGCGTGACACTAAAAAAATTCGGCATTGAAGCTATATTTGTCGACCAAAACAGCGATGAAGAAACTTTATCAGCCGCTATCAAACCTAACACAAAATGTATGTTTGGAGAAACCCTTTCCAATCCGACACTCAATGTACTCGACATTGAAAAATTTGCTTCAGTCGCGCATAGCCACAACATTCCTCTTATTGTCGACAACACTTTCCCAACACCGATTCTCTGCCGTCCTATAGATTTTGGCGCAGACATTGTTATCCATTCAACCAGTAAATATATGGATGGCCATGCCGTGCAGGTTGGCGGAATTATCGTTGATAGCGGAAAATTCAACTGGGAAAACGGCAAATTCCCCGAGTTTTGTACATCGGACGATAGCTATCACGGTGTAGTTTACACTCGTGACTTCGGCGCCGCAGCATACATTGTCAAGGCTCGTATGCAGTTGATGCGCGATTTTGGGTGCTATCCGTCGGCACACTCCTCGTTTCTTCTTAATATGGGACTGGAAACACTTGAAGTGAGAATGCGACGTTATTGTGAGAATGCAGAAAAGGTTGTTGCGTTTTTGGAGCAGCACGACAAAGTCGAATCGGTTGTCTATCCAACAATCAAAGGCAATCCACAATATGAGTTGGCAAAAAAATATTTGCCGGATGGTTGTTCTGCCGTTCTTTCTGTTAATATAAAAGGTGGCCGCGACAAGGTCGGTGCTTTTTGCGATGCATTGAATTTGGTCATCCGTGAGGTTCATGTTTCGGACATTAGGAGCTGTGTACTTCACCCTGCAAGCACCACGCATCGTCAACTTACCGACGAACAACTGGTAGCGGCCGGTGTCGGCCCCGGCTTAATACGCCTCTCGGTCGGTCTTGAAGACACCGACGATATTATAGCCGACCTCACACAAGCACTTAATGCCATATAATTATTAGGTAATTCATAATTTTTTTGTCATATTATTGTGTTGTTTTTATTTTCGTGTTATAATCTTTTGTACAGTATAGCGAAGCAAACATTTCTTTAAAATATAAAAAAGAGGGGTGAATAATTATGGCAAGCAAAAACGAAGCACTCAGCACCGCTATTGCTCACATCGAGCGACAGTTTGGCAAAGGTGCCGTCATGAAACTCGGTCAGAGCGTTAACATGCAAGTTGATGCGATTTCTACAGGCTCTATCGGACTCGATGCGGCACTCGGAATCGGTGGCCTGCCACGCGGAAGGGTCGTTGAAGTTTATGGACCTGAAAGTTCGGGAAAAACAACACTGGCTCTTCACTGTGTCGCCGAAGCGCAAAAAGCAGGCGGTGAAGCAGCTTTTATTGACGTAGAACATGCGCTTGATCCTGTCTATGCAAAAGCACTCGGTGTTGATATTGATGCACTTCTCGTCTCTCAACCCGATACGGGTGAACAAGCACTTGAGATTACCGAGGCTTTGGTTCGAAGCGGAGCCATTGACATTATTGTTATAGATAGTGTCGCCGCAATGGTCCCCCGCGCTGAAATCGAGGGCGAGATGGGCGATTCACATGTTGGATTGCAGGCGCGCCTCATGAGTCAGGCTCTTCGTAAGTTGACCGGTATTCTTGGAAAAACCGGCACTATCTGTGTATTTATCAATCAGTTGCGCGAAAAGGTCGGAATTGTCTATGGCAATCCGGAAGTCACAAGTGGTGGTCGTGCATTAAAATATTATTCATCGGTTAGAATTGATGTGCGTCGTATCGAGGGTTTGAAAAGCGGTACCGAGTTTATCGGCAATCGCACACGTGCCAAGGTTGTTAAGAACAAGGTCTCTCCCCCGTTCCGAGATGCCGAATTTGACATCATGTTCGGTGAGGGTATTTCAAAACACGGCGAACTGCTTGACATGGCAGTGAAACAAAACCTCGTCCAAAAATCCGGTGCATGGTTTGGATATGGTGAGACAAGGCTCGGTCAAGGCCGTGACAATGCAAAGCAATACCTCAAAGACAACCCTGAATTATTTGCAGAGATTGAAAAATTGGTTCGAGAAAACATGTCGGCCGGCGCACAGGAGAGTACACCTGCAAAATCCGCCGATATCTCAAAAGCACCTCCGGCCGCTGAAAAAGAAAAGCCTACCTCGAAACGTCGCTCTGCTTCTATTGATATTGTAGTAGAGTAAACCATTATTTAAACACTGCTGTAACTCTTTGTGGGTTACAGCAGTTGCATAATATACGGTATTTTCACATGCAAATATCATAGATTTGAAGTAAACTGGGTTAAGGTAAAAATCATTGTTGTTTTGGTTTTTACACACTGTTTAAGTAATACAAACAAGGTGGAGGCACTCGATGTTAAATAGTCTTCCCTGCCCTTTGCTTGTCTCTTCGAGTGAGATGTCACGGATTGATATGCTTGCTATCAAAGAAAAAAACATCACTGCATCACAACTTATGTTTGATGCCGCCTCAGCATTGTTTGAGCGTCTTTTAAATGTATCAGATCGATCAGACAGTGTGTTGATTCTTTGTGGCGGTGGCAATAATGGGGGTGATGGGTATGTGCTCGCTCAACTTTTTGCGCGTTCTGGTCGCAGGGTACACATTTGCAATCTGGCAAAAAACATTACTTCTGAATCAACTCATCAATATCGACAGTTTGCGCTTGCATACCCATCGGTCGAAGAGGTGCATGTCAATGACTTGCTAAACATCTCGACCGGTGTCGATATTATTATTGATGCAGTGTTCGGTACCGGATTTCATGGAGAATTATCGGACGAGGTCGCAACAGCTTTTAATACCATATCAAAGAGTCATGCCTTGAAAGTCGCGGTCGACATTCCGTCCGGCGTATATTGCGACAGTGGACAGGTAGCACAAAATGCATTTATTGCAGACTTGACCATCACATTTGAATTTTTGAAACCCTGCCTTGTTTCCTACCCTGCAAAAAAACATTGTGGCAATTTATCTGTCGTTTCCATCGGCTTTTCATCCGAACTTCGAGATTGTGTTGTTGCCGATGGATATCTGCTTGACGAAAACATATTGCAAGTAGCGCCCAAAATATGTTCAATAGAATCTCACAAAGGCGATTTTGGACGAATGTTATCGGTCTGTGGTTGCGGCATCATGACCGGAGCGGTCTTGCTGGCTTCCGCGGCGGCGCTGCGAAGTGGAATCGGTCTATTATATCTTGCCTGTGAACGATCCATTATGGCTGTTTTACAATCGCGGCTGACAGAACCCATATTTATTCCGTACGATGAAGGTATAGATAATTTTTCACAAAACGTCGGCGACCTCTCTCGTTTTGATGTTATTCTTCACGGTTGCGGCAGTGGAAGAAAAAGACCCGATATCACCGAGTATTTGATTGAAAACTATGACAAAACACTTGTATTAGATGCCGATGCACTAAATAATGTATCTGCTAACCCTGAAATGCTAAAAAAACATAATCTCAAGCTTATAATAACTCCACACCCGCTTGAAGCGGCGAGGTTATGTGATTGCACTGTAAATCATGTGCAACAAAACCGTATTGAAACAGCGAAGGAACTAGCTAAGAAGTATAATGCCGTTACAGTACTCAAAGGCGTAGCAACTGTTGTCGCCGATCCAAGCGGCAGATATGCAGTGAATACCACCGGAAATCCGGGCATGGCAAAAGGTGGTTCCGGTGATGTTCTTGCCGGCATGATTGCGGCTTACCGCATGGAATATGACGATATATTTGTCTCGACCTGTGCCGCTGTTTATGACCATGGGTTGATTGGCGATCGTTGTGCCGCAAAAATGTCTCGACGGGCCATGCTTCCAAGTGATATGGTAGAAGAGTTAAAAACATATATCAATATATAAAACACTTGTAATTTGACGTTTATTGCGTTATAATTCAGACAAGTATCAGACACAAAATATCAACGAAAGGGCTTTCATGAAGTCAGTTGCGGTTATCACCTCTACCAGGGCCGATTATGGTTTGCTTAGGCCTGTGCTTAAACAACTATTTAAACGCAGTGAAATCAAGGTTGATCTGATAGTCACAGGAAGTCATCTGTGCGACGGTACAATCGACGAAATAATAGAAGATGGATTTTCGTTTCATAGTATAGACATTATGAAATATCCTCGAGACAATATCGGGGTTGCAAAGATTACAGTGCTCACTCAACAGCTCTTTATCGATAAATTTGAATCTTCAATGCCGGACGGGGTACTACTGCTCGGTGACAGATATGAGATATTCGCCGTTGCGGTAGCCGCAAGATTTTTGGATATACCGATTTTCCATATCAGCGGCGGAGATGTTACAAGTGGTGCTATCGACGATTCACTCCGCCACTGCATAACGAAACTTGCCTCAGTACACTTCCCTTCATGCGAGCGTTATGCCCAAAGGCTAAAAGCTCTTGGTGAACAGCCAAGTAGTATTTATAATGTTGGCGGACTCGGTGACGAAAACATACGCAATATAAATCTTATGGATGTTACAACTCTTTCAAAATCGCTTGACTTCGATCTTGATCGGCCATTTTTGCTGGTAACTTATCATCCTGAAACGCTTTCAAAAACACCTGTGAAAGAGCAGGTAGAACAACTTACAAAGGCATTGAGCAAATATAATGGAGCACTTGTGATCACCGGATCAAACAGCGATGCGGGAGCCGACAAAATCAACTCAGTGATGATTGATTATTGTTCTGAGTCTTCCGATCGACTATATATAAAATCTATGGGACTTTTGCGATATCTTTCCGCCATGAAAATCGCAACAGCGGTAGTGGGAAACTCATCGAGCGGCGTTTGTGAAACTCCGACATTCGGTACCCCGACCGTAAACATCGGCAACAGACAAAACGGCAGACTGATCAGCGAAAACATACTTTGTTGCGACAATGATTCAGCCTCAATTTCTACAGCAATAACAAGAGTAATCTCTGATGAGTTTGCAAAAAAGTGTGCTTTGAGCGCATCGCCCTATCATGGTGAAAACACTTCGGAGAATATTGCTTCGATAACCGCAAGGCTGATAAATAGCGGAATTAAAAGCGAGAAGGAGTTTTATGACATTCAATAAATTTTTGCTTGTCGGCTTTGGTTCGATGGGAAAACGTCGTGCACGGTTGTTGAAGGAGATTGACGACAACATTACCCTTATTGTTGTGGACAGCAACGAAGAGCGCCGTACACAGGCAATCGAGATGGGTTACTGCGCCTTTGCAAGCATCGACGATGCGCCAGTCGGTGATGTTTGCGGCGCACTTGTTTGTTCCGCCCCCCTGTCTCACCCCGAAATTACCAAAAAACTGCTTTCTCTCAATCTCCATGTGTTTAACGAACTTAATCTCACCGACGAGAGCTACCACGAACTTCAATCTCTTGCACAGCAAAATAAACTCTGCTGGTTTAATAGCAACACCATGCTTTATCGCAAAGAGATCAATAAAATCATACAACGACGCAAAGACTTCAAAAAACCGGTAAGCTACAATTATCATATCGGACAATATCTTCCTGATTGGCATCCTTGGGAGAGCTATAAAAACTTTTTTGTAGGCGACAAGCGTACCAGTGGAATTCGTGAAATACTGGCAATCGAACTTGCCTGGCTAACCTCTTGTTTCGGAAAGGCTGAATGTGTTAGCGTAAACCGCCGCATGCTCTCCTCTCTTGAAATTGGTTATGACGACACCGTCATTACCGTACTGTCTCATGAAGACGGTACTTTAGGCGTATTGGTAGCAGATGTAGTATCACCAAAGCCTGTGCGTGAATTTGAACTGTTTGGAGAGGGACTTCATCTGTTTTGGGAGGGATCACCTTCTACACTTTTTGAATATAACACCGAAAAGAAAGAAAAAGTCAACCTTTCATTATATGAGAATGCCACACAACTCAGTGGGTATTCCGACAATATAGTAGAAGATGCCTATAAAGATGAGCTGCTTGATTTCCTGTCTGCAATCAAAGAATCGACTTGCCCTCGCTACGAATTTGAACATAATATTGAAGTTCTTCGTCTGATTGAAGAAATCGAAAGGAGATAGTGTGAACGCTCTATTTGTTGGACTTGGCAGTATCGGTTGTCGTCATCTGAAAAATCTGAAAGCGTTATCACCTGATATAACAGTAGACGCACTTCGCAGCTCCGCTCGACCTCTCTCGACCGAAATATCGTCATTGCTCCATCGTGAACTTTATAGTTTCGACGACATTGATACAGAATATGATATATGTTTCATCACAGGACCAACCCAACTTCATTACGAACATATTGTCAATACCCTTTCCAATGTCAGATATTACTTCGTGGAAAAACCGATTTTTGGTGAGCCGTGTGAGCTTCCATTTATGAAAAATCAAACCGTGTACGTTGCGGCACCGCTTCGACACAGCAAATTATTTTCAGTTTTGAAAGACTTTTTGAAAAATGAAAAACCACTCGCAGCAAGGGCAATATGTTCAAGCTATCTTCCAAACTGGCGCCCCGGAACCGACTATCGAAAATGCTACTCAGCGATCAAAGAACAAGGCGGCGGCGTTCGTCTGGATCTTATTCATGAATGGGACTACCTCTGCGCACTGTTCGGAAATATTGATCGTCTCAAGTCGTTCTGCGGAAATCTTTCAAACCTAGAGATTGACAGCGAAGACTTTGCTATTTATATTGCCAAGGCAGGTGAAGTAGCAATTTCAGTTCATCTCGACTATTTTGGCAAGGAATACAACAGAAAATGTGAAATTATCTGTGAGAACGGAAATATTACTGCCGATTTTGGAAGTGGAGAACTCACCCATTATGAAAAAGGAACCATCGACTGCAAGGAAGATGCAAACGAAAAATATCTTCGTGAAATGCGTCATTTTTTAGAGATTACCAATGGTGGAAATAACATCAATGATGCTGAGTGTGCACTTGCAACATTAAAAACAGTGCTTTCTTGCGACTTTTGACCGAGGAGATAATAAATATATGAGTAAGATACTATTTTCTGTCTGTGGACGAGCAGGTAGTACCGGTTTTCCCGGAAAAAACCTTGCCGACTTTGTCGGTGTCCCCCTCTCCTATTACAGCCTATCGGCGGCAGAGCTTTTCTCCAATGCACATCCTGAACATGAAGTAGATATATGTCTATCTACCGATAGCGAACAGCTGATTGAAGATGTCCTCGCGGCCTTTGATAAAGTCGAGGTTATCCGACGTTCCGGCGAGCTATGCGATGGCATTACTCCAAAGCTTGCGGTCTTTACCCATGCCATCAACACTTTAGAACACCGCAACGGCAAGAGTTACGACTATTATATCGACCTTGATATCACAAGTCCTTTACGTAGGATGGTTGACATTGAAAACCAACTTAATGTCAAAACTCAAAGTCCTGAAAAGCAGCTTATCTTTTCTGCGGTAAACAGTAGGCGCAACCCTTATTATAACATGGTGGTAACCGACGAGGATGGATTTGTTAGCAAAGCAATTAATTCGGCAGAATTTTTCGCACGACAACAGATACCGAAAACGTATGACCTAAACGCTTCCATATATGTATTTGAGGCTGAATTTGTTCGCAATAACACTTCAAAATATATTTGGGATGCTGCCTCGGGACTCTCGTTGATGGAAGACACGGCTATCCTTGATATTGATTCTAAAGAAGATTTTGAGTTGATGCAAATAGTAGCGGAAAACCTCTTTGTTAAAAACCCTGATTTCTGTGAAGTTTATCAATACGCAAGGTTAAAAGCAACAACAAGACATAATGAAAGGAAAGACTGATATGGCTAGTATACTAATTGTGGACGACGAGCGTCAGATTTGCGATCTATTAAAGCAAAATCTTGAATTTGTCGGTTATGACTGTGCCGTAGCCTATGACGGCGACGAGGCGCTTGCAAAACTTACGCGCTCCGATTTTGATCTTTGTCTTTTGGATGTTATGATGCCGTTCACCGACGGTTTCACCTGTCTTGCCGAAATGCGGCGCAGAGGGTATAAACTCCCTGTCATCATGTTGACTGCCAGAGGCGAAGAAAACGACCGCGTGTTCGGGCTGGAGCAAGGTGCCGATGATTATGTTACAAAGCCGTTCAGCCCAAGAGAGCTGGTGGCTAGGATTCGTGCTGTTTTGGCTAGAACCATGCAAACAGACACTGTCGATAGTGATCGAATGTTTCGTTTCGGTGAGTTAATAATTGATGAAAAAAGCCACGAGGCAAAGATTGGTGACAAGCTTTTAAACTTAACACCGAAAGAATTTGACCTCTTGCTCTATTTCGCTGAAAATGAAGGAGTTGCCCTTTCACGTGAAAAGATTCTTTCTGCCGTATGGAATTATGACTACCTTGGCGAAGATAGAACGGTAGACACACATATTAAGATGCTTCGCGGACATATCGGCGACTACCGTGACTGTATAAAAACTGTCTGGGGTATCGGCTACAAATTCACCTATGATAGGAATCTATGAAAAACTTTTTAAACCTTTTTTCCGGCATTCGAAACCGCCTTGCGGCAATCATTGCAATAATCTGCTTTGCCATAGTGACACTTACCTTTGTACTGCAGACGATATTGCTGGTGCCGACCTATAATAACCTGCTCGACAGCAAGCTTTCCGAGGCACTAGCTACTGTAACAAACGTTCTGAGCGGTGGCAATGTGCCAAACGGAATACTGGAAATACAAGAACTTGCGTCAACCGGTATTTGCATTGAAATTAGTGATGCGGATACGATGAAACCCATGCTAATAGTGGAAGGTATCGGTTCACAGTGTTTATTGCATTCCGGAAATCCGGGTAATGAGGTAGTTGACAATGCGAATCTACTTTCCATGCGTATGCGTGCAGTCGAAGAGATCGAATTCAAATATACAATGTCCTCTGAGTCGGACAATAACCAGCAGAGGGTCTTCGGCTCGCTTATCAATGACGGAAATCTCACCCTTATAGTCAGTACCGATCTCGAGCAGATTGATGTTGCAAGCGAGGTTATTTCCCAACAAATATATATTTCTTTGCTCTTGATTATACCTATAGCCGTTGCCATTGCATTCGTTTTTGCCGGTTATTTTACCGCTCCCATATCAGAACTTGGCAAAGCAACAAAACAAATTTCTGCCGGAAATTATGATATCAAACTTGATACCGATCGTGAAGACGAGCTCGGCGAGCTTGCAAACGATTTTTCAATCATGACGGTCGAACTGCGACGAACCTCAAACCTCAAAGACGAGCTTCTTGGCAACATATCTCATGATTTGAGAACTCCGCTGACCTTGATAAAAGGATATGCCGAGACCATACGTGATTTCACCGGTGAGGTTGAAGAAAAGCGTAACGAGCAACTTGACATAATTATAAACGAGACAGATCGCCTGTCCGGATTTATCAGCAATGTCATGGAACTGTCAAAGCAAAATAGCGGCGAGACGCCTCTTGAACTTTGTACCTTTGACCTTTGTCAATATATTGCGGATATTGTCACAAGAGAGCGACATATGGCACAGATGCGAGGCGTAACTATCAATCTTAATCTTCCAAACAACGAAATATATATTGACGCTGACCCGAGACAACTCGACAGTGCGATCCATAATCTTATAGAGAATGCGGTCCATCATGTCGGGGAAGATAAAATCGTAGTCGTTGGCTGTGATAATACCGTTACGCCTATAAAAATATATATTGAAGATCATGGAAAAGGCATCGGAAAAGAGGATATCAATTTCATCTTCGATCGATACTACCGTGCACGGGCCGATAGGGGTGAAAGCGGTAGTGGTTTGGGCCTTGCAATCGTCAAATCCACCTTTGTTCGTCACGGTTTTAACTTTGGTGTAGATTCTTCTCTCGGAAACGGCAGTACTTTTTGGTTTACTGTTGACAATGCGAGAGAAAGGTTGTAAAATAATATTGTAAATAAGAAAACTATATATAGGAGATTTATATGCGACTATTGACACGTTCAGACTTTGATGGTCTTGCCTGTGGCGTATTGTTGAAACATGTAGGTGTTATTGACGAATTTAAATTTGTGCACCCTAAAGATCTTCAAGATGGTCTGGTTGAAGTTACCGAAAATGATTGTCTTGCCAACGTCCCGTATGTTAAAGGTTGTGGTCTTTGGTTTGACCACCATGCAAGTGAATATGAGCGCGGAGCAATCGAAGAAGGATACAAAGGTGAATCCAGAATTGCAGACAGTTGTGCCCATGTCATATACGACTACTATGGTGCCGACAAATTCGAAGGATTTGAGGAAATGCTTATCGCCGTCGACCGTGTCGACAGTGCAAAGCTAACCGAAACCGAAATATTAAATCCTTCTGAATGGATTTTGCTCGGTTTCATCATGGATCCTCGAACCGGTCTTGGCCGTTTCCGTGAATTTAATATCTCCAATCTTAAATTGATGGAATTGATGATCGACTGGTGTGCAACCAAAACAATTCAAGAGATCATGCAAGAGCCGGATGTTAAAGAGCGTGTAGAGCTTTATTATGAGCAGGACATCCTCTTCCGTAAGATGGTTGAAAAGCACACCCGTGTGCAAGGTAAGGTAATGATCACTGATCTTCGCGGCGTCGAAACAATTTATGCCGGTAACCGCTTCCTTATCTACAGCCTATATCCGAATATTAGCATTTCGGTCTGGATCGTTGATGGACGCAATCGTCAGGGTTGCAGTGTCGCCGTTGGTCACAGTATCCTTGATCGAACCAGCAAAGTAAACGTCGGCAATCTGATGCTCAAATACGGCGGTGGCGGACACCGTGCCGTCGGTACTTGTCAATTTTCCAGCGATACCATTTCGGAGAATCTGCCGAGAATTTTGAACGAAATCTGCAACATCAACAACAACTAAATAATACAAAAATAATTTGTGACTATCGGGCGAAACATTCCCCGATAGTCACATGTGTACAGAAAAGGATTTTATATGAAGTTAGCAAGTTTAGTCGGTGAGCGTTTCAAAGAACGTCCTTCCGACTGTGTCATTGATAGCCATGCACTGATGGTGCGTGGCGCTTATATTAAATATGTTGCAAACGGTATCTATTCCTCCTTCACCCCTATGAAGAGAATCACTCGCAAGATTGAACAGATCATACGGGAAGAGATGGATGCGATAGATGGACAAGAGGTGTCCTTCCCTGTAGTCTTGCCTGCCACTCTTTGGGAAGAGTCCGGCAGATATCAAAGTGTCGGCAGTGAACTGATGCGCCTGAGTGACCGCAGTGGTGGCGAATATGTCCTCGGCATGACTCACGAAGAAGCGGCTGTACAGTTAGTGCGTGAATACGGACAAGGCTATTCCCGTTATCCCTTCATGATCTACCAGATACAGACAAAATTCCGTGACGAGGCACGTCCTCGTGGAGGATTGATTCGTGTGCGTGAATTCACCATGAAAGACGCTTATTCTTTCCATACATCTCAGGAAGATCTTGAGCAATATTACGAGCAGTGTCATAAGGCATACGAGCGTATATTTAAACGCGCCGGACTGCCGGAAGTCATCTCTGTTGCTTCCGATTCCGGAATGATGGGTGGAAACCTTTCTCATGAATTTATGTTGTTGACTCCGGTTGGTGAAGACACGGTGGTTACCTGTGCAAAGTGCGGTTATAGCGCCAACATGGAAGCGGCTGAAAATATTGTCAACAACACGTCTGACGAGCAGTCCTCTCCGCTAGCTCCGATACACACTCCCGACATGGAATCTATCGAAGATGTTTGTAACTTCGTGAAACTGCCGCAGGAAAAAAGCTGTAAGGCAGTTGTCTATCAAAGAAACAGCGACAATAGTTATGTAGTGTTGTTTTTGCGTGGCGATTATGAAGTGAATGAAGCAAAACTTAAAAAGGTGCTTGGTTGTGAAGTGTATCCTGCAATCATCGACGATGAATGTGGCATAGTAGCTGGTTTTATCGGACCATGTGATTTCCCTGTCGACTGCACCGTATTATACGATACGACTCTTCAAAATACCAACAACCTTGTTTGTGGCGCAAACAAAAAAGATTACCACAATACTGGGCTGGATCTTTCCCGTGACGTCTCAAGCGATATTGAATTTGTCGATGTTTCAAAGGTAAAGGAAGGCGGCATCTGTCCGACATGCAAAAAAAACAGCTTGCAGATTAGCCGAGGAATCGAGGTCGGCAACATATTCCAGCTCGGAACAAAATACACCGAATCCATGCAGATGAACTATCTTGATGAAAACGGTGAAACAAACGTTCCGATCATGGGTTGCTATGGCATTGGTGTCGGACGTCTTGCGGCATCGGTCTGTGAAGCGTATCACGATGAATACGGTCCCATCTGGCCTATGGCTATTGCACCTTGGCAGGTTCATATTTGTGCCGTACGTCCCGACGATGAAAATGTAAAAAAGACAGCAGATGAACTCTATGCAAATCTCAAAGAAAACGGTATCGAGGTCATATATGACGATCGTTCCGTGAGCGCAGGCGTTATGTTCTCTGATGCCGATCTTTTAGGTGTTCCTATTCGCGTCATTGTCAGCCCCAGAAATCTTAAAGAAAATTGCTGTGAGATTGTTTCAAGAGATAAAACACTGTCCGAAAAAATAGCGGTCAAAGACTGCGGCGAGCGTACAAAAGAAATCGTACTGCAGCTTTTAGGTCTATCGACCGGTAAGAGCCCCCTAGCTCCACCGGTAGTTTACTGATTTTGTGAATGCTGCAAAATTAGTATTTCCTGAAATTATCGGAGGAAATCGGTGAACTTTCAAGAGCAATTAGAAAAAACTCGATAAAAAGAAAGGCTGACGATATAAAAGATACAATAGATGAGGAGCTATGGGATATTATCTATTATGCAATCTCTTGCTCCACCTCTTCACAAAAACCGAGCTGTCACCACATTTGATGATGACGGCTCGGTTTTTGTTTCAAATCACATCTTGATCATGTGAGGTTCATGTAAGGCGCTAACTCCAAAATATCGATGCTTTCCGCTTCGGTGGACGCAGGGGGATATTCACCCTCGTCTACTCGCACCGGTGGTGTCTTAGGCTCACCTTCTCCTGACTTTGGCAACGAATTGTAATCGGCTGAAACAGTGGCAGTACTATCTGCTTCTTGCGACTTGCTACTATCATCAGAGTAGCTATTCGACAATAAACTTTTTTGTAAATTTTTTGCGATAGACGCAAATCGATTTTCCGTCATAAATCTTGAGCCGACTTCTGACAGAGCGTCAGAAAGAGTTAGAGCATCACTCACCAGTTTTATGCCGTTTCTCACTAAAATGTTATAAATGATGCTCTCGGTATTTGAGATTAGTGCATCATAATCGCACTGCGGATACACGCACATGCACACCGCAACTGTACTGTTATTTTTATCTGCGTCTGAATGAATTGCTATCTCATCATCCGGAATAATATTTATGATCTGTCGATCATCGACATAATAATGTGCAGAGAAAAGCCTATTTACAAAGTTTGCATTTGCTGCAAGCCTTGCATGATACGCCGCATCCTCTCCTCTGCCGCCCTGTTTTTCATGCAGTAGAACCGATTTGAAATCATTTCGTTTTACCGCAGGTCGCAGGCGAGAAATCTCGATAAATTCTTTTATAGTTTCAATCATAATAACCTCCCTTGGCTGTGATACATACTATGCCAAGAGGAGGTTATTTGTTAAATTCCTCGTATATCAAATCAATACATCACGTGATATAGTTATATGGACTTTTAATTGCTCTGTATGCTTTAAATTAGTGTTACCGTAATATCATTTGTGTCAACGCTGTTGCTACCGATCATAATTTTGAATTCTCCCGGCTCAACAATAAATCTATCGTCCTTCCAAAACCGTAACATCTCGCTAGTAAGCTCAAACTCAACGACAGTACTCTCTCCTTTTTTCAGCGTGACTCTCTTGAACGCCTTTAGCTCTTTACAAGGGCGCACCATGCTTGAAATTGTATCATGTATATACATCTGTACAACTTCATCTCCGTCATAAGCTCCGATGTTCTTTAGTGATACCGATATTATGTTACTCTCATCGGCAGTAAATGTATTTTTTTGTGCAATCGGCAATCCGATTTCAAATTCGGTGTAGCTAATACCATGTCCGAATGCATAGAGTGGTAGGTGGGATGATTCATAATAGTTTTGTTCTCTACCAAAGGGATATTTATTATAAAACGCAGGGCACTGTCCGACATTTCTCGGAACGCTGAGTGGCATTTTTCCGCCCGGATTGACAATACCGAAAAGAGTATCGGCAACGGCATTGCCGCACTCTTGACCAAGATAAAAGCACTCAAGTATTGCCGGTATATTCTCACTTTCCCATTCTATCGAGTTCGGACGACCATGAAACATCACCATAACAACATTATTATTGGCGTCATAGACTCTTTTCACAAGTTCTGATTGATCGCCTACAAAATCAAGCGTGTCAACATCCTGATTTTCTTTACAGGTCTGCTCATTTCCACCAACGGCAAGTATAACAACATCTGCAACAGCCGCCGCCGAAACAGCCGCGTCAATATCGGTAGCGACAAAGCCAAGCGGATCACAGCCTTCAACATGTATTATTTCACAATCGTTGCCGACTAAATTCTTGATACCGTCCAGCACACTCACAAAGTATCTCGGTTTTTTTGTGGAATATCCTCCAAGCAATCTCGTGTCGGCGTTCGGGCCAATGATCGCTATCTTCTTATGCTTTTCTTTTGAGAGCGGTAAAAGTTTGTTCTCATTTTTCAGAAGAACTATTGCCTGATCTGCCGCATGTTTTGCAAGTTCTTTGGTACTCTCACGGTTGAGCGTCTCAACCCAATCGTGTGATTTGATGCCAAATGAGCGCATTGTATCGGCATAGTGAATATGTTCATCACCCGACTCATCGCCCATGAACTCAAAATATTCCTCTTCAACCTCAACCTCTTTCACATCGAGCAGTCCAAGAAGTTGTTTCATTTTTAAGACTCTCTTTACCGAAAGTTCCAACACCTTTGAAGATATCTTTCCGTCTTTGCACGCCTGCAACAACTCCGGACCATAGGCGCGATTTTTGCCCATAGGGCAAAGCCACGCAAGTTCGGTGTCAACACCGGCAGAAAGTGAAAGAATCGCAGCTTCCAGCAAATTATCTGTCGTTCCCATCAAGTTTCTCAAACAGCGAATGTCGCCATTATCTGAGACAAGTATTCCTTCAAATCCCCACTCGTCTCGTAGTATTTCCTGTAAAATATGTTTATTAATATGACAAGGCACTCCGTTAAGCGCATGGTGCGCCGGCATAACCGACGAAACATTCGCCCTCTTTACCGCCGCCTCAAAGGGTGGTAGATGTACTTCACGCAAAAGCCGTTCCGAAATATCAACACTCGCACCGTTATTGCCCGAAAGTGGCTCCGCATCGGCGACAAAATGCTTAGCTGTAGCTACAACGTGTTTTTCGGAAAACCTCTCTTCACCAACACCCTGAAGGCCGTTAATAAATGCGACACCAATTTCAGACACAAGACAAGGGTCTTCGCCATATGCTTCTTCTGTCCTCCCCCAGCGTATGTCTCGCGCAACTCCGAGCATTGGAGTATAGCAATGGTGAATACCGAGCGCTCTTGCCTCCTCTGCAATCACCGCTGCAACCTTTTCAACCAACGAAGGATTGAAGGTCGCACCCAGTGCAATCGCCTGTGGAAATGATGTGGCATCATCGGCCGCCACACCATGCAAACACTCTCCCTGTTGCATGTTAGCAATACCGAGTCTTTTTACACCGTTTGGAAAAAAAGAGGCAAGCTGTAGTATTCTCTCTTCATCGGTCATTAAATCATACAGATCATTTATGTAGGTATCAAAGCTGCTAATATCTTTCATTGTCTTCTCCCTTTCTACAATTGCTTTGCATCGTTATCCACCTAATAAAACTATACGACTTCAATTACCGATAAAGTGCAAAACTACCAAACAGTTACTGTTTGATATCATTTTATCAAATCATGCCGCTTCTTTAAATACTAAATTTAAGTTAAAATAGTATTTTTATTGCAAAAGTGGCAAAATTGCAATCGATATGGGATAAATTTTTTACTGGCAAATACCCGATCAATCTGCTATAATAGAAAAAAACAACAAGCAACAGCGTTTTGTTCCTTTTCGGCTTAATTCAGTGAATTTTTGCTATCGGGTAACGAAACCGAACAGAACATTATGAAAGGGATAAGCAATATGATTAAAGTTGGTATTCTGGGTTACGGCAACCTTGGCAGGGGGGTTGAGTGTTCTTTAAAACAAAATCCTGACATGAAGCTGGTTGCAGTATTCACAAGACGTGCACCCGAGTCGTTGAAGATTTTAACACCCGGTGTCGGTGTATACTCGGTCGACAAGGCGATTGAAATGAAAAACGACATTGATGTCATGATTCTTTGTGGCGGCAGCGCAACAGATCTTCCGGTTCAAACACCGCAGTTTGCAGAGCATTTCAATGTGGTCGATAGCTTCGATACTCATGCCAATATTCCGGTGCATTTTGACGCCGTAGACACTGTTGCAAAAAAAGCCGGCAAGGTTGCAGTCATTTCGGTCGGTTGGGATCCCGGTATGTTCTCGATAAACCGTGTCTATGCAGGTGCGGTTCTCCCGGTCGGTGAAGATTACACCTTTTGGGGACGCGGCGTGAGTCAAGGACATTCCGACGCAATAAGACGTGTTGAAGGCGTGGAAGATGCGCGTCAATATACCGTGCCGGTCGACTCTGCTCTTCAATCGGTACGAAACGGCGAAAACCCGAATCTTTCCACCCGTGAAAAACACACAAGAGAGTGTTTTGTCGTTGCAAAAGAAGGTGCCGACCTTGGCAAAATAGAGCAAACAATTGTAAATATGCCGAACTATTTCGCCGACTATAACACCACCGTTACATTCATTTCAAAAGAAGAGCTAATGCGTGATCATGCCGGAATTCCTCATGGCGGTTTTGTTATAAGAAGCGGTAAAACCGGACAAAACAACGAAATGAACCATGTGATTGAATACAGTTTAAAACTGGACTCAAACCCTGAATTTACTGCCTCGGTTTTAGTTGCATATGCAAGAGCTGCATATCGACTTGAGAAGGAGGGGCAAAGTGGTTGTAAGACGGCATTTGACATTGCACCGGCACTGCTCAGCCCGCTCAGCGCAGAAGATCTTCGCAAGAATCTGCTGTAAAATTGTTATTTGACGGTATCTGCAACGTTAACATATTTTAACTAATTAAAAAGTCTGTGCTTAACATAAAGTTAAGCATAGACTTTTTCTAATCACACGTAAGATGCACAATATCTAAGCCGTGACATTTCAAAATATTTTTTCCCAAACCGAATTGTTATCCATGTCGTTTACAATCGGCTTCACAAGCATGTCCTTTAGTTCCTGTTCGGTAGCCCAAAGAAAATCCTGATGTTCGGCCGAAAGGCAGACTTTGTTTGAGTGGGCATTGCATAGGTATGTTAAAATAACAATCTGTCTATGTTCACTTGTTTTAAAAGTAGTCGCATATAAAAGGCCGTTCACATCAATTTCAAGGCCGACTTCTTCCGATATCTCCCGTTTCAATGCCGTTTCCAGCTCTTCGCCAAACTCCAGTTTTCCTCCGGCAAATTCCCAAGAGTTTGCACCAACCTCATCGTCTTGAGAACGCTTGACAATCAGTACACGACCGTCGTATAATATCACGCCCTTAAGCGCGACTACAATGATACTTTCCATATTAATCACCTGATTTTTCGGTTTATAATCTCGATATTGTCACAGCTCGATCGGCTCGTCCTCAGCAAAATCTTTAGTCGCAACCTGCCCAAGCACGTCATGCCAACGCATCGGGCTTATACCATTCCCGGGACGTTTTGTAGTAATATTATCTGCATCCAATATCTCACCTTTTGTAATTGACCGTGCCGCAACAATACTTTTTCGTGCAATCTCTATGTTGCGACTTTCGGAGGGTGATGGAAGCTTTTGATCACTTCCGAGCAATTTTTCGGTATTTCGAACAGCCTTCACAAGGTTCTCAAGTTCATCCGGGTCAAGACTCGCTTTATGATCGGGACCTTGTGCATTTTTGTCCAACGTAAAATGCTTTTCTATTACCGTTGCACCGAGTGCTACCGCCGCCACCGACGCCTCTATCCCGTCGGTATGATCGCTATAGCCGACATCGACCGAAAAACGATCTCGAAGTGTCAACATCGCTCTAAGATTCACATCACAATATGGGGTGGGATACTCTGTGTTACAATGGAGCAACGTTAACTTCGGAAGACTATGTCTCTCCAGCACCGATACCGCCTCCCCTACCTCGTCAAGGGTACACATTCCGGTAGACATTATTATCGGTCTCCCCTTTTCGGCAATCGCCTCCAAAAGCGGAAGGTTTGTAATTTCACCTGAAGGGATTTTATAAAGAGGCATATCAAGTGTTGAAAGAAATTCAAGGCTGACAAGATCAAACGGTGTCGATAAATATATAATGCCTATCTCATCGCAGTATCTTTTCAGCTCTGCATGTTCCTCAAAAGTTAGGTGCAATTTTTTTATCATTTCAAGCTGACTTTCATCAGAACCGGTCGATCGTTTTTGATATTCGGCCTTTTCTGCAAAACGGCTTATAACCAGTTCCGGCACTGCGGTCTGAAATTTTACAATATCGGCTCCGGCCGACAGCGCTGTATCGCACATTTCTTTTGCGGTTACCAGTGAGTTCGCGGCATTTACTCCTGCTTCGGCTATAATCAATACTGACATGAATGATTCCTTTCGCTCTATTCGATATTCATCTCTATCGGATGCATAATAACACCGGTACTTAACATCTCGACACTATAAACATAGGTTTCACCTTCAAAATAGCTTGACAGTCCATCGCTGAATAGATGTCGATATTCCTCACCTGCTGTAATATCAAGGTGATCAATATACACTATATCTGCACCAATTTCAGCCAAATACTCCGTCAAACCGTCGCCACCATATCGTGCAAGATCTCCGCCACCCGAATAATCCAAATTATATGGAAAGAAATAATAATAGTTTTGAAACCAACCATACCCGTCATCGCTTGAATGCATGTAAAACACAATATCCTCAGAATCAAAATGCTGTTTCGCTGTCTCGATTTTTTGTATTGTTTCTCTACCCGCTGCAAAATGGGAATCTGCGTATCCAATATAGGTAAGCTCGGCAGGAGTAAGCATATGACTTACAGCAAAGATTCCGCAACCTGCCAATACCAACGCAGGCTGGGTTACCCTTTTCAATCGCGGACTGCGTTGAAGCAAGAATGCCGTATACACAAAAGCAAAAATAAACCAGCCAAGATAATAGGGCATTACATATCTTGAATATGATATGAGTGCAATGCCGGTGTCGCCGGTAAATATATAAACATAGGTAAATCCGAGAAAAATATTATATGCCATGCATCCAAGTAGACTGAAAACATAAAATAATGCAATATTAATGCGGCTGCGCTTTTCTTTTGACAAGATGAATGCGGCCAGAAGCAATAAAGTTATCGCTATTATAATGACAAAACCACTCCCGAGCAACATGACTCGGTCAAAGAAAAAAGCTCTGATAAGGTTTTCAAAAACGGCGGAAAATTTCTCGGTACGAACCGACGGAGAAACAAGTTCTGTGATACCGGTGAACATCATTTCACCCATGCTAAGACCTTCTTCACCACCTGTATCGGTCCGATCGACATCTGCTACCGCCCCAAGGTGGATAGCCCATGAAACATATGCAACGACCGGTGTCACCATAAGACCGATAAATGTCAAAACTCGCTTTATAATGTGATATTCTCGCGCCGTGAATAATATATCAACCGATATCAATCCTGCCGCAAGTAATGCAAAGGCTAGACCTGTCTCTTTGCAAAGAGTCAGCAGAAACAGCAGGATAAACGTGGTAATAATCGACCATAGCCGTCCGCCAACTCGGCAAAAATATACCGTCAGAGTCGCTCCAAAGATAATACCCATCGGATAGTCGGCATAGCCGGACATAAATCCCGGTATCAGATGTACTGCGCGACCGAAAATATTGAGAGCTATAAAAGGCGAAACCAGTAAAATCACAAGAATTGCTACCGCAAAGTGACGCTTATCTTTATCAAAACAACTTAGAATAGCACCAAAAGCCGCGAATAATAAAATATCATATCCCAAGAGATGGCGAAATGCCTCGTATTCTCCCAAAAAGTTGAAAAGGTAGGCCGCCATGATAAGTGCAGGCGGATGGGAAGGGCCATAAAGATTACTTTCGGCAACCGAATAGAGTAGATTGGTTTCACTAACGACACGAGCCGCTGTGCCCCAAAAAGAAAAATCATCCCATTCATAAAAAAGCGGTTGACGTATTGAAAAAAGCGTGATAAAAAATATCGACAATAGCACAAAACTTATAAAACCGACATCGGTGAAAAGTAATAAAGCCGCTTTATCTTCTTTTATTCGAATAAAAATAAAGACGCACGATACTGCCGACAATCCAAAGAACAAAGTTGCAACTGGTGCTGCAAGATTTATCATTCCGGCAAGAATTAATAAGGCAATCACCGACCCGAGTGTCAAGAGAGGAGATAATCCTGCCTTGACCTTGAGAAACAAGGTGAGTGCCATCGATACGGCTATCACAGATATCAAGGTTAATAAGACCTGAAAAAAAGGTATCATATTAGTAACTTCCCTTTTTTAAACGCTACCACATAACATTGTGAGTCAAAAATAATAAAAGAGCCGATGCGGACGAAAATCCGCCCAGTACCGCAACTGCTGCACTTTCGGTCAGGTTACTCTTGACCGAAATATGTCGCCCAAAGAACATGGAAAGTGCAATGAAAAAAGCATATACTGCGGGCAGAAAATATCGTGCCTGAACTCCTACCGCTCGAACCATTGCCACCGGAGTGTTGGTCACATACAATCCGGTAATAGCGCTGGCAGTATAGATCGCCGCAAAGAACAGCAACATCAAAAGCATCGGCATATCGCCTTTTCTGAACTCTGCGAATAACAGTGCGACAAGAATCATTAATGGTATTACAAGATGAGCAATAATTGGAATTTCAGTATCGGTCCAACCAAAGTTGCTAAGGTCAGAAATAAAGAAAGTGTTTTCATAAAAAGAGCCGAACATCACAATCAAGTATCTCGGAATGCTGCCAAGAATAAAGAGGATCTGACCAACCGGATCGACACTGTCAAGTCTTGGTATCGGTTCAAACGAAGAAAATATACCGGCATAAGTCGTCACCGCCAACGATCCGATTATCGCAGAGAGACTGAGCAAAACCGCAAAAAGCCATTTGGGGATTTTTGTGACCCAGCTATTTTTATTTATTATCAACAGCGGCAGTAACAAAAGTACATTCAGTATTTTAATATGCGATATATAGCCCGTTACAATGCAGATGATTATTACATCTCTGGTTGTGATTTTTTCTTTGAATGCAAACGCCAACAGCAAAATAGACATGGCAAGCATGGCACTGTCATAGGAGGTGGAGGCGCCTATAAAGAGTGTGGTCGGGAACAACATTGTTGCAAGAAACATCACTCGAAATCTTTTGGTGATCGACAAGGCATAATAGCAAATCGCCGCAAAGATAACAACATTCACAATCCTAGCAACAAACTGAAGTACCAGTGCACTGACGCCGAGCGCCCGAAGCGGAGCTATAACCGCAGCAGACGGCAGATACGGAAGTATCAACATTAAGATCGGCTCTTCGTTTTTGTCGGTCGTTGCTATATCGTTTGCCGCAAGCCGATTGAAATAGTCTTCATACCGATAGATGATCTGATCGCCTTGTTGAGTATGGTAATGACTGTAAAACGGTTCGAATTCTTCTAACATCAGCGCTACGTCATTTGGATAAACCCTTGTCGGATCAAAATCAAAATAACCGCATGATATAGCATAGGTGCGAAGAAAATGCGCATTTTCGTCCGGAGTTTGGAGTGGTGGGTTGGCAAAGGCGAAAAGCAGACCACAAAGCAACACCAAAACAGCTCCCCAAAGAGCGAAATTGTCCTTCACCCTCACAACAACCAAACGCATGATGGTATATATAGCAAACAGCGTTATAGTCGCGATCAATACCATGGTAGGGCCGGATGCATAATCAAAATAGTAAAATACACGCATCCAATATACCACAAACAATGCCACCAGAAAAAGCACCGAGTAGATCAGCACCTGCACGGCAATGCGGTTATCAAGCAATTTTTTAAGTCGCTGTGTCATATATTGTAGACTTCCGGCTTATATCGGTCGAGATTTTGTCTAATAAATTCAATTGTTTCAGCGATTCCTTCTTCAAAAGTATAATTATTCGGTGCTCCGCAAAGACGAATAAACTTTTTATTGCAGCCAAGTAGACGTTCCACCTCACTCTTTTCAGGGCGCAGTCTTTCATCGTCCGTTACAATCTTTGCAGTTGGATTAATCTGTGCGATCAACTCGTTTGCGAGTTCTCCGATACTGATCTCCTGTCCGGTAGCAATGTTAATCTCTTCACCGATAGTATTGGAACACTCGGCAATACGCATAAAACCTGCGGCAGTATCTTTTACATAATTGAAGTCCCTTGTCGGCGTCAAGGAACCGAGTTTTATTTCGGTCTTTCCAAACAAAAGCTGTGTAATGATGGTTGGTATGACAGCCCTTGCACTCTGACGAGGACCAAAGGTGTTGAAAGGACGCACAATGGTTACCGGAAGCTCAAAACTGCGATAGAAACTTTCGGCAAGGCGATCGGCGCCTATCTTGGTTGCAGAATAGGGCGATTGTCCTTGGTATGGGTGTTTTTCATCTATCGGAACATATTGCGCGGTACCGTAAACTTCACTGGTGGAAGTAACAAGCACGCGCTGGGTATCACACTCTCTTGCCGCATTCAATATATTCAGCGTGCCTTTGATATTTGTATCGACATAGCTGTCGGGAGAATGATAGCTGAAAGGAATCGCTATAAGGGCCGCAAGATGGTACACTATATCCTTGCCGCGTATCGCTGTACGAACACCGTTCGGGTCACGAATATCACCATAGAAAAATTCAATCTCAGAGGTTATCTCTTTGGGCAAGGTATCCAGCCAGCCTGCCTGTCCGAAAGAGTTGTAATAACAAAAAGCTGTGACCTTTTTTCCGCTTCGAACAAGCTCTTCAGTTAGATGACTGCCGATAAATCCGTCGGCGCCGGTTACAATAACTTTATTACTCATCAATGTGTTTCCTTCTTATTTAAACATCTGTTTGATTATATCCTTTTTGAACATAGTTGTCAAATTTGCTACTCAAAATTTCGCTTCTACAACAGCGACGTTTTCAGCACCAATTATTTCTCCGATTGAATCATTGAGTTTTTCACTCTTGGTAACCCAGTAGCGACTTTGTAATCTCACCATCTTTCCGTTATCGGTAAACCTCACATAGACCGGAAAATTCCCTTCATATAATTCAAGGGTAGACACCACTCTATTATATAGCGGATTTTTATTGTTATCGATGCGAAGGTAAAGCCCCTCTTTTCCTGTCGGCAAAGGTTTGATGTGTCGTACCGGTGTTATCGACTCCGCTACTATCTTTGATGGCTCGTCTTCTTTGAACGAAATGCGGCCGTTTACCAACACCACCGCATTCTCAACGATTTCGCTCCGACACGATTCCAGCGTTTTGGCAAAAATAAGCAGTTCCGATTGTGAAGTCTGATCTTCGATGGTGGCAAAACAAATTGTGTCGCCTTTTCTTGTAAATATAAATTTTGTGGCAGCAATGCTGCAGATCAGCGACACACTTTTGTTGTCGTTTTCGAGGGCAAGCTCTTCGTCCTGTGCCTCGGCAAGTGTTATGTTGCTGTGCTGTCTTATAAGGTCGGAATATCGATCGAGTGGGTGACCCGAAAGATAGAGTCCGCTGACTTCCTTTTCCATATTGAGTTGTTCTGTAATTGACAAATTATCGACGCTCGGTAGTGTAAAGGTATTTAGCTGTTCAGAATCGTCACCGAACAAATCAAGTTGCCCTTCGATGTTACTGCGACGGTCGCTGTCAATGCTCTTCAACATCGGCTCTAGCGATAAAAGCAGGGCATTTCTATTTGATTCGCACCCATCGAATGCACCGGCCTTGATCAAGCATTCCAAAGCACGACGATTTATATCCGATCCAAAAAGTCTTGTGCAAAAGTCAAATACAGAAGTAAACGGCTTTATTTTACGCTCAGAAATAGCCATTCTGCAAAGTCCCACACCAACATTTTTTATGGCAAGCAGACCGAATCGAATATTGTCGCCGTCGACGGTAAATCCAATGTCACTGCGGTTTATATCGGGAGGAAGGAGTTTTATGCCTTTTGCTCGACAGACTGCAGAGTATTCCATTATTTTTGCAGTACTGTGAAGTACGCTGGTCAACAGAGCCGACATAAACTCTTTTTCATAGTGACATTTCAGATACGCCGTCTGATATGCAATCAGTGCGTATGCGGCGGCGTGCGATTTATTGAAAGCATATGATGCAAAACCGGCCATCTCGTCGTAAATTTCGTTGGCGGACTTTTCGTCAACACCGTTTGCAACGCAACCGGGACAGCCACTGTCACCAACCTGACCGTAAATAAACACCTGACGCTCCTGCTCCATGACATCATGCTTTTTCTTGCTCATAGCACGGCGCATCAGATCGGCTCGACCGTATGAAAAGCCGGCAAGTTCACGACAAATCTGCATGACCTGCTCTTGATAGACGATACAGCCGTATGTTTCGGCAAGAATTGGGCGCAGTTTTTCGTGTTTGTATCGGATCTTTTCCGGATGATGTCGCCATTCAATATAGTTTGGAATGCTGTCCATCGGCCCCGGTCTGTATAATGAGTTTACCGCAATAAGGTCTTCAAGTCTGTTGGGTCTTAGGCCGGTCAGCACCTTTTGAATCCCTTGACTTTCAAATTGGAAGACGCCCGCCGTCTCACCCTGCGACAATAAATTATATACTGCCGAGTCGTCAAGCGGAATGTTTTCAATGTTGAAATCACTGTCCGGTATCTGCCTGATGCAATCCTCAATCACAGTAAGCGTCCTAAGACCTAAAAAGTCCATCTTAAGAAGTCCGAGTTCTTCAATTGTGGTCATCGGGAACTGGGTTACGATCTGATCACTGCTGACGGCAAGAGGAAGATAATTGACGGTAGGAAGCGGAGTAATCACAACACCTGCGGCATGGGTTGAGGCGTGTCTCGGCATACCCTCCACCTTGATAGCCATGTCAAAAAGTTCCCTCACGGCCGGATCGCCATCATAGACCGCCTTGAGTTCCTTGTGTCCGAGCGCTTTTTTCAATGTCATCTTTAATTCAGTAGGTATGAGTTTTGCGACTCGATCGACCTCGGCATATGCCATCCCGAGTACTCTGCCGACATCTCGAACCGCCGCACGCGCCGCCATGGTACCAAACGTAATTATCTGTGCCACATGATCATTGCCATACTTTTCATTGACGTAATTTATTACTTCACCGCGGCGCTCATAGCAAAAATCAATATCAAAATCCGGCATACTGACGCGCTCCGGATTCAAAAATCTCTCAAACAGCAAACCATATTTCATAGGATTGATTCCGGTGATGCCGATGCAGTATGCAACAAGGCTTCCGGCGCCACTTCCTCTTCCCGGCCCGACAGGAATGTTCTTTGACTTTGCATAGGAAATAAAATCAGAAACGATCAAAAAATAGTCGGTAAAACCCATGCTATCGATTACATCGAGCTCATAGAGTATTCGCTCCTTCGCTTCCTCATCATCGTCTGAGAAGTATCGTTCATACCCTTTCCAAACAATACGCTCAAAGTATTCAAACGGAGTCTCGTCGGTATCGGGCGTAAACTGCGGAAGTTTTGTTACTCCGAACTCAAATTCAAAGTCACACATTTCGGCAATCTTTACAGTGTTTTCCAGTGCATCGGGGCAAAGCGGAAAAAGTGCCGCCATCTCATCACCCGACTTTACATAAAATTCATCTGTGCCAAACTCAAGCACATCTTCATCGGTGGTTAGCTTCCCTGTTCCGATACAGATAAGCACACGCTGCATCTTTGAATCCTCACGATGCAAATAGTGGCTATCATTGGTAGCAACAAGCGGTATATTCATTTCCCGCGCAAGTGAAATTAGGTCCGGAAGAATCTTTTCCTGTTCTGGCAGATGATGATTTTGTATCTCGATATAGAAATTGTCCTCACCGAACATTTCATGATAAAAACTTGCCGCTTCTTTCGCCTTTTCATAATTTCCGGCAAGCAATGCCGACGGAATCTCACCTGCAAGGCAGGCGGAAAGTGCAATTAGCCCTTCGCTATGCTTTTTGAGAAGATCCTTGTCGATTCTCGGCTTTGAATAAAATCCATTGATAAAGCCGGCTGATACCAAGGCAGATAGATTACGATATCCTGTTTCATTTTTGCAAAGTAAAACAAGGTGGTTGTTGCCATCGATCTTATGCACCTTGTCGGTCATGGAACGTGTTGCTACATAAACTTCACAGCCGATAATCGGTTTTATCCCCCTCTTTTTTGCAGCCTTATAAAAATCGACCGCGCCAAACATGACGCCATGGTCGGTTATTGCAACCGAATTCTGTCCTATCTCGACAAGACGATCCATTAAAGCCTCGATACGACAAGCGCCGTCCAAAAGGCTATATTCGGTATGAAGATGCAGGTGTACAAAATCGTTCATTTTATGACCATTCCTTATTTTTGGAAATAATTTTCAAATATATTTCTATTACTTATATTGTTCCGCAAGCGTTTTGAGTTTTTGCATACGATGATACAACCCTGACTTGCTGAGATTCAGCTCTTTAGCCATCTCTGACATGCTCATCTCGGGATAGTTATAGACAAGCTCTGCCGCCTCTATGAGCTGATCCGGCAAGGTGACACCGTTTTCTTTGAGCAATTCGACGGCACGGTGCAAAATCGCATTCGTCTTAGCAATGCGCTCCGCATTTGCTATCTCACAATTTGCAATACGGTTTGAATTATTGTGAATGTCCTTTTCAATCTTCACATTCATCATTTCAAGAGCACTGTTCTGAGCTCCCATCATGGTCAGAAGATCTTCGATCTGTTCCGATGCGGTAATGTATACCACAAATCTGCCATGCCGCATAACACTATGCGCAACAATGTCTCTGCCGGCCAATGTTTTTAGCAGCTGCTGCGTAGGTGTATGTTTTGCGGTATGAAACTCGAGGCGATACTCTTTTTGAGGATCACTGATAAATCCACACGACAAAAACAGTACGGCAAGCTCCTGTTCTTGCGTGCCGCGCCGTAAATGATTTTCAATCTCTGATTTAACCGAATTGTTAAAACTCATTCCTCAATTTGTCCCTATTCGGCGTTCGGTATGATGATTGCCGCAATTATGTAGGCAAGCAATCCAGAACCTCCAAAAATACTAAGCAATACAAAACCGACACGAATAAGAGTCGGGTCGAGGTCAAAATATTCCGCAATTCCCCCACAAACCCCTGCGAACACTCTGTTTTGCGAACGAAATAGTTTTTTTTGCATTTAATTGATTCCTTTCTTTCTCTATGGTTTAACACCCCTTGTTATGTCACGATGAAAGGCAAATGTATTGTACTTTCCCTCATCGAGATGTTCTTTCATGCGCCTTACAAAAGATACACTGCGATGTTTGCCGCCGGTACAGCCGATCGCGATGGTCAGACTGCTCTTACCTTCTTTAATATAAAGCGGCATTGAATAGTCCAGCAATTCGGATAGTCGCCCAAAAAGTTCATGTGCGGCATCAAAACTAAATACATAGTCATAAACCTCTGAATCCTCTCCGGTTTTATATCTAAGTGCCGGCAGATAATAGGGATTTGGAAGACATCGAACATCGAACACGAGATCTGCATCTGTTGGAATACCAAACTTGAAGCCAAACGACATTAAATTGATCGGCATGATATCTCCGAGTGACTCGGTAAACAGCATTGCAATCCGCTCTCGAAGTACAGCAGGGCTAAGCAGTCCGCTGTCGATGACAAAGTCCGCAACGCCATATAGCGGTCCCAGCAGCTTTCGCTCCTCTTTGAGCGCCTGTTCGGTACTCAATTTTTTACGGATGGTCAACGGGTGTGAGCGACGTGTTTCTTTATATCTGTGCGCTAATATTCTGTCGTCTGAGTCTAAAAACATCAATTTTACGTTCAGGTGACTCGGCTTATTATCAAGCAGCTGTGATATTTCGTTGAAATCGTCTCCGCTTCTGACATCAACCGTAACGGCAAGTTTATCAAGATAACTTGTGCGTTGCTCCGCTGACTTAATAAATTGTAACAACATATCGGCCGGAAGGTTATCAATACAGTAATAACCGATATCCTCCAGCGCACGCATAGCAAGTGATTTTCCGGCTCCCGAAAGACCTGTTACAAGCAATAGTTCCCGCTTGGCCATATTGACGTCCATTCCTTTCTGCGTTTTATTTTACCTGGATATTTGTCAATTTCTTGTACATAGTAATATTTCTTTAGCATCACATACAAATGTGAATGAGTCTAACAATACCGATCCTACCCTATTGTTCCGGTATCGCTGCAACTTCAAGTTCTAAATTGATGCCTTTTTTTTCCAGTACAATTCTCTTTATCTCATCACAGAGTGTCAATACATCGATACATGTTGCATCGCCGACATTCACAACAAAGCCGGCATGTTTCTTACTCACGGCCGCGCCGCCTACAGCAAAACCTTTGAGTCCACACTCATCTATCAATGCCGAGGCATAGCCACCTATCGGTCTTTTAAAGGTGCTACCTGCACTTGGAAGGTTGAGAGGCTGTTTTTCGTTACGAGCAGCGATAAGCTCAGACATTCGTTTTTCAATCTCAACCATGTTGCCTTGTTTAAGTTTCAAATCGGCATATATAAGCAATTCATTGTTGTCGCAAAGGGCGCTATGTCGATAGCTTAGCTCGAGTTGGTTTGTCGTTCGATATTCAAACTGACGCTCGACAGTCAACACCTCGGCACCGACAAGAACATCGCTCATCTCGCCGCCGTAGGCACCTGCATTCATATAAACTGCACCGCCGAGAGAACCGGGTATACCGAAGGCGAACTCAAGACCCGAAAGAGAGTGCTGAGCGGCAAAGGTGCAAAGGCGAGAAAGGCGCTCCCCTGCATAAACCCGAACCGTCTCATGATCGATAAGTTCACAACCGGAAAAGGGTGGTTTGATTCTGATTAGAGCTCCACGATATCCTTTGTCAGAGAACAAAAGATTGCTGCCGCACCCGATTACCTTATACCGAACACACATCCTGTCTGCTAAAAACAAGGCTGTTTTTAGTTGTTCTTTATCGGCAGGTTCGATCAAAAAATCGGCAATTCCGCCAATCTTAAAGGTTGACAATGTCTTACATGATACATCGACGGCAAAGGATATGTTTTCATTCTTTAAAGCTTGCGCAAAATCCATCTAAAACTCCAATACGTTGCAACGATTACACACTACTAAATATATGCCGTATCGTAGTCAAGAATACGTTTGTAAAGCTCATAGTTATGTGTCTTAAACATTTCAAGCAGTCGATCTTTTGAAGAGTTGACTACCAGTTCTTCCGGAAAATTCATCTCGTCAAGATAGTGCATGACGCTATCAAAATCGCCGACAGTATAGATGGAATGTGCATCACTGTTGACGACAATTGAGGTGCTATTCTTTTTACAAGCTAAAAGCAGCTCCCGAACATTCTTTTCATTTCCGGTGCGCACCTTGGGTGAGTTCGCATTCAGTTCTACTACTACATTATTGTCGGCAAAAGCCTTGGTAACCCTGTCGTAATCAAAGGCAAACCGTGCCTCCTCAGGATGGCCGGCAACATCCACGTCCCCTCTTTTGGCAATATTCAACCATAGTTCTGTCGCCTCATCATAATCAAGCGATCCAAAAAATGTGCTGTGTATCGAGGCAATAATATACTCACTGAGCCTGGCATCCGAGAGTTTGTCGGTATCAAGGCCGCCGCTAAGACTATTTATATTTGCCTCGACTCCCTTTACGACAAATATGCCTTCCATAACATCGGGAAGATTATTTATCATATAAAAATACCACGGATGTGCACCGTCCGGCACGTCGGGACCATGGTCGGTTACAGCCATCATAAAGAGCGCTTTTTCCTGTGCCCTTTTTGCCATCTCAGTAAGGGTATTAAATGCGTGATGCGACACTAATGTGTGTGTATGCAAATCAGCTATTATATTCATATCTTTATTATTAACATTCCTTTCGGGTATCAAACAGGACGATTGATTATTATTCTTCAAGTCCCATGTTTGCAAGTAGTTCTTTCGCAGCATTATAGCCCATTTTCTTTTGGCGATTGTTAATGGCGGCGGCCTCCAAAATTACGGCAAGATTACGGCCCGGCCTAATCGGAATCAAACAGGACGGAATCGAAACACCAAGCACCTCTTTCATCTTTGTTTCAAGTCCTGTCTGAGAATAATATTTCCCCTGCTCCCATGTTTCCAGTTCGGCAATAAGATCAACTTTTTCTGTCTCTTTTACAGCACCAAATCCAAAAACTCTCGCAACATTGATGATGCCGACACCGCGCATCTCAACAAAGTGGCGAATATTCTCCGGTGAGCGACCGACAATAGTACGATTAGACACTCGGCGTAGTTCCACAGCATCATCGGCAATCAGGCGATGACCGCGTTTTACCAGCTCAATTGCAGTCTCACTCTTACCGACGCCAGATTCGCCCAGCATCAATATACCCTCACCATATACCTCCACCAACACGCCATGACGAGTGATCCTGGGTGCAAGCTCTACCGCAAGAATGGAAATTACGGCACTGGCAAGTTCTGATGTGTTCTCGTGAGAACGAAGCAGCGGAACCTTGGCTCTTTTTGCGGCCAATCGAATTTGACTGTCGATCTCAAGGTAACGGGAAATGATTACAGCAACAGGAGCGGCAGCAAACAAAAAGTCGAGTTGTTTTTTACGCTTTGCTTTTGTTAGTTGATTGAGATATGCAAACTCTGCAAGACCTAATATTTGTATGCGAGTCGGATCAAAATAAGCATCAAAACCGGCAAGCAACAAACCGGGACGGTTGACGTCCAGTGTTGACACCATAATCTCGGAAAGTGGTGCCGGAGCATATTCCACCTCAAGGTGCAAAAGCGATACCAATCTTTCGAGTGAAACTGTAAACTGTGCCATTTGTTTTCCCTTTCAAAGCTAGTATTTATTTCTATAATTATTGTACCAAAAATCAAGGGCGATTGCAACACTAATCCATCTTTTGTTGTTCTTTTGTTTTGTTTATCGTTCTAAAGGCAGGAATGTCTTGACAGGGCGCATAAAATAGATTATTTTATGGGTTTACTTTCACGGTATAATATTGTATAATTAACTTCGTATACTGGTTTAGGCAATAAAACACTGTTATTTATTTTATACTGCTTATAAGCGTAGTAAACTGAAGTTTTAGGGGGACTGTTGTTTATGCGAATCGCAATATTCACCGAAGGTTATTTGCCGTACATCAGCGGCGTTGTCACCTATGTAAAAATTTTGAAAGATGAACTGGAACGTAACGGCCATGAGGTACTCATTGTTGCTGCATGTCCAAAAAACAAGCGACCAAAAGAAGAGATTCAAGGGGTTATGTACTGTTCTTCCATTCCACTCAAGAAAATATACGGTTACGGTGTTACCAATCCGTTGAATCTCCGATCTTATGCCAGAATCGCGGACTTTGAGCCGGATCTTATCCATGTTCATACCGAATTTAGTATCGGTATGCTTGGTATGCAAGCGGCAAAATGGTTGAAGATACCGATGGTATATACCCTTCATACTATGTATGAAGATTATTTTAAATATGTAACTCCAAAACCACTTGAAAAAAACTTCGACAAGGTATTACGTCCGGCGGCGCACCGCTACCTCAAGTCAATATGCAATCGTGCGACCGAGATCACAGTGCCTTCTGACAAGGTGGTACGTTATCTCAGGGGCGTTGGTATGACAAAGCATATCAATCTTGTTCCAAACACCGCTGCTACTCGTGACTTTTTGCCCGAGAGCAACTCGGCAGAATCGGTCATGCGTGCTAAAGAGCATATCGGACTTGGTGAAAATGACATTTCACTTCTCTATGTCGGAAGACTGGGCTTTGAGAAAAGCATCGATGTCATGATTGATCTTTTTGTCGCCGCTTGCAAAGACAAGCCGCGTTATAAGTTTGTCATCATCGGCGACGGACCGGAGAGCACAAAACTGAAAGAATATGCGGCAAAAACTGAGATTGCTGATCGAATCATTTTTGTCGGAAGAGTGGAATACAGTGGTGTAAGTGCATATTATAACGCCTGTGATCTCTTCTGTACCGCCTCCACCTCTGAGACAAATTCTATCACGATCTATGAGGCGACAGCAGCCGGCCTTTATGTCTTCCAACGACTCGACCGTTTCAATGTCGGTCAGGTCACTACCGGTGTTACCGGAGATATTTTCGAGACTCAAGAAGAGTTCTGCAAATTGATTGACCGATATGCCGCAAACAGCGACAAACAACGTGCCGAATTGAGAAAATCAGTCACCGATAGTAGCCGAATATACAACGAATCGGTTTTTGCTGAACGTATTTTGAATGTATATAACATTGCTATTTCCAAATATAACGCTCAAAAGAAAAAAGGCGGACTTTTCAACAAAAAATAGCTTACTCACAATAATTTAGGGGAATTTTTAATGAACAGTAAAAAGACTTGGGGCATCGTACTGGCAGCGGTACTCTTTTTGATAATTTCAATCAGCGGTGTTGTCAGTGCATATATTATGCAAGATTTTTGGAGTGTATTTGATTACGATACAACCGACGTTCTCGGCGATACCGTTAACACATACGGTGAAGATATTGCGATTTTATATGTAGTGGGTTCGATGAGTGATCTTGCCGATACTTTTGAGACACGGCTTTCCGGAGCATATATGCATCAGGCGACCATTGCTCAAATAGAAGAAATGGCCGCAGATCAAAACAACAAAGGGATTCTCCTCTATCTTGATACCGGCGGTGGTGTGTCACAGGTTGGCGACGAACTTCACGCCGCATTGATGGAATACAAGGAGTTGACCGGCCGACCGATTTATAGTTATATTCACTCTGTCGGCGCTTCGGCAGGTTATTACGCCGCCTGTGCTACCGACAAAATTGTCATGAATCGCAACGCGATTACCGGCTCGATCGGAGTCACCCTTTCCATCACCGACTACACCGGTCTCTATGAAAAACTTGGAATCGAACAACGAAACTATGCCTCCGGCGATCTTAAAGGAATTGTTGCGCCGGAACATCGCAGCGAAGAAGATGCTGTCTACCAAGGGTTGGTGGACGAATTTTTTGAATATTTCATTGAGGTAGTAATGAATGGCCGCGACATGAGCCGACAAGAGGTCTTGGAACTTGCCGACGGCAGAATATATACCGCAAATCAAGCGCTGAACAACGGACTTGTTGATGGAATCGCTAACTTTGACGAAACAATAAATCTTATAAAAGAAGAGACGGGATACGACGTATATTATTATCCCAACGATTCAGAAATGCCGCTTTTTGATCAGTTTTTTGCAACGATACAGAGCATTTTCCCAAAAAGTGAATCGCAGATATTGACAGAGCTCTTGAATGATGCAAAGCCTATGGAGATTTTGTATGAACTATAAAATAAATCCTGCGGTCACAGGTGGGTTTTGGGTGCGACTGATGGCCTTTGCGCTTGACAATATCATTATCTTGTTGATGCGAAGTGTTTTTTCACTCGCTACGCTGGCCATAACATTTTTGTTGCCCAACCCGATTTTTTTCTCATACAGTCCGCTAGACATTTTCTATTGTGTTATTAGCGTTGCATATTTCACCTTCACAACCTACAAGCTCGGAGCAACACCCGGCAAGCTACTTTTCAAACTGAAGGTAATCGACTGTTCCGACAGTCCCGGTTGGTTGAATATACTCTATCGAGAGACAATTGGGCGATTCCTAAACGGCATTCTATCGCTCGGATACATCTTTTTGATTGTCGACAAAGAACACTGTACCTTTGCGGACAAACTGTGTGACACCAGAGTAGTATATCAAAATCTTTATGCACGAAATGTAATATAGGATAGAATTTACTTGAACACTAAAGACCTGAAAATCAAGGATCTGATAACCTTTATTAAACAATTCATCAGATTTGGAATAGTGGGAGTTATGAACACTTTGTTCAACTACCTCTGCTATTCCTCGCTTGTTTTGTTGGGCATTAATTATCTTATAGCAAATACCATTGCTTGGATACTTGGCATTATGTTATCCTATCTACTAAACACAAAATTTGTATTTTCTGTAAAACCGGAAAAAGTTGCTGTGTTGAAAACCTACATTGTTTACGGTATTTCATACGGTGTCACCATGCTTGGAATTTTCCTTTTGGTGGAACAGCTTTTCATATCGGAGTTTATTGCGCCGATAATAATGCTGTTTTTCTCTGTTCCATTTAACTTCCTCGCTATGAAGTTTTGGGCGATGAAGAAAAAAGCCCCACAAATTAATAAAAAAGTATCTTGCGTAGTCTTTGATCTTGACGGCACGCTTTTCGCGACTCATCCCGGAATTTTTTCTTCGATACAGACTGCTTTGACGAAAAACGGCTTTGACAAATTTTCAAGCGAAGCACTCAACCGTAGCATCGGACTGCCAATTTCAACCACATTTCATCGTGAACTTGGAGTTGAGGGTGATACGCTGAGTCAGTTAACAAATGATTATCGCGACCATAATCTTGAATACGGAATATACGAATGTTCCCCATACCCCGGAACTCAAGATCTATTAGTTAAACTAAAGGACAAAGGTTATAAGCTTGGCGTTGCCACCTATAAACGTGACGACATTTCAAAAAAGCTTGTTTCTCAGATAGGCTTTGAGCAATATTTTGATGTTATTTGTGGACTTGACAACGATGGCAAACTTTCTAAAATTCAGATACTTCAATCGGTGTTAAACTCTCTTAAAGCTCCACCGGAAGAGACGCTCATGGTCGGTGACAGCTACTATGATTATGACGCTGCAACAAAATGCGGCTGCATGTTTATTGGAATTACTCACGGCTACGGTTTTGACGAAGAGGAGATAAGCCGATTGAAGAATATCATTTTTGTCGATGACATGCAAGGTTTGGCGAGGGTCTTAAAGGTATGAGAATTTTAAAACTTTGCAACAAATATCTGCTTGTCATGTTGTACATTGTCATGCTCGTCGTAATGTTGCTTTATAGTCTTGTCTCATTTGCAGGTGATAGAATCCTTAGAGCGACTGGTGCTCTGTACACCTATACTGTTGAAGCAGAAGAGTTAACATTTATCGATATCGTATCTGATGAAAATGGAGTTTTAAGTTCTACATCAAACGACCCACAAATAATATTACCTTCTACAAACACTCTACTTGCCTCACTGACTATGAATCTGCGATACACCTCTGAAAGTGGTGAAATTGTCACCTATTTCACTACCGATCGTTCACCGGAATTTTCTTCTTCAAATCGTGTGTTCGGCTCAATTGAAGACGATGGCATTGTCTTCAACTTCGGACTGGTTTCGGTCAACAGTCTTAGAATTGATCCGACTAACTATATAGTTGAAATAGGAAAACTGGAACACATCATCGTGAATCCACAGCGTGACTTCATCGAATTCTTTTTGATCGATTCTACCTCAATATACTTTTTTATCACTGTACCTCTATTGCTTTGGGCTGTGATTGTCGGGCTAAAACTTGCAGTAGCCGATAAAATTAAAATGCAAAAAGGAGTTAAAAATGAGTAACGACAAATCAGTTGAGTTTTTGCCGCTGAGCGTTCCAAATTTTTGTGGCAACGAAAAAGAATATGTCGAAAAAGCCGTAGTCAGCGAATGGGTCTCCACCGGTGGCAGCATGGTTGGCGAATTTGAACAGGCAATTGCGGACTATAACGGTGTTGAGCGATCGGTTGCAACGGCTAGTGGCACCGCTGCACTCCACCTTGCTTTGATTTGTCTCGGTGCAAAATCAGGTGATGAAGTACTTGTTCCGACTTTGACATTTGTTGCGGCAGTTAACCCTGTAAAGTATGTTGGTGCAAAGCCGATATTTTTCGATTGTGACGAGAATCTTTGTATAGATGTCAAAGCACTTCGCAACTTCTGTGAAATGCAATGTGATTTTGACGAAGGGATTCTTCGCAATAAAAAAACAGGACGTAAGGTCAGCGGAATAATTCCGGTTCATGTTTTTGGCAATCTTGCCGACATGGACGCTATTATGGATCTGGCGCACCAATACAACCTTTTTGTGCTTGAAGATGCTACCGAAGCACTTGGCAGCAGATTTGAAAGCGGGCGTTTTGCCGGCAAGATGGCCGGAACTGTCGGCGATTTCGGTGCATTCAGTTTCAACGGCAACAAACTTATCACTACCGGTTCGGGCGGTGCACTGGTCGCAACCGACTCCCGCCTTTTGGAACACGCAAAATATCTTTCCACTCAGGCAAAAGACGACGAACTGCATTTTGTGCACGACGAAATCGGTTACAACTACCGCATGACCAATCTTCAAGCAGCTCTGGGACTGGCACAGATGGAGAATCTTGAACAGTTTATCGAAAGAAAAAACAAAAACTATGAGCTCTATCGTGAACGTCTTGAGGACATTAACGGTGTCCGACTTTTGCCCTTTCGCTCTGATATTCGTTCAAACAGATGGTTTTATAGTCTTGCTGTCGAAGAATTTGCACTCAGTCGTGATGAACTGATGACATTATTTCATCAAAACAAAATCGGAGTACGACCGATATGGACTCTGATACATACCCTAAAACCTTACAGCAACTGTGACTATTTCGGTGGGTACAACAGCAAGATATACCGTGACACCATAATTAATCTCCCCTGCTCCACCTCGCTTGACGTCGAGGGAATCGAAAGGGTTTGTAGTGTGATAAGAGAGGCAGCGAATAAATAAATGAATATACAACCGCTTATAATAACAAAAGAACGTACCGTAATCGAGGCTATGCGCCAACTTTCCGAGACTGCGATGCATATCCTCATGCTCTGTGAAGGGGAAAAGCTTGTCGGTGTGATTACCGATGGCGACATCCGCAGGCATATACTTGCAGGCGGCGAACTTTCCGACTCTTGTGAGGCGGCGGCGAACAAAACCCCAAAGACGGTGCGTCCCGGCGATTTTGCCGAGGCGGAACGACTTTTCAAACTGGTAGATACTTCCGGTGTACCGGTTGTGGAAGAGAACGGAACACTCAAAGACCTCTATCTTGAAAAACAGACCAATCAATTCAAGGAGCAACTCGATCTTCCGGTAGTCATCATGGCAGGTGGTCTTGGAACACGACTGTACCCATATACTAAGATACTTCCGAAACCGCTAATACCGGTTGGCGATATTCCAATCATTGAACATATAATGAATCGCTTTTCCGGTTTTGGTTGTGATGATTTTCATGTGGTGGTTAATCATCGCAAAGAGATGATCAAAGCATATTTCAGTGAAGGCGAACGAAAAAGTATTGATTTTGTCGAGGAAAACAAACCGCTCGGCACCGCAGGAGGTCTTTCTTTATTAAAAGGTTCGATAGATCGAACTTTCTTCTTGACAAACTGCGATATTTTAGTTGATGCCGACTATTCCGGCATCTATAAAGAACATAAAGAAAAGGGCAATGTGATCACCGTAGTATCGGCATTTAAACACATAGTAATTCCTTATGGGGTCATCAAACTTGCAGAGGGTGGTGAAATCACCGAGTTTTCCGAAAAACCGCGAATCGACGTTCTGACAAACACTGGTTTTTATCTTGTTGAGCCACAGGTAATCGAAGAGTTGCCGGAAGACTTCAATACCACCATGCCGGACATTATCGAAGACTATCGAAAACGTGGACACCGTGTCGGCATTTACCCAATTCGTGAAGATGCCTTTATGGACATGGGACAATTGGAAGAACTTGAGACAATGCGTGTGAGGTTGGAAAATGGTACGTAGAAGCAACTATTCGGTGGACAACTCTCCAAAGCGAGATGAACATGGACGAGTTGTCTCCCATCCGAAAAAAAAACATTTTATGAGAACGCCCGGTTTTATCTTCCCACTGTTAGGTGTTCTGATGGTGATTATACTGGCACTGGCGATGCGCGGTTTAAGTGGATAAATTTTTGACTCAAGATAACAATTTTGTGACTTCGTTATAAAATTGTTATCTGTTTTTTTCTGTTGTTTACAATAAAATAATATGATGGTATACTTGCAAAAAGTAATGCTCCTCAATATGAATGGATTGCAATTATAATGAGATTTTTCAAGGCACCCGGCGATGCTACACAGGGTAGTATAAAAGGATACTTTATTTCATTTTTTGTACCTTTTTTCTTTGGTGCAATGATACAGCAGGTTTATTTCATGGTCGATACTGTCATTGTCGGCCGCTATCTCGGGGCTAATGCGCTCGCCTCAGTCGGAGCCGCAACGGTTCTTGTTAATATGGCAGGCGGTATCGGTGGCGGAATGATTCAAGGATTTGGTGTACTTGTTGCCCAGGCTTTCGGCAGCAAGGATCAAGCGCAAATACAGCGTTATCTAAAAGGTTCTTTTTACCTTGCTGCTGTCGTAACCATAATTATCATGACGGTATTCATATCCTGTAACCATCTGATGCTCTCGGCAATGAATACGCTGCCGGAACTTTATAGCGACATGCGCACCTATCAACTTGTAAACTATTGGGGTTTGCCTACCTTGTTTGCCTTTCGATTGATCTGCGTAATACAGCAATCTATGGGCGATAGCAAAACACCTGTTTTCTTCAGCACAGTATCATCGATTGCAAATGTCGTATTCAGCTTGTTTTTTGTTGTGGTAATGGACTGGCAAGTCATGGGAG
>CAYJJX010000010.1:28193-30093 GCA_964370605.1 uncultured Oscillospiraceae bacterium | reverse complement strand
AGTTGCCCTTGGCACAGTAACCGCACAGCTTATTGCCGCCGTCGGTTGCATAGTAGTTATGCGTCTTCGTATGCGTGAGAGTATTAGGACAAAATCGATCAAACCGGATAAATCTTCAATTAAAGCACTCATTGCAATTGGTCTGCCGATGTCGATGCAGCCTGCGATTATCACACTCGGTGGATTATTTATTCAGACTGCAATGAACGACTTTACACCGGCACATATAGCCGCCAGCGCCGCTATTTCACGTGTAAGTAGCCTTGCAATGCAGGTTTATCTCATAATCGGTTCAACCGTTTCGGTTTTTGTTGCGCAGAACTATGGCGCAAAACAGTACACTCGACTGAAAGAGGGCGTAAGATTTGCAAACATCGTCTCTTCTATATATTCAGTAATTATGCTTGCAGTAACTCCTCTCTTCTTTCGACAGATAGTCGGCTCTATACTTGGCGACAACATAACACCTGAAGTATATGATTTGTCGGGACAGTTTTTCTATGCGCTTCTATTTTTCTATCCGGTTCTTGGCGTTCTGGAGGTATATCGGAGCAGTGTCCGAGGCATGGGCAAAGGTTTTGTCACTATGCTGAGTTCGGTAACAGAGGTAATAGGCAAAACTTTTATGGTTTTTGTGATGGGACACTTTTATGGTTTTGATGCAATTAGGTTTAGCAACCCTGTTTCGTGGGTGTTCACATTGATACCGGTAATACCATGTTATATCCATACAATGCATAAGATAAAAAAGCAAGAAAGGGAGAAATCAGGATATGAATAATAGACCAAATATTCTATATATTATGAGTGACGATCATGCGGCAAATGCGATCAGCGCATATGGGTCACGTCTGAGTGAAGTGTTCAGCACGCCAAACATAGATTCACTCGCAAAAAATGGCGCAATGTTGACCAATTGTTACTGCACAAATGCACTATGCACTCCGAGCAGGGCGACGATACTCACCGGACTTTATCCGCATGAAAACGGTGTTCGCGCACTGTCTGACACCCTTTCGCATGATTTCATCACCTTTCCGATGCTCTTGAAGCAAAACGGTTATAACACCGCACTGATGGGCAAATGGCATCTTCATTCAGAGCCGCAGGGTTTTGATAAATACAGCGTATTCCCATCGCAAGGAACATACTATGATCCTTGGTTTATCAACGACGGATTTGACTGGTCATCGGTCAATACCCATCGACAAAATGAACTTGGAGTTAGGGAAAAAGGATACACCACCGATATCGTAACACAAAAAAGCATCGATTTCATTAAAAATCGAGACAAAGATAAGCCATTCTTTTTGATGTGCAACCACAAGGCGCCACATGACAATTTTGAATATCATGAGCGGGACGAACATCTTTTTGACGATATCGAAATACCGGAGCCGCACTCACTTTGGGAAGATCACTCACTGCGGAGCATCGCCACTCGGGACAGGGGCACCTCTGTTTCGGAACGAAGCGACGTGAGAAGTTATGTCCGGCTATTTGAAAACCCCACAAATTGGCCGACCGGCGGAATCGACTATGGCGATGCCGACAGTGTCGGGCGCACCAAAATGGCATATCAAAAATATCTCAAAGACTATCTGCGCACCGTCAAGGCAATAGACGATGGAGTTGGGCGACTACTTCAATGTCTCGATGAAGAAGGTCTTGAAGAGAATACTATTGTTATATACACCTCTGATCAAGGCATGATACTCGGAGAACACGACTTCATCGACAAACGATGGATCTATGAAGAATCGATGCAGATGCCGTTCCTGATTCGATATCCTGCCGAGATTGCTTCCGGAACAGTATGTGAGGCTTTGGTTGGCAATTTTGACTTTGCTCCGACAATGCTCGACTATGCAGGACTTGAAAAACTTCCGCAAATGAGAGG
>CAYJJX010000010.1:987-28183 GCA_964370605.1 uncultured Oscillospiraceae bacterium | reverse complement strand
CATTCCGCTCGCCCCCTGCTCAAAGGCGACACAGTAGATGAAATAAATGAACTAATCTACTACCGCTACTGGGTGCATCTGACCCATCATGACAATCCGGCGCATTACGGGATACGTACCAAAAAATTCAAACTTGTGTTTTTCTACGGACTTGCTCTTGATGTCGGCAGTGATACAGAACCCTCAACTCCCGGCTGGGAACTTTTTGATCTTGAAAACGATCCTTTTGAAATGCACAATGTTTATGACGAGCCGGAATATCAAACAACCGTAGCACGGTTGACAGAACTGCTTGACAAGACAAAGCAAGAGCTTGGTGATGACGATGCTCAATATCCGGAACTATTACAGCTGCGGAAAGGCGGTATTTCAAATGAATAGCCAAAAAAACATGGCAAGCTATCTCGAAAAAATCGACTTGATTTTTGATGATGTTCGGTATAAGGGCGGATTTTATACCGAAAACGAGGTATTCCACACGCTGGTCAAATGCTATCGTCGCGAATGGGACGAGGGGGTATTCACCGGCAACGGCATGGTCGGTGTCATGGTCTATAAACTCTCGCCCGATGTCACCATGTGGGAACTGGGCCGAAACGATGTCACTGCCCACAACATGATTCAAGGTGCAGATTGGGCAACTCCGAGGGTGCCGATCGGCAACGTGTTGCTAAAGGTCGAGGACAAAATAATCAACGAGACCATGCGAATCCATCTGCACGGTGCCTTTGTCTCCGGCACCATCACGACAGACAGCGGCAAATTATCCTATGTCAGCTATGTTCCCCGTGATTGCGACGGTGTCTATATCAAGATCACAATGGAGGGTTCGGTGAAATACAGCCTCAATACCCAGCCGAGGCATGGCATCAGTGACCGAATCTATTTTGCCAACAAAAAAGTTGATTTATCGTTGCTCCCCCCTGCCCCATATATAAAAAGTGAAGAGGATATAACATACAGCGTCCAAGAATTTGTCGCAGAGGACGAGAATGGCGTACATCCCGAAGGCGCTTGCGTGCTTGCCTGGAAAGAGGTCAAAACCGGCGACACATTTGAATACTTCATTGCAATAGACAATGGTGACCTTGTCGATGAAACCGTTTCAAGCTCTGTCTCCTATGTGAAAAAATTCTACTCTAAAAAAGAAAACATCCTCGAGCTCCATGCAAAATGGTGGAACGACTTTTATCTTGCCAGCTTTGTTTCAATAGATGATAAGGACTGGAATCAGTTTTATTGGTTGCAGATGTACAAGCTTGCTTGTAGCACACGACCAAACGGCGTGGTCATCGACTCACAAGGTCCGTTCATGACCACCACCACCTGGCCGACTACCGTTTGGAATCTGAATGTTGAGCTTTCCTATTCACCGACCTTTGTGTCAAACCATATCGAACTGGTTGACTCTCTCATTTCGGTGCTTCTCAAAAACAAGCAAAATCTGATCGACAACGCAAAACCGATGGGAATCGAGGACGGTATGTATCTCAGCCGTGCCACCTCCCCTTCCGACCTTTCCTGCCTCTGGCCCGATACCCATGAATTCGGCAACCTGCTTTGGGTGCTTTTCACGGTGGACAGAAAACAGCAAATTTTTCCCGATGAGCGCCTTGTCAAAGAGCTGTTGCACCCTTATCTTGCCATGACTATCAATGCCGCAACGACTCTTTTTGAGACCGACTCAAACGGTGTCATACATATAAAAGATACAAGTTCGCCGGAATATCCGTCGGTGAAAGGGGCAAACTGGCACCCAATCTATGACTGCTCTTATACGATATCATTGCTTCGTTGGGGCTTAAAAAGAATTATAGAACTTGATAACGAGTATAATATCGGCGATCCGATGCTATCTACATGGAAGGACCTGCTTAATAATCTCACAGAGGAACCGACCGACGAAAACGGATATATGATCGGCCGCGATATACCGATGGCAATTTCCCACCGACATTTTTCTCATCTTATGATGATCTATCCACTTTCCACCATGGATTTTGAAGACGAGACAAAGCGAAAACTTGCTATAAAATCAATCGAACACTGGCTAAGCCTTGAAAAGCGGTTGCAGGGTTATACATTCACCGGTGCCGCCGGCATGATGGCCTGTCTGAAAGACGGTGACCGTGCGCTGGAATATCTAAACGGTCTCAACGACTTTTTGTGTCCGAATACCATGTACTCCGAATTTGCACAGGTAATCGAAACACCACTCTCCGCCGCCGAGTCGATACACACCATGCTTCTTCAATCTCACGGCGGTGTTGTACAGCCGCTTGCGGCGATTCCGACCGACTGGCACGATATTGAGTTTGAAAATCTTCTTGCAAACGGCGGTTTTGCGGTCAGCGCCACACGAAAAAATGGCAAGACCGAGAACCTCGAAGTCAAAAGTCTTTGCGGCAAACCGCTGTGTCTGCGTCTACCTGACGATTTGGTCGAGTTTGAATGTAGCCATGAGTACTCACACAAATGCGACAATAAAAAACTGCTGACAATAAATTTGTCGATCGGTGAGGTCGTTTCTATTACAAAAATTTCATAAATTGTAGCACTTTTGTGTCAGATGATACAAAAGTGCTACAATTTTGTACCGATTTCATTATATATGAAATAATAGTTATAATATACTACATATTTTATATTTATTTCCGTGTTAATTTTGTGTAAAATAAGATTACCGAATAAAAGGAGGAAAAACTAATGACCAAGAAACTATTAGCACTTATCCTTGCATCGCTCATGGCACTCAGCCTGTTGGCTGGTTGTTCCGAGCCGGCAGAGTCGGAAGCTCCTGCTTCTGATGACACCACTTCCGAGGCACCGGCAGACGGTGGCGAAGAAGCACCAGCAGAAGAGATGACTCTTCGTTGGATCATCACCGCAGGCGGTGGCAAACAACAGGATGCCGACATGGTGGCAGAGGAAGTCAACGCACAGCTTGCTGAGTTGGTTCCCGGCACACAGGTTGCATTTGACTACTGGATGCCTTCCGAGTACAAAGAGAAGTTTGACCTTGCAATGGCTGGTGGCGAGACCATCGACATCGCTTGGAAAGGTTACATGATGACCACTTCTGAGTACTACCAAACCGGCACATACACCGACCTCACACCTTTCTATGAGGCAGACGCAGCAATGCAGGATGCACTTCCTGAGATGCTGATCGACGGCGCAACTGTTGATGGCACACTTTGCTACATGCCCAAATACGAAATGCACCACTGGTATGAAGGTCTGCACACCCCGAAAGCAGCATACGATGCTTACTTCGACGTTGACGCTTTCAACGCTGCAAACCAAGACATGATCGAAAATTCTGAGTACCGTTTCTATAATGAAGCAATGTACGATGTAATCGAGAACTACATGGCAGCTGCCGATGCAGGCGGTGACCTCGGTTCCGGCTACAGCCCCTATGTTTCTGTTGTTGACGCCGGTATCGGCTTCATCCAAGGTTCTTCGGGCCTGCAAAACGTAGCATTCCCGCTCGACATCCTTGTACCGATGGGCGACAATGCTTGGGACACCACCATCATCAACATCTACGAGCGTCCTGAAGTTGAAGCTCACTTTGCACAACTCGCAGAGTGGAAAGACATGGGCTACATGAGAAACGACCTTCTCACACTTGAGAATCCCCGTCAATACGAGAACACAAATGTTGAGGGTAACCTTGTTTGGTTCCACAACTATGTGAATCCGGAAGATCCGGACGGAACCGGCACACTTTACTATGAAACCATGGGAACAAGCCGCGGCTGGGATGCCGACCACACTGTAATGCCGATCGGCACACCTGTTGTAGGTAGCGCTTCCAACGACGGTATCATGATTCCGTTCACAGCACAAGATGCACAAAGATCTTACGATGTTCTTCGTCTGATGTTCATCGAAGAAGGCAAACAAATGAGAAACACCCTTGTTTGGGGTCTTGAAGGCACACACTACGAGTTCGACGAGAACGGCCGTGTTGTTCGTCTTGATGGCGCCGGCGAGCAAGAGTCCGACACCTACGGTGTACCGACATGGGGACTTGGCAACGTTGGTATGACATGGTTGACACCGGTTCAAGCCGAAAACACCTTTGAGTACTATGACCAAATGGTTGACGCTGCTGCAAAATCTCCCACCATCGGCTTCAGCTACATCCCCGGCGACTTTGACGCCGAGATGACCAACATCCGCAACGTGTGCGCAGAGCATGTACCGTCCTTCAACGCTGGCGACTACACTCCCGAAGCATACGACGCATTCCTCGCAGCATTGGCAGAGACCGATATCGCAGCTGTACAGGCTGACATTCAGGCTCAGTTTGATGCATTCCTCGCATAATAATCGATAACGATTAACTAAATTTCCACATCCGCCCTCAAAAGCTATACCAGCGGGTGGATGTGGATAATTTTTTCAAAAGACAAATCGGACAAACAACAAAGAAAGGATTGGGCATAAAGCATGAAAACAAGATTGAAGTCACAACATATCGGCGGGAGATTTGAACGCTTTAAAGAGCAGTTCAGCCTGTTCCTTCTTTGTATACCTGCCCTTGTCTTTGTCGCCATCTGGAACTATTTTCCAATGGGTGGACTGGTTCTTGCATTCAAACAATATAATTTTCAGGACGGCATCTTCGGAAGCCCGTGGGCTGATCCCCTGTTCAAAAACTTTCAGATTCTTTTACAATCGGACGAACTGTTTCGCATCATCCGCAACACCGTCGGATATGCACTCATAAACATTGTACTGAGTGTAGTTTGCGGTGTCATCTTCGCACTTTTACTCTTTGAAGTTACCAACAAATCGCTAATCAAGGCCACACAGACTTTGGCCATCCTGCCTCACTTTTTGTCTTGGGTTGTTATCGGATTCATTTCCTACGCATTCCTACATATCGACCGAGGCCTTTTAAATCAGATGATCACATTCTTCGGCGGCGAGCCTGTTGACTGGTACACAACACAGGAGCCGTGGGTGTTTATTATACCGTTCTTTGCGGAATGGAAAAAAATCGGACTGGATGCCATCATGTATTATGCGGCGCTGATGTCCATCGACTCAGAACTTTTTGAAGCGGCAGAGCTGGACGGCGCAAATAAACTGCAAAAAGTTCTGCATATCTCTGTCCCCTCTCTCAAAACTATTATAGTTATTCTGACTATTCTCGCCCTCGGAAACATCTTCCGCGGCGACTTCGGACTTTTCTATCAAATCCCCCGTAACGTCGGCGTTCTCTACCCTGTGACCGATGTAATCGACACCTATGTTATCCGTGGCATGACAAGCGGTTCTTTCACAATTCCCGCCGCCGTCGGACTCATACAATCCATCGTCGGACTTATCTGTGTTGTCGGAACAAACCTCGTAGTTCGCAAAATCGACAAGGATTCGTCGCTATTCTAAAAACGAACCGCATTACAATAAAATGTAATGCTAAAGATAGAAAGGAAAAATACTAAAATGAAAAAACGCGACCAAAAAATCGGAAATATTATCGGGGTAATACTTCTGGTGTTGGCGATACTGCTTTTTTTGATTCCGATGTTACTTGTCATCTCGGTTTCCCTCACACAAGAAAAAGCGTTGATCGACTCCGGCTTTCAGCTTATCCCCCCTGTATTCTCACTCGAAGCATATGAATTCATCTTTATGGATCCCTCCACAATTCTCACTGCATACGGTGTCACAATTCTTCAAGCAACAATTGCAACAATTCTTTCGGTCTTCGTAATGTCGATGTGTGCATATTCACTTTCCCGCAAGAATTTTAAACTCCGCAACATTATCATGTTCATCATCTTTTTCACCATGCTTTTCAGCGGCGGTATGGTGCCGACCTATATCCTCAACACCGCATATCTCGGACTTAAAGACAATTTCCTTATCTATATCCTCCCCGGCATGGTCAGCGCATGGTATGTCATTATCATGAGAACTTTCTTTAGCGCACTGCCGGACGCACTCATCGAATCGGCAAAAATTGACGGTGCAAAAGAATTTCGTATCTTCTTCCAGATAGTTCTGCCGCTCTCAAAACCTGTTATCGCCTCGGTATCGCTTTTGATTCTACTTGCCAAATGGAACGACTGGATGACCAGTTTTCTCTATATCACCAACGAAGACCTTTTTACATTGCAATTCCTCCTCCAACGTCTCTTAGAAAAGATTGAGTTTGTACGTGCAATGGCACAAGAGGCGCTCGGCGCCGGTGTGGACATTGCCAGTGAAGACCTGCCCGGTGAAAACATGCGTTTTGCAATGAGCGTGGTTGCAGCCGGCCCCATGATGCTGGTGTTCCCGTTCTTCCAAAAATATTTCGTTAAAGGTTTGACGGTCGGTAGCGTTAAAGGATAGATAAAAATAGTTAGATAAAGGCAACGTGAACAATCTCACGTTGCCTTTATTTTGTTTTAATATACAGTGCTTCTTAAGTCAAATGAAATATATTATGATCTCTCAAACTCTATCACAACCGTTGTCCCCTCCCCTGCGGTGCTCATCACCTTGATGAATGAATGATCACCATAGGTTAAACGAATACGCTGTGCCACGTTCAAAAGCCCTATATGTCGATCGGTAAAAACGTTCATGTTCTCGAGTTTTTCGTTCAGCTCGGTCAGCGCCTCGGGAAGTATGCCGGAGCCGTTGTCGATTATAGAAAATCTCAAACGCTCCTCTATCTCTTCGCAAGATATTTTTATTTGTTTCTTTTGAGAAGAGTATCTTAAACCATGGCTGATAGAATTTTCAATTATCGGTTGCAACAGCAATCTTGGTATCTTGCAGTTCAGCACTTGCACATCAAAATCCCATACCACATCAATCTTTTCTTCAAATCTCGCGTTGACAATCTTTAAGTATAGACAAAGATTTGCCACCTCCTCTTCAACGGTGGTGAACTGTGGATTCATGGTGAGACTGTATCGCAACAGTTTCCCGAGATCTTGAATGCTTTGCGACGCGGTATTATCTCCGCCTGTAAGCTCAACTGCATTCCACTTGATCGTTTCAAGAGTATTGTATAAAAAGTGCGGATTTATCTGTGTTTGCAATGCCATATACTGCGCATTCTGCAAAAGATTCATTCTGATTGCAAGAAGATCATGCAGATCATCGTTTTCTCGTATTGAATTGATTATCTCGGTGACAATGTCTTTTTCGAACCTGTCGTCACCTGATGCCTTATTATTACGATTAAGCTCTTTTGCTACTTTGCTGAAAGGTCTTGTCACCTGCAAAGTTACAAAAGAAGAAAACACAAAAGCAACAGTGACAGCCAACACGAAATAGGTAGGCAGTAGCATTGGCAAGCTATCGTAAAGTGAGCTATAACTCGTCAGGTCAGAGGTGAGCATATAGTTTATCCCTGAAATAGTTCCTTTGCTCTGCGTTATCAAAGTGTCGCTAGCCTCTAGCACTCGAATAGAGTTTGGCGCATCATTCACAAAATCGACAGGATAAAGTTCATCGATTGCATCGTATTGTCTCGGTAGATCTATGTCGGTAGAATAAATGGGTTCATTGCCGTAAAGTATCGAAAACTCACTTTCCTGTGCAACCGAAAACAGTTCTGTCAGCTCCTCGCTGTTTATGTTAATCAGTACCGCACCCACAACACCGTTATTAACAACAATCGGAGTATAAAAGGTCAAAAGCGAAGGATAGATATCGTACTTGACATTATGAACAAATCGCGCCTCTCCTGCATGACTTTGAATAAGGTCTTCTGCCCAATCCTTGGTCTTCTCGATTGTCTCAAGTGGAACGTTAAAACCGGATTCAAAAAAAGAATCGGTTCGCATTGAGTATATCCAAACCGAGTCAATAACACGGTTTGTAGCCTCAACAAAACCTATCTGATCATAAATATTTTGAATATCGGTGTTAGAAACACGAGAGCGGCCGAAAGCACAAAAAGTCTCGATTGATGGCATGATAGACATATAATATCCGGTGTTTGAGGTAGCAGACAATATGTTATCTGCCATCGCTTCAACCGAACTCATCTCTTTTTCATTGGCCGAATAAACGCCCTGTCGAATCTCGTTTACTGTAGTGAAATAATATACCATGATTACAAGTACAAATGGAATAAGCAGGACAAGCAATATGACCATAAATGTATTCAAAAAGTATCGATAATCTTTAAGAACCGAGTACGCTTTTTTAATTATTTGTTTACCGTTCATCTTCACCGTTGTTTTAGTCGTATAGAAACTATGATATATTTGCCCTAATATATTCGTGCGGAGTCAGTCCAACTTCATTTTTGAACACACGGGTAAAATATGATGGACTGTTATAACCCACCGCTTCACAAACGTCGCTGATCTTGTTGTTATTATCAAGCAAAAGCTCACAGGAGCGTTGAATGCGCAGGTTGGTCAGATAATCAATAAATTTCATGCCGGTTTGTTGTTTGAAGCAACGGCTAAAATACGAGGCACTCAAAAACATATAGTCTGCAACATCGTTTCGTGAAATATTCTTTTGATAGTTATTGGAAATGTATTCTTTTGCCTGGTCAATCAACATCTTAAGCTGGGTATCGTTGCCGGATGGCACCTTTTGTTTGAGGTGTTCTATAAACTTTTTGGTATATACATTCATGTCATAAATATTGCCATATCCGTACAGTTCGCTCTCATATCCGGAAAACAGCTGTTCACGCTCCTGCAATTGACGAGTCAAAATTTTCATAAGTGTAAGATACACTTCCCGAGCATCGCCAAGATAATATTGTTTGATTTTATCATATAATAGATCCAGACGCTCATTCACGTCGTTAATGTCACGGGCAACAAATGCCGAGTTTACTGCGTTATAAACATATGTAAGTTGTTCTGCCATTGAGCTCTCAACGTGTGCAGAGGCAATTTTTTGATCGGAAAAACTTGTGTTCAACTCTTCAATGTCTGCCCGATCCTCACATATGGCGGCAATATTGCGATATGCCGCGATACTCACAGCAGAAAGTTCAATCTTGGAAATTTCACGAAGTCCCGCCACAACCTTTTCAATAAAGGCTTTATATACGTCTAGCAACTCTTCAATCGGCTTATCATCATGAAAAACTCCTACAAAACATATCATGCTACGCGTTTTGCGAAAATCCACAACAATAAAATCGGTGTCGAAACTTTTAAGAAAATTGGTAATCGAATCGTAGAGCGCGTCTATTCCATAATGCCACTCGCCATCTAAAAGTCGTTGCAAATTATCGATATTGACTTGAGATAAAAAAATTATACTATGTGCCTCGTCAAATCCAAAATCAAATCGTTCAATCTGCTTTTGAACAAGACTCATAGAGGTCTTTTGCAAAAAAAGTTCTTCAAAAAACTGTCGACGCAGCGTATTTCGCATTCGGCGGAGATTTTTAGTGTCGTTTTCTATAGTTTTTTTCGCCTCTCTCTCTTGGTCAATTAGCGATTTTATGTTAGAAAACGTTTTGATTATTTCATGATTTTCGATTGGCTTTAACAGGTATTCATTAACTCTCAGGCTGAGGAGTTTTCGAGCATACTCAAATTCTTGGTATCCGCTGATTACCACACAATGCGATGCAAGAGAATGTTTTTTTACATTCTCAACCAATGATATACCATTCATAATCGGCATGTCAATGTCGGTAAACACAACATCGACAGGATTTTCACGCAAAAAATTCAGTGCCGATAGTCCTTCCTCAAAAGTACCAAGCACCTCAAAACCCACGTCGGCCCATGGGATATATTGTTGCAATCCTTTTCTTATCGTGTACTCATCATCGACAATAATCAACTTATACATTGTAAATTCCTACAATAATTTACATACTATATTAACATTATACCATAAATTGCACGATTGTAAAGCATTCAAGTGCATTTCTTTGCATTAATATTATACTAAACACTTTTTTGATGTTATTTGTGTTTACGATGAAATATCTGAATTTTTTTATTGACTTTTAAAAGGGCATTTGTTATAATATTAATATTCTGACACGAACCCTAAACATAGTTTGGGCGGTGTCGATTTTTATCGAGGCGTGGCTCAGTTTGGTAGAGCGCTGCGTTCGGGACGCAGAGGCCGCAGGTTCAACTCCTGTCGCCTCGACCATAATCTAAGGGTACAGTCCGGTGGACTGTACCCTTAGTAATTTTGCCATGTGGCGATGGATTTGAACCGGTGTGAAATTGACCAAGTTCCATACAGACATGTTCTGCGTCTTTTTTGTCTTTGTGTATGATGCTTGCTGGCTTTGACAATAAAGCAAAACAACCTTCGCCTATTTATCTTGAATTCTTCTTATCTGTAGTCGTACAAAAACTGCTCTTTATACGCCGGTATAGTTACAGTGATATCGGTTCCGACTCCTTGTGTCGATTCGATTTCCATTCCGTATTCTTTGCCATAGATTGTTTTGATTCTTTTTTGAATGTTTAAAAGAGCAATTCCGCTTAGCCCTTCATCAAACTCTAATAAATCGGCATTTGCCAAACTGCTGTTGAGCTTTTCCAGCTTATCTTTTGGAATACCTACACCATTGTCACATATTCTAAACACTACATTTGGATCCTGCAATTTACCTGAAACAATAATATGACCTTTTTCCACGTTTGAAACTCCATGCATTACCGAGTTTTCCACCAGAGGTTGCAAAAGCATCCTCGGTAGATAGACGCAATCCAATTCATCGTCCACAATAAATTCTGCCACGAAGCTTCCCGGATATCGTGTCTGCATTATCTTAATATACTCTTCCAATACAAACATCTCGTCAAACCCTGAAATCAACTCTTCCGAATTATTGGCATATCGTAACAGATTGGAAAGGTTGTCACATATTTCCCCTACATGTGTCGTCTTGCCCATCTCGGCAAGTCTTTTGATCACATTGATTGTATTTACGGTAAAATGTGCATTAATCTGCTTTTTTAGTGAAATAATTATGGCACGCTGACGATCAATTTCGGCGTCTTGGATATTATAGTGCATTTCATAGAGCATCTTTTGATTATCTTCTAGACGTATAATCATCATGTTGATCTGTTCGACCAGCTTGTCAAATTCCTCCTGCCCGGTCAACTCAAGAAGACTGTTTTCTTTTCCGGCACTCTCCATGATTTTCAGCATTGGATTCAAAAAATACCTACCAATAAAGCGAAAAAACAATATCTGTAAAACGATCACCAACAAAATTGTTGCAACTGCAGCGATGCTAAACGCTTGAATAAGGGCATTAAAGCCTAAACCATCATCTAAAACCAACAACGAAAAAGGCGTAACGCCTAACGAAGTATAGGTATAAGAGTCATATTGTGTTAATATATCATCGACAGGCATCTCGTTAAGCGCTTGTCGACTTGAAGCAACCACGCTTTCATTTGCAATAAGCGAAATACTGAGACTATCATCGGCATTATATTCGCTAAACTGAGACTCTAGCCGATATCCATTGATCAAGAAAACGACATATCCAACAATTCTTTCTTTTTTTTTGATTTCACGAACATATCCTATATAAGATACCCCTTCAACAGTTACTGCAATGTGGCCGTACATTTTACTTTCATCAACTATTATACCTATCCTTTTGGCAGTTGTGTTGCCGATATCGCCCCTGAGCCTAGCAAAAACGCCGCTTGTGGTATACACCAACACATCATCCACCAGCCCGTCCGATTGGTAGGATGAATCCAGCACCGATATTGCACGAGATATTTTTTTATGGAATTCTATAGGATCCTCTTCTGTTACCAACTGCTCTATTGCAGCGCTTTCCGACAAAGCAAGCGCACTATGAATCAAATTCAAAAAAGTATTTTCCAGCGTTTTGACTATTCCATTTGAAACTTGCATAGTCAACTGTTCGCTACTCGTACTTATACTTCGGAATGTATAATTAAAAAAAGCTCCCCAACAAATGAAAATTGCAACACAAAGTAATACAAGGGCTAGGTTAATCCGTCCCTTCAATGAATTCGGCAGTTTAATGCTGATGCCGAATTTTTCTTTATTCAACTTCGGCTTGTAAGCTCTCCCAAAACTCAAGAATTCCCTCCCTGTTCTCTGCTACCTCTGCCTTATCATTAAACCAAAATTCACCTTCATCAAGGGGTACTGTCGAATGATCAGGAATATCGGTGCGAATCGGCCATGTTCCGTCCAAAAGATATGGTTGACTACCCTCACCCGTCCCATCTGTTTCACCGAGAAGCCACCGAATAAAAAGCTTTGCGCTGTTAACATTTTTTGCTCCGCCTGCAATTGAAATAGTATTTGACGAATAAACTCCGTCGGTCGGAGCCACGCCATAGGCAACCGCCGCCGCCAGTCCGATTTCGCTACGCCTTATTTTACTGGAAATCATAAAAACCAGCGCATCGCCACTAACGTCGGAACGACCGACAATCTCAACTAGTTCGTTTGAACTGGTAGTGAATTGCAATCCGTTGTCGAGGAGCATCTCCCAAAACACCATTCCGGCATTACTTCCCTCCGGTAGATCGAGCGGTTCGCCGTAAAGATCAAAATACGCCTGTTCCATTTTCTCGCTGTTGGCTATCACTGCGTGCACTAACGCATACGCCGGATAGGAACGAAGCGGGCTATTCATGTATATTTTCCCATACCACTGTGGCTCGGTCATCTCCCACCAATTTTCAATTGGACATTCTTCAAATATGGTAGGATTATAAAAAAGTTGCTCTGTTTCCCCAACAAAGCTAAGCAGCTCAGCATTTGCACTCTCATGAAGATGTGGCGCTATGTCATATGGAACATATTTATTCACGACGCCTAGCGGTTCCAACTCTGCACTCAACAAACCTATATCGTCAGAGCAGATTACAATATCGCAGTTCCAGTCCATTGTTTCATAGTTTTGGTATAATATCTCGACTAGATCATAGGCCCTTGTGTCATACACCTCTACCGTAAGGCCGGGATACTGCTCTTCAAATGTTTCTTTGACGTCATATATGCGTGTTGTGGTGCTGTAAATTATTAGTGTATCTTCTTCAATGGCTAACTCATAGAGTTCTTCCGGTGTCTGCTCTGCGGTTAGTTGAGCCGTTCCCCTCCACTCGTCCAACACTTTTTCTTGTTCTGTTGTGCATCCAATAAGCAGTATAATTGTTATTAATAAAGGTAAAGCCATTTTTTGCATTTTATTTCCTTTCGCCTTGGTTATGTAAGCCTTTCATGTTCTTTTTGCATCAACTGGGTTATCTCGTCAAGACCATAGTCGCTAAACTGCAGTAGATACACTTGCCAGTCGGTGTCGTCTTCTATATCTTTCTCTCCTGTTATAAACTCAATCATTTTATTCTCGGTATATTTGATCAAATTTTCAACTGTATTTTGACGTTGCTGAACAAGCGAATTATAAACAAGAGGTGAAAGCGTGTACGGATATTCAAAACTCTCATACGCAATAGACGCGCGAACCTCAATATACTCAGTCTGATTAACCTGATAGCCTTTCCATGCCACTGCCTGTGCGTAGTTGTCACGGGCAACAAATGGTCCAAAGACATCCGGCACACCGCCATCACGAACAACAGAATTATCGCTTTTTACAGTTATTAGCGCCGGGGTACCGCTTACGCTGATATCACCCACCTTTGCCGGTTCAAAATCAACTCCCGGCTCACCGTAATGTCCGAAAAGATACGCCTGCTCACTACACATTATGTCCATCAGGCTAAAAACCTGTTCTGCTTTTTCTGAACTTGAAAGTATGATCCCTCCCGGCTTTGGAGGGGAAACCTCCACGACTGCATATCCGTTTTCACCATTATGACTAAGCGGTTGTACAGATATATAATGATTTAGCATCTCCGGAGAGTGAACAGATATGATATCCGAGAGTTCGTTCGCTGTGAAAACTCCAACGTTTAATCGCGGATCATTGCACAAACTGACCAGCTGTTCGACATTGTAGGTGAAATTTTCGTCAACAATAAGTCCTTCGTCATAAAGCTCTGCTAAATAAGAAAGCCCCTCTCTCCACTCATTAGTGGTTGGAGGGAAAAACACTTCATCGCCATCAAGCGCAAAATATCCTGTGCTCGGCTGTGCAATTGTAAATGAATTCATTATAAAATTCATGCTATTATAGCCGCTTTGTTCCAAACTTCCGATGATTGGTGCACAGAAAACAAACTCATTGTTAAATTCCGTAAGTACCGTACGTAACGATTCGGTATCTTCCGGAATATTAAGCCCAAGCTCTTCCAACCAATCTAAATTGATCCACATGGTTTGTTCATAATTTTTCGGCAGATTATTAACAAGCTGAGGCACATAGTACATTTCACCCTCATGCGTAGAAATCGCCGCTTTAAGGTTAAACAACTCATAATCTGAAAACAATGCCGACAGTTCACTTCCCTGCTCTTCAATTAGCTCGTTCAAACACAGAATATCGCCATTCTTGCCATACTCTGTGATTTCTTCATTGCTGGGTGCCGTTTGATCCGAAAAGAAAACCGCATCAATGTTGCCAAGCTCACCTGAAAAAATGATCTCCATATATTCATAGGAATGTGCCTTGGGAATAAATATAATCTCGATGGAAAGATCGCTTTGACTTTCTAGCCAATTGAAATAGTAGCTTTCCTGCAACTCGGCTAGATGTTCCTCATAAGGTATTGCAATCCTTATACTCTCACTCGCAACCTCACTGCAACCAAGCGGCAAAAGAGACAGCAGCAAAAGAAGCACAACAATTACAAGCTTTTTGTTACGATGCATCAATCAGTACTCCGTTTTCGTCAACTTTTTCAGATATCCTGTAGGCGATTCTCCGTAGTAGTCTTTGAACACCTTACAAAAATAGTAATAATCGGTATAACCGCACTCTGTAGCTATATCCTTATATTGTCTGTTTGATGTCAGCATCAATTTGATAGCATGTTTCATTCTCAGCGTTGTAAGGTATCTAGTCAGAGTAGAATTGTAGTGTCGTGCAAAGAGATTGCAGATATAGTTCGGACTAAGGCCAAAAAGTTTCGAAAGCGAATCAAGGGTATGTTTTGTTTGAAAATCATTTTCGATATGATTTATCAATTTCAAAAAGGCATCACTGATATTTTCACCATCACGAACCGATGGACGCTCTCGCTTTGATAATTTTTTCGATAGACGCTCCAGTACAAGTTGAACCTCCTGCTGTTGCATCGGTTTCAAAAGATAATCGAAACCTTCCAGTCGAAAAAAACGTCTCGAGTCCTCAAAGTTTGCAAACGCACTCAGAATGACACACTCAAACTCCACACCTTCGTCTTTGAGGGCTTTAATCATGTCGACCCCGTCCATCTCCGGTAGTTTCAAATCCGAAAAAACCACATCGGGTCGCAACTGTTTTATTTCAGAGATAGCTTTGTTCGGACGTTCCGATGAGCCGACAACCTCAAAACCGTTATCCATCCATCGCACCGTGTTTACAATCTCGTTCAAGATCAACGGCTCGTCATCAACCACATATACCGTGTACAATATCCATGACCCTTTCTATAAATACTATTCTATCAAAAAAATAACCAAAGCACAACTTCAATCTACAAATAGCGTTAATATTCTTTTTCTGTGTATTCGTAGTTGAGAAAATCTTCAACTGCTTTATCAACAATGGCGTCAACGTCGCTTTCATCATAATTTCCAGCAGCGATTTCGTTCACCTCTTCATATTCAAAAAGCGAACTGACCCCTTCATAGTAAACACTAAACAGCTCTCTAAATTCATCTTGCATATCATAATAGGCGTAGTTAAAGTCACCAAACGGATAATCCATATATTTTTCAAGTGGTATAAGTTCCGGATAAAACTCCATCTTTTCTTGCATTGCCGCTTTGTTTACAGGAAGGCTATAGCTTTCCATCTGCACATTCAAAATTGATTGCCCTTTTTCACTCAACATAAAATGCAAAAACTGCATTGCAACCAATTGCTTGTTTTCATCTGAGTGTGTATTTACCGTAAAACTGTTCGAAAAACTACCAAACACATATTCAGTGCCCTCATGACTTTTTATCATCGGTACCAAAGATATTTCATTTGTTGAATTGTAGCCCTGAGAATAGCTGCTGCTACCTTGAATATAATTCGTCTGAAGATAGCTATAAATTGTTTCAAATGATTTTTCTACCATCCCTTTCATATAAGACCTGAAATACGGTTCAACAATCTGAGGGTCATAGACAGCGTCTTCGACCAATTCCGGATAATAAAACATCGTAGCTTCCAAAAATGATTCTATATTTAGCGGAACATTATCACTGTATTCTATAATCTCATCCATAGAATTGATACTGGCGGGGACGATGTATCCTTCGTTATATATTTCTGAATCGATTGTCGACAACACATTAAGATACATTCCAACATCAACAAAGCTTATCGATTCACGATCAAAATGCTCATGAACCCAACTTCCATAGTAATCGTCACGATTAAGGCCGTGAATGAGTGGTGAAAGATCTGCTCTTTCTGCAAACCAGCCACTAAACAGATCCGCCTCCACCTCCTGGGCATCTCTATTATCACTGACCATATAATAATCATCATCGTTGTAGATATTCAGATTAATGACATATTCAGGATAAGTCTTTGAAAACTCTTCAATCAAAATATCGTAAACACCGTCTTCGTTTTCATATTCACTTACCCACAGTTCGATGCTATCCGGTTTTATATCTAAGTCGGCAAGAGTCGTCTGCATTACAATGATTTCCGGCATAACGCTCTCGCCGTTTGCAAACCGCCAACTCATAATGCCCAATACACTTACTACCATCACAATTGCAAGTGCTACCAGCGCCCCTTTACGACGTTTTATCTTTTTTAGCTCTTCTTCCGGATAGTCATAACCGGTACCGCCTCTAAGCGCTTCCAACATAGCATCTGCCGACTTGAAACGCAGTTCCGGTCGAAGTGCGACGCTCTTCATTATCATTTTATCCAGATGCGCATCGATACCGTCCGCAATCTTAGATGGTCGCAGCAAAACGTCTCGCTCGGTACGCTCGATACTTTCTTCCGGAGTCTTTCCTGTCAACATTTTATATAACGTTGCGCCGGCGGCATAAAGGTCGGTCTGCTCCGTCTGTCTCATGTTGTTGCGATACTGTTCGGGAGGCGCATAACCTTTCTTGACAACCACACTCTGTGTCCAGTCCTCACGTGCCGCAAACCTAGCCGCTCCAAAATCAAGAATTTTGATATTACCGTCCTGCAAGACATAGATATTATCGGGACTTATGTCACGGTGAATTATTCCCTTCAGATGGATTGACTTGATCCCCAGCAGTAATGCTTCCATAATCTGTACGGCGCGGTCTTGCGGAAGAAAACTTCCTGACTGTGCCATGTATTCTTTTAGCGTCATGCCATCAAGAAATTCCATCACAATATATGCGGTGTTATTGTCTTCAAAGCTATCCAACACATTCACAATATGTGCATCGCCGGTAAACTTTGCAAGATTTTTACCCTCATCGACAAAGCGCTGTTTATGTATTAGAAAGTTTTTATATTCTTCGCCGGAAAATATACGCAGTTCAGTATCGTTTGGCATTCTGCTAGCAAGGTTTTGCGGAAAAAATTCTTTTATTGCAACGATAGTTCCAAGACGGGTATCAAAGGCGCGATAGGTCACACCAAATCCTCCGGTACCGAGGATAGTGCCGATTAGGTATCTTCCCCAGATCCTCATGCCGGGTTGTAGCATGAAAGCGGGAGCGTTGGCTGTGCCGGCAATGTTGCCGCAGTACGGACAAACTTCATAACCTCCGGTGTCTTTAAAGCAATTAAAGCATATATTTTCCATCTTTGTATCCCTTACCATTAATCGTAGCTAAAACACTATATCTGCTCTGGTGATCAATCCGTCAAAAATGAAATATTGGACCTGTGTTGAGCCTAGCTGAATGGTCAATATTCTTGCACCCTCCGACTGACTCTCGGTAAAAACAGCACCTGTTTCTTCATCGAGAAATGATATTGCAGTATCCAGACCTTCAAGAATAGCCGCATAATAAAACTCATAATGTATATCACTGTCGGTGGACACAATATCTTCGGGGTATAGGTCGCCGACATGACTAATGATGTTTAATCCGGTCATTTCGGCCGTATACAGCACTTCGGTTAGCATTATTGCATACTCTGCCGAGGATGGATCGTTATAATCAAATTCATGCACTCCGCTAAACAACTCAAAGTCAGAACTCGGTTCAAAAACATATTCAAGTGTCGCATCAATATACCCATCGTACACCGATATTGCAGTCTTTTCATCGGTGACTTCCAGTCGCGTCAACGGTGTGCTATAAAAATCTATATCTGTCGATCTGCTTGCCCACTCAAATATCTCAAGAGAATACGGTGATTCACTTGCGTTTTGTCCTACTGCATCGGCTGTATCCATGCCGATATGTGCAGTAGCATATTTTGGCATTTGAGCAATAATGTTGTAGTTCTCATCATATTCAACTTCGATATCGGAGTATGATGAAATGGATATCGACGTCGGTCTCGTGTCAATAAAATCACCCGATATTAAGTAGATAGTGTTTGAGACATTATCAATAATATCATGTACATAAATGCTACTTAATTGCGAAGCGAGTGTACTGTTAGAGTTCTCATACAGCACAATTGGATTCGCATCCCAAATTCCATCAACACGATAGAATAAAATCGGGCTCTCATTCTCTTTAAGTCTCTGATATTCACTCATTAAATTTTCATTGTTCTGAACATTTTCCTGATCCATTGCCGTCAAAAACTCATCTTCCGTTATCCGACTGATGGAATCAATCTCACATTGAATATTATTCCTACTCTCTTCTTTAAGGCTATAGTTGATCGTCTGATCAAAGACGAAGCTATCAAGTAGTTCCCAATTTTCAACACCATATAGACTGCCGTTGCTAAACTCAGGTGGAGCAAGTTTCCGCTCAATCTTATACATAAGATCAACACCTATGTATTCATCCTTCATAAAGTCGATAATCTGCATCGAAGCGATACTGTTGTAGTCATTATACCAATCAGGGCTAAAATAACTATCACTATACGCCATCGGCTCCCAGCTTGCACCTCCATCAGCAGAAAAATGGAGCACGTTTTTCACATTCACACCATGCTCCATCACCGACAGATCAACATTGGAAACGAAAAATTCAAACTCAAGTGTGCTGTATTGTTCTTTAATATACCCATGGAGCATATTGCCATACATAACACCCTGCGTCTCTTGACCTGCACTGAGAACAAGCATAGTGGAAACCGGCTTAGTTTTTTCCTCATCACGATAATACAAATCAAACCCTATCGGTTCACCGACCGGTACAGTGTCTGAATGCTGGTATTCTATAGTATTGCTGGACATGATCTCTAACCAATAGGAAGTTGCCTCACTGCTCGACATTGTGGTGACATCTTTCACTACGCCCATTTCAACCGCTTCATTAACGTCGGTCATATTGATTGTAACCGGAACGCTTTCTCCCACTTCCAATTGTGTTCCGGCTGATATCTCTTGATATGATATCATCAAGTTTTCCGGTGACTCATCTCCGAAATAATTTTCAATTCGCTCGATCTCAATGACGAGACCTGCTTCTTCAAGAATATTTTTCGCCTCATCATATCTTGTTCCGCTGAGATTCGGAACAGCAACAAAGCCTTCCCGCTCGGCAGTTCCAAAGTTATCTTCGAGCATAGTTCCACCGACCACAATTTGTGCCGGTTCTTCCCCATCAAGACCGCCTGAAGCGGCAAAGATGCCAAAACCTACAAGAATCAAGGCACATATTGCAATAACCACCTTTACCACCGGCGAAGACTTCACGCTGTCTTTCTTCACCTTAACCTTGACCCGAGCAACGCCGTCCGATAACAACTGCTCTTTGAATTCTGCTATACTCTTTGTTCTATCATTTTTGCGCACATGCAGTGCATTCATAAGCGCATTTTCCGCGCTTTGCGGCATATCTACACCGACTTTTGAAGGTTCTTTTATTTCGTCACTGATCGCACGTTCCATGCTGTCTGGTGGTGTCTGACCTGTCAACATTTTATAAAAGGAGGCTGCCAATGCATAGACATCGGTCCAGGGACCTTGATCACCTTTGCTTCGATATTGTTCCTCCGGAGCATAACCGCTTTTCAAAATGACCGACAAACTCTTCGAATTTACGGCGCTCTCGTAACGAGCCGCACCAAAGTCGAGCAGCTTCACCTCACCGGCATCGGTGATGTATATATTATCCGGAGAAATATCTCGATGGATTATATTCTTTTCATGCACCGGAATAAGCGTGTCACATACAGCGAGAATAATTCCTCTCGCCATCTCATAGTTCATCGTTCCTTGATTGGTAAGCACATGTTTTATATCGCTACCTTTTAAAAACTGCATTACAATATAGGCGGTGTTATTTCCAAAGTAGGTATCATAAATGTCAACAATTCCCGGTATTCCGTTAAATTGCGCAAGTGTCTGCGCCTCGTCAATAAATCGTTTGAGCCCTGCATCAAACTGCTGTGGAACATTTCCGTTGTTGTATACGGTCAGGTGAGTATCTCCCGGCACACGAGTTGCAAAGGTAGTCGGCAAAAACTCCTTGATCGCAACAATGCGTTCAAGCTGTGCATCAAACCCAATATAGGTAACTCCAAAACCGCCATATCCCAGCACTTTTCCGACAATATATCGTCCTTGCAATATACTCTCGGGCGGCAGGTGATACGCCTCGCGCGGCGGAGTGCTTCGCTCATAACCGCAGTTTGGGCAGTTCGCTATATTAGGATCAATCTCGACCATGCAAGACATGCAACGATTCATGGTTATAACCTTTCGTTTTTATATACAGGTTTATACTCTTTTCAAAAAAATAAAACATCCTAATGATAATGTTTTTGAAAAACATTATCATTGTAGCCGACCCCGCAAGGCCGTTGTCCATTGCAAGGTCGACTAAATAAATGTATGCTTAATTCAATCGGAATCTGTTCTCTCTGTTGCCAAGGGCTATAACGGTACCACGCTGCATCTGTGTAGCCATGTTTGCAACCAATCTGTTCCCTCCGTCAATATATGTGCCGTTGCTGGAAAAGTCGGTAACCATGTATGCGCCGATGGACGGGTTGTAGGAGATACTACAATGCTTGCGGCTAAGCTTATCTGCATTGCGGTCGATGATAAGGTTGCAGGTGCTGTCGCGACCTATCAAAAGATCCTCGTTCGGTGCAAGCGGTATTTCCTGTCCTGCGTACATGCCGGAAAGACCTGAAATAGTGCCCGGTTGGGTTGTTGGATTTTTTTGAGCCTTTGGTACATTCACAAAATCTTTAGCTCCTGCCGGAATTGATGTCGCAGACGCTGTGCTACCGTATTGATAGTTATTGGTAAATGCTACAAGATAATCTATGGCTCTACGACAACCGCCTGTAAATGGCACTAGAATGGAAATCGCCAAGTGTGGTTTGATGTTAAACGCTAAATAATACTTATAACGCCAGTATACGTTATATGCAACACAGCAAGCATAGTAGATGAGCAATAGGATCAGTGCGAATGTGCCCCAATTATTGCTACTTATTGCCATCACTATAAGATAAAGGGCACTGCCGTAAAGCCACCAACCTTCTAAGAAAAACACCATCCACCAAGGTTCGTCGACTATTTTCAGACGATAAAGCGCTTTTGTGACCGGAACAAAAGGCATCCAGTCCTTGTCAAGCCCTGCTTTTCTGCCTATGTACAACCATTTAAAGCCGGTAAGTGCCCAATAGGCAACGATAAACATCAGTCCTAAAACTATGATGAGTGCAGCCGATGAAATGAGACTTTGAATGAGCGAAACAATTGTTCCAAGTATACCGGGCATTGCGGCAGCACCTGAACTTCCGCCCAAGAGGGATTCGAGTGAGCTAAGTGATGATAGTGACATGATTACCTCCGTTAATTATCGTTATATGTTTGTGTTGAATTGTAGGTACTTTTATCCTTTTGACATTTCCCAGTTGAAGCGCTCGGTACAGCAAGGAATGAACATCAATTCTGTTTTGCCGACCAACAGTCTATCGTGTACATTTATTGGTTGTGGGCTAAGCACGACAGAATCGTTCAGATAGCATAGCTCTTTGCTGTCGCCGGGTTGAACTAAAAACAGGTTGCCGCGCGGTTCATACACTATGATTGCATGTCGTTCTCTGCTAACCGTATTGTCCTTCGTGATGCACACATCCATGTTCGATGCCCTGCCGATGAAGTTGCGACCACTCTTCAGTCGGAAATCTTCGCCGAAATGCTCACCTGACGAACACACAAGCCAACCTACTACCGGTTCTTTGCCTATCGCAGAGGAAAAGAACCCGACTGTCTTGTTGTCGTTATCGATTGGGATAGCCGACGGTGGTTCACTGACCGCCGCACTGACTGCGTCTTGAAGTGAAGGCACACTGATCGGTATCGGCGCAACCGCCTGCTGTTCTGCCGCACTCAACGGCACAGTTGGGTTAGAGTCATGACTCAATGCCACCGTTACTTCATCATTGCCGCTTGCCTGAAGTGGCACCGTAACATTGCTGTCGCCAACCGGACCGGCTGAACAATGAGGACAGCTGCCAAAACTTTCGCTGTCGTAAAAATGTCCACTACTGCATTTTACAAGATTCATCGCTATTCTCCTTTAAAATGATAATTCATAAATATATACTAATTCGATAGTTCGGCAACTTTTTCATCGCCATTATATCGTATTAATATCGCTGTTGTGTTATCCTGTCCCCCAAGACTTTCATCAATTGCAGTGATCACCAACCGATGTACCGCATCGGCAACAGGTAGTTTTTCCGATAATAAATTCATTATCTCTTGTTCGGTGAGTGTTTTGGTGAGACCGTCGGAACAGATTAGTATAATGTCGTTTTCAAAAAGCGTCAACGGCGAGTTTGAAATGTCGATATAGTCCAGCGTCGGTGCACCTATATAGCTGACCAGCGCCTCTCGATTGGCACTGGAGTTTGCCTCATCCTGTGACATCTTACCCTCGACAACAAGCTCTTGTAGCTGAAGTGCATGATTATGTTCTCTTGTAAGGCTTGCCATCTCTTCGCCCCTAATCATAAAAATTCTGCTATCACCTATCGAAATCCAATAAAGTTGGTTCTTGACGATATATACACAAGAAAGCGTCGTACCTGCGTCATTTCCTTGTTTTGTATATCGGTTGAGCAGTATTTCATTTGATTCATGTGCGGTTTTGACCAAGAGCGCAGGTATATCACAATTCTTCTCTGCCCCGCTAAGTGTCTCTACGAAATATTTGACCACGTCGGCACTTGCAAGGTCTCCGCTCGACATTCCGCCCATTCCGTCACACACGATGCCAAAAACTTCACTCTCCGGGTCTTTCACAGAGTCGCTTACATATCCATTGTCTTGTTGATATTTTCTGGTGCCGATATGTGTTGCTATTCCTGTCTCGATAAAAAAGTATTCGGCCGGCGTGTCGGGGAACGATATTACTATCGAGGTATCGTCTGGTTGCTTGGCTTCTTCACCGATCGTCTCAATGACTTGTTGATCCTTTGGTATCATGATAGTCGGTGCATCGTATGACGACACCGGCAATGATTCCGGCTTTTGCTTGTTCTTGCGTTTGAAAAAATTCAACATAACCCTACCTCCATTCCACACTCATGTGGCATTATGTAAAATCTTTTGCCCGGCTCCAATCTATAACTCTTGTTCTTCTCCAGTCTAACGCCGTTGATAAACGTTCCGTTTGTAGAAAGATCTGTAATGATAAATGCCGACATCTTCTCGTCATATTTCAGATCGCAATGCACACGGCTGACATTTTTGTTGTCCAGTACTATGTGGCATTTTTCAGTAGATCGACCGATACGCATCGGCATGTTTTTCGGCAATATCCATCGGTCTCTTGGTGTTTCATCTATAATCAAACTGAGATATGGTGTGCCGATAGCTTGAAGCACCGGTTGTTCTGGCAACTGCGGCTCTACTTTTGACGTCTCTTGTCTCGCTTTTGGTAAAGATTCCTTTTGAGCAGGTGGCTCGGCTTGCCTTACCACCGGACTTTCGCTCGATATTGCGGCAAGAAATTCGTCCATCGAACTTTGTCTTCTTCGATAGTCAAGTTCCAATCCCTTTTCCAGCGCCATCGCTATCGATGTCGGTAGTCCGTAAACTCTTAGATTATCAAGGTGCGGCGAGTCTAACCTGTCCGGTGCATCGGGTGGACGTTTACCGGCTATCATATGATAAAACGTTGCACAAAGAGCATATATATCGGTCCATGGACCCTGATTGCCTCTGCTGGAATATTGCTCCGGAGGAGCATAACCCGCCTTTAGCACTACCGAAAGGCTACGGCTTTTCTCGCCTACAAAATATCTTGTAGCTCCAAAATCTATAAGCTTAACAAACCCTTGCCTAGTGATTAGTATATTATCGGGACTGACATCACGGTGCAACATGCCTTTTAAATGTACTGCAGCCAGTGCAGAGGCAGTCGATTTCATTATCAGCATCGCATTGTCGATACTCAATCTGCCTTCAGAGGAACGAGCGAGACCTCCGAGTGTTATTCCATCCAAATATTCCATCACAAAATATGCGGTACCGTTTTCGTTGAATGAATGCAATACCTGAACTATGCTATGGTTCCCACAGAAAGACTCTAATGTTCTTGCTTCGCGCTCAAACACGGCCAAACCGTGCTCAAATAACTTTGCGTTTTCGTCACCCGATGCAATAATTGTCCTTCCATCCGGAGATCGAACCGAAAATGAGGCCGGCATATATTCTTTTACAGCGACCTTATTACCGCTAACATTATCTTTCGCAAGATAGGTTACCCCGAACCCGCCTGCACCCAGCACACGGCCAAGTAAAAAACGGCTGTTGAGCATCGTCCCAGGCTGTAGCATTATGTTTGAGCCTGCGTCAGATATTGAAATATAACCGCACTGTGCACATTTACCATCGAATCCGACAGCAAAACAGTTGTGACAAAACTCTGTCATTTGATGCGCTCCTTAACGTGTCTTGAATACGATAGAATGAGAACCCGCCTCAATTTTGTCACCGTGGCTAAGCTGTCGTTTTCCGTCAATCGGAACACCATTCAAAAAAGTTCGGCCACCTTCGCTGAGATTCGATATACAAAAACCATTCGCCGTATCTTCAATGACAAAATGTTGTCTACTCATTCTCGGATCGTCAAAAGTCACGTTGCAAATATCACTCCGGCCAACAAACATAGTCTTATTTATCGGCAATGTAACCTGTTTTGACGCTCCTGCAGAGTTGCTGACTTCCAGCGTAATATTTTTGGTTGGCGCTTGCTGAAAATGAGCTCTGCCGGTGTCCTGTCCCGCAAGATCATTTCGTATTTCTACCGCTGTGAACGACTCGTCCGCATTATCGGTAGATGCCATCATAGCCTTTGCACGTTCGCGTCTTTTTATCGACGCAACCGCTATCGCTACGACTATCAATGCAAATAAAACAATGAGAACTATCCAAGCACCGAGCGGTGCACCTTCACTTTGCCCTGACGACAAGCTATCGGCACTGTCTGGAAGGCTTGGCGCTGTGATGGTCAGCGAAAAGGCAATTGCATTGTCCACCACGTTTTTTGCCTGCGATATGTCTGAAATATTATCACAGAAAAGCTGTACCTCTCCGCCTTCAACTCCACCATCAAGTGTCAGTGTTGTGACAAGTGTTTCATCATCATAGGCAGCGGCTGAAATTGATGCAAGTGATCCGTCGGGATAGCTGAGCACATAGTTATCTCTCACATTTGCGCCCTGTACCGGTTCTGAAAACTGTACCGAAATGGTCAACTCACCCGTTTGCAAAACCGAAAGTATCTGTGGTGCAATAATATCCGGAATATTGAATTTGAAAGATGGAGTGAATTCTCCGACCACCTCTCCCAGTGAAAACCGAACAGTGGTTCCGGCAACCGGAATAACATTTGACCTTGCCTCAAAAGTAGCGACATAGACCTCGTTATTAATGCTATTTAGCGTTTCAGAAAAGGATTGCTGTAGTGTAGTCTCGTTTACCACCGTAATTTCTCCGCCCGTGGTTCGAGCAAGAGCGCCGAAACTATCAAGATTTTCCTTCGTTCCACTATCAAATCCAAAAGCGTAGAGCGGAAGACCGGCATCGAGCAAAAGAGAGCGTGTTTCTTCTTGAGTGAACCCACCGAGATTATAATCTACCGAGTCGGAAAATACCCATAGCAGTTTTCTTTCATTGGCAAGTGGCGCCACTGCGGCAAGGGCCGACACCTCTGCAAGGGCATCAAAAAACACTGTTCCTGCCTCATTTGCCTCAAGCAATGCTACCGCATCCTTTATTGCTTGTGAATCGTTCGAAGAAGCAATTGCCGTCTTCACCTCAACACCAAAGCTGATTACGGTCGCCAAATCATGTTCGCCCATGTTATCCGCAAAATGATCTATCGCTATCTTGACCGCATCGAGTTGTGCTTGGGTTGTAGATGTTGAGCAATCCACCAGAAAATAGTGGTGTACCGCATCAGAAAGTGCGCCTGACTTAAACGATGTCGGAATCAATACCTCTCCTGCAATCTCGAGTGTAATATCCTCTTCGCTCGGACTGTTGTCGGAATAGAAATATGCTGTAATATTCGGCATCTGTGATTGAATTTGTTCGATTCTCAGCGCACCGGACGAAACCTCATCAGCAAACACACTTGATGCATTCATTATTGCTATAAACAAGAATACAGCAAGTAAGATTTTTTTTACCATGTACGACCCTCCTTACAAAAAGGAATGAATATAAACTCACTGAAACCTATCTCGATACTTTCATCACCGAAAAGCAGTGCTGAATCTGCGAGAGGTTGACCGTTTAGTATCACCGTTTCCCCGACACCACGTGCAATCAAAAAATTATATTTATTGGGCTCATAAACTATAGAACAGTGATCTTCACCACTGACCGACTCATCGTCCGGAATGGCTATATCTGATTTGAGCGAGCGTCCGATAAAGTTTCTTCCGACATGCAGATTATACGATCTCCCTGCCTCTTTACCCTTTATACAGACTAACCATCCGACAACAGGCTCGATACCGAGTTTGTCACGATATAACCCCACCGTTTTTTCATCTGAAAGGTTT
>CAYJJX010000010.1:0-977 GCA_964370605.1 uncultured Oscillospiraceae bacterium | reverse complement strand
TTTCCACCCATATTTATCATAATGTTTCCGGATGAATAGCTGCTCTCTTTAGGCATGTATTGTGTGAGATCGTTGCTCATCACCCGACTCTTTGGCAATGGATTCTTACAGTGGGGACATTCATCAAACTTAGCATCGTCATAAAAATGACCGCCGACGCACTTAATTACCGCCATATTCCCCTCCTAACAAAATTCAAAACAAAATAACAAACTCAAAATCCATCATATTTATTATTCTTCATAAAACACTTTTGTTTGATATAATTCTATCAAATATATTAATTATTAAAATGGACTACGTTCACTTTCGTTTGTAATATCTTATGAATTTAATATTATTTATACTGCACAAACAAAGAACACCCATCGACCAAAGGCCGATGGGTGTTCTACTTAACTTATAACAACAATGTTAGATATTATGCATTTGCTGTATTTTGTTTGTCTTTATCCTCGACATATTTCTTTTTGGAAAGTACCGCTGTAAGTACCTGAACTAGGAATATGATAACAAAGAGAATTGTCCAGCGGTCAACGAGGATCATGGGTTGTGTAAGGTCTTGGGTTAGAATAAATGTGATGATAGCTGCGATCATCGGAACCATGCTGAACAGACGGAATGCGCCTTTGCGCTTCAGTTCGCCGTCGTCTTCGTTTTTGTTTTGGCGAGCTTTTTGATTGTCGTCACGTTCTTTCTTGGTCAGATAGCCGAGCAACAGCACTATGCACATCATGCCTGTGATCAGAGTCAGAATGAGGTCAACCAGCGACCATGCACCACCGTCACCTGTCGGAGTATCCTCCTCTTCGATTACGACTGGTTCATCTTCTTCGTCGCCATCGCCTGTTGGAGTTTCCTCCTCTTCAATGTCAACGGGAGGTCCTTCTTCCTCTTCCTCTACCGGTATTGTACCTGTAACGGTCATGGTACCGGGTAGATAGGTTATGATATAGTTTGTTGTTGTGGCAGGGCCG
>CAYJJX010000009.1:0-82943 GCA_964370605.1 uncultured Oscillospiraceae bacterium | reverse complement strand
GTCATCGCTCACACCATTTCGTCGCTCCTCCTTTTCCGAAAAAAGGCACGCTCGGGTTTTCTGATCGGTTGTAAACTCCCTCATGATGAAAACCTGTCGCTATCACCTTTGTGTGGGGAACGGTGCTTCGCACCGTACGTTCGGATCCACCAGTTAATTGCCGTGACAGCTATTTCGACCGTAAAAAGCAGCGTCATTCTTTGAGAAACAAATCATTTGATTTTTAGCCAAATCACGACAAGGTTGTTCCAGACCATGAATAGAGTTGCAAGCCTTATTCAGGCTTTTTCAGCCGTTTTTAACTCGCATGTCTTTGTTCATGACAACCTCACTTTTTCAGTTCGCTGGGAAGAACGCTATATTTTTTTTTGAACATTTTGGAAAAATAGTTCGCATTGAGATAGCCTACACTTTGAGCTACTGCGGCTACCGAAAGAGAATCAGACAACAACAGCTTTCTTGCTCGAGTCAATCTAAACTCCATAATGTAGTCGTTTATCGTCTGACCCATCTCCCGTTTAAATACAAAACAAAGATGTCCGTAACTTGTATATGTTTTCTGCGCCAATGTCTCTATGTTCAGGTAAGGATCGCTGTAATTATCATTGATATAATCTACCGCATCAAGCACAATCTGAGAAATGTTATCTTTTTGGTACTCGCCCACCTTTACATGCATTGCCTTCACCAACTGTTCTACGGTCTCGTGCATGGTGAACAACGACTTTGCGGCGGCCGTCTTTTCATATGCAACGTTGTACATGCAATTTAGTTCCTCGCTTAATGCAGGGGGCTGTTCGTTGATGTATTCAAGGCAACACAACAATATCTCAAGAAAGGAAATATAGGCCACTCTAACACTCTTTTTGCTATTGCTAAGGTTTAGAAATACGTCATGAATTATTTTGATACAGCTGTCGGTGTTTTCTGCGTGTAGGTTCAATAAAAATGCATCGTTATCAAACTGTTGAGACAATGTCAATGTGGGCGTGCCCACGGTTATGTCGGAATATGTGACTACAATATTGTCATCAAACATACCGGTCGCACTGCTTACAAAGTTAGCTTCATGATATGAATCGGAAATATCTTTAAGGCTGTTTTTCAAGCCGCCGATACTTATACATATGCTGAACGGAAGATATTCTTGTATGAACATCTTGATCCGCTCACAGCGCTCGACCAGCTCTTTTTCGTTATTTATTTTGCTAACAACAGCATACAGTTTGCCAACGTCTTCTATGATAACTTCGGCGTTGTTTCCAAGGATTTCAACCGCCACATTTTCAACTGCAAACGTCCAAAGACTCTTGTCTTCCATTTCCCATTTTTCTACAAAAAGCTCGTTTATGGTTATGTTAACTACAGAAAAATCAGCACTTTTTATTTTTAATCCATAATGTTCAATATGCTTGTTTGCATCGTCACCGCCTTGCGGAAGGTTTCCCGCTATCAGCTTTGACAGGAAGTTTTTTTTCAGTGATTCCTCGTTTGTTTCGATGGTATCGGTTAGGTTCTCGATCCTCTTTTTTAGTAGCTGTTCAGTGTTTATACGATCCTTGACATTCAACAATACAGTTTTTAGCTCGTCCTCGTCTATCGGCTTGACTATATAATCGGTCACACCAAGCGTAATTGCGCGCTTAGCATAACTGAAGTCATCGTAGCCTGAAATTATAATAAATTTAACGTCACTAACACGTTCTTTTGCCCGTTGGATAAAGTCGAGGCCGTTCATTCTATTCATATTTATATCGGTCAGCACGATGTTTGGCGCGCATTCTTCAATGCGGTTCAGCGCTTCTTCACCATTTCCCGCTTCTCCACAGATGCAAAATCCCATCTCTTCCCACGGGATGGAAACTTTCAGTGCCTGACGAAACAATGTTTCATCATCGACCAGCAAAACTTTTATCACTGCCGTTTTTTCTCCTCATCTTCTGCTCCGGTATACTCACCGTCACTCTTGTGAATTCGCCCAGCTCGCTCTTTATTGCCACCCCGAACTCATCACCATACTTCAGTTTCAATCGGCTGTTTATGTTGAACAGCCCAAATGAATTGTTCTCCGTCTCGCTGCTTAGAGCCTTTTGGATTGCCGTATCATCTATTCCAACCCCGTTATCCTCGATGGTTATAAAAACCATCGATTCTTTTTTATAGCCGCAAATTTTTATTATTCCCTTCCGGTCGCTCTCCTTGACACCATGATACAATGCATTTTCTATGATTGGCTGAAGGGTTAGTTTCGGGATATAGCAATCATCAATATCTTTGATATCGACCTCAAAGGTAACATAGTCACTATATCGTAGGCTCTGTATATCTATATAGGCCTTCACAAGTTCTATCTCTTCTCTGACCGGTATAAACTCCTGCCCTTTGCTCAAACACAGTTTGTAAAAATTAGCCAGTGACAGTGCAGTTTTCTTTGCCTCTTTTTTTCTGTCCAAGGTTATAAAAGAACTTATAGTCTCTATTGTGTTGTACAAAAAGTGAGGATTGATCTGCGCCTGTAACACCTTGAACTCCAGCTCGTTTTTCTGCTGTTCCTGACTATATATTCGATCGATGTAATCGTTTATCGTGTCCATAAGATAGTTGAAACCGGTCGCAATAGCCTTCAATTCTCCGGGGTATTCATCCGTCATTCTTACACTCAAATCCCCACCGCTTGCTAAACTCAATTTATGGTGGATACTTCCTACCGACCTGACGACCCGAAGTGTCAACACGTTAGAGAGAATGAGATTGAATACAAGGTATGACGCAATAATCAAAGCGATATAAATAAGGGTAGTATTTAGACTTTCAGAGAAAAAATCCGTCTCCGGTATGTTCACGATTTTCCAATCATTGAATTTTGTCACTGAATAATCGACCGGAGAATTGCGTACTCCTTCGGTGCCAAGCTCCTGTTCCGACAAAAAGGGGTATTTCGAGCTTGCCGATTCGAAAAGAAAGGAAGGGTCACTGTTTGATATTATGTTATTATCGCTGTCCAGAATAATAATCTCACCCAGCGTCTCGTTGTAATTGATGGTCTCATAGACCACCCGCTCGTCAACAAACAAGATGCACTCGCCGATATGCCGGCCTGTCGATTTATTCACGATTTTTTTTCCGATAGCAAACACATTTCTTGGAGTATCACCGACATAATTCAATTCCTTCAACCCACTCCAGATATAATCTCCGCTTTCTTCAATATCGTTTAAAAAATCATCTCCCAGTACTCGCATTGCCTCGCCTGCCGAAATGCTGTATCCGGAATAAACGATTTCATTGTCGTATGTAATTACGCCGCCGACTACACTGGTTCCGGGGTTGATAACATTGCTTAAGACTTCACCCATAATTGAACTCACACGCGACTGTTGCGCCTGTGTTACATTTTCCTGCTCTGCAAGTTCGCTTAAAGCGTCCTGCAACCTGAAATCAAGGCTGAGGACGTTAATATATTCCTGTGCACTTCTGATAATAGTATTTAAACTGTTTTCTACTAGCGAATGTTCCTTGGTCATTGAAGTGGATAACTGTGAGTTTAGGTAATGAGAATTGACTGCAAAGCTACAAATTACCAATATTACCACGAAAATGACAAACAACACAAGGTTAGAAACAAATATGACGGATTTGAGTTTCATCTTACCATTCATGACTATCGTCTCGATATGAGTTTATTTCCGGAACTCCCCAACAATCGGTAGCTACTCGATCGGCAGGTTGACGGCTTGCCGAAGCCGTAATTCGCACAGCGGATGACATCTCTTTACTCATGATGATGTTACTTCCTTTACTTAAATAAAACTATTTAATAGGTTGCAACAATTATATCACCGAACCGTTCTTTTCACAATAACAAAACAGCACATTTTAATACATATCTTTCAAATGTGCTTATACATCTTATAAATCTCTCTTTATATTTTTCAGAAAACACAATATAATTTAGTACAGGTAATCAATTACAAGGAGGAAAGTTTGAAACTTTGTTTCAAACCGAGAGTTTTGTGTTTTATCGGTGGATAACGCTGATAAATACAAAGCATCAAGAAAGGAAGGTATACTAATGAAAAAGTTACTGGCATTAATTTTGGCATTGTCGATGGTCACAGTTTCTATGGCGGCCTGCTCTGCACCAACCGCTGAAGAAAGTGCACCTGAATCAGAAGCAGCCCCCAGCTCTTCCGAAGCAGAAGAGCCAGAGGCAGATGGCGAAAAAGTTTCGATTCGTCTGGTTTCCATCAGCACCGATGCTAACCAAACTTCGATTCTTGAAGATCACATCAAAGCAAACATAGCAGAAGCTCTCCCGAACGTTGAAATGGAATATGAGCCAGGCGGTGGCGGTGAAGACTTCACCAACAAGCTAAAGACCTACAATGCTACCAATGATCTTCCCGATGTTTGGTACGGTAGTTCCGACACAGCTTTCCCGATTATGGCAGCCGGCAACCAGGTGGATTTCACAGAATATCTGGACGACGAGTTCCTTTCTCAGTACAACAACGCGGAGCTGTTGAAGTTCCATGATGGCGGCATCCATGCTCTTTCTTCCGGTGCCGACTCCTACTTCACACCCAAACTGTTCTACAACAAAGACATATTTGCAGAGCTTGGAATAGAAGAACTACCGACAACATGGGATGAGTTCATCGCTGTCTGCGATACCATTGCTGCCGGCGGATACACTCCGATATCCATGATGGGTAAAGGTGGTTGGACACCTCAACTTTTCCTAGTTCAGACCATGGCACAACTTCATGATCCCGACTCCATCAAAAACCTGCTTTCCAATTCCGGTGACTTCACCGATCCGGCAATCCTTGAAGGCGTTAAAAAGATTCAACAACTGGTCGACGGCGGATATCTTCCGGACGGTGTTGCAAACCTTGATTACGGCCCTGCAGTTGAAATGTTCACAGGTGGTGACGCTGCAATTCTCATGATGTTCTCCTGGGAAGTTGCCAACATCGGTGCAAACGAATTTGCAGGTCTGATGGATTGGCCGCAGATGGCCGATGGAGTAGACTCCACCGATGTTATGCAGGTTTGGGGCTCACCGCTCAACGGATACTCGGTATATGCAAACAGCGAAAACGTAGAGGTGGCTGTTGAAGTTGCAAAATACTGTGTACAACAGGAAGCAAACTTCTATGCAGGTTCCGGTTCACCGACCAACCTAGCTCCAACCGTTGAAATGTTAGCTCCTGGCGATTTAATGGTTACAAATCTTGAGATGTATGACGCAGCAACCGATAAGCTCAACAGCATCATGCTCAACTCAATGGATGCAAAAACCGCAGCTAGCTTTGGCGAATACGGCTCTAGCCTATTGGCAGGCGGCTACTCTGCAGATCAATACATTGCAGACATGAACGAGGCTTGGTTAGAGAACGAATTCTTTAACTAAACCCAACTAACTCACAGTATTATACGGTCTGTCTGTTTCGGGCAGACCGTATATATGTCATTTAAGAACTGCAAGATAGCTGTAGTACAGAAAGGATCGGTTTGAAGTGAAAAGAACATTCACAGATAAAATAGCTGTTTACATATTTGCGTTACCGGCATTGATTTTATTCACCGTATTTGTCATATATCCTATGATTCCACAGGTTCAGATGAGCTTTTTGGAGCATGATGGATTTTCAAGCAGCGGTTTTGTCGGCGTAGACAACTATGTTGAAATATTGACTGATGATGGATTTTGGAAGTCTTTTGCCAACACTTGGTTTGTTGCATTTATGTCGATATTTGTAGCAATCCCAATCTCTATGTTTTTTGCACTTCTAATGAACTATGACAACACCATGTGCAAAAAAGCCTTCAAGTTCGGAGCCGTTTTCCCCGCTGTTTTAACAGTAACGGTAATCGCTCAAATGTGGGTCGCAATATATGATCCGGAATGGGGCGTTATCAATAGCATTTTGAGGGGATTGAACCTGGATGCACTGACAAGGACCTGGCTAGTCGATCCCAATACTGTTATGTTATCTATAACTATAGCCTATTTATGGCAGTACATAGGCCTGAACTCACTTATTATGTATACCGGCATCAAGTCTATCCCACAGCAATATTATGAAGCTGCATTGATTGACGGCGCAGGTTTTTTCCGTGCCAGCTTTCATATCACAATTCCACTGCTCTCAAATGTTACGAAATATGTTTTAGTGTTGTCCACCCTCGGTTCCCTCGGTCAGTTTGCCCATGTTCGAGTCATGACAAGCGGAGGCCCCGGAAGTATCTCCAGAACGATGATATATGAGATGTACAACTTTGCGTTCACCCGAAGCGAATATGGCATGGGTAGTGCCGTTGCGGTGCTGTTTATTATCCAGTGCATGATTGTTACTGTTGTGATAAACAAGGTGCTCAAACAGGATAACACCGAGTATTAAAAAGCTGCTTTGTGCGCTTTTTTAGCAGTAAATGTTAAAATCTCCCGAAAGGGTGAAATCGGACAAAGCATTGAGAAAGGAATTGGCTAATAAAATGAAAAAAATCAACAACTTTATTGTTAGAGCTTTTTTGCTGTTGTCGGGGTTAAGCTTCTTGTTCCCACTCTATTGGATGATCATGATGTCGTTCAAAGAGAAAAGTGAGGTTTATGATAATCCTTTTGGGCTACCTCAAGTTTGGGATATGCAAAACTACAGCGAAGCGCTTGATGGCTTCAACTTTTTGCACTACCTTAAAAACAGTGGCATATATACCGTTTCTACCATTGCAATAGTATTATTTTTTGGTGCGATGCTTGCCTACGCACTCACAAGAATGAACTGGAAATTCTCAAAACCGGTAACATTATATCTCACCCTCGGTCTTATAATTCCGGCTCAGGTTGTAATAATTCCCCTTTATATTCTTCTTGCAGATCTCAACCTTACCGGAACGCATTTTTCATTGATATTGCCCTACTCTGCGTTTGCCCTCGCCTCTTGTGTCTTGATGCTCAGCGCATTTCTAAGAACTCTCCCCAAAGAACTCGAAGAGGCCGCGGCAATTGATGGATGTACGGTTTATGGCACATTTTTCAAGATCATACTTCCTATTGTTCGCCCTGCAATTGCAACACAGGCGGTACTTATATCAATGAATACCTGGAACGAATTTTTCCTTGCTTTCATCATTGGTGCGAGAGAAGATATACGCTCTCTTCCGGTTGCCTTGCTCAGTTTTTTCACCAGTATAGGCGTAGCCGACTGGGGTCAGATCGGTGCGGTAATGATTCTTTCCAGTATTCCGACAGTGCTTATATATATATTCGGCAACAAGCAGATTGAAAATGCTCTGACAGCCGGTGCCGTACTAAAATAAGACATCGGATATTTTCATGCAGATATGGCTATTAAATCTTACAAACTGAAATGAAATAAAATAACAAATATTAAAGCAATCGATAGTTGATATCGATTGCTTTTTTTGTGTAAAAGTCAAAGGGGAAAGTCAATTGTGGTTTTTCGCAGTTCTTTTCCGTGACATTGACTTTTGACAAATCAAAATTGTGGAGTTTTGAGTTACAAACAAAATCAGGCCATTTGTTCAGATTCATTCTCGCACTTTTTTTTGCCCTCTACAACAGCGTAAATTGTTGGTACGACCACCATGGTTAAAACGGTGGAAAACAAAAGTCCGAACAGCAAGACCGATGCCATAGGCGCACTCATTGGGTCGGCGGAAAGTATAAGCGGAACCAGACCGATGCATGTGGTTATTGTTGAGAGCATAATTGGCCTAAAGCGAAGTTGGACGGCTTTCAGACACGCTTCTTCGGCATTGTCGCCAGCCCGCAGTCTTGTGTCCATGACCTCTATCAGCAATATGCTGTTGTTGACCACAATGCCAAAAAGGCTGACCAGTCCCAAAAGTGCCATCGCTTGTATATCCATTCTAAATATCCACAGCCCAAACCCACAGCCGATAAAGCTCAGCGGTATACTGGCTAGAACAATGAGTGGCTTTTTGAGCGTTTTGAATTGGAATAAGAGGATGATATAGATTAGCATGACGGCAAAACCGGCGCTGAAAACCAGCGCTACAACCAGGTCAAGCATGTTGCTGACTTCGCCTTTGCTATCTATCGAGACACCTTGCAAGTCCATTTTTGACAGGTAGTCTTCTGTCAGTTCGGTTTCGATTGCAAAGGAGTTGTAACCCGGCAAAACGTTACTCAAAACTTGCAGATAATATTTGCCGTTGTAATGCTCGATAATCGGCACCGACGGTTGCAGATCAATAGTTGAAATTTGGCTCAAAAGCACCTTTGTGTCTGCAACGCTACCAACAATTTGCAGATTTTGCAGATCTTCTAAGCTGTTTATATCGCTGCGCAAAATGATATCCAAATTGCCATCATCTGTTTGGTACACACCTGCGGTCGCACCCATCAAAGAGGTGTTGATCTGTTTTACGACGTCGTATTTAAGCAGGCCATACGAGGATAACACCTCGCTGTCTAAATTCACATTGTATTCATATTGTGAGTTTATCGAGGAACTCTGGATGCGGCTGGTCCCCTCAATTTCACCCAAAGCCCTCACTAGCGAATCGGCAGTTTCGGTCAGTTTTTCTATGTCGTCTCCATAAATTATGAAAGATATTTTTGCATCGGTCGGAATGGAATATTCAAGGCTTTTCACAGAAATGTTTGCACCGATAATGTTTTTATCCATTACTTCTTGCAAATATTTGCTTGTTGCCTCCGGTCCACCGAGGTTCTCCATCTCTTCTTCGTTCAACTGCAACATATATTGCCCGACATTGGGGGCGCTTGCAAGAGAGGGGACGGTCAGGAAAAAGCTTGGCAGGTCGCTTCCGACCGCATAGGTGTAATTATCTATGACCGGTTCATGATCCAAAACCTTGTTAATTTGCAAACTGATATCGGTGGAGGCAGTCAAAGATATGTCCTCGCCCTCGAAAACGATGTAGTTGACAGGTTTGCTCGCCACCGGAAAAAACTGCATACCCAACTGTAAGGCTAAAAATGCCGCCACACCTAAAGTCAGAAAAGCAATTGTCACAGTAGTAATCTTATGTTTCAAGGCGAGTTTTAAAGCGGCCATAAAGGCACGAGCCATGTGGTTTTTCTTTGCTTTTTTAGGTTTTGTTTCCGGCTTGAAGAACCAGTACGCAAAAACAGGTATAACCAACATGGCGACAAAGTAGCTTGCAATCAAAGCCGTTATAACAACGGTCGGAATGTCACCTGCAACTTGTCCGGTAACGCCGGGCACAAAATAGATTATAGAAAATGTGACAATAGTGGTTAGGGTAGAGGTCAAAACAGGTATTGCTGTTTCTTTGATAGCATTTACTATCGCTTCGGTCTTTGGCAGCTTGTTATTTAAATGATGCTGTATAGCCTCGCTAATAACAATGGCGTTGTCAACAAGAATGCCCAGCGAAACGATAAGACCGGAAATCGTAATAAAATGAAACTGCATTTGCAGCAAGTTCATTACTATAAATGTAAACAATATGCTAATCGGCAAGGCTAACGAGACGATAATGCCGTTGCGCAAACTGACTCCAATCATGACGACAACCATAATGAGCCCTATACTTTGGAAAAGGTTCATGATGAAGCTGTTGATTGAGGCTTCGATGTCGGCAGGAGCGTAGATTACTTCATGGAAGATAATCTCGCTTGGAACGAGGCTTTTTGAATTTTCAATTGCGGAGCGCAAATCTGCACCGACATTGATTGCGTTTTGTCCGTCTTCAATGGTGCCGGTGATTAAAATTGCCAGTCTGCCATCTTGAGAAAAATAGTGGTCGACCGTTTCGGCAAACTCAATTTTGGCAACATCTTTTAGCTTGACAAAGCTCAAAGATTCTGAACTGCCGTTTATTACTAGGTTTTCGATATCTGAAATGCTCTCGAAAATAGCCGGTGCAATAACGTTTATCTCGCCACTTTCGTACTCAATACCGCCGGAGGGGATCGAAAGGTTTTGCGCCTGCATAAGTTGCAAGATACTTTCGATACTAATGCCGTAACTCTGCATTTTTGCAGGGTCGGTTATGATTTCGACTTGTTTTTGCGGCAGGCCTTCAATCAGGATTTGCTCAATACCTTCAACTTCGCTGATAGTGTTTTTGACAATTTCGGCATAATCGGCAAGTTCTGTTTGATTGTATGAATCACTGGAAAGACTTATAATAAACTGATTTTCATTGACCAAATCGGTGTCAACGATGCTCTCCTCGGCAAGGTCCGGCAGTTTTGGCTGTGCATTTTCAACAGCCTTGCGCAGGTCGTCCTCGACCTCGTCTATGGTAAGTTCCAGATCAAAGACCACAGCTATAACGCTGGCGCTATTCATACTCTGGCTAGTATAATAATCGATGTCAGGCAGTGTGCTAAGCTCGGCTTCTATGACCTCACTGACATTTTTTTCGACCTCTTCCGGCGATGCGCCCGGGTACGGTGTGACGATGGTTGCAACTGCGGCGGCCGTGTTTGGGTTTTCTTGTTTTGGTATGACATAGTAGCTGAACAGGCCCATTATTACAATAAACAGACACACTAAAACGACAAATAACCTATTCTTAATTATCTGTTCGATAAACTTGTTCATTCTACCACCGTTACCTTGTAGCCGTTTCTGATTGTTTTCATGCCCTGCGAAACAATCAGCTCACCGTCCGAGATTCCACGGACTAAAACCTTGTCGTTGTTTATTTGCATGATCTCAATGTCTTTGCGAACGGCAGTGTTGTCCTCCACGGCGAAAACATAGCTTAACCCATCGTTCAAAATTATGTTTATCGGCAACCAAACGCCGGTGCTATCGCCGGTGATTATATTGACCGAAACCAACTCGCCAATAAGCAAATCATCCGGCGCAAGGTCTATTAAAGCGCGTGTTAAATAAGTACGCGTTTGTTCATCCGGTAAAACCGAAACGCTCAAAATCTTGCCGTTATAATCAGTGCCTTTAATGTTTATGATAGCGTTGTCGCCTTGTTTGATATCCTGTGCCTCGAGTGAAGAAATGCCAAACTCAGCCACCATACCGTCAGAGCCGATGACGGCAATAGGCGCAAGCGGTGTGGCTATTGAGCCAACCTTGCCAACCACCGTCAAAACAGTTCCGGAGGAATTCGCATAATAGGTTAATGATTCGAGTTCGGCCAGACTGTCAATGTATTCGGTTTGTGCCCTTTCATATGCTGCAACAGAGTTGTTGTATTGTACCTGATAGGCATTTACTTCGGCGGTATGTGAGTCCACCTCAAGCTGTGCTTGTGCGGTCGCGGAGTTATAAAGTGCTTGATTGGTAGCAACATTTGCGTTTGCTGTTTGCAACTTAGTCTCGGCTTGCGCCTTGCCAAGGCTCAGCTCTTCTGAAACCAAATCGGCTTGCGCTGTTCGCAAAGTCGCTTGTTTTGTGTTGCTTTGACTTTGTGCAGTGTTAAAATTGCTTTGTGCCGTTGCAAGGTTGGTGTTTGCTGTGTTTAATTTTGCGGTGACTGCAATTTTGTCCGGATCGTCGTCCGGTGCGCCGGGGTTTGCGGCTATAAAGGCATCGTACTCCGACTGAGCCGTGCTTTGCGCCGCAGTTGCACTGTCTAAAGCGGTTTGCGCAGTGTTTAAAGCTTCGACACTTGCGTCATATTCGGCTTGTGCATTTGTCACCGCTTCTTCGTATGGCTCCAGCAAGGCGTTAATGTTATCGAGTTCGGCTTGTGCGACGGTCACATCGTTTTTGGCGGCGTCTAAATTTGCTTTAGCGGTAATAGCGTCTGGATTGTTGTCCCTTGCTTGTTCGGCGGCGGACAAATCAACTTTTGCCTTTTCTAAATTTGACCTTGCCGCTTCGGTGCTGGCCTCGGCAGCATCCATTGCGGTTTGACTGGAATCGATACGCTCCTGTGTGGCGGCATCGTCTATAGTGGCTATGCGATCGCCGGCGCGAACATAGTCACCCGCCTCAACATAGATAGCGGTTATCTCGCTGATGCTATCAAACATAACTTCTTCGAGCACGTCCGGCTGGATAATACCCGCATATGTTAAAAATTCACTCTCTTCGGTGGCGGTAGCAGTCAAAACCTCCACCGAATACACCATGTCTTCTGTTTCTTGCATGGCGGCAATGTGATCATTATTGTTTGTAAAATAAATTATCACGACAACAACTAAAACAAAAATAGCAATCAGAGCAATCACTAATTTTTTTGTCGGTTTGAATATACTACTGGTTTTCAATGTCTATGCCTCACTTTTTAATACTAAATTACCTGTTTCAATTTGCTTCAATGTGGCAAATTGCAGGCATTGGAGTTGCAGATGGATATAGTTTTTTATAATTCTTTCAAATGTGTCAAGGTCGCTTTCAAGGCAGTTGTTCAGAATAACTGCTATTCCCTCGAAAAAGCCATAGACAAAACCTTCCAGCGTTACAGAAACCACAAAGATATTTTCTGCCGATGTGTCGTTAAGCCCATAAATGTTGCTAAAGCTTTTGATGCCAATAGTTTTTAGCCAGTCGATTATGTTATTATGTATCAACTTGTTTTGTATCACTACTTTCATCGCTTTGGGGTGTTGCTTGCCTTTGATATAAAAGATTCTGACATTTTCAAAAACAATGTCAGCTAAATTTTCTAAAATCTCGTCTGAGCTGTTTTGGCTTTCCAGCTCTATGAAATCGTTTATATTTTCGTCATAAATTTTTAGAGTGCCACCGGTCTGGACTGTCAAAACTTCGTTCATGCTATCTATAAGCGGCTGCGTTATACAGGAGATCAAATCGTCTTTAGATTTAAAGTACCGGTATAAATTTCCGTGTGTGATGTCAGCTTTTTTTGCGATACTACGCATATCGGCATTGTTAAAGCCCGCCTCAAGCATCAAATCGAGTGCGGCGTTTATTATACGGTCTTTGACCTCTTCTTTCAATTTTTGCGGCATGAAAAATAACCTTTCGTTCATTATTCAATTTTATTATATAATAAACGCAATAAATTGTCAATATGTAAAATGATTTTTTGTAGCAATGTGGAAGGTCTACCCCCGTCGCACGTGTCGCTGAATTTTGCATGCCCAATTTTTTTGACAACAAAATGTGCCACCGGACAGCCGGTGGCACGAATAATAGATAAAATACATATTAGCAGAACTGAAAAATAAATTCGCAGAAAAGCTCTGAACAGTATCAAACCTTTTGACACTTATACTCAAACATGTCCATTTTTATTGCATTACTGAAGCTCTGCGGCCGCCAATTCGTCCAAAATATAAAAAGCCTCCACATACTCTTCGGTTGTCACATCGGTACGCTCATCAAAATGATCGCGAAAAACTGTGTCCATTATTGAGTCCATGCCATAAACATCTAGGTAATAGTTGTTTTTAGTCCCATCAGGCACTACTAAACCAAGATCGAATAAATTCTTATATTGTTCTGCTGCAGGATAAGTTTGCAGATATTCTTCCATTGCTGTCCTGTTGACCGGCAAAAGACTTGTGTTTTGAACAGTTAAAATCAGTTGCCCCTTTTTTCCGGCGCAAAAATCTAAAAATTGCATTGCAGCATCTTTTTTTGCAGCCGAAATATCATCGTTTATGTACAATTCGGTGGTAACTCCGACCGGAACACCGTCCTGCTCTACAACATAAATATTATTACTGTTTTTTGATTCCTGAAATACTATGTTACTGGTTCTGGAGGTACTAAACATAGCAAGATCGGGTGAAGAGATAACATCGGTATACAAATCATACAATTCTGTAATCATCGGCGCTACATTGTCGGGTGTGAAAACGGCGTCAACAAACATCGGTGGATATGCAATTTCGGCAAGGTGCATTATGTTGGAATAGTCCAACGCCAATAGACCTCGGTCAAAATGATTTTGTTTTACTTCGTCGATTGATACAAGCTGTGTACTCGGCTGTTCTGCCACATTTTTGTCGATATAGTAGTTTGTGTATTTGAAGCCGATCGGCATACTGTAATAACCACCGTCCCCTGTGGATGTCTCGGTCAGATAATCATCCTGTATTATATAATAATTGCTTTCGTACATGGTCTGCAAAAGCGGTGTCAGATCGGCATAGTTGCCGTCGAACGGCATATTCGTTATATCGAACTTATCCGCAGAAAAGTAAAGTTCAGAGGGTTCGTACTCAATCAGGTGGACGGTATGTGGGGTTGATCTGTTGAACTCGTCGACAAGGTTAGTATATTCTGACTGACCTATATCCGTAGATATAGAGCTTGTGGCAAAATATAGTTCCTGTGGTGCGACACTTGTATCGAGTGACGATGTTCCGGGAGCGATGGTAGCTGCGGCCTCGCTGAATCTCACGCCTGCTATCCCCAATACCGCAAAAATTGCAATAATGGCGGTAAAAAGCAAAGCCCTGTGTTTTATTTTACGTTTTGTCAGTTCCTTTTCCGGAAAATCAAAGCCGGTGCCGCTTTCCAGTGCTGTGAGCATCGATTTTGCGGTTGAAAATCGGATTTCCGGCTTTAATGCAAGGGATTTCATTACAAATTTGTCGTCTGCCACGCTCAACTTAGGTATCAGTTTTGACGGTTTTTGCAGCGTGTCCTTTTCCCAGCGCTGTATTGATTCTTCCGGAGTGATTCCGGTGATCATTCGGTAGTAGGTTGCACCTACGGCATACAGGTCGGTGACGTTTGATTGTCGCATGTTTTGGCGGTACTGTTCAGGCGGCGCATACCCCTTTTTTACCACAACACTTTGCGTCCATTCCTCCTTTTGCTCAATTTTGGCAGCGCCAAAGTCCAGCAATTTTATATTAGAATCTTCTGTAACAAAGATGTTGTCGGGACTGATGTCACGGTGAATTACACCGCCTTCATGTATGGCATCGACACCGAGCAAAATTTGTTTTAGTATTTTTTCCGCTTCTTCTTTTTGTAGTTTTCCGCCTTTTTGTTCAATGTGTTCTTTGAGCGTAACACCGTTTAAAAGCTCCATCACAATATACGCGGTGCCGTTATCTTCGAATCGCTCTAACACGTTTACTATGTGTTGGTTGTTGCTGAAGCGTATGAGGCTCTTTCCCTCGGCGATAAAGCGTGCCTTTTGTATGTTGAATTCGTCGAGAGTGTTGCCGATAAAGGGTCTCAGCGTCAAGTCGCCGGGAGCCCGTCTTGCTAAGCTTTGTGGAAAAAATTCCTTTATAGCGACCATGCGAGAGAGACGCGTGTCAAATGCACGGTATGTTACACCAAACCCGCCAATGCCTAATATAGTCCCGATAATGTATCTGCCCCAAAGACCTGTTTGCGGCTGCAACATGAATTCGGGGAAATTCGCGGTGCCTGCGATATATCCGCAGTGCATGCACACATCATACTCTCCTCTGTCTTGAAAGCAGTTAAAACAAATGTTGTTCATATTTTGACCCTTCCTTACCTGAGTGTTGTCCCGTTTCGCCACCATAAAGCGAAATTCAAACGCATGTCGCTTGAAAGGTGAAGCTCGGATGAAGATTTGCTTCGAACTTGCAGTTGCCTTTCGGAATGTGCAGTCCTATTAACATGAAATCAATCACGTTGGTAAACTGTGTTGATATCAAGAGGCTCTCCCTTTGGCGCAATTAAACTGTAGCCGAGCAAGAGGGGTGAATCGCCTTTGAAAAATTCACCGCTTTCGATATTTATCGAAAGATCGTCTATTATCAATCTTTCGTCAAATGTATTCCCGTCAGCATCTTTGAGAACCGCGTCCAGCCGCAACATAAAAGGCACCACACCGGTTAAACCTTCGGTATGGTTTTGAACCGATACTGCGTCCAGCAGACTTCCAATCTCAACATAGGTGTATCCACGCTCGCTCACATTCTGTACAATTGTGTCATACGCCTCATTGGGATGCCATGTGCGTTCATCAAAAAGGTGATCGATCGGCTCTGTCCAACTGACACCGCCGTCAAAAGAGAGCTCAGCAGTAAAATATCGAGGCAACGACATAAATTTTCCGGAGTCATGCAAAAAGTAGTAGCCGAATTTGTCGGTTAGCACTAAGCTGGTAAATGTTTCGTTTTGTTTTGGTCCGATTCCAATCTGCAATTCAATTGTGGGGAACAATTCGATCTCGTCGTAATAATTTCTATTCTCAACCAACTTATACTCACAAGAAAGCACCTTGCCTTTTTGTTCCGGCGACGACTCAACCGCCGTGAAATCGACATAAGAATTTTCGTAGGCATCATAGACATCGTCGAAAACAATTATGTCCAAAAGTGCAAGAGCCTCCTCGGCTTCCATACCCACAATATCTAGGTATCCTCCCGGTGCCAGCGCTTCATCAATGGTTCCTACGACGATCTGGATTTCGGCACTGCTGCTGTAGTAATACTCCTTATCGGGCAGAAGTGATTGCGTGATCACGTAATTAGAGGTTTGTTCGGCAATATAGGCTGTTGTTATATCGACAGATATGTCAATGTCCGACATTGCCGCCTGTGCATCTCGCACCGATAAATTGACCAAACTTGGCATGATAAAACGCTCGTCGTCGCCATAGGTTGTCTCTTGTGAAAGATTGTCAAAACCGCCTGAGACAGTGAAAATTCCCAGACCCAAAATGGCAACAACGCTACATGCTATGATCACCTTGGCGGCAATCGGCATCTTTGTGGATACCGACTTTTGTTTCACCTTTACTCGCGCCACTCCATCGGACAGCAGTTCGTTTTTGAACTGTGTGACCGTCTTTGTCCTATCGCTTTTTTTAACGTTGAGGGCATTGAGTATAGCGTTTTGAGCGCTTGGCGGTATTCCATCTACGTGCTTTCCCGGCTCTTCCAGTTCGTCGTTTATGGCACGCTCCATGCTGTCGGGAGGTGTTTTTCCGGTCAATAGTTTATAGAAAGTGGCGGAAAGCGAATAGACATCAGTCCAGCTTCCTTGTTCTCCTTTCGACCGATACTGTTCTTCCGGCGCATATCCGGATTTCAGTATCACAGAAAGGCTTTTGCTGTTTACGGCGCTTTCATACCTTGCCGCACCAAAGTCGAGCAATTTTATCTCCCCACTTTCGGTGAGGTAGATATTGTCGGGGGAAATGTCACGATGAATAATGTTCTTTGCGTGTACCGGTTCCAGCGTTTCGCACACTTTTACGATTACGTTTCTTGCCGTTTCATAGTCCAATACTCCGTTTTTACTTAGATAGTGTTTGAAATCTTGACCTTTTAGAAATTGCATGATTATGTATGCGGTATTGTTGCCGGGAAAGGTATCGTATATGTCTACGATTCCGGGTATCCCGTTGAACTGCGCAAGGGTGCGCGCCTCTTCGATAAAACGGTGAAGACCGCTGCCAAACTGTGCGGTAGCATCACCCTGATAGATTGTCAGTGCGGTATCGCCGGGTATGCGGGTAGCAAAAACGGTGGGTAAAAATTCTTTTATTGCCACAACACGTTCTGTCTGAGCGTCAAATCCTATGTAGGTTACACCAAAACCGCCAAAACCCAACACCTTGCCGACTATATATCGCCCTTGTAATATAGTCTGCGGCGGCAGATGGTAGGCCTCGATTTGTTGTGAGTCATGTCGATAACCACAGACAGGGCACACATCTCCCGCCTGCAGATTGCTCATACATCCCATACAATATTGCATAAATACCTCACTTTGGTTTAATGTTGCTATACGATTGATTTGCAGTGAATAAGTATAGCTTAACACTTTTATAAACGTCTTACAACGCTTTTGAAAAACATCTTAAGATATTACAACATTGTGTGAAGTTTGTCTATCTTGATGTGAGAAAAAGCGGTGACTTTTTTACTTGTGAGCTGTTGTCTTGATATCGTAAACATAAAAAACACATGTTCTCGTTATCGAAAGAACATGTGTTCATATTATCCATCGTGAGGGAAATAGTCTTCTTTTCAGCATGTCAAAGCGCTCTCTAAAACCACTTGGAATGTCAAATTTGATGGCAGGTGCGAAGGCTTGACATTCAGCAGATGCTGTCAAAAAGTCGTTTGTTGGCGGCGGGATATCGACGGGCGAGCTATCGTCTCGTGATACATTTATTCAGTGTCTGCAAGATCGGTGAAATCTTCGACGTAAATATACTCCGGTGTGGACTTAAGATAGTCCTCCCAACTCATCAATGCGATGATATCCACCGGCGCCAGCATGGTATAGGGGAGACCGCCCGGATCGTACGCTGTTACCTCTTGCTCCACGCTTTTTACAATGGTCAAAACAAGGTCAGAACTTGCACCGATTATAGGCATTGGAACTTCACCGTCGATCGTCCACTCGCGTTGTAAGGTAAGTCGGGGGCTGTAAACCTGTCCTGTCGCAATATCGATTATTTGATTTTCTTGATTTCCACCGTTATATTTGCCAATCTCCAAATAATTGTTGTTGATAAATCTGATATAAGCACTTTCGGTAGTGCCGGAAATAGTAGCGATTGTTTTGGTTTCGTTTGTGGTCAAACTAGTTACCTTTATTTCGCCCGATAAGCTGTCGTAGACATATAGCCCATCGGCTAAAAATGCGCCCTTTTCTGTCTCTTGTGAAAATTCATAGGCCGAAACAGTCTCGCCGCTAAGTAGATCATACCTGCTAATGTTACCGTTGTTTTCGATGACGATTGTGTTGTCATATGCAGATACTATATATTCAGACGGTTCCATTTCTTTTATTGCAGTTAGATTGCCTACAGTCACATTCAACTCTCCGAGATAGCGCTTGTGCTCGTTGTTTTCGTTAGTAGAATAAATAAAATATAGTTTTTCATCGGATGCTACTATTGTACCTTGATTAAACACTTTGCCGGCACCAAAATCATAAACGAGCTCGCGACCGGAGCCGCTGAGCTCCATACGATACAAAAGGTCGCGGTTTAACATAGTGTGTTCCTCGTCAGATTGCGCCTGCGAGCCGTCGCCATTACTCCCAAAGTAAAAAAGATTTTTTTGATCGTTGTCTAAAAATAGTATGCCGTTCCCGTTAAAAAACGCCGTACAACTCTCGTCGTTATGTTCACAGTTGGGTGCACTGCAAAGTGGCAGGCGACTTGCCGTCGCATAGTCTACATAGTAGATTTTCTGCTCAGACATTTGATAGAATCCTATCTCGGTTCCTATCGAGTAAGTAGCCTCGAAGTTATTCGAGATGTTGGTTACTACCTGTAAATCGAGTGTCGTTTCGATCGGCAAAGTCGATGAACTGTCGCTGTTTGGCGCTGATGACGATTCCTGCGTTCTCGGTGTACAGGATACAGCGAACAAAGAAAGCACCAAAAGTGTGGATAAAATTAGTTTTTTCATAAAAGCCCCTATGAATTTATCTTACCGAAACAGTATATCAATTATTTTGAGCTTGACGGCAAGAATGTAACGAACAGCAGGGTTAATGTAATAGACAGCAAATTCAACTCCATTCAACGGTGTCGTTGAGCCCCATCAATCCTTTTGCGTTTTGTGTAGCATCATATACCGCTTTTCTGTATTGCGTTGGGGTTATTCCAAAAGTGTTTTTAAAGTGTCTTGAGAAATATGTAGCCGAGGTGAACCCCAGTTTGTCGGCAATCGTGTTTATGTTCAGGGTGGTTGAGCGCAGAAGGTTTTTTGCGGCCACCGATTTTAGCTTGTTGAAATAGTCAATGACCCCACAGCCGAACTCATCGTTGAAAAGTTGTTGCAGTCGGGATCGTCCAATCCCTATTTCTTGACAAACCTGCGCAATGTGCAGTTTAGATGTAATATTATTGTTTAAAAATATTAGGGTTTCGGCTACATACTGATTTTCGCTTTGTGGCAGCATAAAACTGAGGTCTGCCCCTCTTTCAAACTCCTCGGTTCCGGACTGGCCTTCTCGATACACATCAATCAAAAATTGTTCGAGGTAGGATTTTATCAACTGTTCACTACCCAAAGGTGCATTTTCACGTCTTATCATTCCGGCGTTTTCACCCGGACTGTGTATCGGGTTCTTGAACGCCAGTCTTGTCTCATGCAAGACCTTGTGTAAAAGCACTTTTTGATGAGTGCTAACCTTCACACGGAGGTTGTTGTAAAAATCAATACAGTTGCCATCTGCCACGAACGAGATAATTATGAGATTGGGATTCGTTGAGTCATGTGCCGCAATGGTGTGGAACTCGTTTGGCTTATGGAATATCATCTCACCACTATGCACAATATGCCTGACACCGTCGGCATAGACCTCAACACAGCCGTTATCTACATAGACCATCTCCCAAAAATTGTGTCGCTCCCCTCTGAACTCGACCTTACTTGAGTATTCGAAATAATGCACCAAGATAAGTTTATCTATGGTAATCATATTTTGAAGTGTAGTTGCGATATATTTCATAAATATTCCTATGAGTTACTCCATGTTATTATTGTAATAAATAGCGGACAAAAATGCAATATCTTCGGACAAATAATACTGTTTATGACCGAAAAACTCTATTATAATGTGGAGGAAGGACGACAAAGCCTGTCGCCGACAATTTTTTGGAGGTTAATTATGAGCGATAAGATAAAGATTGCTTTTATAGGACTTGGAAGCAGGGGGAAAGATGCATATCTTCCGGAGTTTTTGAAGTATAGCGACGAAGTTGAGGTTGTTGCAATAGCAGATATCGACAGCAAAAAGCTGGACGCGGTGGCAAAGCTGTTAGATCTTCCGCGCAATGTGTGTTTTTCAAGCGGTGAAGACCTTTTGGCACAGCCGAAGCTTGCCGACGCCGTATGTATTACAACCATGGATCGGCAACATGTAAGACAGGCAGTTTCGGCATTGAATTTGGGATATCATATTTTGTTGGAAAAACCGGTCTCGCCCGATCTTGAAGAATGTCGAGAGATAAACCGTGTCGCAAAAGAAACCGGTTTACATGTAGTTGTGTGTCACGTTTTGAGGTATACTACATTTTTCAAAAAGGTCAAAGAGATATTAAATTCTCGAATAATCGGAGAGGTCATCTCGATTCAGGCGATAGAAAATGTAGGATACTGGCATCAGGCTCACAGTTTTGTAAGAGGCAACTTCAGCGTTGTCGAAAAGGCGAGCCCTATGATTCTTCAAAAATGTTGTCACGATATGGATCTGTACCTTTGGCTTGCAAACAAAACGAGCAAGAAGGTAAGTTCCTTTGGAAACACACGATATTTCAAATCTGAAAATGCACCAAAAGGCAGTACCGAGATGTGTCTGGGCGGATGCGCCGTCAAAGCCGATTGTCCATATGATGCCGAGAAGATATATATCGACGATCCAAAGCTTGGCATACGCAACGGGAATAAAAATTGGCCCAACGATGTGCTGGCGCTCACGCCGACGGTGGAAAGCATCTATGATGCAATAAAGAACGGACGCTATGGAAGATGCGTATTTAGATGTGACAACGATGTCGTAGACCATCAGGTTGTCAATATCGAGATGACCGACGGCAGCTCAATGGGTTTCAGCATGTGCGGAACAACACAGTTTAATAGTCGCCAAGCAAAATTCATGGGTACGCTCGGTGAATTGGTCATCGATATGCATACAGGAGACATTACCGTTTACCCATTTGGCAAAGAGATGAAATCATACCAAATATCTAAAGACGCGCAGAGCGGTCATGGCGGCGGAGACGGTGGAATTGTATCGGAGTTTATTGCACTCATGAAAGGTGAACCGGTAACCGATTCTCTCACCGGTCTGGATGTGTCGCTAGAAAGTCATTTTGTGGCGCTTGCCGCCGAGCAATCTCGTCTTGAAAACGGCAGGGTGATAGAAATCGAAACTTTACGACACGAATAAATAAAAGGATGACTATGCTTAACATAAACATTTCAACACTTCCCTCTGCAATATCCGCATATGATTTCGATGCCGATGTGGTTGGCGCCGTGCCATACGGTCACGGTCATGTGAACAATACTTTTTGCGTCTATACTCAGACCGAAAAGGGAGAGTGTGTTCGATATATTTTGCAAAGAATCAGCGAAAAGGCTTTTAAAAACCCTGCGCAGTTGATGGAAAACATCTGTGGGGTTACCGATTATTTGCGCGAGATAATTGTAAAGAACGGCGGAGACACCGAACGTGAAACGTTGACCGTAATCAAGACGCGGGACAACAAAAATTTCTTTACCGATGAAGAGGGGCGAGCATGGCGCCTTTACAGCTTTATCGAAGATGCAGTAACGCTTGAAAAAGCAGATACGCCCGAACTTTTTTATGCCTCAGGCAAGGCATTTGGAAACTTTCAACGACTGCTCACCGACTACCCTGCCGACACGCTTCATGAGACGATAACAGATTTTCACAACACGGTACAAAGACTTGAAAATTTGAAGTCTGCTATCAAACTGGATGGTTTTGATCGAGTGAAAAATGTGGCGGCCGAGATTGCTTTTGCCATGGATCGTGAAAAAGACTGTTCTCTCGCGCTCAATGCCCTAAAAGATGGCACACTTCCACTGCGTGTCACCCATAATGACACCAAGCTGAATAATGTTATGATAGATCAGGAAAGCGGAGAAGGAATATGCGTTATCGACCTCGATACCGTTATGCCGGGACTCTCTATAAACGACTTTGGCGACTCCATACGCTTTGGCGCAAACCACAGCGCCGAGGACGAGCAAGATCTCTCCAAGGTTAATTTTGATCTGTCGCTTTTCGAAGTTTATGTAAGGGGATTTTTAGAGGGGTGTGGCGAAGCGCTGACAAAAGCCGAGATAGAATACATGCCAATCGGCGCAAAGTTGATGACTCTTGAATGCGGTATGCGTTTTTTAACCGATTATCTTGAGGGTGATATTTATTTCAAAACAACACGTGACGGTCAAAATCTTGATCGGGCAAGGACGCAGTTTAAGCTAGTTGCCGACATGGAAGAATCTTGGGAAGAAATGAAAAAGGTGATTGAAAAACACATTTAGTTGCACAGCTTGGTTGTTTTGAGCAATATCAAACCGACAATAATCGCACAGAGTTCAGCGAAAGGAACGCTCAACCATATTCCGTTTATATCTAAAAAAAACGGAAGCGTGAAAATACCGACACTGACAAAGAGGAGTCCTCTGCTTGCGGCTACGGCTATCGATTCAAGCCCTTTTCCAATGAATGTAAAATACCCCGAATTCAGTATGTTGAAACCGGACAATAAAAAAGAAAAGCTGAATAGTTTGCCGCCCGATGCCGCCAATTCGACCAGTGCGGGATCATCTTTGATGAATAGTCCCACGAGTTGCTCCCCCGCAAAAAACAAGAGCAGAAACAAGAAAATTCCGAAGATGAAGTTGCACAAATAGGCAAGCCGCATCAGTTGGCCCACTCGTTTATGGTCGCCCATTCCAAAATTATAGCTGACGATAGGCCCGATGCCATCCGAAATGCCGAACAGCAGAAGTCCTCCAAGTGCTCCGACATAGTTGATTGCGGTAAATGCCGCAACACCTCCCGGACCGGAAATTTGTATCAGTGCGGTATTAAAAAGAAAGGCGGTCACGGCAATCGAGATCGAATTGATTCCTTCCGACGAACCGTTATATAATACGCTTTTTATACTTTCGGTAGAAAATTTTCCCACGAAAAAATTGATGACATTTTCTTTTTTCAACATTGGAGAAAGGACCGCAAAAAGTGCAGAGGTATATGCAAGGCCGGTTGCCAGCGCGGCGCCCAATACACCCAATTTCAGTTGTACAATGAAAATATAGTCAAGAGAGATGTTGACGATAATGCTCAATACAGTTCCGTAAAAATATCTTTCCGGTTTGCCCACAATACGATTAAGAAATCCGCTATAAAACAGTATACACATAGGTAGCGCAAAGATGGAAATTATTTTAATATAAGTCGATGAGTCCAAGAGCAAGGTAGCATCAGCACCAAGCAGTGTCGCTATTTGTCTATTCAGGCTAAGTCCTAAAACTGTGATAACGATCGCGCAGGCACAAATAAAAATTTTGAAGGTGTGAAAGCAATTTTGCGCCTTTATCTTGTCTCCCCTTCCAAGGCTCAAGCCGATGTAGCTTTGTGTGCCGATGCTGATGATCATGCTTACACCAAAAATCAGCTGCATAAAAGGGATGGCAATATTAACGCTGGCTAAGGCGTTGCTGCTCACAAAGGTGCCGACAAACATTCCGTCGATCATGCCCTGCACACCCGATATAATCATTGCGATTACCGAAGGAATACAGTACTTCATAAATAATCTTGGGATGCTCGCGTTGCTTAGAATATTATTTGATGCCTTCACCGACTTTATCCTCCGCTACCACTTCGCTTATCAAATTCAGCAATTCACATAGATTATGAATGTCGTCGTTTGAATATTTGCCGTCTATTTTTTTGATTATTTCATTTCCGAGTTTTTCACCGGAATATTCAAAATATACGCTTTCATTTATATATAGATAATGGACTCGCTTGTCGTTGTCGCTTTGTTTTCGTGTGACATAACCTTTCTTGACAAGCCCTTTGATCTTTTTGGTTACTGATGGCCTTGAAACTTGTAGCATGTCGGCGATTTGTGTTGATGTATATTCACCGGAGTGAGCTAAGATTATATCAAGATAAAGTATATCGTTGTAGGTGAGTTTTGAATTGTCCTGTAAACGATGTTGCAGTTTCAACTCAGAAATAGATAAATCGTGATAAAATTTTGTAACAGCTTTTATCAATTCGGTATACATATCTTCACCTCATATAGTTGCGTCATAATAGTTATTATAACGCAACTATATTCGTTTGTCAACTTGCTTGACCTATGATGCCGTTTGTGAGGTTAAAATAATTCTTGACAGTCTATTTTGCACAAGTTATTATATATATTACAGCACTCTCAGCTGCAACCGAGGTGAGCATGCCGCGTCAAATATCGGTGCGACATAAAAGGTTGCGGGTTCGAGTGCTCTTCAAAAGATGAGCGAGTTGCTTGCAAGAATATGAAAAGGGAAGAAACGACTAACATGAATAGTGAAAGTATTTTATCAAAAAGATTTAACACAAAGTCGCTTATGTTGTTTGCGCTTCCCAGCATAATCATGATGATTTTTGTTTCAATTTATTCGATGGTTGGCAGTATTTTCGCATCAAATTATGTAGGCGAAGACGCAATGTCAGCGATAAACGTTGTCTTTCCTTTCACTTCATTGGTGTTAGCCGTTGCGATCATGTTTGCAACGGGTGCAAATGCGATAATAGCCAAGAATCTGGGAGAAAACAAGCTAAAGAAGGCGCAAGAAAATTTTACTGTGCTGACGATCATGGGCACGATAGTGGCATTTCTTTTCACGGTGGCATGGTATTTGTTTAACGACAACATCTTAGGTTTTCTGGGTTCTACCCTGGCATTGAATGAATACGCAACGACATATGGCAACATTTATGCGCTAACATATCCGCTTCTATTTTGGCAGATCTTTGCGCAGTTCTTTTTTGTGACAATCGGCAGGCCGGGATTTGGGATGGGTATAGTCGTTGTAGGGGGACTGTCTTGTATACTCGTGAACTATCTGTTGATAGTGGTTTTCGAAATGGGGATTATGGGTGCGGCGGTCGGAATCGGCGTCGCAAACGGAATACCGGGCGCTATCTATTTGTTTTATTTTTTCTTCAAGAAGAATTGTGTGTTGCATTTTGTGAAGCCTAAGTTGCACAAAGGGTTTATACTAAAGACCTGCACAAATGGTTCATCCGAAATGGTCAATAATATTGCTATTGCGATTATTACCGCGGTAATGAACTTGATCATGGTACGTCTTGCCGGAGAGGATGGAATTGCGGTAGTAAGTGTGATTGTGCAAGTGCAATTTTTGCTGAGTTCAATGTATATTGGCTACGGCGCGGGAGTAGCACCGATTTTTGCCTATGCTCAAGGTGCAGGCGATCGAAAGCAAACAAAAGGAGTTTTCGGTATATCGGTAAAATTTGTAGTAATATCTTCGGTGATACTGGTGATCGGGTGCATGGTTTTTAGAAATCAGATCGTCGGAATGTTCATTGACCCCGCCAGCACTGCATTTGAACTGGGAAGAAAAGGGTTCACAATATTTTCGTTAGGATACTTCTTTGCCGGTTTCAATGTTTTTTCTTCGATATTTTTTACATCGGTTTCAAACGGGAAAATTTCGGCACTGGTCTCTTTCCTCAGAGCATTTGTATTTATCTTGGGAATGCTTTTGATCATGCCTCGGCTGCTGCAAGACGTAGGTGTTTGGATGGCGATTCCTGTCGCAGAGTTTTTAACGGTGTTTGTTGCACTTGGTATGCTCAAAAAACACCGCAAGATGTATCATTACTAAATAATAGAACGAAACAAGGCATCGAAAAAGTTTGACGACCTTTGAGAGGGAGCTCCTTTCGGCACTTCAAAAGTAAGATTTTTGGACAAAAGTGGGTGAACATGAGAGAAAACATCAAGACGAAGGTAGAAAAAGACACAATCAAACGCTTTATATCCTACTACAAACCACACAGAAAAATATTTTTCTGTGACATGGCCTGCGCGGTTGCCTCGGCAGGTCTTACCCTGCTGTTTCCGCTCATAACAAAAAGGATAATGGACATAACGATACCACAAGGAAATCTGAACGAACTGATTTTGCTTGCGGTGACTCTGCTTGCGATATACTTGACCATATCGTTACTTACCTACTTCATCAACTATTGGGGACACGTCATGGGTGTTCGCATCGAGGCGGACATTCGGGAGGATTTATTTTCACATCTTCAAAAGCTGTCGTTCAAATACTATGATAAGAACCGTACAGGTCAGATTATGTCAAAAATATTGAACGATCTTTTTGATATAACAGAACTTGCACATCATGGTCCGGAGGATATTTTCATTGCAATAGTGATGTTTGTAGGGTCCGGAATTATTCTGTTTGGCGTAGAATGGAGACTGACCTTATGTATTCTCATTATGTTGCCGGTCATAGCCTGGTTTGCGATCACAAGGCGCAAAAAGATGAGAAAGGCATTTTCAGATGTTCGGGTAAAAGTGGCCGATGTGAACGCTCAGGTGGAGAACAGTGTTAGCGGCATTAGGGTAGTACAATCTTTTACCAACGAAGAGCATGAAATTGAAAAGTTTAATCAAGGCAACGGTCTTTTTAAAGACGCAAAAAAAACATCGTACAAAGCGATGGCGACGTTTGTATCCGGCATGGGTTTTTTAACAAATTTCTGCAACGCATTAGTGCTTGTTGTCGGTGGGATTTGCATACTGAACCAGAGCATGGCGCTCTCTGATCTGGTTATATTTCTTCTGTATGTCAATATTATGCTTCAGCCGATTCAAAAATTGACAAATTTCACCCAACAGTTTGAGCAGGGAATGAGTGGATTTAGACGCTTTTTGGAAATCATGGATACCGATGTTGACATAAAAGATAAAGCGGGTGCAGTAGTACTTGAAGATGTTCAAGGCGACATAGAATTTCACAATGTATCTTTTAAGTACACAGAGGAAGAGGAGGTTCTAAATAACATTTCTCTCAAGGTCAGTGCAGGCAAAACAATTGCAGTGGTCGGTCCTTCAGGTGGAGGCAAGACGACACTTTGCCAGCTGATTCCAAGATTCTATGATTGTCTGGAGGGGTATATCACACTTGACGGAATCGACATTCGAGACATAAAGCTCAGTAGCCTGAGAAAAACAATAGGCATGGTTCAACAGGATATATTTTTATTTACCGGAACCATCAGAGAAAACATAAAATACGGAAACATTGAAGCAACGGACGAGGCGGTAATCAGTGCTGCAAAGCAGGCGAAGGTGCATGAATTTATCATGAGCTGCCCCGATGGTTATGATACCAATATCGGCGAAAAAGGAGTGCGCCTTTCGGGTGGACAAAAACAAAGGTTGAGTATCGCCCGAGCATTTTTGAAAAACCCGCCGATTATGATTTTGGACGAGGCAACATCGGCACTCGACAATCAAACAGAGCAACTTATACAAAATTCATTGTACGAGTTGTCAAAGGGCAGAACCACACTGGTGATAGCACATAGATTGTCTACAATAAAAAATGCCGACGAGATAATTGTACTGACACCGGACGGAGTTGTAGAATTCGGCTCACACGACAAACTATATGCCGGCGCTGGTCTTTATAGAAAACTATATGACGCACAATTCAAGGATATGGAAGAAGATTTGGATAGAGCAAACGAAGGTATCTATGCGATTTGAATCGAAAAAGAGGGGAATGTCGCGGACCTTCGAACCAAAATGACCAACAAAACAGCAAGGCAGATATGATTCTGAAAATCAAGTCTGCCTTGCCTGTCACAACAAACGTTATAAGTTGCTTCGAGTTCCTATTTTTTCGATACAATAATAGTTGTATTTTCTATTCGGAACACTTTCTGCATGTCTGCAAATCCCGCCCTTTCAAACATCGATATCTGGTTGTTTACGGTGCACGGTGTGTCATAGTGATAAAACTCGCCCTCGGCTATGTTCAGCTCTTTGCGAAGCCGTGCATTTTCGGCATAAAATCGGTCTTCGTCGGCTTGACTTTCTACCATGTAATCGCACTCAATGTATACTCCGTTTGGTGTAAGCGCCTTGTGAATGTTTTTGTATAGACCTACTTTTTTCTCATGTGAAAAGTGATGCATCGTTTGGAATGATATTGCTATATCAAAACTGTTGGGTTTGAGGGGGATGTCGAAATAGCTACCGCAAATCAGTTCCAGTTTTTTGCCACTGTGTTTTTGCTTGAGTTTATCAAGCATAGCCTGTGTAAGATCTATGCCGGTTACAGAAATATCAGGTAACAGCTTGAAAATCTCATCGAGCTCCAGCCCTGTTCCACAGCCCAGATCCAGCAACTTGAATTCACAGCCCATTGTATCCGACAGCTCATGAACAAGGCTCGCCACCTTAATGTAAGCTTCTGCGCACCCTGCAACATTGTTAAGCATTTGATTTTCATATCCATCAACACGAGCCGCAAAGAACTCGTTCATTCTTTCTATCGCCATATTAAATATCCATTCCTTTCTTGATTTTCTGTCCGTTTTCACCACAGCTTTGCGGTGAAATTCGAGCGTAGTTTGGCTCGAAAGACAGAATTTGTGATTTGACAATTCATTTTTCTGTAAAATAAAAATCCCCGATTTTCGTTTAGCTGCATTGCGATAGCGAGCATGTCATAACGAAATCGGGAAGCTTGAATTTTTACACATATTTTTAGTGCGATAAGCCATTACATTTTTCGGTTTAAAAATAGTGCGACAAATATTGTTCTGTCTAGCAGACAAGCAATCCAAAATCACAATGACAACACAAGGATAAGGCAAAGCTTGCCTCACACTCACCGGTTCGCTATCATCTTCTTTCAAATCACTATTTTATCATTGGCCACACCAAATTCTATCTTGTAGCTAAATATTACCATTTGAGACTTATTTTGTCAAGGCTGTCGGCACGATGCATGAGAAATTCATTTTCTCTAAAAAAATTATTTTTCATTATAAAGGAATTGCTAACATGACTTACAAAGAAAATTATTTAAGAACTATCAATTTCGATACTCCGGATTATATCCCAACGCGCTTTCATGTGAACAGCGCTTGCTATAACCATTATGACAATGATTATCTTTTTGAGCTAATGGAAAAACACAAATTATTGTTCCCGAATTTTAAAAAGAGCAAAGGTTTCAAGCCGACTTTTGAAAATTGCGCAAAAAAAGATGAACCGTATCTTGACGATTTTTCTTGTCTTTGGAAAACTTCTGAAGATGGAATCACCGGCACGGTTGTAAAGCATCCTTTGGATGATTGGGCTAAATTTAAAGACTACAAATTTCCAAACCCTGAACGATGCATGGGGATTGGGGCGATCGATTGGAAAGTTGTGGAGGAGAACATAAAAAACTCTCCAGAGGAGTTGCATGTTGGCGGCCTAAGACACGGTCATACCTTTTTGCAGCTATGTGATATCAGAGGATTTGAAAACCTTGTTTTTGATATGGTCGATGAAGAACCACTGCTGATGGAGCTTATAAAAGGGGTTGAAGATTTCAATACCTATATTATTGAAAAGTACATATCGCTTAAAGTCGATGTGATGAGCTATGCAGAGGATCTTGGGATGCAGGTTGGGCCGATGCTCTCTCCGGAGCACTTTAGAAAATACATCAAGCCGGTCTATACAAGAATGATCAAGCCGGCTAAAGACGCGGGAATCAAAATTCATATGCATTCTGACGGTGACATCAGATCCTTGGTCGATGATATAATTGACTCGGGGGTGGATGTAATCAATCTTCAGGATCTGGTCAACGGAATAGACTGGATAGCAGATAAATTCAGGGGAAAAACCTGCGTTGAACTGGATTTGGATAGGCAAAATGTCACCGTCTTCGGAAACGAAAAAGACATCGACAATTTAGTGAGGGAGGCTGTCACAAAAATAGGAAGCAAAAAGGGCGGCCTAATGATGGTGTATGGACTATATCCGGGCGTGCCGGTCGAAAATATAGCTTATATCATGGATTCAATGGAACGCTATATGCAATATAATAGCTGATCGATCCGATTTGATGGCGCTTGAGCGGTTAGATTGGTAAGATGATATTTTGACTTTTACGGCACTGCAATAAAAAGCTAATGCGGACTGAATCAGTTCCACATTAGCTTTTTTATTATATGATTGCTACAGAGTAACTTCGTGACCGGTTTGTGCAGATTTATAGATTGCATCCAAAATCTTCATGATAAGGATGCCATCTTCGGCGGGGGCGATGCAGGGAGTGTTTTCGGTAATACAATCAACAAAGTGGTTGATTTCGTTTCGAAACAGTCCATCAAAACTCAAAGCGGTTTCGGTCTTTAGGTTCACATCGGCCATATAATTATTAACTTCGGTATACATTTCAAGTTCAGGCGCCAGTCTTGCACCACCCTTTGTACCAAACAGTTCGATAGAGCCACTGTCCGATTTTGTGTTCAGGCTGAAACTCGCCTCTACCGAGAGGACGGCACCGTTATCGAATCTTATCAAGGCGGTGGCGATGTCCTCGACATCACAGACTACTTCACCGGCAGTTTTAGAAAGATAGCCTACTTTATCTTTGAGATGGTTGCGGTTTAAAAGTTTCTTGAAGGTGGCACCGTAGACCGATATCGGCTTTGGCTTGTCAAGGAGATACCACACAAGATCGATTACATGCACCCCAAGATCGATCAATGGTCCGCCGCCGCTTCGGGATTTGTCGCCGAACCAACCGCCCGGGTTGCCGTTGCGGCGAAGATAGATCGCCTTTGTATAATATAGTTCGCCGAAATAATCGGTTTCAATGAATTCTTTGAGGATCTTGCAGTCGTTGCCATGACGACGAACAAAACCGATCATCAAAAGGCGGTTGTTTCTGTCTGCCGCCTCTTTCATTTTTATGGCATCCGCCTCTGAAATCGACATCGGTTTTTCGCAAAGCACATGCTTGCCTGCCTCCAACGCCTTGATGGTGCAAGGAGCGTGTGCACTGTTCCATACGCAGACACTGACGGCGTCAATTTCGGCTAGTTTCAGCATTTCATCGACATCGGTGAACAGACGGGTGACAGAGTATTTTTCGCCTGCCTCCTTCAAGGTAGTTTCGTCTATGTCGCAAAAGGCATAAAGTTCCACCTTTTCATTGCTGAGATATCCTTGAATATGCTCATGTGAGATAGAACCTACACCGATTACTCCGACCTTTATTTTGGACATAATAAGCACCGAATCCTTTCATTGTTTACAACTGATCTTCTCTTGAATTTGTCCTTTCCCATCCACGACTGTGTGACAGAACTCGAGTTTTTACTCGATAGAACGGCACAAAAATGTGATTAGTAAAACTTGTTTTTGAAAAGTGATCTTTGCCTTTTTGTTATCGCGCCGTGAAGAGGTGTAAAGCTGTTGATCAAAGACTATTTTGTGTTCTTAATGCCGTTCAAAAATTCTACCGCCATGAATATATCCGCCTTCGGATCGGCTCCGGTCTCTCGCTCGATGGTCAGATAGCCCTTGTAACCGATTTCGTCTAAAGCTTTGAGATAGTTTGGGAAATCCACCTCACCTTTTCCGAGCGGCAGCTCTTCAAAGTAAACTGCATTTTGGATTTCGTCTTCAATCTCACCGTAAATTACAAGAGGATCTCCAACGATCAGTCTGCGTCCATCTTTCGCATGGGTGTGAACGATGTAGTCTTTCAGTGTGTGAACCGCCTTGACAGGATCATCGCCGGTCACCATTACAAGGTTTGCGGGATCAAGATTGACACCGACACCTTTTGAGTCCAGTGTATCAAGAAAAGCGCGAAGTGTGGTTGCCACTTCGGGGCCGGTCTCGATTGCAAAGTGAGAGTTTATGCTGTCGGCGTATTCGGCCATGGTCCTACAAGTCTGTTGAACGACCTTGAACTTTTCACAGCTATGATCACTTGGCACTACCCCGACATGGGTGGTGACGATGTTAGTTCCGAGGTCGACGGCAAGGTCAAGAATGCGCTTTGAGCGCTCTATTATCATTTCGCCTTGCTCGGGGTTGCTGAAACTGATTTCACTGTTGCCACAGATGAAGTCTCCGCAAACGGCAGAGACGACAAGCCCGTTGTCTTCCACCATCTTTTTGAATTCTCTGCGTTTTTCCGCAGTCATGGTTCTGGCATCAAGTTCTCCGTTGACAGCATAAACTTGAACCGCGCTGGCTCCGGCTTCTTTTGCGAGACGAAGCGCCGTGGCGCTGTCGGTTTTGAACGATTCGAGAAGAACGCCGATCGGGAAGTTGTACATGGGTTATCCATCCTTTCAAATAAAAAAATATTATTGAGTGTATATAGACTAAACCGGTTATGGGCGCTATATATTGCTTTTTTGAAAAAGCATTTGATATTATTTAGCAGTGCTATGAAAGCAGGTGGATGTATTTCGTTAGATTCTCGTGCGAAATTTCGATTGCTTGGCAACAAGGCTCAATTCCTTCAAACTCAAGTGAGACATAACCCGAATAACCGACACGGTGCAGGGCGCGCAAGCATTGCAATACTTTTACATCACCATGTCCTAGAACAGTTCCTCTGAGATAGTCACCGGAGCGAGAGGGAAAAAATCCGCGCCCCGGAGCAAGTTCGTTTCCGCTCTTGACAATAAAGTCTTTGACATGCACGAAAAATGCGTACGGTGCAACTCGTCCAACGGCCTGTTCTGAGGATTCTCCGGCACAAAGGAAGTTCCCGATGTCGACAAGCAAACCGAAGTTTTCGTTCTTTACGGCATTGACGAGCATCTCGACACGGGTGCTATCCTGTGAAAAATAGCCATGATTTTCCGTCATGGTACGAATACCTTTTGTCTTGGCATATTCCGATACTATATTGCATCTTTTCGCCAGTGTATCGACAACACTCGCATAACCTTCATATTTTTTGAGTGCCGCACCCGATGAGATGTCGTGGCGCATAAATTTGCTTCCAAGACGTTCGGCGATGTCTACATTGCGTTTCAAACCTTCCATGACGGTGTCGGGATCATCACAAAGAAGATCTGCGCCTACGGCATAGTTAGATACTGCGATTTGCTCCTGTTCACAGGCGAGTCTCAATTCGTCGGCGTAAGAAAGTGGATCGGAAATTTCTTTGAAAACCATGTCCACAAATTCAATTGCATCGAAACCGGTTTGCTTTGCATGACGGATGCAGTCAATCGGTGTCATTGACTTTTTGGTTAGCTCGGCGTTATAGCTATAAATGCTTACCGAAGTTTTCATTATAATGACCATTCCTTTCACGATGTTTTTTACGGTTTCGCCACATGGTGGTGAAATTTCAGCGTTTTCCGCTCTATTTTCGAAACTTTAAATATCGGTACAGTTTGACCTTTTCAGAATTACAATCATTATATATTACCGCACCGAAAAATACAATGAATATTTGCAAAAAATATTATTGTTTTTTGTCCATCGTTGAGTTTGACAAACATAGTTATATTTGATAGAATGGATTTGTAAAATAAACATGGAGAGAAGGCTGACTAATCGAGCGTTTTACAGCGTTCAAAAGCTACCTTGAAGCACGGCTTGGAATCTCCACTATACTCGAAAGGGATTGATATTATGGCACAAAAAGATGGCATGAACTACGCTCCGGTTGCTGCGGTCGATAAAGTGGTGAACGAAGGCGAATTCGTGATTGCGGCGGTTGGACTTGACCACGGTCACATCTATGGTATGACACAGGGTCTTGTTCAGGCGGGTGCGACCTTGAAATGGGTCTTTGATCCGGACGAGGCAAAGGTTGCCGCGTTTAAAGAAAAATTTCCGCAGGTTGCGGTTGCGGCAAGTGAACAAGCGGTGCTAAACGATCAAGAGGTTCAGCTTGTAGCGGCGGCATGTGTTCCGTCAGAACGTGCGGCACTTGGAATCAGAGTAATGCGAAGCGGTAAGCACTACTTCACCGATAAAGCTCCGCTCACCAGCCTTGAACAGCTTGCCGAGGTGAAAAATGTCATTGCCGAAACAGGCAAAAAGTTTGCCGTTTGTTATAGCGAGCGTCTGCTTGTAGAGGCGGCAGTATATGCAGGACAACTCATCGAAAAAGGTGCGATAGGTCGTGTCATTCAGGTGCTTGGCATGGGACCGCATCGCCTGAACGCCCCTTCTCGTCCCGATTGGTTTTTCAAGAGGGAGAAATACGGCGGTATCCTTTGCGACATCGGCAGTCACCAGATCGAGCAATTTCTGTACTACACCGGTGCGAGCGATGCCAATATTGTCAACTCCAAGATAGCGAACTACAACAACCCAAACTATCCCGAACTGGATGACTTTGGCGATTGTACGCTGGTTGCAGATAACGGAGCAACCGGATACTTCCGTGTTGACTGGCACACCCCGGAAGGGCTTTGCACCTGGGGTGACGGCCGCACCTTTATCCTCGGTACCGAGGGCTATATCGAGATGAGAAAATATGTTAATGTAGCGAATTCGACCGAAGGAGACCATGTGTTCTGGGTAGACTCAGAGGGTGAACACTATGAAAATGTTGCCGGAAAGGTAGGGTTCCCCTACTTTGGAGCATTGGTGCTTGACTGTATAAACAACACCGAAAACGCCATGACGCAGGAACATGCGCTCAAGGCGGCAGAACTCTGTGTCAAGGCACAGATGCTTGCCACCGATCTTTCTGCAAGGAGATAGCAAAACAAAAACTGATTTATTTAGTGCCATAAGTGAAAAACATTTCTTTGTTTTCGCTTATGGCACTAATTTTTGAATTCCTACTGCCGATTTTACTAGTAAGCATTAATGTTTGCAGGTGCTCGTGATGAAGAATACTATAAAAAAGGGGACAAAAAACCGCCGTCTGAAAGGATGCCAAAAGACAATTTGCCGAAAAAGATTATGGAGCAAATCAGCCATAGCAACGGCACAAAGGGCGAGGGTCAGACGGTCAATATGACGGTTTGATCAAAGCGGTTATCATATTCCGCTGTCATAAATTGTGACAGATCCATCTTCAAACACCTTTTCCAGATTGTCAAATTGCGCTGTGTCGCCCACCGCCTGTGATGAATACACAATATACTTTATGTTATGTTGTTGTGCAAAGCTTTTGATGGTCTCGATGTCGGTGTCGGCGCTGAATATCATCTCGACATTAGCATGCATTGCAAAGACATCGGGGAAGTCGTCTGTGCCGCCCATGTTGGAAACGGTATATTTGTAGCCCTCGAGATATGCTTGGCGACCCGAAAAACAGGTGTAGACACCGGACAGTTGTGGCGATGAGTCGTCGATACGGTTGGTGAGAAACAACTCATCCTTCTCCATATTTTCCTTTAGAAACTCTCCGGCAAGTTCGTCCTCCGATTTTGAAATGTTGGCATAGTCGTATTTTTCGATGATATCATAGTGGTATAGGAATTGTCGGAAACCGGAGCCAACCAGATTAACATAAAGAAAAACTGTAGTGATAAGACTGATTCCGAGTATGCAGTAGCCGACGACGGTTATTGCGTTCTTTTTTTTGAAATCGAAGTCGCGTATGGCGATAAGGTGAATGAAAAACAGTGCAATATAGAGGAAATACACCTGACTGGATGACGGGTGTGAGGTGAAGAAAAAGGCGACAACTCCGCCGATTCCGACGGCGAAGCAGAACAGATTAAAGAAGTCAAGGCGTTTAAATCCGAGGATGCTCTTTATTGTCGAGACGGAAAAGACCGACACAGTGAACGGGGAGATGCAAAAAAGCTGAACCGACATCAAGGCGAATATTTTTAGTGATTGAATCGTTGTTACGGTATCAAGCGTTAGGTTGTCCGCAAGCAGATTGCCAAACACTCCAAATGAAATTGTTTCGATATGGCTAAATGTGGTTGAAGAGTTTGCACCAAATGAAAAAAGGTTGATGAAGAGGAAGAGAAAAAGGGCGCCGATCAATGCGGTGCAAAGGAGTTCGATCGGTTTCAGTTTTCGTTGGATCAGTCGAGCGATCGAAGTTGCCACAAGTCCGAGTGCGATAATGGCGGCTATCGGTGACTTTGAAAAAATAACCGCCAAAAACGAAAGCATCAACAACACAATTGCAATCGTTCGACCTTTTTGCAGGTCGAACAATCGAAAGAGCAGTGCCGTAAAAACACAGAGGAAACAAAGGGCGAGCGACATTGCGTTTATGTTCGTGATCAGTGCCTGAATGAGCGATACTGTGAATAAACTTCCGCCGGTATAGAGTACCGCACCAAGGCTGAGGCAGGTGAAAAAGAAGGGGGAAAGCAGGAAAATATTTGCACGAAATACTTCACCATACACTATTTTTCCGAGCGAAAAGAGTGAAATCACCAACATCGGAATGAAAAGGGCTTGACCGAACATTGCCATGATATCGAAGACAGGGATTGCGGTAAAATAGGAGAGCGAGGCAGAGAATAGCTCGTTCAAAAAGTGGTAGAGAAGATCGACACCCACCACTCGAAGATCAGATGGTACAAAAGAGAGCAAAAAGCTGTTAGCGTTGCCGACATGCCACATGAGATCCTGTGAAAGCATGTTTTGACCCACCGCAGAGGGGTGAGCGTTTTTCATGACGGTAGCAAAGGTCACGACAAACATTAGGGCGCAGACAACCGACAATAAAAATGTGTTTTGTGGCGTAAATTTTGCCGATCGATGTTTTTTTTCAGATATTATCAGCTTTATAGAATATCCGCTCGCAATAAGGAGTGATATCACGCCAAAGCGTTGAAGTCCGAGAGAGGAGTCGACAAAAAACACAAAAACAAGTGCAACGACGCCGAGCAGAAAGGAAAACGGCAACGCAAAGTCGGTGATTATGCACTCAAGCCTTAAAAGGCGATATATGCAATAGCCGGGGAGGAGCACTAACAAAACACAGGCAAGGGCAAAATAGAGAAAGAGTAGAAAAGAACTCCCGGCGAGTTGCAGGCCGACAAGGTAGACAGAAAGAAGGACAAAGCAGAAAGCAAGCTTCGTCCCGATAAATCCGTCATACAGCTTATCGGATAGGTTTTTCATCACAAAAATCCTTTGGTTGGTTATCGCTATTAGTATAAACAATATAGTGTGGTATGTCAACCGAAACGAGGTTTTGCAAAAACCGTTCTCTTTAGGTAATGTCATAGTTTGTTTCAATCGTGAGGCAAGGGTAGAGAGTTTCAATATATGTCTTTCAAATGCGGAGATTTATGTTATAATGTATATAATTTGAGCCGTACGCAAATCATAGTCATTCACCTTTCACCATTAGCCTCTTGCCATATACATACACTACAGAGAAACGTACCTCATTGGGCATTCTATAAAAATGGACGATTTTTTTATGAAAAGAAAATTTTTGTTGCCGGAAGCGGTGGAATATATCTTGAATAGGTTGGCGGAATGTGGCTTTGAGGGTTACATTGTCGGCGGCTCGGTTCGTGATCTTTTATGTGGAGAGACTCCGAACGACTTTGACTTTTGCACCGATGCGACACCGGTCGAGATTAAAAAATGTTTTGCGGACCATCGAATGCTTGATATCGGCGCCAAACACGGTACCGTTACCTTGATTTTGGAAAATACTAACTATGAGATAACTACCTTTCGAACGGAAGAGGGCTACCGCGATCGCCGTCGACCCGATAAAGTGTGTTTTGTGCGGGATATTTCCAGTGACCTTGCGCGTCGTGATTTTACCATTAATGCCATGGCTTACAACCGTCTTGTCGGCATAATAGATCTTTTCGGTGGCGAGGAAGATCTGCGAAACAGGGTCATTCGCACCGTCGGCGATGCGAATCTGCGATTTGAAGAGGACGCACTGCGAATCATGCGTGCACTTCGATTCGCATCGGCGCTCGGTTTTTCTATTGAAGAGCAGACTGAAAAAGCAATATTCGATAGCAGAGCCCTACTCCTCGACGTATCGAGCGAGCGACTTCGTGATGAGCTGTCAAAATTGCTCGTCGGAGATGGAGTGGTAGACATTTTACTCCGTTACAGTTCGGTGTTGGAGGTGTTTATTCCCGAAATATCGGCATCAATAGGTTTTTTGCAACACAGCCCCCATCACCGATATGATGTGTATGAGCATACCGCAAGGTCAATCGGAACTGCGCCGAAACAGCTTGAAGTGCGTCTGACGCTACTTTTTCATGACCTTGCAAAGCCACAGTGTTTTACGACAGACGAGCAGGGGGTGGGACACTTTTATAACCATCAGAAAATCGGTAGCGACATTGCGATCGATGCGCTGAGACGGCTGAGGTATAAAAACGAGACGGTTAGTGCCGTCGCCGAACTGGTGCGCTGGCATCAGAGCGACATTGCGACAACGCAAAAATCGGTGAAGCGATGGCTAAGCAAGCTTGGAACAGACAGGTTCTTTCAACTCATTGATGTTAAAATTGCCGATAATCGAGCCCTTTGTGCCTATGATGTCACCGACAGGATCGATCGTTTTCATGCAATCGGTCTGATGGCAAAAGAGATTGTTGAGCAGAACGCTTGTCTTTCAATCAAGGATCTGGCAATCGACGGCAACGATCTTAAGTCGCTTGGCATACCGCAGGGCAAAGAGATAGGCAGAGCCTTGTCGGTACTACTGGAAAAAGTACTAAACGAGACCCTGCCGAATGAAAAGCATGAATTAATTCGTTATATTAAACTACATCACTAAAGTGAATTTACCACAAACTTGACGATGAATAGGATTGACACTATGATGAGCATCGGGTTGACAGTTTTTCGTTCTTCCCTGTCGCCGAATAGGTTAAGCAGCGTGTAGCTGATGATACCGTAGCCGATACCGGTGGAAATGTCAAAGGTGAACGCCATCATGGTCACGGCGAAGAATGCAGGAATTGCTATCGAGTATTTTGTGAAGTCAATTTCGGTGATCGGTGCCATCATAAAGACGCCTACCAACACGAGGGCGGGGGCTGTGGCGGCACTCGGAACGACAAGCACGAGTGGCGAGAAGAAAAGTGTAAGAATGAAACATCCGGCCGTTGTCAAGGATGTGAGACCGGTTCTGCCACCTGCCGCAACTCCTGAAGCGGATTCGACATAGGTTGTGACAGTGGGTGTGCCGAGCATTGAGCCGGCAACGGTTGCGATAGCATCGGAGGATAGGGCCTGTTTTACGCGCGGAACATTTCCGTCCTTGTCAATCATCTTTGCCTTTGTGGTTACGCCGAGCAGTGTTCCGATAGTGTCGAAAACGTCGGTAAACAGAAAGGTGAAGACGACGATCAGCATCTCAAAGGAAAAGATATTGTTCCACTCGAATTGAAATAGGACAGGTGCGATGGAGGGCGGGAGACTGACGACTCCGGTAGGTAGTGTTGTAACACCAAGGATCATCGCAAGGACTGTGGAGGAGGCGATTCCGATCAGCAGTGCGCTTTGAACCTTCATAACAAGCAAAATTCCAATAAGTGCGATACCAAAGATGGTTACCAGTGCACCGAGTGTATTCGGTTCGGCGAGGTTAAAGGAAGCAATGCCAAGTGCTCCTGTGCCCTCGTTATATAAAATGACACCGCCGTTTTTGAATCCAATGAGTGCGATGAAGAGTCCAACACCGACCGAGATTGCGTTTTTGAGTGATTTCGGCATCAGATTGACGATGGTCTCACGAATGTTGAAGAAAGACATGACCAAAAAGAGGATGCCTTCGATCAAGACTGCGGTCAGTGCGAACTGCCAGCTCTTGCCCATTCCAAGGCAAACCGTAAAGGTGAAAAATGCAAGCGGCCCGACACCGGGTGCGAGTGCAAAAGGCAATTTCGCCCAAAGCGCCATGATGAGAGTTCCGATAATGGTCGCGAGACAGGTGGCGGTAAAAACTGCCGACGACTCCATTCCTGCCTGTGACAGCATGTCGGGGGCTAATGCGATAACATATGCCATGGTCATAAAAGTGGTTAAGCCTGCCAATATTTCACGTTTAATTGTGGTGCCATTTTCCTTGAGCCTGAAATATTTCTCCATGTACTTTTCCTTTCTGTTCGATGATCAAATGTTTCAACTGTCGACTTGCCATATCAGAAACACGTGGTTTCATAGATTCCGCGCCACGTTATATGAGTTGATTATAATGCAAAATTTGTATATAATCAATAGCAAATTTATTGTTTTGCAGAAATTCAGAACAAAACTTTTGCCCTGTTTTCAAGTGTACATATTGAAACTACTGAAGCAAGGCAAAAAGTGACGAAGAATCTCTTTCATATGACGCCAGCGAAGCGATTGCATCACTTTTGAGTTTATTGCAGGTATGTGAACCGTGAAAAGCGGTGCACCACAAATATATTTTTGCCCTCAGAACATTTACAAGGTGCTATATTTTATGCTATAATGTTTATTATATATTTTCATGTTCATTAAATGCGAGGAGAGGTGTGCGAATACTCGGAATTGACCCGGGATATGCCATTGTCGGCACGGCGGTGGTGGATTTTGACGGAAATACGTTTTTGCTTCAAAACTGCGGGGCAATCACCACCTCTGCCAAAGACCCTTTTTCAAAGCGGCTTGCGACGGTATACACCGACCTGTGCGAGCTGATTGATCATTATAAACCCGACTGTATGGCGGTGGAGGAACTTTTTTTCTCAAACAACCACAAGACCGCCATTGCCGTCGCCGAGGCGAGAGGAGTCATTTTGCTTGCGGCAAGGGTGAAAAATGTGCCAATCTATGAATACACACCGTTGCAGGTGAAAATGGCGGTGACGGGATATGGCAAGGCAACAAAAAATCAGGTGCAGGAGATGGTGCGGATAATGCTGAACCTGCGCACAGTGCCGAAGCCGGACGATGTGGCGGATGCCGTGGCGATAGCAATATGTCAGGGCAACAGTTCTCGGGGATCGGCATGTAGGCTTGAGGAAGTTTAGTTTTTATCGAAAGGATATGTTTTCATGATACATTCTTTGACCGGAAAGGTTGCACACCGAGGGGTGGACGATGCGGTGATCGTCTGTGGTGGAGTCGGGTTTCGAGTGGCGATGCCGTCAAATGCGGTGGTAGGACTGAATCTCGGAGAAGAGGCGACGATATTTACCTACCTGAATGTCAAAGAGGATGCGCTGGAGCTTTACGGCTTTGAAAACGAGGCGCAACAACGAACATTCACCATGCTTATATCTGTTTCGGGCGTAGGGCCGCGTGTGGCGATTGCCATTCTTAATGCCCTGTCACCGTCCGGTATCACGATTGCTATTGCCGCCGCCGATCACAAGGCGTTCACCGCCGCGAGCGGAGTCGGTCCAAAGTTGGCACAGCGTATCGTGTTGGAACTCAAAGACAAGGCGACAAATATGGATTTCGATGGTGTCGCCGGTGTCGGTGTTACCACTCAAATTCCTTCGGGAAGTGCGGCTCAGGCGCTTGCGGCCCTTGTCTCACTTGGTTATAGCAGAAGTGAGGCGGCACAGGCTGTTGCCGGATGCGACGACGCAATGTCGGTGGAAGACACTATCAAATATGCACTAAAACAATTCAACAAGAAATAAAGGATAATACACCTCTATGTTTGAACAAAGCGATGATCTGCGACTTCTTTCCCCCGAGCCGACCGTAGAGGACGGCGACTCGGAGGGTTCACTGCGCCCCAAAACGCTGAGCGAATATATTGGGCAACAAAAGATAAAGGAAAACCTTTCGGTCTATATTGCCGCCGCAAAAAAACGTGGCGAGCCACTGGATCATATTCTGCTTTATGGCCCACCGGGACTTGGCAAGACAACACTTGCCGGAATCATTGCCGCCGAGATGGGGGTGCAGATTCGTATAACCAGTGGCCCTGCCATCGAGAAAGCAGGCGACCTTGCCGCCCTGTTAACCAATTTGCAGGAAGGTGACGTGCTCTTCATTGATGAAATTCACCGCCTTTCACGTCAGGTTGAAGAGGTGCTTTATCCAGCGTTGGAAGATTTTGCACTGGATATTATCATCGGTAAAGGACCTTCGGCACAGTCTATTCGGATAAATTTACCGAAGTTTACGCTGGTCGGAGCGACCACACGTGCAGGACAGATGACAGGTCCGCTTCGCGATCGTTTCGGTGTTTTGTTGAAACTGGATCTCTATGATCGCAGTGAAATATCGGAAATCATTCGTCGCAGTGCCGGAATTCTCGGGATTCCTTGTGATGTAGAAGGTTCTGAAACATTGTCGGTAGCGGCAAGAGGCACCCCTCGAGTTGCCAACCGACTGCTTCGCCGTGTTCGGGATTTTGCCGATGTGTTGGGCGATGGGATAATCGATAAAAAAGCGGTTGAGGACGCTTTCAAGCGTCTTGACATCGACGACGGCGGTCTTGACCGCCTTGACCGCAGTCTTTTGAGGGCGATAATCGAACTCTATGGAGGAGGGCCGGTCGGGCTTGATACACTTGCGGCGGCGCTCGGAGAGGAGGCGGTGACGTTGGAAGACGTCTGTGAGCCGTATCTGATGCAGCAGGGCTTTCTGTCTCGCACCCCAAGAGGTCGTGTGGTTACACCGGCCGCATATGACCGATTGGGCTTCAAACCGCCGAAACCAGACGGTGATACCGCACAGCTCAGCTTTATTTGATTTTCAATTTAATAACCAACACATTTTCCCGGCAGAAATTCCGTCTCTCTGTGTTGTCGTCAATACCCTCACGCCTTGATAGGCGAAATTTCTGCTCGGCAATCTTGTATCGTTTTTCAAATTGAATGACTATAATTGTGTTTGATTGAGAATATATTTAACTAATGCTAAACAATGTAAACAAAGGGGGATATGAATCTATGGGGAAATTATTTGGAACAGACGGAATAAGAGGTGTCGCAGGAAGTGAGCTGACGCCGGAACTTGCCATGAAGGTTGGTCGTGCGACCGCCGCAGTGCTCTCCAAAACCTCAAAAGAGAAACCGCTCTATGTAATCGGTTGTGACACCCGCATAAGCGGCGACATGCTTCGTGCGGCGCTTTCTGCCGGAATATGTTCGGTGGGTTGCGACGTGTTGTTTCTCGGTGTATTGCCAACGCCTGCCGTGGCGCAGTTGACCCGAAAATATCACGCCAGCGCCGGTTTTGTCATCTCTGCGTCTCACAATCCTGCCGAGTTCAACGGCATAAAGATTTTTAACTATGACGGTTATAAACTGCCGGACGATGTCGAAAACGAGATAGAGAGTTTTATTCTTGATCCGGAAAAACAGTCAAGCATCGAGATGGTAGCAGGTGATGCGAGCGGCCGGATAACCTACTGTGAAGACGGGGTCGATGATTATGTCGAATATATTGCAGGCTGTATCGGTGAAAATATAGACGGACTGCGTGTTCTGCTGGACTGTGCAAACGGCGCCGCCAGCCAAACAGCGCCGCTTTTATTCAAAAAGCTTGGAGTCGAGTTTGACATCATCGGTGCAGAGCCGGACGGTGTGAACATCAATAAAGATTGCGGTTCCACCTATCTTGACAATCTGCGTGAAAAGGTGCTAACAGGCGGATATGACATCGGAGTTGCTTTTGACGGTGATGCCGACCGTTGTCTTTGCATCGACGAGAAAGGCAACGAGCTAGACGGCGACCGAATCATCGCCGCACTCGCCACCGACATGATGGGAAAAGGCGAGCTGACGAAAAATACCGTTGTTGTGACCGTTATGTCTAACCTTGGCTTTATGCAGTATATGAAGTCGATCGGAATCACCTGTTCCACCACCGCCGTTGGCGACCGCTATGTTCTTGAGAACATGCGTGAAGAAGGGTTTGACATCGGCGGCGAACAGAGCGGACATCTTATCCTGCTCAAACATTCCACGACCGGTGACGGACAACTGACCGCCGCAAAACTTTTGCAACTTCTTGCGGGCACTCACCGCACCGCCAGTGAAATCACACAGGTATACAAGAAATTCCCACAGGTCATCAAAAATCTGCGGGTATCACCCGCCGGCAAGGATCATTATCGTACCGATGAGTATATCGAGGGCTTTATTGAGGCACAGCAACAGGCACTTATGGGCGAGGGACGTGTCTTGGTGCGCCTGTCCGGAACAGAGCCGCTGATACGTGTCATGGTCGAGGGTAAGGACTCGGAGCGCATCGAGGTGGTGGCAGAGCTTATCGCTAAAAAGATTACAGAGCGATTATCTAAGTTCGCATAAACAATAATAGCCATGCGTAAACCACGTGGAGTGAAGAACTAAGAGCTAAAAGTGAAGAACTGAGATTGTCAGTATGCGACATCTCACACGAGTTGAATCGTGGCTTAAACAATAAATTATCTAAATATATATCAGTTGTTCATTTTTAGTTCGAAGTTTTTATCCAGAAGTGAATTTTGCACTTGTCTAACAATAAAGGAAACAGACATAATGAGAACATCCTCGCATTGGAGCGACTATAAATTATTGGACGTCGGAGACGGGCGAAGGTTAGAGCGCTGGGGAGACTATCTGCTCAGCCGACCCGATCCGGTCGCCATCGGCGAGCCGTATGCCCCACATCTTTGGGACAAGGCGGACGCAGTATATCATCGTTCCTCTTCGGGGGGTGGCAGCTGGGAGTATCGCACCAAACTGCCCGAGAGATGGAACATCTCATACAGGGATTTGAAGTTTGTGATTTCCCCCACCGGATTCAAGCACACAGGGCTTTTTCCGGAGCAGGCGGTAAACTGGGATTTTTATGCCGAGCGTCTGAAAAATCGACCCGGTGCAAAAGTGCTGAATTTGTTCGGCTACACCGGTGCCGCAACACTCGCCTGCCTTGCCGCCTCGGCACAACTCGTGCATGTCGATGCCTCAAAAGGCATGGTGGCATGGGCAAGGGAAAACGCTCAACTGAGCGGTCTTGAAAAACATCCTTGTAGATGGCTGGTAGACGATGCCGCCGCATTTTTGCTTCGGGAACAGCGCCGTGGCAACAAATATGACGGCATAATCATGGATCCGCCAAGCTACGGACGTGGGCCGTCGGGTGAGATATGGCAGATTGAAAAAGAGCTTGCACCACTCATAAGTAACGCGGTGGCACTGCTGTCGGACGAGCCGCTGTTTTTGACCGTCAACGGCTATACCGCCGGGATTTCACCGGCAGTGTCGGCGATGTTGATAAATCGCTACTGCGACCGAGGCGGCATGAAGGTTGAAGCGGACGAGATCGGTATTGCGGTGGAAGGAACAAACATGGTACTGCCCTGCGGCGGCAGTGCGATAGCGACGTTTTAAAAAATAAAGGAATTTAAGTTGATAAAAATTGACGATGTTAGTTACAGCTACGGTGAGGGTGAGGCCCTTTGCGGCATGTCGCTGGACATAAATGAAGGGGAGGTGCTTTGCATCCTCGGTGCAAACGGAAGCGGAAAATCCACGCTTGCGAAGTTGCTCTGTGCCCTGTTGTTGCCGTCTAAAGGTGAGGTGATTGTGGACGGGATATCCACCGCCTCGACCGAAAATCTGCTTGACATTCGTCGCAAGGTCGGAATGGTGTTTCAAAATCCCGACAACCAGATTGTCGCCACCATCGTGGAAGAAGATGTTGCGTTTGCACCGGAAAATCTTGGAGTTCCGCCAAACGAGATTAGACAGCGTATCGACGAGGCGATGGAGATGACCGGTATTACTCGGTTTGCACGGTCAGAACCGCACAAGCTGTCGGGTGGACAAAAACAACGTGTGGCGATTGCGGGTGTGCTTGCCATGCGTCCGAAATATCTTGTGTTGGACGAGTCCACCGCCATGCTCGACCCAAACGGTCGTGCCTCGGTGCTGGGCGTTGCACACCGTCTCGGTGAAGAGCTCGGAATCACGGTGATACATATCACCCATTACATGGAGGAGGCTCTTACCGCCGACCGTGTCGTTATTATGGCGCAAGGTAAAAAGGTGCTGGAGGGAACTCCCGCCGAGGTGTTTTCCGACAATGAACGGTTGAGGAAGTACAGTCTTCGACCGCCGGCGATAAAAACGCTGTTCGACAAACTGCGCAGGCAAGGAATCGACGTTCCGAGCGGTGTGTTGACCGCCCCGCAGGCGAAAGAGTTTTTGATACCGCTCCTTAGCAAGAGGGAGGTGGAAGAGTGTTAAAGGTGGAAAACATGAGTTTTGCCTATCGCTCGCCGCTTGCAGGTGTGAACGAGGTGCTAAAGGACATAAATTTCGAGATCGAGGACAATGCGTTTGTGGGGCTTATCGGCGCTACGGGCAGTGGAAAATCGACACTTGTCTCGATACTCGGCGGACTGAAAAAGGCGGACAGCGGCAAAGTGTCGCTGGACGGTGTTGAGTATGGAACCGGTCAAAAGGTGGACCGCTCACTTCGCTTTAAAATCGGGATTTGTTTTCAGATGCCGGAACACCAGCTTTTCAGCGAGACGGTGTATGAAGATATCGCGTTCGGACCCAAAAACATGGGGCTCTCCGCCGATGAGGTGGACATAAGGGTACGTCATGCCGCCGAGGCGATGGGGCTTGAAGAGGAACTTTTGGAAAAGAGCCCGTTTGAGCTCTCAGGCGGACAAAAGCGACGGGTAGCGATCGCCGGTGTATTGTCGATGCAACCCAGTGTGCTTATATTGGACGAGCCGGTAGCAGGACTGGATCCGGCAGGGCGAGAGAGCCTTTTGACACTGCTCAAAGGATATCGTGACGAGACCGGCTCCACCGTAATTTTGATATCCCACTCGATGGACGACATCGCGGAATATGCCGAAAAGGTCATGGTGCTTTATGATGGAAGTATTGCCTTTTATGATACTATACCAAACATTTTTGCACGCTCACAGGAACTCGCCGATCTCAAACTTTCGGTGCCGGAGGTGACCACCTTGTTTTTGGAGCTGAAAAAAGCGGGTATTGACATTTCCACCGATGTGTATACAATAGATTATGCGGCAAAACAGTTGTCGGAACGTTTAAAGAAGGGACGCTTATAATAATGTTGAAGGATATCACGATAGGGCAACATCTGCCGGGGGACTCGCTGTTACATCGAGCCGACCCTCGTCTGAAACTGTTGTTGACCGTCGGATATGCTGTTGTTCTCTTTATAAATTCCAATCCTCTCGGCGCGGCGCTTGCGTTTATATTGATATTAATCGCCTACAAAACATCTACTGTCCCTTTCAAATTGGTGCTCAAAAGTTTGAAACCAATAGCCCCGATACTAATTTTCACCTTTGTGCTAAACGGTTTTTTTATACCGGGTCGTGCGATATTCACCGTTTTTGGCATCTCGTTGACCTATGAGGGTCTCGGATTTGCACTGTTGATGGCGGTGAGAATCGGTCTTTTGATAATCGGGTCATCGCTGCTGACCTACACCACTTCGCCTATTCAGCTGACGGCGGCGATAGAGTCGGTCATGGCACCGCTTAAACTGATAAGATTGCCGGTGCATGAACTTGCCATGATGATGACCATTGCGCTACGCTTTATTCCGACACTGCTCGACGAGACGGACAAGATAATTACCGCCCAAAAGGCGAGGGGCGCACGCTTTGAAGAGGGCAGTATTGCGGTACGTGTCCGTGCCATGATACCGATATTGATTCCCCTTTTTGTCTCCGCCTTTCGTCGTGCCGACGAGCTTGCCATGGCGATGGAGTGCCGCTGCTATAACGGCGGAAAGGGAAGAACACGATTGCACCGAATGACCTTTACCAAAAAGGATGTGGCGCTGTCGGTGAGCATGTTTTTCTATTTTGTTTTGATTGCCTTTTCCGGCATGATATATGAGATATTATTAGAACGATTATTTTAGATGATGAAAGGAAAAATCGGATGAGAGTAATTTTAGACGCTTTTGGCGGAGATCATTCACCTGACTGTGTGGTGCAGGGTGCAGTTATAGCGAAACAGGCATACGATGCCGACATTTCGCTTTGCGGCAACATTGAAAAGGTGAAAGCTTGTGCCGAGAAAATGGGGCTTAGTCTTGACGGCATTGACCTAGTGGATGCCGAGGACGAGTTTGACATCTGCGAAGATCCCTCCACCATCATCAAGCGCAAGACCACCTCGCTGTATGTGGCGCTGAACGAGCTGAAAGAGGGTCGAGGCGACTGTCTTGTTTCGGCTGGCTCGACCGGCGGTGTTTTGGCAGGTGCAACCCTCATCGTCAAGCGAATCAAGGGTGTGAAGCGTGCCGCAATCGGCACCGTGCTCCCCGGCGTGCAAAACAATATATTGCTTGTCGATACCGGAGCAAACACCGAGTGCCGCAAAGAGATGTTTTTACAGTTTGCCCGTATGGGTGATGCCTTTGCAAAAGGTGTCATGAAGGTGGAAAATCCGAGAATTGCGATACTGTGCAACGGCACAGAGGAGAGCAAAGGACGTGAGCTGGAGCAAGAGGCAGCAAAACTTCTTCGTGACAGCGATCTCAACTATGTCGGCTTTGCCGAGGCAAAGACGGTGTTCATCGGCGGTGTCGATGTGATCATAACCGACGGCTTTTCGGGCAACATACTGTTAAAGACCGCCGAGGGTGTCGCAAAAATGATGACGGTGTCGCTGAAAGAAATGTTGTTCAAGAGTTTCAAGACCAAGATGGCGGCGCTGATGCTGAAAGACGGTTTCAAATCGTTCAAGGCAAAGCTTGACCCGTCCGAGATTGGTGGCTCGCCACTGCTCGGTGTTACCAAGACGGTGATCAAGGCACACGGTTCCTCCGATGCAAAGGCGATCATGAATGCGGTTCGTCAGGCGATCTCCGCCGCAGAATCGGGTGTTTGCACACACATCGAGACCGGTCTTGCCTCCTCGGCGCAGGAAGAATAATACTGACGAATCGCAGTATATCGCCGGCAGGTGGGACAGAAAATATTTCAAATGATGGAAAAGCAACACAAAATAATGTCCTAAGTTGAAGGAGTATAAATAAGTCGAAAGGGGTAAATCGGTGTTGGAAGAGCTTCAAAAAAAGATAGGCTATGAGTTCAGTGACAAAGAGTTGCTTAAAACTGCCTTGACCCATTCAAGTTATGCCAACGAGGCACGCTCCGGCTCGCATAGCAACGAGCGGCTGGAGTTTTTGGGTGACAGTGTATTATCGCTCGTGGTGTCACGAAAACTCTATCGTGAATTTGAAAGCTGTCCCGAGGGGGAACTGACCCGAATGAGGGCAGGGCTGGTCTGTGAGGACAGTCTTTGCTCCATGGCTCGCGCACTAGGGCTTGGGAAATTTTTATTACTCGGCAAGGGAGAACGTGCCGGCGGTGGTGACCGTCGGCCTTCTATACTTGCAGATGCCTTTGAAGCGCTTCTCGGTGCTTTGTTTCTCGATTCCGGCATCGAACAGGCAGAAGAGTTTCTCTCGCGCTATCTTGATAATATCGATCGACGGGACGACTATAAGACTCGGTTGCAGGAGTATGTTCAAAAATATTTTGACAATCCGCCGATATATGATATAATCAGCGAAAGCGGTCCCGATCACGACAAGCTCTTTGAGATGCAGGTCACTCTGGACGGTGAAGTGTTGGGTAGAGGGACGGCGAACAGCAAAAAGGCCGCACAGCAACAGGCGGCAAAACAGGCGCTGGAAAAAATTGTCGATCGCCTGCCCAAGTAAGCATTTGCCAAACGGCTTAAAGCGCGCTAACAATAGAAACAAGTTGAAACAATGCTATTGCAAAATATACGATAAGCTCGATAAAAGGAGGCTAAAATAACTACCGTACTAATACCGATATTGGTCATTCTGATTCTGCTCTCGGCATTTTTTTCGTCGTCCGAGACGGCGCTGACCGCCTCGTCCCGAATTAAACTCAAGGTGGAACAGGAAGAGGGAAGCAGATCGGCAAACCGTGCCTTGAAGTTGATCGAAAGTTATGACCGATCGCTCATTGCACTGCTGGTCGGAAACAATATCGTAAATACGCTGACCGCCGCACTGACCACAGCCATATTTACCGAACTGCTCGGAGCGTCCGGTATTGCTATCGCAACGTTGATAGTAACCTGTGTCGTCATCGTGTTTGGTGAGGTCATGCCTAAAAGTTTTGCAAACGAAACACCGGAGGCGCTTTTAAAATTTGCGTCGCCGTTTTTGATTTTTTTGAGGATAGTATTTTTTCCGGTAATTATCGTTCTGATCGGCCTTCGCAAACTTTCTGCAAAGATGGTGCGAAGTGACGGCAAAAAGGGCGGTGTGATGACGGAGGATGAACTCCGTGTCATCATCGAGGAGATTGAGGACGAGGGCGTGATTGAGGAACAACAATCAGAGCTTTTGCAGTCGGCGTTGCAGTTTTCCGGACGTACTGCCGGCGATATTATCACCCACCGTGTCGATATCATTGCTCTTCCGACAGATGCCACTGCCGAGACGCTGAAAGAAACGTTTTTGTCGGAGCATTTTTCCCGGCTTCCCGTCTATGAAAATACCATCGACGAGATTGTCGGCATTGTCAACCAAAAAGATTTTTATTCCGCATTACTGGGCGGCGAGGAAATCAATATACCTCAGATGATGCAAAAACCCATATATGTTCCGCCAAGGATGCCACTTCTTGAGCTTTTGCGACTGCTTGACAAAGAAAAAACGCATATTGCGGTGGTGGTAGACAGTTTTGGCGGCACCGAGGGAATTGTTACCCTTGAGGATATTTTGGAGGAGTTGGTCGGAGAAATTTGGGACGAGCATGACGAGGTGTTGCGAGAGATCACCGTCGAGGAGGATGGCATGATGAGCATGTCGGGCGATACTCCACTCACAGAACTGTATGACCTTCGTGACCTTAAGGTGCCGAAAGATGTCGGTGACGTGACCGTTGCCGCCTATCTTCTGGATAGCCTCGGCTTTTTGCCGCCCGAGGGACACGAGCATAGCGATGAATATTTTACTTATACCGTTTCGCAGCTGGTGGATCAGCGCATAATAAAGGTATCGGCAAGAGATAAACAGGTAAATGGCGACCAAGAATAAAAGCTACAAAAGGAAACGGAAAATAGAAATATATGATATTTGACAGCCACGCACACTATAATTCAAGTGCATTTGACGAGGATCGTGATGAGTTGTTGCAAAGTATGTTTGACGGTGAGGTAGTCGGGATAATCGACTGCTGTGCCGAACCAAAAGATTTTGCGAAATGCGGTGAGTTATCGACACGTTACGAGCGAATATACAGCGCCTACGGACTTCACCCCGAGGCACTTCGGGACGGTGAAATAAACAACCTCTTATCGGTTATCGGTGAAGAGATGCCGAGGCTTCTTGAAACAAAAAAAACGGTAGCACTCGGTGAGTGCGGACTGGACTATTATTACGACACCGACCGTGAACAACAAAAACAGCTCTTTGAGGCACAGCTTAAATTGGCGCTGGAGCTGGATATTCCGGTACTGCTTCATAATCGAGACGCATATGCAGACATGCTGGAACTGCTGAAAAAATATCCCATCAAGGGAGTGATGCACTGCTTTTCCGGCAGTGTTGAGTATATGCAGGAGGTGACAAAACTTGGCATATACATCGGCATTGGCGGAATCGTGACCTTCAACAACGCAAAGACGGTCAAAGAGGTGTCGGCAAAGGTGCCGTTTGATATGCTGTTGCTGGAGACCGACTGTCCATACCTTGCGCCGGTGCCATATCGAGGGAAACGCTGTGACTCCGCCATGATAGACTATACAGCGGCGGCGATTGCAGAGCTTCGCAGAGAGAAAAAAGAGGCTTTGCTAAAGCAGGTGCTGCAAAATACAAAGGAGATTTTTGCCATTGATTAGCTATGAATATCTTCCGTCAGAGTGTGCCGAAGAGTTTGAACAATTTGTGCAAAACCATAAAAACGGTAACTTTATGCAGAGTGTCAACTGGGTTAAAGCCAAAAAAGGCTGGTTACAACAGCTTTGTGTCGTGCGCCGTGACGGCGAGATTGTCGGTGGTTTTGCCGCCATCATTCGAAAGGTCGGCCCCGTTTCGTATATTTATGTTCCACGTGGTCCTGTCTGCGATTATGGCGATAGCGAGGTCGTAAAAGCGCTGATTGACGGCGCAAAGCAACTGGTGAAAAAGCATAAAGCACTGGAATTTGTGTTTGATCCGCTTCTCGATGTGGGTGACGAAAAGGGGATTGGTTCATTCACAGCGGCAGGCTGTGAGTTTTTGCCGAATGCACCGTTCTCGTCGACAGTGCAGCCACGATACAACTATATTGTTGACCTCAACGACAAGGACGAAGAGAGCCTGATGGCAAGTTTTGTCCGCGAGACGAGGTATTATGTTCGCTATCCGGCAAAAAAGGGGATAGTTTGCAAACACCAGCCGGTCGAGATGCTGGACGATTTTTATGACATTTACAAAAAGACCGGTGAGCGGCAAGGGTTCAACATTCGCCCCAAAGAATATCTTGAAGGTTTCTTGCGTGCCTTTCCGGAGCATGCACGTCTTTATGTTTGTTATAACGGTGACGAAGCGCTTTGTGGCGGTATCGCGGTACAATATGCAGGACGCACCGCCCATGTCTATGGTGCCTCTACCGATAAAAACCGCAATCTGCGCCCGACCTATCTTTTGCAGTGGACACTGATGCAGTGGGCGTTGGAGGGCGGCTGTCATACCTATGACATGCAGGGTGTGGCTGTCAGGCCGGAAGATAGTGAACAGCTTTACAATGTCTTGGGTTTCAAACGCAACTTCACCGGCGAGATATACGAGACGGCGGGCGAGTTCAAACTCCCCGGAAATCGCCTGCTTCGTGCGATTGCGAAGAAAGCCAATAAAATATAGTTGCAGTGAGGGTTTCTGCAAATATTGCAAAACATCTTGACATATCGGCACTAATATTATATAATATACAGGCTAACTATGTAGAAGAAACATAGTGCATCCTTCGGCGAGAAATCGCCGCTTAGCCCGTAAGGAGGCAGTACGAAATCTAATTTCGTGCTTGGAATTGACCATTTACAAATACAAGTTTCTTGACTTGCAGTTTTGTGGTTTTCCGGTTGTTATGACCGAAATTCTGCCTCAGTATCGGATTCAACCGCACAAAATGTGCAGAAAGGAACGGAAACATTACATGAACAAGTATGAAGTAATGATGGTTCTGTCCTGTAACAAGGACGAAGAGGCGCTGACAGCGCTTATCGCGAAACTTCGCGGTATCATCGAACAGAATGCGACCATCGAGAGCTTTGATGAGTGGGGCAAGCGTCGTCTCGCCTATCCCATCAACTATCAAAATGACGGATACTACATTCTCTGTCACTTTGAGAGCAACGCAGACTTCCCGAAAGAGTTGACACGTATTTTCAACATCACCGACGGTATCCTGCGTACTATGATTATCGCTTTGGAGGACTAGTTCTCCACATACGGATTTTGCACCGTTATTTGCAAACAATCGAGAAAGGAATGGTTTTAGGATGAATGTGGTTGCATTGCTCGGTCGCCTCGTGGCTGACCCGGAGCTGAGACAAACTCCGCAGGGAGTTCAGGTTACACGCATGCGCATCGCCGTCAACCGTGCATATGTAAAGCACGGTGAAGAACGCAAAGCCGACTTTATCGACGTTGTCGCCTGGCGCAACACCGCCGAGTTTGCCGCAAAGTATTTCAGAAAAGGCAATATGATGGGCGTTTCCGGCTCAATCCAGACCCGCAACTATACCGACAAGGATGGCAACAATCGCTATGCCTTTGAAGTGGTTGCCGACAACATCTCTTTTGCGGAGAGCAAAGGTTCTTCGTCCTCTGGCTCAATCCCCGCTCCTTCCATACCGGCAGGCGGCGGATCTGACATGAGCTATTCGACCGGCTCGAACGACGATTTTACCGTCGTAGACGACAGCGAAGACCTCCCGTTCTAAAGAAAAAAATCACACAACAATATCAAGGAGAATTAAGAATATGGCTAACCCATCCGAAAGCGGAAGTGCAGCAGTACGTGCCGCCTCCCGTCGTCCGCGCAAAAAGGTTTGCACCTTCTGTGCCGACAATACAAAGCAGATTGATTACAAAGATCTTGTTCGTCTTCGCAAGTTCATCACCGAACGCTCCAAGATCATACCTCGCCGTGTGACCGGCACCTGTGCCGCACATCAGCGTATGCTCGCAGTCGCTATCAAGCGCTCGAGATATGTCGCATTGATGCCGTACACCAACGACTAATAATTTTTATTGTCGTAGGGCACAATAATATAGCAGATAAGACATGCAGCAATTAAGTTTTGTTGCATGTCTTTTTGTATCCGCACGGAAATGATTGGATAGTCAAGGAATTGTAGCACGACTTTGACTATCAAACAAGACAATAATCCGATGTATAATCAATCAACTTGGAAAACATATTGTTTTTTAAGCTGAACTACTATAACATTAGGTGATAGCTATCGGAGTCTTTTTTACAGCGCAGTGGCGAGCTTATTTTTTTAACAAAAGGGCTGTATGAATGAAGTTTGGGATAAAGGTTTTGAAAACAGTTTTAATCCTTTCGACACTGCGGCATGCAACAAGCTAAAGAAGTATTGGCACAAGTTACCAAACCGAATTAAAGTTTTGGCAAGCCATAGAACAAAAAAGCCATGAATGGTGTGACCATTCATGGCTTTTAAAATAATCAAATCTGTAATAAAAAACTACGACAGGATGTTGATGAGAATACCGGCAGCGACAGCAGAACCGATAACACCGGCAACGTTCGGGCCCATTGCATGCATGAGCAGATAGTTTTGAGGATTTTCATCCTGACCGACTTTTTGTGATACACGTGCGGCCATCGGAACGGCGGAAACACCGGCAGATCCGATAAGCGGATTGACCTTGCCGCCGGTCAGTTTGCACATGATCTTTCCGAACAATACGCCTGAGGCAGTACCAACGGCGAATGCAACGAGACCAAGCACAATGATCAGCAATGTCTGTGGGCTAAGGAAGGTCGATGCTTTGGTGGTAGAACCAACCGAGATACCGAGCAAGATGGTAACAATGTTCATGAGTTCATTCCCGGCAGTCTTGTTGAGACGTTCCACAACACCCGACTCACGCAAAAGGTTTCCGAGCATCAACATGCCGACAAGCGGAGCGGCTGACGGGAGAAGAAGCGAGATGACAATAGTACAAAGGATCGGAAAGATGATTTTCTCTTTTTTAGAAACATCACGGAGCTGTTCCATCTTGATGGAGCGCTCTTTTTTGCTGGTAAGAGCCTTCATGATCGGAGGCTGAATGATCGGCACGAGAGCCATATAGGAGTAGGCCGCAACGGCAATGGGTCCGAGCAGGTCGGGTGCCAGTATGCCGGTGGTGTAGATAGCAGTCGGGCCGTCCGCTCCGCCAATGATGGCGATGGAACCCGCCTCGTTAGGAAGAAATCCGAGAGCGATAGCTCCCCAATATGTTCCGAAGATACCGATCTGAGCCGCGGCTCCGAGGAGCATGCTCTTGGGATTCGCGATAAGCGGACCGAAATCGGTCATGGTGCCGACACCAAGGAAGATGAGCGGCGGGTAGATGCCAAGCTTTACGCCTTGGTACATATAATAAAATAGTCCACCTTCGTCGGTATTTGCAAGACCCGACAGCGGAAGGTTTGCAAGCAACATACCGAAAGCGATCGGCAAAAGAAGAAGCGGTTCAAATTTTTTGGCTATGGCAAGCCACAACAAGAAACAAGCTATAGCGATCATCACCAAGGAAAGCGGTTCCTCTGCAAATGCGGCAAAGCCGGAGTTGGTTACAATGGATACAATGGTATCGAAAAATTCTGCCATGTTATAAGCCCTTTCCTATGCAATTAAACTTGTTGTAGATACGAGATGATGGTCGCTTGTTTCCATCCGTTGACTGAGGTCGCATTTCCGACCGTGGCAGGTTGTTTCGTGACCGATACAACAGTGCCACCACCCATAGCGGCGACAGCGGCAGAGATTACAGCGATAAGCTCGGTATCATCCACCATAACAGCGGCGGCGACACTTGGTGTCGCTGCAGGAGCAGCAGGAGCGGCTGTTGGTGTCGGGGTAGCCACAGCTGTCGGTTTTTTATTGAAAGAGCTCATTATCTTTCCGAAAATGAGAATTAGTACCGTGAGAAGAAGAAGAACAAAGAAGACGAGCGAAACGCCGGTCAAAACGACGGTCAGCACCGCAGGTGAAGCCATAATACCTCCAAAAATAATATTTGTAACTCGTTAGTGGTTTTTGAACGCACAAAAACCTACCTTAAACATTATACAACAAATAGATTGTTATTTCAACCGTTATTTTAAAAAACCTATGATAACAACGAAAAATAATTGCATAATCTTGCATTATTATGCTATAATGAGGTCATCAGAAAACATAGACCGAAGTTCAGTATAGTCATTCTATTTGCGACCGGTATCTATATTCGGTGTAGTTTAGTCAATTTATCACGGTTGTGGTGAAATCGGATAGAACATTGGGAAAGGAATAAAAGTAAATGCACAACAGATACGAAAGTCCGCTTTGCGGGCGGTACTCCGGCGAAGAGATGCAGGCAGTTTTTTCTGCCGACAGCAAGTTTGGGTATTGGAGACGGCTATGGATAGCGCTTGCCGAGAGTCAAAAAGAATTGGGGCTTGATATTACAGAGGTGCAACTTGACGAGATGCGTGCCAACGTTGACAACATTGATTATGACGCCGCTGCAAAATATGAAAAGGATCTTCGGCACGATGTAATGGCGCACATCCATGCCTTTGGCGACGTCTGCCCCAATGCAAGACCCATTATACATCTCGGAGCCACCTCCAGCTATGTCGGTGACAACACCGACCTGCTCCAACAGCGAGAGGCATTGATTATAATAAAGAAACGGCTTGTAACCGTAATAAGAAAAGCGGCGGAGTTTGCAAGAGAACATAAAGACCTTTCCTGCTTAGCATTCACCCATTTTCAGCCGGCGCAGCCTACTACAGTCGGAAAACGCGCAACCCTTTGGGTCAATGAGTTGTTGCTTGATCTGGAACAACTTAACTTTGTTATCGATAATTTAAAGTTTTTCGGTTGCAAGGGCACCACAGGAACGGCGGCGAGTTTCGTTTCGTTATTCGACGGAGATGTTGACAAGATAAAGCGTCTTGAACTCCTTATTGCAAAAAAAATGGGATTCGATGCCATCTATCCGGTCGGAGGGCAGACCTATTCTCGAAAAGTTGATTTTTATATAATGTCGGTACTCTCCGGCATTGCACAGAGCAGTTATAAGTTTTCAAACGATATACGTCTGCTATCAAATTTACGTGAAGTTGAGGAACCGTTTGAATCGAAACAGGTCGGGTCTTCGGCAATGGCATATAAGCGCAATCCGATGAGAAGTGAGCGAATTGCCTCACTCGCAAGATATGTGATGACCGATGCGCTAAATCCGGCGCTTACCGCCTCCTCTCAGTGGTTTGAGCGCACCTTGGACGATTCGGCAAATCGGAGAATTTCTATACCGGAGGCGTTTTTGTCGGTTGATGCGATTCTTGCGCTCTACTCGAATATAATAGGCGGGCTAACCGTATTTCCGAAGATTATAAAGCGTCGCCTGGACGGTGAATTGCCGTTTATGGTGACCGAGAATATTTTGATGCACTGTGTGAAGCAGGGCAAGGATCGACAGACGGTACATGAGCTGATACGCAAACATTCGATAGCGGCCGCGACGGCACTGAAACAGGGTGAAGACAGCAGACTGCTGGAACGCATCGCAGAGGATGAAGGGTTTGGGCTTACTATGGACGAAATTATGCAGATTATTGAGGAGAGTAATCTTACCGGTATTGCCCGACTACAGACAGAAGAGTTTTTAGTAATCGTCGACGAAGTGTTGGCACAAAACAGTGATTTCTTGTCGAACGATGTTGAGATTCGGGTATAATGTGAAAGCAAAAGTTTTTGGACTGCCTGCTCATTTGACTTTTGCGACACCATATGATAGAATTCACCTACACTTATGCGCAAATTGTATTATTTATTTTAGAAAGGAATATAAATGGATTTCAAAGACATGAAACCTGCCGGTGCCGACAAGTTTGTTAAAGGCATTGTCGGAAAAGCAGGGATCGTTGTGGCGATTATTGTGGTGGCCATCATCGCCCTCAACTCATTTTATACTATCAACGAGCAGGAAAATGCGGTGGTAGTAACATTCGGAACACCGGAAACGGTCACAACTAGCGGCTTACACTTCAAGATACCGTTTGTACAACAGGTGCACATTGTTGATATGACCATCAACAGTTTCGCCATCGGCTATGATCTGTACTCAGAAGTGTCATATCCGGAAGAAAGTCTGATGATCACCTCCGACTTTAACTTTGTTAATGTTGACTTTTTTGCCGAATACAGGGTGACAGACCCGATTCAATACATGTATGCCAGCGAATACCCCGAAAACATTCTCAAAAACATTGTACAGAGCTTTATCCGTGACACCATCGGACTTTATCCGGTAGACGATGTAATCACGACCGGAAAGAACCAAATTCAATCCGAGATTAAAGATAAAATCATTGCACGTCTGGAGGAGGACAACATTGGCCTTCAGCTTGTTAATATTACTATACAGGACGCTGAACCACCGACCGCCGAAGTAATCGATGCGTTCAAGGCGGTTGAAACCGCAAAGCAACAAGCGGATACTATTGTTAATACTGCAAACAAATACCGCTCGGAACAGATTCCGGCGGCAGAGGCAAGGGCGGACCAGATCATGCAGAACGCTCAAGCGCAAAAGGAGTCGAGAGTCAACGAAGCTAATGGACAGTTGTCACGCTTTGAATCGATGTATGAAGAATATGCTCGATTCCCACTTATCACCAAGGAGCGTATGTACTACGAGACCATGGAAGAACTGCTACCAAACCTACGTATCGTAATTCAGGACGGAAGCGGAAACACGCTGAACGTGTTCGATCAAGGCGGTGTAGGACAACAGCAAAGCTCCTCGACATCAACCTATGGATCATCACTCTCGGCAATTTCGGAACAACAGAGCGATGATGAATAAAATACCGCAGTTTTGATATAGACGATAAAAAATGAAAGGCTTTACAAATGAAAAAATCAACAAATAAGGTAATGATACCGGTTGTTGTTATAGTGGTACTCATTCTGCTGTTGTTAAACAGTATCATTATTACCAATGAAGGTGAATACACAATAGTTCGTCAGTTTGGCGAAGTGGTAGAGATCTATGACAACCCCGGCCTTGGTTTTGCAATTCCAATTGTCCAGACAACAAGCAAACTTCCAAACAAGATTATGCTCTATGACCTGCCGATCTCGGACGTAATAACCGAAGACAAAAAGACGATGGTGGCTGACAGTTTTGTCATGTGGCAGATTAAAGATCCGAGGATGTTTATTCAAACGCTTAACGGCTCTATCTCCAGTGCAGAGAGTCGCATCTCAAGCATTGTTTACAACAGTCTGAAAAACACAATCAGTTCGCGCCCGCAAAGCGAGGTGATCAGTGGTCGTGACGGCGAACTCGCCGCCGACATCCTACTTGGAATTGGTGACAGTCTTGACGGTTACGGAATAGTTATCACCGCGGTAGAGACAAAGCGTCTCGATCTGCCGGACGACAACAAAGAGGCTGTTTATCAGCGTATGATATCGGAACGTAGCAACATTGCTGCCAGCTATACCGCCGAAGGCGAGAGTGAGGCTCAGATGATTCGCAGTAGTACCGACCGTGAAGTTCAGGTTATGATCAGCAGTGCCGAGGCCGAGGCAGAAGCCTTGATCGCCGAGGGCGAGGCGGAGTATATGACCATCATGTCGACACTTTACAACGACCCTGCAAAAGCAGAGTTTTACACCTTTGTCCGCTCACTTGATGCGGCGAAACTCAGCCTTAACGGACGTACAGACAACGTGCTGTTCCTCGGCCCTGATTCACCGCTGACCGAGATATTCTATTCGGCGGAGTAGGGGAAGAAAAGTTATAGCGGCTCTGACTTTGTTCAGAGCCGCTTCTTTGTATAAACTCATTTTTTCGCAAATTAACTTTACTCCCCCCCACTATTTTTCGCCGATAATCCTCTCGATAGCCTCGACGCAATCAACCACAAGACCGTTGCACATTTGAGGGTTGGGTGATTGTTCGCTCACTTTTTTTAGTAGTTCGGAACATAGAACAGATCCGTGCTTTTTCTCGAAATCACCGATGAAATCCCGAACTTCCTGTTCCGAGCGTTCTAACTTGCCAAGCACCATCAAACCGCCGGTCAAGGCACCGCAAACAGAACCGATACGCATGCCGCCGCCAAAATTGCTACCTAGCCTATAGGCGGTTTCGGCATCTATATCACAAATATCGCAAAACGGAATAAATACCGATTGACAACAATTATAATGACGTTCTTGAGGTTGGCGTAAAGAGTACGCCATCTCCGCTCGTTTATTCATATTTATGACCATTCCTTTCTTGATTATCTGATTGCTACTTAAATATCTGTTAGATAAATCATACCTCACAATAAAACAAATTGCAACAAAAACAGCGCATCATTCGATTTTGCAGAAATAGTAAAACTGCTCTAAAACTTTTCAGGTACTGTTCATGTACGAATTTTAATGTCGTTTAACGATATTAAAAGCAAAATGGCAGCGGTGCCAAACAGTAAATTGTAAACAAGCAAAAAGGTTGCGACAGTTCCGGTGATGAACTGTCGCAACCTTTTTATACGTTATATGGGGTATTAGTATTTGTCGCTGTTGTCGTAGCCGTAGTCGATAGGGGCGCTGTCGGCGTAGACAGAATTCATATCGGGGGTAGCAGAAGCAGATTCGATCAGATTGAATCCGGATACGATCTGCTTGAGAAGTGATGCTTGGCTGGAAAGTTCTTCACTGGTAGCGGCACTTTCTTCGCTGGTAGCAGAGTTGTTCTGTACCACTGCCGCGATCTGATCAAGACCGACTGTGATCTGGGAAATGGCATTTGCTTGCTCGTTGGAGGCGACGTTGATCTCGCGGATCAGGTCGGTGGTAACGCTCACGCCTTCGACAACCTTGGTGAGGTCTTCGGCTGTAACCTGAGCAAGTTTAACACCTTCGTTGATAGCATCGATAGAGCCTTGAATAAGTGTTGTAGTATCCTTTGCAGCACCTGCTGATTTTCCGGCAAGGTTGCGAACCTCGTCCGCAACAACCGCAAAGCCTTTGCCGGCCGCTCCTGCTCTTGCTGCTTCGACAGCAGCATTCAGTGCGAGAATATTTGTCTGGAACGCAATGTCCTCAATGGTTTTGATGATTTTGTTAATCTCTTTTGACTTGCCATCGATCTCTTCCATTGATGCCATGAGTTTCTGCATCTGGTTATTGCTGTTGTTGATAGACACGGTGGCATCGTCTGCCATGTCACTTGCCTTGTTTGAGTTTTCGGCATTTTGCGAAATCTGTTGTGAAATATCGTTGATGGTGGCGGCTAGTTCTTGAATGGAACTTGCCTGCTCGGTAGCGCCCTGTGCAAGCGATTGTGCACCGGTTGAAACCTGTTCCGAACCGTTGGAAACTTGATCGGTTGCAAGGCTGACTCTCGCGATGGTATCGTTCATTCTGGTGATAGTGCCATACATTGACTCGCGAAGCTTGACATAAGAACCGACATACATGTCATCATTGGCACTCTTTGCGGCAAAGTTTCCGTTTGCAATCTCAGAAAGACCACCGGTGACGTCGTTCATGATTGATTCAATTGTCTCTATGGTTTGAGAGGTGTTTTTCACAAGGTCGCCAAATTCGTCGTTTGCCTCGTACTCGACCTTAGCGCTTTGGAAGTCGCCTATCGCCAACGCTTCGATGGAAGACTTGATAAGTTGAACCGGACCGGTTACGGATTTTGCAAGCAAAAAGCCAACCGCTACCAGCGCGACAAGAACTACTACTGTCAGTATCGCAAGGATCATAAGACCGCTGTTGAGGTAGCCGATTATGTAGTTAAATTCAGCGTCAGCTTCCGTAGATACAGTGTCGTTCAGGGCTACAATGTTGAGGAGGACTTCTTCGAGATACTCGTCATAGACGTCGTCATAGTAGACATATGCTCCGTTTACATCATCTGATTGGAACATTGCGACAAGTTCCGATCTTAATGCGGCCTCTTGGACGACGGCATCGGCAAGGGCGACAAGACTTTCAGCAAACTCGGGGGTTGACTCGATAGCCTGTAGCGTTGCCACATGTTCATTTAGATGAGTATAACTCGCATCTATATCACCCAGAAGTACGGCGAATTCATCGTCATCGCCGGCGAGAAACAGTGATGCGACATTTTTGTTGATCTCTTCGAAATTTATTTCAACTTCTTTCACTTCCATGGCAACGACATACGAGCCATTGCGGAAATTGGTGAAGTTGCTTTGATTTGATTCACTGCTGAGCACAGCAAATCCTCCTAAAAGAATCACAAGGATCAAAATGATTCCCATGCAGACTATAAATTTCATTTTAATTTTAAAATTTTTCATAGCACTCCTATTCTGTTTCATTCAAATGTTGTGTCAACTTTATTTTACATCAAATTCTTACTAAAAGCAAGCAGATTATGCAAAAATACGCTACAAACAGCCTTTTTTCTAATATAACGAGTTTTTCTTGTTTGGTTCGACAAAATAATTATAGCTTGATCTGTGACTGTTTGATTTCAAGTAACAAAGTTACAGTGTAGAAATCTTTTTTCGGCAACTCCCACAAACGGGTCGATCGTTGTGGTTTTTCAGCTTTTTGTCGCCGCCACAAAAGATACAGGTTGGCTGATACTTTTTAAGTACGATCCCCTCGTCGGTGGTGAAAACCTCGATGCTGGAGCCGACCTCAAGATCGAGAGTGCGTCGGAGCTCGATCGGCAAAACGACTCGACCGAGATCGTCAATTTTTCTTACAATTCCTGTGGATTTCATAATTTGTTCCTATTCCTTTCTGCATGAATTTCTATTTTCATCCATATTTTAACATATTTTAACATATTTGTAAATATATGTCAGCGAAATAATTCAGTAGATGTCTTTTTTTAGCAGGAAATGCAAAAAAACAAACCGTCACGAATGATTTTCACCATTTGTGACGGGTTTGTTATAAAATGTATAATGCCTTTTGATTCGGGAAAAAGGAAGCTGTGCTGTGAATGTTGTCGAAAAAAAGTGGATTCAAAGCGAAAGATTATCAGAGTGTCGATTTTTTCGACATTTCAAGGGATTTTACATGGTTTTTGACAGCCTGAGATTATTCCTGCCCCGAGCCGTCCTTGCAATACCTATCCAGTCGAGCCTCAGCATTTTTTATCAGGTTAAAAAGGCTGGGCGCAAACTGTGCATAGTTTTCCATCAGTTGTTCAGTGGTCATGCGAAAAGCTGAGGTATCCTTGACATTGGCACCCATTCCAAGGTCTTCACCCTTGAGCATGGCGCGAATGTTGCCTTCACAAATGTGCATGGCGGCACTGCTGTATCCGTCAAACCCATGTTTTGACATAGAAAAAAGCGTTTCGGTGTTTTTGGGATTTGAGCCGTACATATAACGAAAAATCTTATATACCGAAATTGAGAGATAGGTCGAAATTTCGCTGACCAATACCTTGTCAGGGCAGTCGTTTAGCCTATCAAACAAAATATTGAGTGAGTTTGAGATGAGTTTTTTATTCAGGGTAGGGAGCACACTTCCACGATAGTTGCTATCCTTTGCGTCGGACGGATCGGGGATATCGTCAACCGAAAGAGCTCGTCCGGTACGCTCAGCGCTGCGCCCGAGAAGGTAGTCGCATGAAACACCGTAGTAATCGGCGGCACGTACCACAAAGTCGAGGCCACACTCACGTATGCCTTTTTCATAGTGCGAAAGAAGTGCTTGTGAAATTCCGAATTGTTTAGCCGCAAGCTTCTGGGTTACACCCTTCTCCTTCCTCAGCAGTGTGATTATTCTGCTGAAATCACTTGTCATATGTTACTTTTTTCCTTTCAAGGTTAATTGCGTATAAAGATTCGGCAAAAAAACGATGAAAAAATTTAGCAGATACTACCCCGATTCTATTACGCATAGTAAATTATAGTGCAAAAAAAACGTTTTGTAAAGAGTAAAATGTAAATTATAATAATTTTGTGAAATATATACGAATATTGTGTCAAAAATCGTTATTAAACTACAAATGTTTTGTTGAAAACCGAGAAATTAGGTGTTGACATTTTGCACAATTACCTTTAAAATTATATAGAGAAAGAGTTGCAAATAATAAGATATGTGTTTTGACCGCTGACTGATTGTATGGGTATTGCAATGTTCAACTTTTTTATCGGTAAAGGAGCCGAAATAGCCTCTCAATTTCATTGCGGTGACAATGTTGAGAGTTACAAATACCTCGGTGCTCATGCCTCTTTTCGAAATATGAGGCATGGTGTTGTTTTTCGTGTGTATGCTCCCAACGCAAGGGAAGTTTCGGTAGTTGGCGATTTTAACAACTGGACTGTTGGCAAAGATGTTATGCACCGGATTACCGGCCAAGGTGTTTTTGAGTGCTTTGTGCCACATGTTTGGCAGGGAGTGGGCTATCAATACTGTATAGTTACGGCCAATGGCGAGACAATATATCGAGCAGACCCGTTCGCTTTTCACAGTCGGAGACGGCTTGAGAAAACGGCATCGGTTTTTATTAACCCTTTCAACTATCGCTGGAAAGATGTTTTCTGGCAAAAAGAAAAGCAGGATATTTCTCACAGCAATTTCCCGATCAATATATATGAAATTCACCTAGGCTCATGGCGTCGGGACATGGATGGCGGAATATACAGCTATCGGAGTATTGCCGATACCCTTGTTGCATATGTCAACGAGATGGGGTACACCCATGTGTTGTTCATAACGATAGATCGCACATCGGACGAGGACGAAGTGGTCTACACTACCCGCAACTATTTTTCCCCTGATGATCGATTCGGAACGCCAAATGACTTCATGTATCTGGTCGACCGTTTGCACTGTGCCGACATAGGTGTCATGATCGATCTGCCACTTGTTAGTTTCCCGAAAGAAGACGAGTGTCTTTACATGTTTGACGGTGGTAGGGTGTTTGATGAACCGGATAAGCTACGGCGATATGATCCATCAAACGGGAATGTACTTTTCAATTACGGTAAGCCGGAGGTACAAAGCTTTCTGCTTTCGGCGGCAATATTCTGGACAACGGTCTATCATATCGATGCCGTAAAAATCAGCGATATCTCTCCTACGCTACATCTCGATCATGCTCGAAAAGAGGGTGAGTTTGCACACAATAACTTTGGTGGTGTGGAAAATCTTGAAGGCATTGCTTTTCTGCAGCGTTTGAACGAAGAGTTGCACAATAGAAGCGAGCCGGTACTTACCATAGCAAACGACCACTCTGACTGGCCGAACATAACTCATGACAGCATCAGGGGCGGCCTTGGTTTTGACCTTTGCTTCGGTGAATATTGGACACACGAACTGCTCGATTACATGTCCAATGACCCGATTTTTAGAAAGAATCATCATTATCGGTTGTTGAATGGAGCCGCGCGAGTATTTGACGAAAACTATGTATTGGGGTTTACCCATAACAATGTGATGGACGGTCAATGCTCTATGATCAACAAGATGCCGGGAGATTATGACAACAAGTTTTCGCATCTGCGTGTGCTTTATGGTTACATGATGGCGCATCCCGGAAAAAAACTGCTTTTCATGGGATGTGAGATAGCTCAGTTCAGCGAATGGGATGCCAATAAGTCACTCAACTGGATGTTACTTGATTTTGACAGTCATATTCAGTTGCAACGCTACATAAAAGCCTTAAACAACTTTTATACAAGTAACGCGACACTCTTTGAACTGGATAAAAAACAGGACGGGTTTGCCTGGGTGGTTTCAGACGACAGCGAACAGAATGTAGCGGTATTTTCAAGATACGACGAACACAATGCACAGTTGATTTGCATCTCGAATTTTGCACCTGTGAAGCGTGAAAAATACTGTATAGGTGTTCCGACAGCGGGAGTGTACCGAGAGGTATTCAACTCCGACCTTGAACTCTTCGGCGGAACCGACACAAAGAATGTCGGCGATATCATAAGTGATCCCGGGTTAACCCACGGGCATAATCACTATATTACGATAACGGTACCACCGTTATCTACTATATATATAAGAAAAGAAAACGAAACGATAGGTGTATGATTTAGAAAGGGGAAAGAAGTGAAAGAATGCGTTGCCATGCTACTTGCAGGGGGACAGGGGAGCAGACTTTACACATTGACAAAAAAGTTGGCTAAACCGGCGGTACCGTTTGGTGGGAAGTATCGAATCATCGACTTCCCTCTATCAAATTGTATTAACAGTGGTATCGACACTGTCGGTGTACTCACACAGTATCAACCGCTTGTGCTCAATGAGTATATCGGGAATGGTCAACCGTGGAATCTTGATCGACTCTACGGAGGTGTACATGTGTTGTCGCCATATCAAAAGGCGAGCGGCTCCGACTGGTACAGAGGAACTGCAAATGCTATCTATCAAAATATAGACTTTATCAGCAAGTACGATCCGGAGTATGTGCTGATTCTTTCGGGCGACCATATCTATAAGATGGATTACTCCAAGATGCTGGACTACCACAAAGAAAAAAATGCCGACTGTACTATAGCCGTGCTCAATGTCTCGCAGGAGGAGACAAAGCGTTTCGGCATCATGACGGTAGACGAAGATTCAAAAATCACAAAATTCGAAGAAAAACCACAGAACTCTGAATCTACGCTTGCCTCGATGGGCGTGTACATATTTAGCTGGAAGCGTCTCAAACATTACCTTGAGCAGGACGAGCTGCAAAAAGGTTCATCCAACGATTTCGGTAAGAACATCATACCGATGATGCTGGATGATGCGCAGGGGTTGTATGCCTATGCGTTTGATCACTACTGGAAAGATGTCGGTACTATCGAGAGCCTCTGGGAGGCGAATATGGATCTCTTGAACCCCAATGTTGAGCTGGACGTCTGGGATAAGAACTGGCGCATATATTCTCGAAATCCGGGTCTTCCGCCCCACCATATTTTAGACAATGCAGTGGTGGAAAACTCTATGATTACAGAAGGTTGCCAGGTGGACGGCTATGTCGATTTTTCGGTGCTTTTTGCAGGCGTGAAAGTTGGAAAAGGTGCGGTTGTACGCGACAGCATTATCATGCCGGGCGCCGTCATTGAGGAGGGTGCCGAGGTGCACTATTCCATCGTGGCAGAAGACGTTGTCATCAAAAAAGGCGCACATGTCGGCGAGAGACCGGAAAATCTCACCAGCACCGAGGGATGGGGCATTAATGTACTCGGTGAGGGAATAACCATCGGCGAAGGTGCAACAATCGGCCCGAAGGTTATGGTGGAACAAGATGTTGAGAAAGGAGCGGTCGTAAGCATATGATAAATTCAAAAGCTATCGGGGTACTGTTCCCGAACAGTCATGATTCGGTGCTTGGCGAGTTGACTACCGGACGAGCACCCGCCGCAATTCCTTTCGGTGGAAGATATCGCTTGGTCGACTTTCCATTGTCCGGCCTTTCGGTCGCAGGAGTTGAGCCTTGCTCTATGATCGTTAACCGAAACTATGTCAGTCTGATGGATCACATCGGAAGTGGACGTGAATGGGATTTTGCCTCAAAAAACGGCGGCATAAAGATATTCCCGCCCTACTTTGGAGGGCAGCATCTCCACGTCGACAAGATTGACGCGCTCAACAGCATCATGGGCGTGTTGATCCGTGCAAACGAAGAATTTGTCGTTATGGCCGACTGCAATATTGTTGCAAATATCGACTATCGCGAACTATTTTCCGCACATCGTCACAGCGGTGCCGATATTTCGGTGGTCTATGCCAAGCGCAATATCCCACCCGAGATGGAGCTGGATAATGTCACATTTGAGATTGACTCTGATGGACGGTGCACCGAAATGCTTTGCAATGATTATAGCAAAGAAGAACGGAACGTCTCGCTGTCGATCTATGTGGTCAAGCGTACGTTGCTTTGTGATCTTGTTAAGCAGGCGCACATACGCAACAAGACTTCCTTTGAAAAAGATATACTGAGCGCAAATCTTGAAAAACTCAACATTAAAGGCTATGAGTACAAGGGCTTTCTTGAGTTCATCACCGATCGAAAAAGCTACTATCGTGCTACAATGGCATTGTTGACTGCCGGAAACATGGAGATGCTTTTCCCGTCGAAACAGCCGATATACACAAAAATTCGTGACGATGCACCGGTTCGGTACACGGTGGACAGCAAGGTAAAAAATTCTATCATAGCGGACGGCTCGCTTATTGCGGGTACGGTGGAAAACTGCGTTTTATTCCGCGGTGTACGCGTTGAAAAAGGTGCTGTCGTGCGCAACTGTGTGTTGATGCAGGACACGGTGGTGGAAGCTGGTGTTGAGATGGACATGGTTATCACCGATAAGGAGGTTGTCATCACAAAAGACTCGAGCCTTAAAGGTTCCGGCAATTATCCTATCTATATTAAAAAGGGCGAGAGAGTTTGATTTTCGTCATCTAATCGGCATAACAAAATAGGGGGTTTTGATTTATGAATATATTGTATTGTACGTCTGAGGCGTACCCATTTGCCGTTTCGGGTGGCCTTGGTGACGTTTCCGGCAGCCTACCGTCGGCGATAAATGACGAAGAACATGAGTGTCGAGTCGTTCTTCCGCTCTACGGAGTTGTGGCGGATCGTTACCGAGATGAGTTGACCTATCTTTGCAACTTCTATGTCGACCTTGCGTGGCGCAGACAGTACTGCGGAATCTTCACGCTCAAGCGCGGAAGTGTCACCTATTATTTCCTCGATAACCAATTTTATTTTCATCGTCAAGAAGGGCTGTATGGCTATCTTGATGACTGTGAGCGATTTGCATTCTTCTCCAAAGCGATTGTCGAGATGCTTTTTTATATCGACTTTGCACCGGACGTCATGCACCTCAACGATTGGCAGACCGCTCTTGTGCCTGTCCTGCTTCGCACCAACTACAACGGTAACCCGAAGACCGATCCTATTAAAACTCTTTTTACCATCCATAATATTCAATATCAGGGCAAATTTGGAATGAATCTGCTGGGTGAAATCCTTGGCATGGGCGATTGGGAGCGACATATTTTAGAATATGACAATGCGCTGAACTATATGAAGGGTGCGCTGGAAACTTCCGATCGAATCAGCACCGTCTCTCCGACCTATTCGGAAGAAATCCTTTACAACTGGTTTTCCTATGGGCTCGATCCGGTGCTCAAAGGCAGACAGCATGTGCTGTCCGGCATCTTGAACGGCATCGACACCGAGACATATAATCCCGCCACCGACACGCACATCGCGGCGAATTACAGTGCAAAAGCATTCGTAAAAGGCAAAGCTTCGTGCAAAAAAGCACTTTGCGATTATTTCAATCTCGACTCAAAACGTCCCATTGTTGCCATGGTGACAAGGCTTGTGACACATAAAGGAATCGACCTTGTTCAGCACATGGCGCAAAAAATTATCGACGACGGCTGTTCACTCGTGATACTCGGCAGTGGTGACTGCAATTATGAGGCGTTTTTCAACTATCTGGCAGAACAAAATTATGGAAAAGTCGGCGTCTACCTCGGGTTTGTGCCGGATCTTGCTCATAAGATATATGCCGGTGCGGACATGTTTTTGATGCCATCAAAATCTGAGCCGTGCGGTCTTTCACAGATGATTTCGGCTAGATACGGTACCGTTCCGATTGTGCGTGAGACAGGCGGTCTCAACGATTCCATCGTAGACAATGGCTCCGGCGAAGGCAATGGTTATACCTTCTGCAACTATAATGCACATGAGATGTATGATTGTTGCATGAGGGCAAAGGCACTCTATGAAGATAAAAAGGCTTGGAAAGAGCTAGTGCTCCGGTGTCTTAATTGTGATTTTTCTTGGGAAGCGTCTGCGACAAAATACAAAGAATTGTATCAGTCACTAAAAAACTCTTGACAATGCAAATATTTTATAGTATAATTACATACTGTTATTATAAGCAGTAGTTATACTGAAATATTTAATCGGGGGTATCGGTATTGAGCAAGAAAATTGTGCTATCACATGAACGATTGATAGCCTTAGAACACGAGCTGGAAGATCTGCGTACCGTCAAGCGCAAAGAAGTTGCGGAAAAGATAAAAGTAGCGAGATCGTTTGGTGACCTGTCGGAGAATAGCGAATATGATGAAGCTAAGAATGAACAAGGTTTTATTGAAAGTCGCATAATCCAACTGGAAAGCATGCTGAAAAACGCCAGCGAAATCGACGAGTCGGATCTGACTTTTGAGACGGTAGCAATTGGTTGTCATGTGAAGATTGTTGACAGTGACGGCGACGAGGATGATTATGATATCGTCGGCTCGCTCGAGGCAGACCCTACAAAGGGTCGCATTTCGGACGAATCACCTGTCGGCAGTGCCCTTTTGCAAAAAAAGGTGGGTGAAGAGGTTGAAGTGACCGTACCCAGTGGCGCAAAATTAACCTATAAGGTTTTGGAAATATCGCGTCAAAAGCACTGATAACAATAATTCTCATCGGTCGAACCATTATCTTTCGATAGATTTTGGTTCGGCTGTTTTTTTAGAAGTTTTTTTAGAAGATAACAATTGAGGAAAAGAAAGGAAGGATGATGATCAAGGTTACCGTATGGAACGAAAATGTTCATGAATTTGACGAAAAAGTAGCACCCGTTATGGGGAAAATCCATCCAAATGGCCTGCACAACACCGTAGCCGATATAGTTAAAGAAATGGGCGATGAGGTGCTGGTGCGCACAGCGACACTGGACCAACCGGAGCAAGGTTTGCCGGATGAATTGCTGGAAGACACCGATGTTATGATATGGTGGGGGCATGCGGCCCACGCCAAGGTGACAGACGAGCTCGCCGTAAAGGTTCAAAACCGCGTGCTCAAAGGAATGGGGTTGATTGTTCTCCACTCCGGACATTACAGCAAACCGTTCAAACTGCTGATGGGCACCACCTGTGATCTGAGATGGCGAAACGAGACATATGAACGCATCTTCTGCACCGACCCAACCCATCCGATTGCTGACGGTATTCCGCCACACTTCGAGGTTGGAATCGATGAGTGTTATGGTGAATATTTCGATATACCAAAGCCGGAATCGGTCGTGTTTCAAGGGTGGTTTGACATTGGCGAGGTTTTCCGAAGTGGTTGCACCTGGACAAGAGGGTATGGCAAGATATTTTATTTTCAACCCGGCCATGAAACCAACTCCGCTTTCCACAATGTACACGTACGGAAAATAATTCAGAATGCGGTTAAATGGGCGAATCCGACAATATGGAGAAAAGAATTTTCCAGCCCGAATATCGCAGTGACTCTGGAAGAACTGCGCAAAGTCTAGGAGAAATTGATGGGACAAAAAATAGTTGCCGACACTCATATCCACAGTATAATAAGCCACGACGGATCGTCCGAGTTGAGTATGCTCTGCCGTGCGGCCTTGGAAAATGGTGTTTCGGTCATCTGCCTCACCGATCACTGTGATACCGAATTCAGTGAAAAAGCTGATTTTTGGCAAGAGGTTGACTTTTCTGTCGATTCGGTACATGCCATCAGGGCGGTGTCACAAGAAGCGGGCGTGAGCGTAATGGTCGGCACCGAACTCGGCCAGTCGCCGCATTTTCCCGATGTCGCCACAAAGGTGGCACAGCGCCACGATTATGACCATATTATAATGTCACAGCACATCACATATGATGCCGCCGATTTCTATTTTCTGAAAAGAGAACGGTTTCTTGAAGAGGGCGAATTGCTCATGCGGCGCTATTTTGATGACCTTATCGTGATGGTGAATCAAGAGCTTGGCGATGTTCTTGGGCATTTGACATATCCACTTCGCTACTTTTTGCGCGAAGGAGTTGAGTGCGACATCACAAAATACTATGATCGCATCGAGGAACTATTCCGTCTGATGATCAAAAAAGAGATGGCACTGGAGTGCAACACTTCCGGACTCAGGCAGCCAATAGGGATCACACTTCCAAACGAGCCGATTTTCCGACTTTATCACGAGCTCGGAGGGCGATTGGTTACTCTTGGCAGTGATGCCCATCTGGACAAAGAGGTCGGAAGCGGTATTGCCGAAGGAAGCGAGATGCTCAAAAGAATAGGCTTTGCCGAGGCGGTTTATTATGAAAAGCGCAAGCCGGTAATGTACCCACTTTAATCAAAAATAATAAGGCAGCAATGTCGACCTATCAGGTTGGCGTCGCTGCTTTTTTGAGATGAAATTGCAGGTAAGATTTCATGGTACATACTGAAGTTTTGTCAAATGTCATGCCGTTATACGTGTTCCTTTTAACTGTGAAGTTGTTCCTGTGTCGTCAAACATGTTTTGCTCAATTGGAGAGCGACGACGCAGTAAAACCGGTCAGTATTTTTATTAAGATATCGGCAAGCTGAGTTTTTTCGATTTTGCTATCGTTGCCAACCCATGATTCAAGCACGCCTACGACGCCCCAAGCGATAAAATTGGTTTCAATAATTCCATATGCTTCTTTGTTGTCTAGGTAATAATCGGCGAACAGATATTTCGCGCAGTACTGTTGAAGCTTGTGCAACGATCCGTAAGAAGAAAAAATGAGCCGAATCAGTTCGATATTATCATAGATATAGTCGATGCTGGCGGTGACGCGGTTCAAGATCACCTCCTGAGCAGTTGCGCCCCTTTTATCGCAAAAGATAACGTAAAGGTCATTCAGCGTCTCTCGCTCAATTGTTTCGTATAGCTCGTAGACATCGTGATAATGAAGATAGAATGTCGATCTGCCGATGTCGGCTCCGTCCGTGATTTCTTTGACGGTGATACGCTCGATCCCCTTCTTTTGCAATAATGCTAAAAAAACTCGCCTAATTTCTCTATCACTGCGGATTTTTCGTCTGTCTGCCATTGCATCTCCTTGTTTTACAGGTCAATTTATGGTCAAGTGTCTATTATTTAACACATATACAATAATTAACTATAGTTTTTGATCCTTGATAGTATTATACTAATATCAGAAAGCGAATACAAGGTAAATGTTATGAAATTGTTCAATAAAAATTTTATTTTGCTGATAGTAGGGCAGATCATTTCGGTGGTGGTTAACTCTTCACTGAATTTTGCGCTCGGCCTATATATTCTGACTGTAACAGGCTCGCCGGAACTGTTTGGCACCGTGACCGCTATTAGTGTCATACCGTGGGCGATATGTGCTCCGCTCGGGGGAGTGTTGGCAGACAAATTCAACCAACGCAATATAATGGTTGTGTTGGACCTTTCCTGTGCAATCCTTGTGTTTGCGCTAACCTTGTTCAGAACCGCAAGCGGCGATCTTAGCATTGCCGCAATAGTCGTAGCAAAGGTACTGCTCTCGGCGATGAACGCTGCGTACTTTCCCAGTGTGATATCAAGCATTGTCAGCATCGTAAAAAAAGAACAGTTGACAAGGGCGAATTCGCTGATTTCACAGATAAATTCGTTGTCCAGCATTTTCGCTCCGGTGTGCGCAGGCTTGCTCTACGGTCTAGTCGATATTATTGTGATAATCTATGCGGCAGCGGCTATGTTCTTCGCTTCGGCGGTTATCGAGATGTTTATTGATCTTCCGAAGCGGCAGGAGCAGGATCGATCCGACAGTGGAGCGGCTACGATAAAAGATGCAATACGGTTTATAGTAAAAAACAATAAGTCACTACTACATTTTCTTATCATCGGATCCGGAATATGTGGGGTAGTGGCGGCAGTTGTTTTGGTTGCGTTGCCCTATATTGTCAATATTCACTTTGCACTCCCATCACAATACTATGGCATAGCAAGTGGCGTTTTGAGCAGTGGAACGCTTGTTGCAGGCGCAATTATCTTTACGTTTCCGCATAGGTTTTCCTATAAAAATGCAGGAGTGATACTGACTGCCGTTGTGCTCATTGTTGCGCTATGCGGCACTATACTGCTGGTCGACTCAATTATGATATCTTTTATACTTCTTTGTCTGTGTGTATTTCTGATGATGGTAGCGGTCGGGATGAACTATATTCTGCGCAACTCTTATATTCAAAAGACAACACCGCACAATCTGGTAGGCAAGGTGCTTGCGCTTTTAATGGTCGTATCCGGCTTTTTCGAGCCACTGGCTCAGATGATATACGGTTTTATATTGGGCGGTGAACAGGTCAATATCGCGCTAATTCTGATAGTTTCCGGCGCGGTACTGCTACCGTTTGCGCTAATTGGTATTAGTATTTCTCGAAAAATTTCGAATGCGGGATAAGAGGTATACTTTGTTGTAACTCTTGCTATTTTCGGTAATTTGTGTTATTATTTAGTAGTTAGTTATCCGGATAAATCGTAATTCACAATATCTCGAATGAGGCAATGTTATAATGGGGAATTTCAACTTTGAAGCGACACCGCTCGGCGGTGCAATACTGATAAAACCTAAGCGCTACGGCGATGAGAGGGGCTTTTTTATGGAAACCTACCATCGTGAAGCGTTTCGAGTTGGCGGCATCGACGCTGATTTTGTTCAAGACAACTGCTCACGCAGTGTTAAAGGTGTCTTGCGAGGATTGCACTTTCAAAAGAGTGCACCGCAAGGCAAACTTGTTCGTGTGACGATGGGTGAAGTGCTGGACGTTGCGGTGGATGTTCGTCCGAACAGCCCGACTTTTGGCAAACATTTTTCCGTTTTGCTTTCTTCTGAAAATGCGGTCATGTTCTATGTACCGGAGGGGTTTGCGCATGGTTTTTGTGTGCTGTCCGATGTTGCGGAGTTTTCCTATAAGTGCACAAATTTTTATAATCCATCCGACGAGGGCGGGATTATCTATAACGACCCCTCGCTGAATATCGACTGGGGAATTGATTTTGAGCCATCCCTCTCCCCAAAAGATTCTGTTTTGCCACGACTAAACGAACAAGATTTTTCGTTTTATGACTCACTTTAATTTTATGAGGTGCTTTTGCGTACATTGAATATGAAGGCGTACTTTTCCGTCTTTAACAAATATATTCCACTGCTAAGCCATCTGGTTCAGCGTGACATAAAGGTGAAATACCGCCGCTCGGTACTCGGAATCCTTTGGAGCCTTCTGTCGCCGTTGATGATGATGGTGGTGATGTCGGTTGTTTTTTCCTATTTTATTAAATTTGATATTCCGAATTTTCCGGTGTATATCTTGACAGGACAGCTGATTTTCAACAACTTCAATGAGTCGACGACCAACTCAATGTCCAGTATTATCAGGGCGTCTTATCTCATAAGGCGTGTCTATATTCCAAAATACATCTTCCCGCTTCAAAAAATTGTCTTTTCTTTTGTTAATCTGATGTTTTCTTTTATCGCGCTTATCATCGTGATGATTGCAACGGGGCAGCCGTTCACCCTCAACACCCTGTTATTCCCAATTCCACTGATATTGCTGTTTGTCTTTGAGCTCGGCTGTGGACTGATTTTGGCGGCACTTACCGTGTTTTTCCGTGATGTCATGCACTTTTACACCGTGTTTATCACGGCACTTACCTATCTCACACCGCTTTTCTATCCCGTCGAGATGTTGCCTGCTTACATGCAGCAGATAATCAAAATCAATCCGCTGTATTGGTATGTGACGACCTTTCGTGAGGTTATTTTATATGATAATACGCCCACGCTCCTGCAACTTGGCATCTGCTCACTCTGGGCGGTAGTTGCACTTTTCTTCGGACTGCTATTATTCAAAAAAACACAGGATAAATTTATACTCTATGTCTAACAACACTCAACCCAAAACACCACAACCCATCATCGAGGTATCAAACGTCTCGATGCGGTTTAATCTTGCTCGGGAAAAAATGGATAGCTTCAAAGAGTATATGATTAAGGTGCTAAAACGGGAACTTCGCTTCACCGAGTTCTATGCACTGTCTGATGTAAGTTTGACCATAAACAAAGGGGAAGTCTTTGGCATTGTCGGGCTGAACGGAAGCGGAAAGAGTACCCTGCTCAAGGTGATTGCAGGTGTGTTTAAACCGACGACCGGCACCGTCAAGGTTCATGGCAATATTGCACCGCTCATTGAACTCGGAACAGGGTTTGACCCCGATTTGACCGGCAGGGAAAACATCTTCCTCAACGGCTGTGTGCTCGGTTATAAAGAGCAGTTTTTAAAGGAAAAATATGACGAGATTGTGGAGTTTTCAGAGCTTGCCGACATGATCGACGTGCCGATCAAGAACTATTCGTCCGGCATGGTGAGCCGCCTTGGCTTTGCCATTTCTACCGTTGTAGAGCCGGATATCCTCATTTCAGACGAGGTGTTGTCGGTCGGTGACTTTTTGTTCACACAAAAGTGCGAGGCGAGGATAAATGCACTTTTGGAGCAGGGCACGACCGTCATTTTGGTCAGCCACGACATAAATCAGATTAAACGCATGTGTAGCCGCGCCGCCTGGATAAAGAACGGCAAGATCATCACGGTGGGCGAGACACAAGAGGTGTGTGAGGTTTACAGCCACTCGACACGATAGTCGGAAAGGGACCGCAAATTGCAAGATTCGGGACAACAGCGAGACAGCGTATTCGCCGCCATCAAGCGCAACCTTTCATTCAAGAGGTTGTCGCAGAATTGGCGGCGTTTTGTCAACTGCCTGAAAACACGTGGAGTGGAGGCTACCATTCGTGAGCTTCGCTTTCGACTTGCGCTGGCACTGCGTGGTGAAATATGGATGTACCGAGCCGACCTTCCGCTGAAATCGGAGCTGAAAAAGCAGCGCATGGCACGCTTCGATAATGAGCCGCTTGTATCGGTGGTGGTTCCGCTTTATAATCCACCGAAAAAGTTTTTGCGCCAACTGCTCAAGAGCGTTCTTGACCAGAGCTACAAAAATCTGCAACTGGTACTGGTCGATGCAGGAGATACAGGCGCGACAAAGAAAGTTCTTCGCCGATTCAAAGATGATAGAATTCTCTATCAAGTGATTGAGAACAAAGGCATATCGGAGAACACGACACTCGGGCTTCAGGCGGCAAGCGGCGAGCTCATCACACTGCTTGACCATGATGATCTGCTGTATGAAAATGCGCTGTTTGAGGTGGTAAAGGCGTATAACGAGACCTCGGCGGACATGATTTACAGCGACGAAATCATACTTTCCGGCGATCTGAAAAAGCTGGAGGAGTTCCACTTCAAACCGGATTTTTCGCCGCATTATCTCACCTGTTGTAACTATATCACCCACCTTTGCGTCTTTAAAAGCGAACTCGTTGACCAAGTTGGTCGATACGAGCTCGCGGAGTTTGAAGGAGCAGGTGACCACGATCTGATTCTTCGGTTGAGTGAAAAAGCGCAAAAAATCCACCACATTCCAAAGATTCTATACATTTGGCGAGGGCACTCCGGCTCTACCGCCGCCGACATCAGCGCAAAGCCATATGCGATTTCGGCAGGCGCTCGTGCCATTTCGGCGCATCTTGACCGTGTTGGTCAAAGCGCAGAGGTCACGCCGCAAGAGGAGCGCCCCGGTGCGTTTTATCCAAGATACAAAAATGCAGAGGGTAGTGTGTCGGTAGTCATACCAAACTATGAGCACCAAGACGATCTCAAACGCTGTCTGGACTCGCTTTATGCGAATGCAGGCATCGACGATTTTGAGGTCATCGTGGTGGAGAACAACTCAAAGTCGCACGAGATATTTGAGTTTTATGATACCGCACAACAACAATATGACCGCTTGAAGGTGATAAAATATGACGGAAAGTTCAACTTTTCCGCGGTATGTAATCTCGGTGTAGAAAACGCAACCAAAGATCATGTGCTGTTGCTCAACAACGATATTGAAATATTATCGCCCGATTTTTTGCGTGAGATGCTTTGCTATTCTTGCATGGACAAGGTCGGTGCGGTGGGCGCAAAACTTTTTTATCCCAACGATACACTTCAACATGCCGGTGTGTTCGTCGGTATCAATAACAGTGCCGGGCACAGCCACAAGGCGCATCCGGCAAGCTCGGGAGGAGACATGTATCGTCTTTGCACCACCCAAAACATGCTGGCGGTCACCGGAGCGGCGCTGATGGTAAAGCGACAATTATATGTTGACAACAGTGGTCTAAACGAGGTGGATTTTGCAGTCGCTTTTAACGATGTCGATTTTTGCTTGCGGTTGTATCAGGCAGGATATCTGAATGTCATGACCCCATTTGCCACAGCCTATCATCATGAAAGCCTGTCCCGTGGCACCGATACCGAGGGGGAGAATAATGAGCGTTTCAACCGAGAGCTCGGTGCGCTGCGTGAAAAGTATGCCGACATTTTCCGTGACGGCGATCCGTATTATAACCCACACCTAACACTCGACGACGAGAGCTATGGTTGGAAATAGATTCTGGAAAGGGACACAAACATGAATTTGACATTTCTCGGTGCGGCCGGCATGGTTACCGGAAGCTGCACACTGCTCGAACACGGCGATCTGAAGTTCTTGATCGACTGCGGCATGTTTCAGGGGAGAGACCATGACTTGGTGCAGACATTACCTTGTGATGCCTCGGAAATTGATGCAGTAATATTGACGCATAGCCATATTGACCACTCTGGTCATATTCCGATGTTGATTAAAAACGGATTTGTCGGTACCATCTTTGCAACCTCGGCTACCCGACGGCTTTCGGAACTGCTTTTGATGGACTCGGCACACATTCAACAGACCGAGCTTAACTGGAAAAACAAAAAGTTGATCCGTGCCGGAAAAGAACCGCAAGAGCCGCTTTATACCGAGCAACACGTAAAAGACACCATGAAGCTGTTTTCCAGCGTTGATTATCGAACCACCACAGAAATTGCGCCCGATGTTTCGCTGACCTTTTATGATGCAGGACATCTGCTTGGATCGTCGATCGTTTCTATCGAGCTGACCGATGAGCAGTCAAAGCGCCGCAAACTTGTCTTTTCCGGCGATCTCGGCAACGACAGCCGCCCCTTGCTTTGCGACCCCGATCATGTCACCGACGCCGACTGTGTGGTGATGGAGAGCACCTATGGCGCTCGTATTCATGAGGGGCTTGACAACACAAAGCAAGAGCTTGCCCGCATTGTTAAGGAAACCTTTTCACGGGGCGGCAAGGTGGTCATACCTGCCTTTGCGGTAGGGCGCACACAGGAACTTCTATATCATCTTCGTGAGCTGTACGATGAAGGTGCATTCAAAGGCTTTGAGCGTTGTCCGGTGTTTGTCGATAGCCCGCTTGCGGTGGAAGCGACCCAGCTCTTTGAAGAGTATGCGGACAGCTACTTCGATGAAGAAACCCGCTCGGTTTTGCGCCGTGGCGATGATCCTATCACCTTTGATCAGCTGACATTGTCGGTCACCACCGCACAATCGAGAGAGATCAACAGCTATAAAGGATCCTGCATAATTATTTCCGCCTCCGGAATGTGTGATGCAGGTCGAATCAAACATCATCTCAAATACAACCTTTACAACCCCAAAAACAGCGTAGTTTTTGCCGGATATCAGGCGGAAGGCACGCTCGGCAGACGTCTGCTTGAGGGCGCAAAACGAGTGAATATATTTGGCGAGACGGTGCTGGTCAAGGCAAAGGTGACAAAGATCTCCGGCATCTCGGCACATGCCGACCAAAAGGCTTTGGTACAGTGGATTTCAGAATTCACGCCGTCCCCCTCTCTTATATTCCTTAATCACGGTGACGTTGATTCAACAGGAGCACTTTCCGGATTGGTGGAAGGCAAAACAGGCGTGAAACCAATACTTCCGAAGATTGGTGATAGCTTCACGCTCGACTTTGTGGGTGCGGCAAAACGCAACGATGCACAAAAAATTGAGCCATTGACCGATGTGGTCGATTATAGCAATGCGAAGAAAACCGCCGAAGATGCACTGCTGAAACTCCATGCCGTTGCCGGCAAACTACATTATCTTGCAGAGCTTGATCCAAACGGTGAACAACCGGATATCACCAAGGCGGCGAAGAGGATTGATGAGCTTTGGGAACTGCTCAAGCAAAACGACAAATAGAAAATCGGAAAGGGGAGACACAGGTGATTGCAATAATTGATTACAAGGCGGGAAATGCGCCCAGCGTGCTTTCTGCCGTGACAAAACTCGGATATGAAGCGGCATGTGTCACAGGGACGAGCGGCCTGCAACAGGCAACACATATAATCCTGCCCGGTGTTGGCAGTGCGGGCGCAACCATGCGCTCGTTACAAGAGGCGGGATTTATTGAGCCGCTCACACAGCTTGTGCTGGAAAAAAAGGTCAAATTTTTGGGCGTCTGTGTCGGTATGCAGATACTTTTTGAGCACAGCGAAGAAGAGAATGCCGATTGCCTTGGCTGGCTGAAAGGTGAAGTGGTGCGTTTTGACCAAATTGGTCAACGAGTGCCGCAGATGGGTTGGAACGAGGTTGAATTTCAAAAAGAAGTATCGTTTGAGGCAGAAAACGGCTATTTTTATTTTGTAAATTCCTATTATGTCAAACCACTGGACAGTAATGATATTTGGGGTGAAACAGAATATGGTCACCGCTTCACTTCCGCCGTAAACCGTGATAATATATTCGCCACCCAATTCCATATAGAGAAGAGCGGTCCTGCCGGACTTCGTCTGCTGGACGGATTTTTGAAATAGCCGAGACATCGAGAAAGGAAAATCATAAATGCTGACAAGACGTTTGATAGCCTGCTTTGACGTTGTCAACGGAGTAGTTACCAAGGCTCAACAGTTCAACGATAACATCGAGGTCGCCCCTGCCGAGCAGTTGGCAGAGCGTGTCTATGAGGACGGAATCGACGAGCTGATATTTTTTGACATCAAGGCAAGCGCCGAGAAACGGCAAATCGACATACAGATGGTAAAAAATGTTGCCGCCCATGTTTTTATCCCCTTCACGGTAGGTGGGGGAATTAAAACGCTGGACGACATGTACATGACGCTAAAAGCCGGAGCAGAAAAAATCAGTATTGACTCCATGGCGGTGCGCAACCCGGAAATCATAACGCAGGGCGCAAAAGCGTTTGGTTCACAGTGCATTGTACTCTCGACACAGGTGAAATTTGTCGGGGTGAGTGAAAAGATACCGAGTGGGTACGAAGTTTTCATCGACGGTGCACGGCTTGCGACCGGACTTGATGCGATGGAATGGCTGAAAAAGGGCGAGGCGCTCGGTGCCGGTGAGGTTTGTCTTAACAGCATCGACAATGATGGAATGGTGTCGGGCTACGAGATGAATATTACGAAAAGGGCGGCAGAGGAACTGTCGATACCGCTCATCGCCTCGGGCGGTGCGGGCACACCGGAGCACATAGCCGAACTGTTTCTCACCTGTCCGGCACAGGCGGCAATCATCAGCAGTATGCTCTATTCCCCACGACTTGCGAAAAATTATACGGTGGCTGAGATCAAGGAGTACCTTGCCACGAAAAACGTCCACATGAGACCGTAATGCACATTGGTTTAGGTCAATATTTTTCATGTTTTTCTGCATAAATATCGATTGATATGGGCACATGACAAGGACAAAAACTAATTTGAATTTTTATGATACACTTTATAGGTTTAAAACGCTATACAATCGGATTGTAAAACGGTGTAAAGTTTTCTCGTATTTGTTAGCTAAAGAAAGGAATGAAAATGCCGGTATTCAAAAAAATTGGCGTTATAGGCGCTCTTACAAAAGAGGTTGGAGCCATAACCGAAAAAATGACCAATGTGGTCAACGAGAAAATAGGCGGTGTCGAGTTTTATCAAGGCAGCTATGACGGCACCGATATTGTTATATGCTGTGTCGGCATGGGAAAAGCGGCGGCGGCGGCAGGAACACAGCTGCTGTGCACCAACTTTGGCTGTGATGCGGTGATATTCAGCGGTATTGCCGGCAACATGAGCGGAAAAGTCGGCATAAATGACATTGTGCTCGGAAAATGTGTTTACTATCATGATGCCCAGACCGATATGATAGCGCAATCCTATCCGAACCTTGAAAAATATTCCGCCGATGAGCGTCTGCTTTGTGCCGCCGACGAAACCTGCAAACAGCTTGGCGTGAACTATATTTGCGGCGAGATTGCGACCGGCGATCTTTTCATCGGCAGTGATGTTATGAAGTCGGACATTCGTTCTCGCTTCCATCCCGACTGTGTCGAGATGGAGGGCGCGGCGGTCAGCCATATTGCGGCAAAAAATGATGTGCCATGCTTGATTATTCGAAGCATCAGCGACAACGCCGATGATGAGGCAGGGGAAACCCTCGGAAACAGCGCGGTCGAGTTTGACATCTCGGTATTTTGCGAAACATCGGCAAGTATCCTTCTCGGAACCGTTTCAAGACTTTGATTGGAATTCAAACAGCTAAGAACTAAGAGTGAAAAGTGAATAGCTATGGTGTACCTGCGGTACGGGGTATTTATATTTTGCGAAAGTGGAGGTAGGTTACTGATGAGTAAAGTTGATAAATA